>NZ_WWCT01000009.1 GCF_009857605.1 Duganella levis | reverse complement strand
CATGGACGGCGGCGGTGGTGCGCGGCGCATTCGCGGCGGCGTCGGCATGCCACGCGACAGCGGCCGGCGCACCGGCCAGCGCCACGCCGCCACGGCGCGCGTGCTTCAGGATCACCTCAATCAACTGCTCCAGATCGAACGGCTTGCCGATGTGATCGACCATGCCCGCCTCCAGCGCGGCGATGCGGTCGGAAGCCATGGCGTTGGCGGTCATCGCCACGATCGGCGGCGTATTCACGCCCAGCCGCGCCTGGATCGCATGGGTGGTCTGGTAGCCATCCATCTCCGGCATCTGGATATCCATCAAAATCAAATCCGGCAGCGCGCCCAGCCGCCCCACCACGCCCAGCGCCATCGCCCCCGAACTGGCCACCTCGACCTGCGCGCCATCATTGCTGAGCAACTCGCTGGCGACCTGCTGGTTGGCCGGATTATCGTCCACCAGCAGCAGCCGCAGGCCGGCCAAGCGCCGCCGCGCCGGCACCGCCACCGCCGCCAGCAAGGCCGGCTTGCGGTGCTCCAGCCGCGCATCGGCCACCGCATCGAACAGCATCGACGCCGTCACCGGCTTGACCACAAACCCATCCAGCACCGGCGACAACTCCTGCTGGCGCTGCGCCAGCAACTCGCGGTCATGGGCCGTTACCATCACGATCAGCGGCGTGCGGCCCTGCGGCGCCAGCTGGCGGATGCGGCGGCTGGTCTCCCAGCCATCCATGGCCGGCATGCGCCAATCGATGAACACCACGTCGTAGGCCTTGCGCCGCGCGGCCTGGCCGGCAATCGCCTCCAGCGCCTCGTAGCCGTCGGCCGCCACATCCACGCGCCAGCCGAACGATGCCGCCATCTCGCGCAACACCGTGCGCGCCACCGGATTGTCGTCCACCACCAGACAGGACAGGCCGCGCATCAAGGCATCCTGCAACGGCAAGGCGGTGGCCGGCGCGCTGTCCGGCTGGACGGCCGAAATGCCGAACTCCACCGCGAAATCGAACACGCTGCCCTGCCCCACCTCGCTGACCACACGCAAGGTGCCGCCCATCAGCCGCACCAGCCGCTGGCTGATCGCCAGTCCCAGCCCGGTGCCGCCGAAACGGCGCGCGGTGGACGCCTCGGCCTGCGAAAAACCGTCGAAGATACGCTCGCACTGATCGGGCGCGATGCCGATGCCGGTGTCGCGAATCGCAAACGCGATCGACAGCGTGTGCTCGCTCTGCGACACCAGCTGCGCCGACACCACCACCTCGCCGCGCTCGGTGAACTTGATGGCGTTGCCGGCCAGGTTCAGCAGAATCTGCTGCAAGCGCAGCGCATCGCCCACCACCATCGCCGGCAGCGCCGGATCGATGCGGAACAGCACCTCGATGGTCTTGTCGCCAACATTGGCCGACAAAATCACCGCCAGATCGCGCCACAGCTTATCCAGCCGGAACGGATGCGGGTCCAGCCCCAGCTTGCCGGCCTCGACCTTGGAGAAATCCAGCACATCGTTCAGCAAGCCCAGCAACGCGCTTGCGGCCGCATGCGCCTTGTCGACATAATCCTGCTGGCGCCCGCTCATCGCCGTCTGCCGCAGCAATTGCAGCATGCCCAGCACCGCATTCATCGGCGAGCGGATCTCGTGGCTCATATTGGCGACGAAGTCCGACTTGGCGCGGCCGGCCTTGTCGGCCGCCTCCTTGGCCTGCAACAGATCATCGTGGGCGGCGCGCAGCTCGGTGCTGTCGGTGCTGCTGCCGACCCAGCTGACGATGGCGCCGTCGGCGCCGCGCTGCGGCAGCGCGTGGTTGTCGAAGATGCGCCAGACGCCGTCATGGCGGCGCAGCCGGCAGTCGCAGCGGAACTGGTCGCCATCGGCCAGCGCCCGTTGCCAGGCCGCCGTCAAGGTCGGCAAATCGTCCGGATGGATCACCCGCGACCAGTCGCCGCCGGCCATCAGCTGTTCCGCCGGCAAGCCACTGAAACTTTCCCAGTGGTGACTCATGAAATCGATGCGCAGCGCCGGCGTCGCGGTCCACACCATCTGCGGCAAGCCCTCGGTCAGCGAGCGCCAGCGCGACTCCGACGCCGTCAGCCGCGCCAGCGATTGTTGCAGGGCCTGGTCCGACTCGCCTAGCGCCGTCAGCGCCTTGAACTGCTCGCGCAGGCCGAACTGCACGCCGCGCAGCAACACCATCGCCAGCCCGATCAGCACCACCAGGAACAGCGAAGCGTTGCGGATCTCCTTGTACCACGGCGCCAGGAAATCCTCGCTGGCCAGCCCCACCACCACATACACCGGATAGGCGCCGATCTTCTCGATGCTGAGCGTGCGCTCACGCTGGTCGCGCGGGCTGACCACCGTATAGCTGGCGCGCTGCCGCTTGCCGTCGAGGATGGCCTGGGTCACCGGATTGACCTTGACCACGCTGCCGAACTGCATGTCCGGCACTTCCGGATAGCGGTGCAGCACGCGCTTGCGGTCGTCCAGCAGCACGATCGAGCCGTTGGCGCCGATGTTCAGCGACGAGAACGCCTCGTTGATGCGGGTATTGTTCATCAGCACATAGGCGGTGCCGCCGAAGTCGCCGTTGGCCAGGGTCAGCGGATAGACCAGCGGCAGCACCCACTCGCCGGTGATGCGCGACTGCACCGGCACGCCGAACACCATCTCGTGCGCGGTCGGCAGGCGCGCATAGAATTCGCGCACCGACAGGTCCTGCGGATGTTGCAGATCGATTTGCTCGCCATACACCACCAGCCCGGCGGCATTGGCGCCGCGCACCGCCTGCGCGTGTGGCAGGCGCTCCTTCAGGCTGCGCAGGTAGGCGCTGAACTGGGCGTCGTCGAAGCGGCCCTGCTGGTGCAGGGTACGGAACTCCAGGTCGGCGCGGCGCAAGGCCAGGTCGGCCTCCTGAAAATGCGAATGCAGATAATTTTCCAGCGAGATCGCCAGATTGTGCGAGGTTTCCTCGGCCGCCGCGTAATAGCGCTTGCGGCTCTGGTTCAGCACATGCACCACGAAGATGCTCACAATCAGCAACACCACCACCACAGCAGTGACCAGCACGCGGAAAAGCTTGCGGAACTTGTGCAGCGTGTTGGTGGTCATATCAAATCTACATTCACTATTGCTGTGTAAGCCATACTTTACAGCAAAAAAAAACGCTCCGTGGAGCGTTTTGATCAGAAGCCTTGGTTGGTGATGTCGGCCAGCGATTCGCGGCCCTTGTCACTGATCTCGAAACCGCCTTCCGGACGTGCCAGAACGTGCGATTTTTTACCGAGGAACATCGCCACATCGGCGTCCAGCGGCGCCCCCGCCTGGGCCGAGACGGCGCGCAGACCCAGCACGCAACGGTGCAGGAAGATGGTCTGCTCGCCCTTGTCGGTCAGCGAAATGCGGCCATTGTGGGCGATGCTGATCAGTTTGAGGCCGGACAGGCGCTTGGTGTTGCGGCCGATGCAGGCGCTGACGCGGTCACCCTTGATGCCGCGTTTGATTTCGTACAGGGCGTCATATTCGTCCTGCGTGAATTTTTCATTCTTCATTGCCATTTTTTCCATAAGAGACTGCTGCGGCCCTCATGGTACGCGCACGGCGGCACGGCGGCAAGCCGCATGCGTCGCCGGCGCTGGCAACCAGACTGCAAAGCGGGTTTATTGCAGCGCGCGGATGGCCAGCCACACCAGGCCGATGCTGGTGAAGGCGGCAATGCAAATCAGGGCTTGTACACGCTTCGCGCTCAAGGCGACGCTGCGGCGGCCGAGGTAGATTTTGTTGTGTAATGAATTGCCCATGATTGCTCTCCGTGAACTGAACCTGACGATATGACTAAATTATAGAAACTCTTTCATGACCCCAATGTGACGATGAACACAAATATTAAAATATGTATCCATGTAGCAACGACTGTCACAGATTCTCACGGCATTGCAGAGCGTGGAACCAGAATACCGTCCGTTCCACGCAACGGACGGTGCGCTGGCGCACTTAGCGAAAGTAAAAGCGTGACGAAAACGTCAGGTCTTGATCGGCGGCTTGGGCGGGGTCGGCTCCTCGATCGGCGCCTGCTGCGGCAACGGCGTGTTGTCCGGCGGCGGATCTTTTTCCGGCGGTGGCGGCGGCACCTCGGGGTCAGGGGTGGTGTGGGCGTAAAGCATGCTGCGTCCTCCTGCAATATGAACATGACTTCATTGTTGGGGAGGCGCCGCCAGAAACAAGGCGGCAATGCGCGCCGGCGTGCGCCAGCGCACACCGGCCGCCAGCCGCTTACTTGATGCGGAAAATCACATCCACCGTCTGCGACCAGCTCAGCAGGTCGTACGACAGGAAATCCTTGTCGGGCGACTGGGCGGCGGCCGAGCGCGTATCGCGGCGGAAGTAGGTATCGCCCGGCATCAGGCCGATTGACCCGGTCAGATTGCGCAACTGGCCCGAGGTGATGGCCGTGACCGCCCCGGCCTTCTTACCGAAGCCGGCCGCGATGGCGTCGGCGCGGCGCCGCGCATCCTTGACGGCGGCCGCAGTCAGCTCCTGCTCCGTCTGCTCACGGTCCTTGCGGCCAAAGGTGGTGGCCATGTGGTCGATATTCGGCATGTCCAGCAAGCCCTGCATGATGGCGCGCCACTTGCCGAGGTCGTTGACGGCGATGTGCACCGAACTGCGGATGTCGTAGGCCTGCGCGCCGGGCGCCTCGCCCGGCTCCGGCTTGCGCATCTCCTTGCGCATATTGTGGATCTCGGTGACGGCCTCGGGATCGGCGGCGGCCAGCAAGGCGCGCACCTGCTCGGCCCGCGTCGCCACCAGCGCCACCGCCACCGCCGGATCGGCGTCGTAGGCGCTGATGTCGAAATCGATCTCGCCCAGATCGGGCACGATGCGCTGCATCGCCTCACCGCTGGTGTGGATGAACGGATAGTCCGGCAGATTGGACGCGTGTACGGCCAGCGGCAACAAGGCAACAGCCAAAGCGAGCTTCTTGAACATGGTGTGATTCCGTCATGATGAAAGCCCTAGTATTCACGAAGTATACATCTTTGTCTACTTGCAAAATTGGAAATCGCTCCCATTTGCGGTTTCAACAACACAACAGAGGGGAAATCATGCTGGCTCCAAAAGCGCCGCGCTCGGTGCACGACCACCGGCCGGTGGCGGTCCAAGTCGTCAAACAGGAAAAAACCGGCGCGGTCGACAAGCACGTGCTGATCGTCGACAAACCTCCCAACAAACCGGCGCCACCCAAGGCCAAGTAGGTACAATGGCGGCTTTCCGATTTCACCGACAGCAGCCATGAGCCAGACCGCCCCCCTCACCGATGACGAATACGACCAACTCGACGACCTGCTGGCCGCCGTCGGCCCGCAGGCGCTGGACGTGGCCGGGCTGGAAGGCCTGCTGACGGCGCTGGCGGCCGGTCCGGTCGAGACGCCGGCGGCGGCCTGGCTGCCGCTGGTCTGGGGCGATGGCGATAGCGCGGGCAATGACGAGGCGGCGGCGCTGATCGCGCGCCATCACGCCTACATGCAAACCTGGCTGCAGAAAGATCCGGCCAGCTTCGAGCCGATCTACGAATGCGGCGGCAGCTGGACCGCCGAAGCCTGGTGCGCCGGCTTCCTGGCCGGCGTGCAGCTGAACCACGACGCCTGGGCGCCGCTGCGCGCCAGCCAGCCGGCCTTGCTGGCGCCGTTCCAGCCGCCGGTGAAAGCCGCCAAGGTGACGCCGGCCGTGGTGCAGATCAACGCCTTCTTCCACGCGCCGCAGCCGAAAGTGGCCAAGGCCGGCCGCAACGATCCCTGCCCGTGCGGCAGCGGCCAGAAGTTCAAGAAATGCTGCGGCGCCTGAGCTTTATTTGCTGCTGATGATTTCTTTCAGCAGCACGAAAGTCTCGTGGTGGATGGCTGATTCGTTGGCCTTGAATTCCTGATCGGCCTTGATGTAGGCCGGCTTTTTCAGCTCGGCCTGCTCGGCTGGAGTCGGCTTGGGCGCGCTTGGATACATCTGGGCACTGCTGTTGTAGGTGTCGTGCAGCACTTTCTTGCCGTAGCTGGACTGGTAGAACCGGGTCATCTCCAGCGAGGTGTCCTTGCTCAGCAGCTTGGCCACCGGCGCCGCCAGCCGCGTGTAGACAAATTCCGGCTGCAGGTTGATCACCTTGTCCATCACCTGCTTGCGCTGCTCCGGCGAGGCGTACTTGCTCATGCCGGCCGTCATGCGCATCATTTTTTCGGCCTGCATCGAGGCTAGCAGGTCATGCGCGGCCTTGACGTCGTCGGCGGTGGGATTGGGCGTAGCGGCATGAACGGCGCCGGCCAACAGCGTGGCCGTCAGGAATGCGATCAGGGATTTCACGTTTGCTCCTTTAATAATTTTCCGCATTCTAGCTGCAAAACGCTAAACCCGCATTTCTGCGTGAACACGGCTGTTTGCTGTTCGCCTGGACGAACAGGCTGTTCGATGCCAGCCGCCTTATCAAAGTTGAGCCGACCGACCATCATGGGGGCTCTTCAACTGTAAGGAACGATATGGAAAAGCTCAGCAAACGGGTGGCGCTCGTCACCGGCGCAAACAAAGGCATCGGCATCGAGATAGCCCGTCAACTCGGCCAGGCGGGCGCCAGGGTACTGCTGGCGGCGCGGGACGCCGGCCGTGGCCGCGCCGCCGCGCAACTGCTGCAGAACGAGGGACTCGACGTTCACCCGATGGTCCTCGATGTCACCGATCCGGCCAGCGTCGCCGCAGCGGCGGCGGCGATCGCCGCGCAATACGGCCGCCTGGATATTCTGGTGAACAACGCCGGCATCAATGTCGCCGGCGACGGCGCGCCCAGCAGCACCCCGGTCGATGTCGTGCGCCGTGTGTTTGAGACGAATTTCTTTGGCGCGCTCAGCGTCACGCAGGCGCTGTTGCCGCTGCTGCGCCAGTCGACTGCCGGCCGCATCGTCAATATGTCGAGCACGCTCGGCTCGCTCGCCGGCAATGCCGATAAAACTTCGCCCTACTTTGCGGCGCGCTTGATCGGCTATAACGCCTCCAAGGCCGCGCTCAATATGCTGACGGTGCAACTGGTCGGCGAGTTGGGCGACAGCCCGATCGTCGTCAACTCCGTGGCGCCCGGCTATGTCAGAACGGATTTGACTGGCAACCAGGGCTACTTGTCGGCGGCGGAAGGTGCGGCAATACCGGTCAAATTCGCGCTGCAAAGCAGCGCCGAGCCGCACGGCAAATTCCTTGACGCCGAAGGCGAAATCGCCTGGTAGACAGGTCAGCGCAGAAGCGGTAGGCCGTCGCCTCCCGATTGCCGCTTGCTGGCGATCAGATCGACAAACGCCCGCAACGGCGCCGGCATCAGCCGGTTCGGGAAATACATCCACGGCCCGTCTATCTGATGCCACCAATCTTCCAGCACCGGTATCAGCTTGCCGGTCTGGAGATGCGGCGCCAGCCAATGATCCAGCGTGCACACCAGCCCATGGCCGGCGCAGGCGTAGACCACTGCCGCTTCGGCCGCCTGGACGCCCACCGTCAGGCGGCTGGGCGCATCCACCGTCAGCACTTCGCCGTCGCGCTCGAAGGTCCACGGACTCAGCGCACCGCTGGAAAAGCGCATGCGGATACAGGCATGCTGCAGCAGCTCGTCCGGATGGGCAGGCGCACCGCGTCGCGCCAGATATTCGGGAGAGGCGGCCAGCGCCAGGTGCTGAAAGCGCGGCCCGATCGGCACCGCGATCATGCCTGGCGACAGATTTTTGCCGTAGCGGATACCAGCATCGCAGCCGGCCGCAATAATGTCGACCAGGCGGTCATTGATGACCAGCTCAACCCGCACGGCGGGGTAAGCGTCGAGAAACTCGTTGATCAATGGCGCCAGCATATCCATCAGCGCAGTGCCGATGTTCAGCTTGAGCAGGCCGCGCACCTCAGCCTGGGCGCTGGTCACTTCCAGCAAGGCGGCGCGGGTAGCGGACAACAGCGGCGCGATACGGTCGGCCAGCGCTTGTCCGGCAGCCGTCGGCATGACGCTGCGCGTGGTTCGCGACAGCAGCGGCACGCCCAATTGCGCTTCCATGCGCGTGAGCGTTTCGCTGACATGCGAGGCGGACAGGCCGAGTTGCTTGGCCGCAGCGCGGAAGCCGCCGGCCTTGCACACCGCCAGGAAAATCGTCAGGTCGTCGAGGGAAGGCTCTACATCGTTCATGATGGCGAACAGTGTAACCGATCGGTTCGGAAAATAAAAAAGCCTCCTTGCGGAGGCTTTTTTACTGAATATTGGCGGAGAGGGTGGGATTCGAACCCACGGTAGGGTCGCCCCTACGCTTGATTTCGAGTCAAGTACATTCGACCACTCTGCCACCTCTCCTGGTGACGCATTTTTACTACTTTTTCTCACATCCAAACAAATGGCGGAGAGGGTGGGATTCGAACCCACGGTAGGGTCGCCCCTACGCTTGATTTCGAGTCAAGTACATTCGACCACTCTGCCACCTCTCCGTTTTTCTCCACCTGCTGCTGCGAGAAGGCAAGATTATAGCAGGTGGTTGAGAAAATGGAAGGACTAAATTTACGCTTTTAAATGCGTCAGTCCACCCATGTACGGACGCAGCACGGCAGGGATCTCCACCGAGCCGTCAGCCTGCTGATAATTCTCCAGCACGGCGACCAGCGTGCGGCCCACGGCCAGGCCGGAACCGTTCAGCGTGTGCAGCAATTCCGGCTTGCCCTGGGCGTTGCGGAAACGCGCCTGCATGCGGCGTGCCTGGAACGCTTCACAGTTCGACAGCGACGAAATCTCGCGGTAGGTATTCTGCGCCGGCAGCCACACTTCCAGATCGTAGGTCTTGGTGGCGCCGAAGCCCATGTCGCCGGTGCACAGCGACATCACGCGGTACGGCAGGCCCAGGCGTTGCAGAATGGTTTCGGCGTGGCCGACCATGTCTTCCAGCGCCGCGTACGAATGGTCCGGATGCACCACCTGCACCATCTCGACCTTGTCGAACTGGTGCTGGCGGATCATGCCGCGGGTGTCGCGGCCGTAGCTGCCCGCTTCCGAGCGGAAGCATGGGGTGTGGGCGGTCATCTTCAGCGGCAGCGCTTCAGCCGCCAGGATCTCGTCGCGCACGATATTGGTCAGCGACACTTCCGAGGTCGGGATCAGGTAGAAGGTCTCGCCCTCGCCTTCCGCGCCGCCTTTTTTCACCGAGAACAGGTCGGCTTCAAATTTCGGCAACTGGCCGGTGCCGCGCAGCGAATCGGCGTTGACCATGTACGGGGTGTAGCACTCGGTGTAGCCGTGCTCGTCGGTGTGGGTGTTCAGCATGAACTGCGCCAGCGCGCGGTGCAGACGGGCGATGCCGCCTTTCATCACCGAGAAGCGCGAGCCGGTCAGCTTGGTCGCGGTGTCGAAGTCCAGGCCCAGCGGCGCGCCGATGTCGACGTGGTCCTTGATCTCGAAATCGAAGCTGCGCGGCGTGCCTACCTTGCGCGCCTCCACGTTGCCGGCTTCATCCGTGCCGACCGGCACCGATTCGTGCGGCAGGTTCGGGATGGTTTGCAGGAAATCGCCCAGCTTGGCCTGCAGCTCGGACAGTTTTGCTTCATTGGCCTTCAGCTCGTCACCGAGGCCGGCGACTTCCGCCATCAGCGCCGAGGTGTCTTCGCCCTTGCCCTTCATCATGCCGATCAGCTTGGACTGCGAATTACGCTTGCCCTGCAGCTCTTCGGTGCGCAACTGGATCGCTTTGCGTTCCGCTTCGAGCGCGTTGAACGCGTCCACATCGAGCTGGAACTTGCGGGTCGCCAGGCGCGCGGCGACGGTAGCTATATCTTTACGGAGCAGTTGGATATCAATCATGGGAGCAAAGGCGTTTATAACGAAAACAACCATTGTACCAAGACGACGCCACTTGCTTGCGAGTTTTGCGCAGCCCGCCGGCTGCCGCCATTACAGCGCGGCTTTTTCGGCGGCGGTCAGGCGTTTGGCGGTGACAGTCACGGTTGGCATGGCGGCGGCTTTGTCGAGCACCACCACTTTGGCGACGGGGGCGACCACCACGGCATCGTATTCATCGGCGGCGGTGGCGAAGGTGGTGGCGCCGGCGATCACGGTAGCGGCGACGAAGATGATTTCCATGTTTTTAGCGATGTTCATGATGAGCTCCTTGAGTGGTGGGTCAGTAAGTGCTGCGGTATGGTTGTACTGTACCTAAAGGCGTTATGGCCTGCCACGGGGATGCGATGAAGCGCAAAAAACAGCGACTGAAATGCAGATTGACGGCGCCGGCAGTGCGCCGCCTGCACCTCGCGCGCCGCCGCCGAGCCGCTGTAGGATTTCTCCTACGCAACTAATCGTGCGCCACAAGATGGGTGAAATTTGTACTATGTATTCAACAGTACATTCAATGAGGAGAAGAAATGAAGACCAATATCCTGACTCTTGCAGCAGCCAGCGCCGTCCTGCTGATCGCCACCGGTTGCTCGACCATGGGCGGCGGCGGCAAGGACGAACCAGCGCCACCGGCCAATCCCAACTTCGCCGGCGAGATGAACAAGTTCAACGCCCAGTTCCCGAACGACAAGGCCACCAAGTACGAGGAAATCTCGCTGAACTATAACAATGCGCAGAAGCTCGACGAGCGCGGCAACTGCCACGACATTTCCAAGCATCCGGTGGTGATCATCCTGACGCTGGACGCATCGGGCAAAGTGACGCGCAGCACCACCGACGTCGAAGGCAAGAAAGCCGACTGCTTCCGCCAGGCCTACGCCTCGGCGCAGCTGCCGCCGCCACCGTTCGCGCCGTACCAGAAACCGATCCGCCTGCGTTAATCCCGGAGCCGCCTGCTCAGGCGGCGTCCTCTTCCTGATTTTCCGCGTCAACGGCTGGTTTTTCCAGCCAGCTGATGACGACGTCATTGAAACGTTCCGGCTGACGTATCATCGGCCAGTGATCGGTTTCCATCGCCACCACCTTGCAGCCTTCGCGCGCCGCCATGGTTTCCGTCCATTGCGGCGAATGGAACATGAACGGCTTGCGGGTGCCGTAGATGAACAGCATCGGCACTTTCGGCACGAACGGCACCAGCGAACTATATGAACCGGCCGCACCGGCGGTCAGGATGTAATACGGGTAGTCCATGCCGACGCTGATATGCTCGCGCGGCGACGGCGCACCCAGTACGCGCGCCATGGTGCGCGTCATGACCGTGCCGACCGGACCGCCGATGGCCCAGGCCAGCGCCAGCGTGCTCTGGTAGCCGCTGACCATCATCTTCTGGCCGACCGAACGCGAACGGATGGTGGCCTTGGACTGCGCATCGCCGATATCGACGCCGATAATCGCCGACACCAGTGTCTTGTTGCGCATGTAAAACTCATAGCCAAACACGCAGCCCCAGTCGTGCAGCATCAGGATGACTTTTTCCTTCTTGTTGACGCTGTTCACGATGTGCAGCAGCACCCGCATCATCGCGTCCAGCGAGTACGAACGGCGCGGCTTGGCGATATCGAAACCCGGCAGCGTGAAACGCACGCAGCGATACCGGTGGCGCAATTCGGCCACCTGCGCATCCCACACGCGATAGGTATCGGGCCAGCCGTGAATCATGACGATCGTCTCGGCACCCTCGCCTTCTATATAAATGTCGACGCCGTCGACCGCCATTTGCTGCATGCTATTCCTCTAATGCGCGGACTATTGAATGTTATATCTTAACAACATTTCCCGCGCTCCGCATAGCAACTAGTAGCATACGATATCGAACTCGTTTTCTCCTGCATGCACACCCTTTTGCCCGGTGACGACGCACGCTCGAACATTGTCAGGCAGGCGCATCCCCAAGGAAATTTCGCCCAATGCGCCATAATCGCAACGTAGCCACTTTCCCTCCGGATAAGTACCTTCGAGCGAATATTTTTGCGTCCACGACGTCTTGCTCCTCTTGCCATCCTCGCCCCGCAAAATACCAAGACGGGCAGGCGGGCCATCAGCGGCGGCGGCACCGTTAAGATAGAGTGGCGAGCCGACAAAGGCCGTCCAGCCAGACTGCGGCTGAACCCGTACCGCCGCAGCGGGAAGTTCCTGGGGGCACTGATAACGGACGGGGGCGGCAAAAACTTGTGCTGCCAATACGTTCCAACCGGCCGCCGTCGAAATTAGAAATTTCTTCATGCCTTATTCAATCACAAAAAATGCATCGGCATTGTCTGAAGGATTGATGAAATTGCCCCGCGCATCCCGGCCTTGGCGCCGAACGAAACGCTTGCCGATCTTCGGCTTGCCAGGCCATTGATCGAGAATATATATGCCGTCCGACACCTGCCCCATATAAAACGCAGAATGATTGCCGTGCGCCTTGCCGGGCCACCTACCATCAACAAAATTGGCAATCGCTGTCCCCTGCGGCAAAGCGCGATTTCCCACCACGCTGGCACCTTGCCTCCAGCCACCAGTCCAGCCGGCTTTCGTATATGCCTTGATTAGCGTGACGCACTCTGCATTTCCAACTTTGTCCCTGCCTTCGAGCGACCGCACTTCCTTTAAATGAACGGCATATTCAACCTCGCATGGCAGATGAAAGTCTCGATCATCTACTCGCTGAGGTTGGCCAGCTTTGACAGGACACAGTCATAGGGATTGATACAGCACAAGCCGGCGAGCCGAAATAGATAGTCATCCCAAGCAGGAGATTGGAGCTGCGGGTGAGAGCGCCGAGGCAAATGGGCGGCATGTTGAGCTGGGCCGAGCCCGATGCTATTTGGCCTCAGCTTTTGCCGGCGTCCTCATCGAGCTGGCGCAGGAACGCCAGCTTATCGGCGACCTTGGCTTCCAGCCCGCGCGGCACCGGCTGATACCAGCCGGGCTCGCGCATATCGTCGGGGAAGTAGGTTTCGCCGGCGGCATACGCGTGCGGCTCGTCGTGGGCGTAGCGGTAGTCGTGGCCGTAGCCCAGCTCCTTCATCAGCTTGGTCGGGGCGTTGCGCAAGTGCACCGGCACTTCGCGCGACTTGTCCTTGCGCACAAACGCCATGGCTTCGTTGAAGGCGTTGTAGCCGGCGTTGCTCTTGGCGGCGATGGCCAGGTAGATCACCGCCTGCCCCAGCGCCAGTTCGCCTTCCGGCGAGCCGAGCCGCTCGAAGGTGGTGGCGGCGTCGTTGGCGATCTGCATCGCGCGCGGATCGGCCAGGCCGATGTCTTCCCACGCCATGCGGACGATGCGGCGCGACAGGTAGCGCGCATCGGCGCCGCCATCCAGCATGCGGCACAGCCAGTACAGCGCGGCGTCCGGATTCGAGCCGCGCACCGATTTGTGCAGGGCCGAAATCTGGTCGTAGAAATTGTCGCCGCTCTTGTCGAAGCGGCGCGCGTTCAAGGTCAGCGCGTTCTGGATGAACTCGGCGGTGATCTTGTTGGTCTTGGCGGCGTTGGCGGCGGTGCCGGTCACTTCCAGCAGATTCAGCAGGCGGCGGCCGTCGCCGTCGGCATAGCCGATCAGCGTGTCGATCGCGGCGTTCTCGAATTCCAGCTGGGTCAGCACCTTGTCGCGGGCGCGGTCGACCATCTGCCGCAGTTCGGCTTCGTCAAACGACTTCAGCACGTAGACCTGCGCGCGCGACAGCAAGGCCGAATTGACCTCGAACGAAGGATTTTCCGTGGTCGCGCCGATCAGCGTCACCAGTCCGGACTCGGCATACGGCAGCAAGGCATCCTGCTGCGATTTGTTGAAGCGGTGGATCTCGTCGACAAACAGGATGGTGTGCTTGCCCATGTCCAGATTGTGCTGCGCCTGCTCCATCGCGGCGCGGATATCCTTGACGCCCGAAAACACCGCCGACAAGGCGATGAATTCGCAGTCGTAGGCCTTGGCGGTCAGGCGCGCCAGCGTGGTCTTGCCGGTGCCCGGCGGGCCCCACAAAATCATCGAATGCGGCTGGCCCGAGTCGAACGCCAGGCGCAACGGCTTGCCCGGCCCCAGCAGGTGGCGCTGGCCGATGACCTCATCGAGCGTCTTGGGCCGCAGGGCTTCGGCCAGCGGCTGCCGTGGTTCGGTGGAAAATAAATCTGCCATGGTCTTAAATGGAAAAACGCCGCAGCGTCGCAGCTGCGGCGTTGGAATGCGATCGCTGAGGCTTAATTATTAAAGACGTCGGCGCCCTTCGGCATGACGAATTTAAAACTGGTGGCACTCAGCGCAGGATTTTTTTCGATCTTGCTGAACTTCAGCACCGAGGTCTGGCCGAAGGAATCCTTCAGCTCCATCGCCGCCGGCAAGCCGTCCTTGAGGCCGATGGTGATTTGCTCGAAACTGGTGTCCTTGGCTTTCGGCACGGCTTTCAGCCATTCCAGGCCGTCGCGGGTGCCGCCTTCCGACAGCGTGAAGTTCTTTTCCAGGTCATTGCTGCCGAACAGGATCGCGGCCGGCGACGAGCCCAGCGCATCGCCCAGCTTCTTGGTGGTGACCTGGTTCAGGTCTTTGTCGTAGATGAACATCTGGTCGCCGTCGGCCTGCAACACCTGTTCGTACGGCTTCGAGTAAGTCCAGATGAACTTGCCGGGACGGGCAAACACAAACGTGCCGCTGGAGTTCTTGTTGGCCTTCGGCGTGTCGCCGTTGGTGCCCTTCACCTGGGTCTGGACGAATTCGCCCTTGGCCGCCTTGGTCGACGAGACGAAGGACTTGAACTGTTCCAGCGCGCTGGCGTTGACCACACTGGCCGCGCCAGCCAGCAACAGGCCGGCGGTCAGCACGGCCATCGATTTAAAACGCTTCATACGGTTTATCCTTTTTATTCTGCACTGGCAACCGGCACCAGAATCTCGCGGTTGCCGTTCGATTGCATCGGTGAGACGACGCCACTATTTTCCATTTGTTCCAGCAAGCGTGCCGCGCGGTTGTAACCGATGCGCAAATGACGCTGCACCAGCGAGATCGACGCACGGCGGTTCTTCAACACCACCTGCACCGCCTGATCGTACATCGGATCGGCCTCGCCGCCGCCTTCGCCAGGCGCCGCGCCATCCGCGCCGCCGCCCTCGCCTTCCAGCGTGCCGCCTTCGAGGATGCCGTCAACGTAGTCCGGCTCGCCGGTGGTCTTCAGGTGCTTGACCACCCGGTGCACCTCGTCATCCGACACAAACGCACCGTGCACCCGCACCGGCAAACCGGTGCCGGGCGGCATGTACAGCATGTCGCCCATACCCAGCAGCGCTTCCGCACCCATCTGGTCGAGAATGGTGCGCGAGTCGATCTTGGACGACACCTGGAACGCGATACGGGTCGGAATATTCGCCTTGATCAGCCCGGTAATCACGTCTACAGATGGGCGCTGCGTCGCCAGAATCAAGTGCAGGCCGGCCGCGCGTGCCTTCTGCGCGATACGGGCGATCAGCTCTTCCACCTTCTTGCCGACCACCATCATCAGGTCGGCCAGCTCGTCGATGATGATGACGATGGTCGGCAGTTTTTCCAGCGGTTCCGGCGAATCCGGCGTCAGGCTGAACGGATTCGGAATGTGTTCTTCGCGCTTCTTGGCCTCGGCGATCTTGGCGTTGTAGCCGGCCAGGTTACGCACGCCCAGCTTGGACATCAGCTTGTAGCGGCGCTCCATCTCGTTGACCGCCCAGTTCAGCGCGTGACCGGCCTGCCGCATGTCGGTCACCACCGGCGCCAACAGGTGCGGAATGCCTTCGTACACCGACATCTCCAGCATCTTCGGATCGATCAGGATCATGCGCACGTCGCGTGGATCGGACTTGTACAGCAGCGACAGGATGGTGGCGTTAATCCCCACCGATTTACCGGAACCGGTGGTACCCGCGACCAGCAAGTGCGGCATCTTGGCCAGGTCAGCCACCACCGGCTTGCCGGCGATATCCTTGCCCAGCGCCACGGTCAACGGCGACGGGTTGTCGTGGTAGACCTTGGAACCGACGATCTCGCTCAGGCGCACGATCTGGCGTTTCGGATTCGGCAGCTCGAGCGCCATGTAATTTTTGCCGGGAATGGTCTCGACCACGCGGATCGAGGTCAGCGACAGCGAACGGGCCAAATCGCGCGCCAGGTTGACGATCTGGCTGCCCTTGACGCCGGTCGCCGGCTCGATTTCGTAACGCGTCACCACCGGCCCCGGATAGGCCGCCACCACCTTGGCGTCCACGCCGAAGTCGGACAGCTTCTTCTCGATCAGGCGGCTGGTGAATTCCAGCGTTTCGATGGAAATGGTTTCTTGCGTCTCGGCCGCTTCATCCAGCAAAGACAAGGCCGGCAAGGCGCCATCGCCGGTCGCCTGCGGCAGATCCTTGAACAGGCTGGCCTGGCGTTCCTTCTCGACCCGCTCGGACTTGACCACCGTGACCACTTGCGGCTCCACCTTGATCGACGGCTCGGCCACCGGATGCTTCTCGACGTGCTTGGCGCGCTCATGCACCACCACTTCTTCGCGCTTGACGGCCGCCACTTCGCCCTGGCGGCGGTCTTCGCGGTACTGGTAGCGCTGGATGAACCAGTCGATGGCGTTCTCGACGGCGCCGCCGATACGCTCGGCTACCGCCAGCCACGACACATGGAAGAACAGGCTGAAGCCCAGTCCGAACAGCAGCAACAGCAGCAAGGTGGCGCCGGTGAAGCCGAACGCCACGTGGGCCGAATGCCCGATCAGTTCGCCCAGCACGCCGCCCGAGGTGCGCGGCAGTTGCGCGTGGCTGGTCAGGGTGCGCAGGCGCAGGAACTCCAGCCCGACGCTGCCGATGAACAGCAGCGCGAAGCCGATCCAGCGGATCAGGCCTTCCTGCGCATGTTCCGGCTCCGGTTCGGTCGACAGCACATATTTATGAGTCAGCCGGCGATAGCCCTTCCACACCAGCCGCAGCATGCAGAATGCCCACCACCAGGCGGAAATGCCGAAGATATACAACAGCAGGTCGGACAGCCAGGCGCCGGCGCGGCCGCCCACATTGGCGACTTTCGGCACCAGCGTCTCATGCGACCAGCCGGGATCGGTCTTGCTGTAGGTGGCCAGGATCAGAACGAAATACAGGCCCAGCACGGCCAGCGCCAGCCAGCGCGCCTCCGACAGCAGCCGCACCAGCCGGTTCGGCAGGGGCTGGCGTTCGGTAGGCGTGCGGGTGTAGCCGGACGATGAGGAAGCGGCGGCTGCGGCGGTGCGCGGCGTGCGTTCCTGAACTTTTTTACTGCTCATAGGTATTAAGGTGTTGCAACGTTGGCGGTCAGGAAATATTCCTATAGCGGTATTCTAAGGCATAAGGGCAACAACCGCCCCCACGATTCATCCTGATTCCCTGCTTGCACTATAATCTTGTATTGCTTGCGCAATTGCAATAGCGGCATGCCCTTGCCGCCCTTGTTCGCGCCCCCACATTCGGATTAATCCAACATAATTTAAGAAGCCTGCCATGACCACTCCTAAACACGCGCGCGTATTGATCCTCGGCTCCGGCCCTGCCGGCTACAGCGCAGCCATTTACGCAGCCCGCGCCAACCTGAATCCGATGCTGGTGACCGGCGTTGAGCAAGGCGGCCAGCTGATGACCACCACCGACGTGGAAAACTGGCCAGCCGACCCGATGGGCGTGACCGGTCCGGACCTGATGCAGCGTTTCCTGCAGCACGCCGAGCGCTTCAACACGCAAATCGTGTTTGACCACATCCATACCGTGAAGTTGCAGGAAAAGCCGATTCGCCTGATCGGCGACAGCCATGAGTACACCTGCGACTCGCTGATCATCGCCACCGGCGCCTCGGCCCAGTACCTGGGCCTGCCGTCTGAGCAGGAATTCATGGGCAAAGGCGTGTCGGCCTGCGCCACCTGCGACGGTTTCTTCTACCGCAACCAGGACGTGGCGGTGATCGGCGGCGGCAACACCGCCGTCGAGGAAGCGCTGTACCTGTCGAACATCGCCAAGAAAGTCGTGCTGGTGCACCGCCGCGACAAGTTCCGCGCCGAAGCCATCCTGATCGACCGCCTGAACGCCAAGGTCGCCGAAGGCAAGGTCGAGATCAAGTACAACCACACGCTGCAGGAAGTGCTGGGCAATGAAGGCGGCGTCACCGGCGTCAAGCTGCAATCGACCGAGACCGGCGCCGTCACCGACGTCACCGTGCACGGCCTGTTCGTGGCGATCGGCCACAAGCCGAACACCGGCATCTTCGAAGGCCAGCTGGACATGCACAACGGCTACATCAAGACCAAGACCGGCACTGAAGGCATGGCGACCGCCACCAGCGTACCGGGCGTGTTTGCCGCCGGCGACGTGCAGGACCACATCTACCGCCAGGCGATCACCAGCGCCGGCACCGGTTGCATGGCCGCACTGGATGCCCAGCGTTACCTGGAAGGCCAGGAGTAATCCGTGGGCCTGAAAGACTTCGCCGACCTCAAATCCTTGAGCAAACAGCTCAAGGAGCAGGCCGAAACGCGCGCCGTCAAGGAGGCGGAGCGCGTCCAGCAGCAGAAGAAACAGGTGGTGGAAGCCAACCTGTTCCAGACCGCGCTGGGCGGCGTCAAGCGCATGCCGGTGTCGGACCGCTACGTGCCGCCGTCGGTGCCCAAGGGTGTCGGCGCGGCGGCCACGACAGTGCCAGCCCGCAAGCTGACGCAGGCGGAGGACGATGCGGCGGTGTTGAAGGAATCGCTGTCGGACCTGTTTGAAGTCGACCATTATCTGGAAGACGATCCGGCGTTGAATTATTCGGCGCCGGGCGTGGGTCCGGATGTGATGAAGAAGCTGCGCAAGGGCCACTGGCCGGTGCAGGATGAGCTGGACCTGCACGGCATGAACCGCGACCAGGCGCGCGATGCGCTGGGCGCCTTCCTCAGCAAGGCCGGACTGCGCAACCAGCGTTGCGTGTGCGTGATCCATGGACGCGGCTTCGGCTCGCGCGGCCAGGAGCCGGTGTTGAAGTCGATGGTGCACAGCTGGCTGGTGCAAAAAGGCGTGGTGGCGTTCTGCCAGGCACGCAACCATGAAGGCGGCGAAGGCGCGTTGATCGTGCTGCTGCGCGCCGCCCTCCAGCCTCAGCGCTGATAACGCTCCAGCCAGTGCGTATGGCGCTGGCTGGCGCATCGATCACTCATATCCCGTAGTCTGGCAGCGCAATCGCATTGGATTTAGGCGCCAGAAACTTCGCCAGCAGCGGCTTGAAAATGGGCGCGCCTGCCATGCGCAACACGGCGTGGCCCAGTGCGATGCCGGCGCGCGAATGCGGCGAAGCCAGACGTGGCGCAAACTTCGGCACGTCCTGTGCCTGATCCACATACGGCCGCATGATCTCTTCATAGGCGGCAAACGCTGCGGTGTGACTGGCATGGCGCCCCAGCTCTCCGGCCAGGATGTAAGCGCCGCACAGACCCAGGCTAGTCCCCATGCCGCTGATCGGCGAGGCGCAATATGCAGCGTCACCGACCAGCGCAATGCGTCCCTTCGACCAGCGATCCATTTTGACCTGGGAAATCTGATCCAGATAAAGGTCTGGCGTGTCCTCCAGCGCGGCCAGGATGCGCGGCGTCTCCCAACCTAGCCCTTTGAATTTCTCCCGGAGCAGCTGCTTTTGTTCGGCAGGCGGCAACTTCTCATAGCCACGTGGCGGCTCCTGGAACGACAGCAGCGCGCGGGTCGTGCCCAGGTTGTCCGGACGCAGGCAGACACACAAGCCGCCCGGCGCATTGAACCATCGCATCTGGCGGCCGTCGCTAGGCTGGCGCGGAATGGTGAAATACGCGGTGTACACATCCAGCGACCGCCGCTTGACCTCGTCACCGAACACCATCTTGCGCGTATGCGAGCCTACGCCTTCCGCAGCAATCACGAGATCGAAGAGCGCCTCGCCGCCCTGGGCAAAACGCACCTGCACGCCATCGGCCTGCTCCGCCAACGATGCGATGCTGTCGCCGAAGCGGTAGTCGACCGCTTTCCGGCTATGCTCGATCAGCAGTTTGGCCAGTTCGCCCCGCAAAATTTCAAGCTCGGCAATCGGGCCATTGCCATCGTAGGCACCCACCCCGAGTTCGGCCTTGGTTCGATTGTGTTCGTCAACAAACCTGATGCCGTCTTCATGGGTTGTTTTGGCCCGGATGGCGCTCACCAGGCCCATACGTTGCGCGACAATTTCACCAGCGCCGCGCACGTCGATGGTCTGGCCGCCGTCGCGGAATTCGGCGGCACGTTCGACCACCGTGACGTCCATGCCCTGGCGCGCCAGCCAGAACGCCAGCGTTGGGCCGGCGACACTCGCGCCCGTGATCAGAATTTTTCGTTGTTTCATGGTTTCTCTTTCTTGTCCAGGACCGTGCCGCGATAGACATCGATGACTTGCCCCAGAAATTGCTGGATCGTCGCGCGCTCGCCTGCCGACAAAGCGCCCAGCACGGCATCCAGCTGATTCAGCATGGGCGCGATATGCGTGTAAGTCTGGGCCACCGACGCCTGCACCGGACGCACCAGCACGCGGCGCTTGTCGTTCTGTTGCCGTTCGCGCACCACATGCCCGGCTCGCTCAAGGCGGTCGATGACCAGCGTCACGCCGGCGGTCGTCACGGACAGCCGCGACGCCAGCTCGTTCGGCGAAAGCGGACCATCCGAGATGAGTTGCTCCATCAATGCCAGATCGGTCTGGTTAATGCCCATGGCCGCGCCCAATTGCTCGGCCACTTCGCGCGTCAGCCCGGCAATTTCCTGTAACTGGCGGCCGATGGGATCGCCTGCAATGTGCAGGCCGCGCGGATCTTCCGCCGGAAAGGTAGGTGTTTGCATTACGTCGTTATCCATGTTGTGCCTCAAGAGCAGCGTTCGCATTAATCGGGAAAAATAAGGTAATGCCAATAAAGGCGAGCAGTACGATGGTTTGTACCGTCAAGGCCGCGCTTAAGGCCGAAGCCGGTTCAACGGCCGGGCGCGCCAGGAAAAACGTGCTGCTGAACACCGCCACGCCCACCGAGGCAGCAATGGATTGCACGGCAGAGAGAACGCCGGAGCCCGAACCGATCTGTTTTTCGTCCAGCGCGGCAAGAATGATGCTGAACAGCGCCGCAATCACCAGACCGGCGCCGATACCGCACATCAGCATCCCTGGCGCGACCTGCCACGCAGAAAATGCGCTGGTGGTACCAAGCTCGAATTTCAGCAGCGCCACCCCGGCTAGTTGTACCGCCGCGCCAAGCTGCAACACCTTGCGGCCGAAACGCGCCGCCAGAATTGCGCCGCTGAGCGTGGCGCCACAAGCGGTCCCGACGGCAAAGGGCAGACTGGCGATACTTGCCTCTCCCGGCGTGAATCCGTGGCCGATTTGCAGAAAGAGCGTCAAGACCAGCTGCATGCCGACCAGCGAGCAAAAAAATAGCGCAATGCCGATCAACCCCGCGGTGTAAGCGGAATGCTGAAAGATCGACGGCATCACCAGCGGCGTCCGCCCTGCTTTCACCACCGACGACTGGCGCGCAACAAACAGACCGACACCAACCGCCGCCGAGCCGAGACAAGCCCATCCCCAGCGTGACCAGCCCTCGCCGCCAAGTGGCAGCACGATCAGCACCGACGAGACCGCCAGGATCATCGTGCCGATGAGGTCGATTTTGATCGAGAGGTCGCCGGCACGATGCGGCAGGTATTTCCAGGCAATTGAGAAGCAGGCCATGCCAATCGGCACATTCATCAGGAACACCGACCGCCAGCCGAGGCCGAACACGTCAGCCTCGACCAGCACGCCTCCCAGCACTGGGCCAAGGATGCCGGCCAGGCCCAGAATGGGACCAAAGATGCCAAACACTTTCGCCAGGTCCGGACCGCAATAGTTTTCGCGCAGCAGCCCCAGGCCTTGTGGCAATAACATCGCGCCGGCCACGCCCTGCACCATGCGAAACGCAATCAGGAGCGCAATCGTCGGCGCCAAGGCGCACAAAAGCGAAGCGATACTGAAGGCGGCAAGCCCGTATAAAAACATCGGCCGCCTGCCGTACCGGTCGCCCAGCCGTCCCCCCAGCACCAGGCCAGCGCCCAAGGTCAGCGCGTAGCCGCCAATTCCCCACTGCATCTGGGTCGGCGTGGCGCCAAGCGACTCGATCAAAGCCGGGCCGCCGACGTTGACGATGGTCGACGCCGCCAAGTCCATGATCTCGGCGACGATCATGACCGCCAGAATGGGCCAGCGTGGTGGAAAATTCGCTTTCATCAAATTTAGATAGCTAAGCTAGTTAGTAATTAAGTTTTCGATCTTAAGCGTTCGTCCTTTTGATGTCAAGAGCAAATGCTTACGGTGACGGAGTATGCGATTGCGCCGCCACGACGCGCCGGGCAGCGCCAGCCAGGCCGTCGATCCATTCCTGGTGCGCGTTCAGCATCGGATTCGGTTTGGCGATGGCCAAGTCGCAGGCCGGCTGGCCGTTTTGCGTTTCCTGCGTCAGGATGCGCACGCGGCCGCCCGGCAGGTCTTCAAACAGCCAGGCGTGATGCACATCCAGACGCGTCGCGGCATCGCCCTCCACCCAGCCGTGCCACGCCACGCGAGCCGCCTGACCGGGTGTCGGCGGCACGTACTCCACTACTTCCGCCTCGACCGCGAAGCCAAAGGTGGTGAAGCGGAAGCGCGCGCCTGCGCTCAGCGTCGGGCCGCTGCGGTCGTGGAAGCGGATCTCGGACGCGTTGCTGTAATAGCCCGGCCAGGCATCCGTATTGTCCAGCTGCGCCCAGACGTCGGCGGCGCTGAGGCCGGCCACGGTGATTTCATTCGATACATAGTTGTCGGTGGTGCCGGGCAGATACGCCTCCGGCCAGATAATGTCGCTCATAAAGACTCCTTGAAAAGCCAAATAATGCGGCTGAGCGTAAAATAAATCCAATCGATCTTTTTTATTCCAAACATCATGCCAGCTGATATCAGAACCTTCGACTTCAACCTGCTCAAGGCGCTCGACGCCTTGCTCGACGAGCGCAGCGTCACCGGCGCCGCCGAGCGGCTATCGCTGACACAACCGGCGGTCAGCGGCATCCTGACCCGCCTGCGCGAACACTTCGACGATCCGTTGTTCGTGCGCGCCCAGCGCGGCATGGTGCCGACGACCCGTGCGCTGGCCCTGGCCGGTCCGGTCAAACAGCTGCTGGCCGAAGTCGAAGGCATGCTGCGTCCACAAGGCTTCAACCCGGCCACCGCCGAACTCACGCTGACCATCGCCGCCACCGACTACGCGCTGCGCGCCGTGATGGTGCCCTTCCTGTCGGCGCTGCGCAAACAGGCGCCCGGTATCCGCGTAGCGGTGCAGCCGGTACACAGCAGCCTGCCCACGCAGCTGGAGCGTGGCGACGTCGATCTGGCGCTGATTACGCCGGAGACCTCCACGCCCGAGCTGCACACCCGCTTCCTGTTCGACGAACGCTACGTCTGCGTGCTGCGCGCCGACCACCCGCATGCGCAAGGCCCGCTGACGCTGGACCAGTTCTGCGCGCTCGATCACGCGCTGGTGTCGTACAGCGGCAACCCGTTTGCCGGCGCCACCGACACGGCGCTGGCCGCGATGGGCCGCGCGCGCCGCGTCACCTTGTCGGTGACCAGCTTCCTGGTGCTGCTGGATTTTCTGCGCGTGAGCGACCTGATCGCCGTGGTACCGCACAAGCTGGCGGTGCTGACCGACGGCCTGGCGCTGCTGGAACCGCCGCTGGAGATCGCCGGCTTCCGCAAGATCGCCGCCTGGCACCAGCGCACCGAGCGCGATCCGGCGCGCAGCTGGGTGCGTGAACTGTTGTTTGAAACGTGCCGGGCGTTGATATGATGCAACAGCCCTACCGCGCTTGAGGCGGCCATGTTAGCCTACGTGCATTGCAACCTTGTCCATACGCCTACATGAAGCACGTCCCGGTTCACGTCTCGCTGATCACCATCATTGAAATCATGGCGATCCTGGTTGGCGCGCTATCAGGATTTGTGGAGGCGCGCCGCAAGCGCATGGACATCGTCGGCGTGTTCACCGTGGCCTTCATCGCCGCGTTCGGCGGCGGGACGCTGCGCGACATCCTGCTCGACAAGCGGCCGCTGTTCTGGGTCATGCACCAGGAATACGTGATCCTGATCTTCGTGCTGACCTTGGTGGCGACGCCGCTGATGCGCACCGTCAAGCAAATCATTTCCGAACGAGTGATTGTGGTGGCCGACGCGGTCGGTCTCGGCCTGTTTGCCGTGGCCGGCGTGGCGCAGGCGCAAGCGGCCCATATGCCGATCTTCATCGCCTCGATGATGGGCGTGATCACTGGTATCTTCGGCGGCGTGCTGCGCGACATCGTCTGCAACGAAGTGCCGATGGTGCTGCGTGACGGTAAGCCTTACGCCATCTGTGCCTTCTTCGGCACCTGGCTCTACATCGGCCTGCAATACGCCGACGTGGTGTCCGATGATGCGGCGCTGTGGGCCAGCGCCGCCTTCATCGCGATTCTGCGGCTGGTGACCTGGAAGTTCGACCTGCACCTCCGAAGCCACCATTAATCCCGCTTAGAACGAGTACTGCGCCAGCAAGGTGTAACGCGGGCCGCTCATGAACACCTGGCGGGTGAAGTCACCCGAGTGCTGCTCCATGATCTGGCGCGTGTACGCATTGCCCAGGTTGGTGCCTTCCAGACCAACGCGGAACTTGTCCGTGAAGTCATAGAAGATCGACGCATCCACCTGACCATACGCCGCCTGGTACAACGGCAGACCGAAGGCCTGGTCGTTGTTGGTGGTCGGGATCAGGAACGAGCTGGCGGTCGGGTTCGTGTTCAGGCCGTTGTTGCCACGGCTGCCCCACTGGTTCACACCCAGCAGGTAACGCGAACGCCAGTTGTAAGCCACCCGCAGCGACAGGCCGTGCTGCTCGTACATCAGCGCCAGGTTGACCGTGTGACGGGACAGGCCCGGCAGCGGCGTCTTGCCGAATGCGCGCGCGTCGGTATCGCAACCGTTGATGCTCAGGTTGAAGTTGGACGACGCATCGTTACCCGAGCACCATGCTTCGTACACCGGATCTTTCAGCGTGCGCTCGCTCTGCACGTAGGTCCAGCTGGCCTGGGTGCCGATGCCGCGCAGCCAATCCGGCACGAAATCGTAGTACTGCTGGTGGGCGATTTCGAAACCGCGGGCAAAGCCCTTGGCGCCGTTGACCGGACCGGTGACCACGAAGGTTTGCGGCTTGCCGGTCACATCGTTCGCCGTGTACGCATAGTTCTTGGTGACGATGATGTCCTTCAGGTCCTTGTTGAACGCCGAGAACGTCAGCGAACCGGCCTTGGCGAAGTACCACTCGGCGGTCAGGTCGACGTTGGTCGAGGTGATCGGCTTCAGCATCGGATTGCCGTCGCTGGTGCCGGTCAGGCTGGTGCCGTTGAACGCCACGCCGGTGGTGTTGCCGGCGGCGTCGCGGGTAACCGTCTGCAGGTGCGAGGCGCTCAGCGTGGTCTGCACCTGAAGCTGGTTGAAGTCAGGCCGCGACATCGCCTTCGCCGCTGCAAAGCGGAATTGCAGCTGGTCGCTGGCCTTCATGCGCAGGTTCAGGCTCGGCAGCCAGTTGCCATACGAATTGGTGAACGACTGCGATTGCGCAAACGCCGGGATATTGATCAGCTTGTCCAGGCCGGTGACGTTGACGCCGGTGCCGACCGATGGTGTGGACGGCGGCGTGTAGGCAACATAACCGCTGCCGGCGCCCTGGGTGCGCACGTAGCGGATGCCGAGGTTACCGTCGATCGGGAACTTCAGGTCATCCCAGCCGAAGCGCAGCTGCGTGTAGGCGGCGCGGGTCTTCTCGGTCTGCGTGTTGGTGGCGGCCGGGTCGTTGAACGTGGCCGGTTTCCATGGATCGCAGGTCGAGCCTTTTTCCGCGCACAGCACATCGTGGTAAGCGTGGATCTTGCTCCATTGGTCAGGGAAGCCGCGCACCGTGGCCGAATCGGCGAACAGCATCGGTGGCAGGTTGTATTTGCCGCCGAAGAAGTTGTCGATCGTCTGCAGCGAAGCGCCGCCGGCAAAGCGCGGGTCGCTCAGGCGTGCCACGCCGTTGATCTGCCAGCCCTCCATCCACGGGAAGGTAATCGCCTGCCAGTTGTAGAATTTCTGCGCCTTGTTGTTGTCGCCTTCGCGGTTGGCCATGCGCACGCCGAAGCGGATGTCGCGCAGTACCGGATCGTCGAACGAGTACTTGACGTCGGATTTCCAGGCTTTCTGGGTGGCCGTGGCGCGGTCCAGCGCTTCCTGGGTGTAGGCCCAGTAGTAGTTCTTCGGATCGGCCATGTAGGCCGCCGAGCCGAGGCCGATCTGCGGCACCTTGCCGGTCATGTCCATGGTCTGGTTCGGCAGGATGAAGCCGGTCGAGACGTCGGCGTCGAAGCCCTCGGTGGTTGAGCGCACGTGCTGGAAGTCATTGGTCCAGGTCAGCGCCGGCGACACGCGCCACTGCACGTTCAGCGAGATGTCGCGGGTGGTCGATTCGCGCGTGTTGATACGCTGCGAACTGTTGAACGGCGAACCGCCATATGTCGGGTTCGAGATGGTGCCGCTCTGGAAGGCGCCGTTTTTATCGAACACCGAGTTGGAACTGGCCACCTGCTGGTACCACTTGTCCTCGGACGACGCCACGACGTGCTCGTCCAGGTCTTCCTTGTAGCGGGTCTTGAAGTAGGTCAGGCCGGCGGTCAGGTCCTTGTTCGGCCGCCACTGGAAGGCGGCATAGTCGCCACGGCGGGTGCGGTCGAATTCCTGCGAGCGATAGCCGACGCCCAGCGGTATCCATTGCGTCTTGGTGCGGTCGTACAGCGCCGGATCGGTCGAGTTCACGTGCGGGAAATACGGATCGACGCCGACGCCGTCAGAACGGCTCGGGCTCTTGGCATGGGCGAAGTCGATCAGGGCGCCGATCTCGCCGATGTCGGTGTTCCAGCGGTTCGACAGCAGCACGGTGGCGGTCGGCGATGGTTTGCCCTTGCGCAGCGTGGAATACGATTCCGACACACCCGCCGTGCCCTTGAAGCCTTTGAAGTCGAACGGCATGGCGGTGCGCAGATTGACCAGGCCGGCGACAGCGCCTTCCACCTGTTCGGCCGACGGATTCTTGTAGACATCCACGCCGGCCATCAGTTCCGGCGCCACGTCGGAGAAACCGAGCGAGCGGCCGCCACCGGCCGAGAACGCGTCGCGGCCGTTGATTTCCGAACGCACGTAGGTCAGGCCGCGCACGGAGACGCCGGAACCTTCGACCGATTGGCGATTCGGGTCGCCCGCCATATTGCGGTCGATGGTCACGCCGGCGATACGTTGCAGCACCTCGGTGACCGAACGGTCCGGCAGCTTGCCGATGTCTTCGGCGACGATCGAGTCGACGACCTCGTCAGAATCCTGTTTGAGTTTTTGGGCGGATTGCAGGGCGGCGCGCTGGCCGCTCACCACCACTACCGGACCGGTGACGGCCGGCTCTGCCGTTTGGGCCCACACCGGACTGGCGTGCAGCACAACAACCTGTGCGACTGCGGCGGCGATCGCAGTTTTCTGTAATTTTCTCAATTTGTCTCCCCTTTATAGGTGGTTTTTATGTGTCAGAAGTCGTAATGCAAGTGCTCGATGGATAGTTCATGCCTCCATAAGTTTGTGATTAGGTGCGGCGCCCGCGGCCGCTTGCGCGGCAACATAGGCGCCGTGATCCGGCATCTGGGTAACGGCTTGCGCGATCATGCCGCGCAGCTCGGCGAAGTGACCGTGCACCGCGCGGATGTCGATCCGCTCAACCAGCGGGTCGTAACGCTTCGGCACCACGCCCAGGCCCATCATCATGGCCACGAACGACGGTTCGGCGAAGCCGGCGCGATCGACGATCGCCACCCGTCCCGTCTCGCGGAACAGTTCGATCTGGTGGCGCAGCGAATCCGGGATCGCCATGTCGGCGCAGTAGCGCCAGAAATCCGAGTCGTCGCGCTTGGTCAGCTTGTAGTGCAGCACGATGAAGTCGCGCACCGATTCGTAGCGCAGGCCCATCACGCGATTGAATTCGTTGGCCAGCGCCGGGTTGCAATCGCGTTCCGGGAACAGTTCCAGCAGCTTGCCCACCGCCGTTTCGATCAGGTTGATGCTGGTCGATTCCAGCGGCTCGATGAAGCCGGCCGACAAACCGATCGCCACCACATTCTTGACCCACGATTTGCGGCGGCGACCAGTGACGAAGCGCAGTTGGCGCGGCTCGTCCAGCGCGGCGCCGTCGAGACCATCGAGCAGCACGCGGCGCGCCTTCTCGTCGCTGGTGAAGCCGTTGCTGTACACGTAACCGTTGCCGGTGCGGTGCTGCAGCGGGATGCGCCACAGCCAGCCGGCCTCCCGGGCGGTCGAACGGGTAAACGGCGTCAGCTGTTCGACCGACGCGCACGGCACCGCCAGCGCGCTGTTGCACGGCAGGTATTCGCTCCAGTCTTCGTAGCCCGCCTTCAGCGTGCCTTCGATCAGTAGACCACGGAAGCCCGAGCAGTCGATGAACAGGTCGCCTTCGACGCGGCGGCCGTCGCGCAGCTTGACGGCGGTGACGAAGCCGCTCTCCGCATGCTGCTCGACATCGACGATCATGCCCTCGATGCGCTCGACGCCGCGCGTTACGGCATAGTCGCGCAGATACCTGGCGTACAGGCTGGCGTCGAAATGGAAGCCGTAGGAATAGGCGTCGGTCATGCCCGGCGTTTCCTCGTTCGGCGGCACGAACTTGCCATGACGCGCCATCACCGACGGCATCGACCAGTTCTCAATGTCGGGCATGTTGTTGAACGACTGCGCCAGCCGCAGCCAGTGCTGGTGCGCGGCGAAGCCGGCCAGCGGCGGACCGAAGTCGCCAAAGGCGTGGAAGAAGCGGTTGCCGATGTGGCCCCAATCCTTGAATTCGATGCCCAGCTTGAAGCTGGCCTGGGTCTTGGCGATAAAGTCGGCGTTATCCAGCCCCAGCGCTTCGTTGTAGACGCGGATGGTCGGCAGGGTCGCTTCGCCGACACCGATGGTGCCGATCTCGGGCGATTCCACCAGGATCACTTCGCACGGCTGGGTGGGATGGCGCGCCAGGCGCTGGGCCAGCGGGGCGGCCGTCATCCAGCCGGCGGTGCCGCCACCGACGATGACGATCCGGCGGATCTGGCCGCCATGCAGGTCATTGTTGCTCATGTCATCTCCTTAAAATGGCGCGGGGATGACAACGTTTTCATTGGTGCGCGAATAAGCGGCGGTGCGCTGCGCTGGAGTCAGGACAAGTTGGGGCACGGCCATGGCAATGGCCGTCGTCTGTAGCGTGATCAAAGTGTGTCTCCCTCATTTTTTTTATCCAGCCTCGGGTGCCGGTATATGCAAGCTAACATTAATGCGATCACCGAACAAATAGTTCCAGATTCAGTGTCGCTGTTTAACCTCACTCGCTAAACAAGAGGTAACAAGGGAAAATTCTTAGAAAACGCTGTCAATATAGATTTTATTTTGCACCTGAGCAAATCGGCAAAATTGGGTAGCGCTTCCACATCGGAAGTGAGTCGCAAAAAAAATGCCGGCTAAGCCGGCATTTCAAACAAGATGGAAAGCGTTTTACACAGCGTCCGGTCCCGTCTCGCCGGTGCGGATGCGGATCACCTGCTCGACGTTTTGCACAAAGATTTTGCCGTCGCCGATCTTGCCGGTGCGGGCCGCCTTGATGATGGCGTCCACCACCTGTTCGGCCACGCCGTCATCGACTACCACTTCGACTTTCACTTTTGGCAGGAAGTCGACCACGTATTCAGCGCCGCGATACAGTTCGGTATGGCCCTTCTGGCGGCCAAAGCCTTTCACCTCGGTGACGGTCAAACCCGTAACGTTGACCTCAGCCAGTGCCTCACGCACCTCGTCCAGCTTGAACGGCTTGATCACTGCGGTAATCTGTTTCATGACTTCTCCTTATATCCAAATCGAAAATCTTCAGGCCATAGACTGCATGCTTTGATTGTATTGTAATCGACCCTCGCGTGCTGTCCATGTACATAAGCTTATTCTTTACACATGCACCGGAATGGCGCGTAGTTCTTCCATCCAAACAACGCTTTGCGCATCGCTTGGTGCGCGCCAATCGCCGCGCGGCGACAGCGAACCGCCGCTGCCCACCTTCGGTGCATTCGGCACGCAGCTGCGCTTGAACTGGCTGGTGCGGAAGAAGCGGTCGAGGAAGATGCCGAGGTTCTTCGCGATCGCCGCCAGGTCGTACTGGTTGCGCGTGACGTGGTCACCATCCGGCCAGCGGCCCTGCTCCTTGTCCTTCCACGCCGTGTGCGACAGGAACGCCACCTTGGACGGATTGAAGCCGAAGCGCAGCACGTAATACAGGTTGAAGTCTTGCAGCTCGTACGGGCCGATGGTGCTTTCCGTGCGCTGCTCCGGCTGGCCGTCGGCGGTGCCGGGCACCAGCTCGGGACTGATCTCGGTGCCAAGGATGTCCAGCAGCACCTGCGCATCGTTGCGGCCGATAACGCCGGACTCGGCCACCCAGCGCACCAGGTGCGAGATCAAGGTCTTCGGCACGCTGGCGTTGACGTTGTAGTGCGACATATGGTCGCCCACGCCGTAGGTACACCAGCCCAGCGCCAGCTCGCTCAGATCGCCGGTGCCGATCACCAGCCCGCCGTGGTGGTTGGCCAGGCGGAACAGGTGGTTGGTGCGCTCGCCGGCCTGGACGTTTTCAAAGGTGATGTCGTACTGTTCCTTGCCCTCCGAGTACGGGTGGTTCAGATCCTTCAGCATCTGGATGCAGCTTGGGCGGATGTCGATTTCCTGCGCCGTGCAGCCGACCAGCTTCATCAACGCATGCGCCTGCTTCAGCGTGCGTTCGCTGGTGGCGAAGCCCGGCATGGTGTAGGCCAGGATGTTGGTGCGCGGCAGTTTCAATTTGTCCATCACGCGCGCGCAGACCAGCAGCGCGTGGGTCGAATCGAGCCCACCGGAAATGCCGATCACCACTTTTTTCAGGCCGCTGGTAGTCAGGCGCTGCGCCAGCGCCTGCACCTGGATGTGGTAGACCTCGTTGCAGCGCTCGTCGCGGCGGCGCGCATCGGCCGGCACGTACGGGAAGCGTTCGATGCAGCGCTTCAGCGCCAGCGGCTGGTCGCGTTCGAGTTCCAGCGGGAAGAACACGGTGCGGAACTTGCCAACCTCCGCCGCGTGGCGCTGCACCGATTGCGCGAAGGTATTCATGCGCATGCGTTCGCGCGACAGGCGCTCCAGATCGATATCGGCAAAGGTCAGCGACGGTTCGTCGACAAAGCGTTTGGCCTCGGCCAGCAGCTCGCCGTTTTCAAAGATCACGCCCTGCCCGTCCCACGCCATGTCGGTGCTGGACTCGCCGCCGCCGGCAGAGGTGTACAGGTAGGCGGCGATGCAGCGCGCCGCTTGCTGGCCGACCAGCTGGTTGCGGTAGTTGGCCTTGCCCACCAGCGCATTCGACGCCGACAGGTTGACCAGCACGGTGGCGCCGGCCAGCGCCGCGAACGACGACGGCGGCACCGGCACCCAGACGTCCTCGCAAATCTCGACGTGGAACTTGAGGAGCGGCAGGTCGGCCACTTCAAACAGCAGGCCGGAGCCGAACTGCACGCGTTCACCCAGCAAATCGATCTCGGTGGCGACAGCGTAATCGCCGCTGCTGAACTGGCGCGCTTCGTAGAATTCGCCGTAGTTGGGCAGATAGCTTTTCGGCACCACACCCTGGATCTGGCCGTTTGCGATCACCACCGCGCAGTTGTACAGCTGATGTTCCACCCGCAGCGGCGCGCCGACCACCACCGCCATCTTCCATTCGGTGGAAGCGTCGAGAATCGCCGCCAGGCCGTCCAGCACGCCGTCCAGCAAGGCGCGCTGATGGAACAGGTCGTCGCAAGTATAGGCGGCCAGACCCAGCTCGGGAAACGCCACCAGCGCCGCGCCTTGCGCAGCGGCCTGTTCGGCCAGCGCGATGGTCTGTTCGGCGTTGTAGGCAGGATCGGCAATGCGGCACACCGGCGCGGCTACCGCGACGCGGGCGAAATCGTGGGTGTACAGATTGAAGAAATTCGAAGCCATGTTGGGTCTTTCGCGTACGCAAAATCCGATTATCGCACGGGCAAAGCGCGCCCGCATGCGCTAGACTGGCACATCAACGTGGAAGGAGATAGTGTGGCAGAAGCAGAGTTTACGATCATAGACTCATTGGCGGAGGTCGACCCGGCGCAGTGGCAGGCGCTGGCTGGCGACAATCCCACGCTGAGCTACACCTTTCTGCACGCGCTGCACGAAACGCAATGCGCCTCGGACCGCACCGGCTGGTCGCCGCGCTACCTGGTGCTGTACCGGGACGGCATGCTGCAGGCCGCCATGCCGCTCTATCTGAAGGAGCACAGCCGCGGCGAATACGTGTTCGACCACGCCTGGGCCGACGCCTTCCACCGCAACGGCATCCCCTACTACCCCAAGCTGCTGTCGGCGGTGCCTTTCACGCCGGTGACCGGCAGCCGATTGCTGGCCCACACGGCGGAGGACCGCCAATTGCTGGCGCGCGCCGCACTGCAACTGGCGCAGCAGCTGGAAACCTCGTCGCTGCACATCCTGTTCCCCGACGAGCAGGACAAGCAGGCGCTGGCCGACGCCGGCTACATGCTGCGCGAAGGCGTGCAGTTCCACTGGGAGAACCAGGACTACGCCGACTTCGACGCCTTCCTCGCCACCATGAAAATGGACAAGCGCAAAAAACTGCGCCAGGACCGCCGCCGCGTGCAGGACGCCGGCATCCATTTCGAACACCTGGCCGGCCGCGCCATCACCGACGACGTGCTGCGCTTCTTCTACCAGTGCTATGTATCGACCTACCAGGCGCACTTCTCCAAGCCCTATCTGTCGCTGGCCTTTTTCCAGCGCCTGCTGGCGGAAACGCCGGACAGCCTGATGATCGTGCTGGCCAGGCGCGGCGAACAGCCGGTGGCGGTGGCGCTGAACCTGGTCGGCGGCAACATCATGTACGGCCGCTACTGGGGCACGCAGGAATTCGTCTCCGGCCTGCATTTCGAAACCTGCTACGTGCAGTCGATCGACTACTGCATCCAGCACGGCATCGCCCGCTTTGAGGGCGGCGCGCAAGGCGTGCACAAGATGTCACGCGGGCTGGTGCCAACGCCGACCTGGTCAGCGCACTGGGTGGCCGACCGCCGCTTCGCCGACGCCATCGCCGATTTCCTGGCCCAGGAAACCGCCGCCATGAACGATTACATCGACGAGTTGTCCGAGCACATCCCCTTCAAAGCCGCCAACGACTGACGGTGCCGGCGCGCCTCCCCTGACGAGTGGCGCGCGGCCGCACTTGATACCAATGGTTGAAAATGAATACGATTATTCATGACTACCGCCACCGTAATCAGACGCCCATACTGTGTTCATCAACCAAACACTCCCAAAAGGAACACATCATGAGCACCAATCTGAACGGTAAAGTCGCTTTCATCAACGGTGGTTCGCGTGGCATCGGCGCAGCAAGCGCCCGCCGCCTGGCACGTGAAGGCGCAACGGTAGCAATCGGTTACGCCTCGTCGGCCAGCGCGGCCGACGCGCTAGTTGCGGAAATCAAAGCCGACGGCGGCAACGCCATCGCCGTCAAAGCCGACGCCACCGATGCCGTCGCACTGACCAAGGCCATCGACGCCGTCGCCGCCCGCTTCGGCCGCCTGGACATCCTGCTGAACAGCGCCGGCGTGCTGCTGATGGGCCCAGTCGACCAGTTCTCGCTGGAAGATTTCGACAAAACCGTGGCGGTCAATGTGCGCGCCGTGTTCGTCGCCAGCAAAGCCGCCGCTGCCCACATGACCGACGGCGGCCGCATCATCAACATCGGCAGCACCAACGCCGTGCGCATGCCGTTCGCTGGTGGCGCCGCCTACGCCATGAGCAAAGCCGCGCTGACCGGCCTGGTCAAAGGCATGGCGCGTGACCTCGGCGCCCGTGGCATCACCGTCAACAACGTCGCACCTGGCCCGATCGATACCGAGATGAATCCAGCCACCGGCGACTTCGCCGCCACCCTGCACGGCATGATGGCCATTCCACGCCACGGCCACGCCGATGAAGTCGCCGCCATGGTGGCCTACCTGGCCGGTCCGGAAGCAGCCTTCGTCACCGGCGCCGACCTGCTGATCGACGGCGGCTTCGCAGCCTGATTCCAGGGAGCCCATCATGACCTCACAAAATCGCCTTACTTTTATTGTGCACCTGCCGGCCAAGCCGGAACGCTACGCCGAGCTGGAAGCGGGCGTGCGCCAGGTGCTGACGGATATGTCGCGCGAGCCGGATTTTCTGAATTGCACGCTGCATCGCTCTCAGAACGATCCCAACACGCTGGTGGTATATGAAACCTGGAGCTGCGACCGCGAGTACTTCCTGCAGCACCACCTGCCGCGCCACTATCGCGCCGAGTTCGAACGCGAATTGCCTGGCCGCCTGGCCGCCGAGCGCCGCATCGAATTCCTGGACGAGGTCAGCCCTGCCCTACGACTTACGGCAGAGAAGTTACCCCCCGTATCAGGCATAACAACATTGGCGGCTGCGTTCTATGCTGGCGGATCACCAATCACTTCAGGAGTAGCAAAATGACCAAAGCAATCGTCGCCGTGGTGTACCACTCGGGTTACGGCCACACCGCGCGCCAGGCCGAAGCAGTCAGCATTGGCGCCGCCCGCGTCGAAGGCGTGACCGCGCGCCTGTATCCCGTCGATGGCGTCGAAGCGCCGTGGGCGGAACTGGAACAGGCCGACGCCATCATCTTCGGCGCCCCGACCTACATGGGCGGCCCGTCGGCGCAATTCAAAGCCTTCCAGGATGCCACCTCGCGCACCGTGTATGCGGCCGGCGGCACCTGGCGCAACAAGCTGGCGGCCGGCTTCACCAACTCGGCCTCGCGCTCCGGCGACAAGCTGGCCAGCTTGCAGCAGATCGCCATCTTCGCCGCCCAACACGGCATGCACTGGATCAGCCTGGGTCTGCCACCGGGCAACAACTCCAGCACCGGTTCGGAAGAAGACTTGAACCGTCTCGGCTTCTTCCTCGGTGCGGCGGCGCAGTCGAATGCCAACCAGGGCGCGGACGTGGCGCCACCGCTGGCCGACCTGCGCACGGCCGAACATCTGGGCGCGCGCGTGGCTGAAACCGCCCTGCAATTCGTGCGTGGCCGCGGCTAAATCAAGGCCATGCTGCGGCGTCTTGGGGGTGCCGCAGCTTGCATGCTGGCTTAAAAATGTACGGGAATTTACGTAAGGGAGTAAAATAGCCGCGAATGAATCCAGTTTGCTTCACAGCAATTTCTATCGGGCCTATACTTTGAGCCCCCTTGGAAAGTTTTCTAGGAACGTGGCAAAGACAGCATGAATGCAGATTTTATAAAACAACGTAACCGCTTCAAATCCGCCACGATGAAGCGGATTGACGTCAGCGAAGACGCGTACAACCATGTAACCAATATCCTGGCGGGCATCGCCAAGCCGTTTCATGTACGCAAAGGCGAATACCTGCAACGGGCCGGTACGCCGGCCACGCAGGTGCACTGGCTGGCCAGCGGCGTGGCGCGCAGTGGTTTCTTCAATCGCGAAGGCGTGGAAGTCACGCTGCGCTTCTACCGCGAAGGCGAATCGGCCACCACCCTGACCGACCTGATCAGCGGGGAAAGTGGCCAGCCGGCGGTGCAGTTCCTGATCGCCGAGACGCCGATCCACGGCTTCACGCTGGACTGGAAGACCGCTTCCGACCTGCGCGCACAGCACGAGGTCATGCAGAACTACCATCTGAATATCGCCATGGCCGGCCTGCAAAGCATGGCCCAGCGCGCTTATAATAGCGGCGAGACGTCGGCACAAGAGCGCCTGACGGCGTTCCGCGAAGAGTATCCAGGCCTGGAAGCACGTATTTCGCAACGCGCGATTGCGTCCTATCTGGGCATCACGCCGCAATACATGTCGCGCCTGCGCCGTGAAGCCGAGGCAGAAGCCGAAGCCAACCTCGAAGACCAGCCAGCGCAAGCCCGCCAAGCCTGACCGCGCACGACGTACTCAACATAAGAACAAGGTTTGTGAATATACTTTCAGCTATCCGCCGTGACGGATAGCTGAGGTATGCACGCAAAACCACGGGGACAAGGGCCGAAAAGTGCCTATCACTTTCAATATTTCTCAGGAAGGTAAATCCCCATGACTCAAGCAGATAACAAGAATCCCAGTGGCAAGCGTTTCTCCCGGCGCCAGTTTATCGGCGCCGCTGTCGGCGCTGCGGCCGTATGGGGCGGTTACTCGATTTTCTTCGGCGGCCAATTCCGCGCCGCCAAGGCCGACCGTTCGGTTGACGTGCTGCTGATCGGCGGCGGCATCATGAGCGCCACGCTCGGCACCTATCTGACCGAGCTGGAACCAAAATGGACCTTCGAAGTATTCGAACGCCTGGACAAGGTTGCAGAAGAAAGCTCCAACGGCTGGAACAACGCCGGCACCGGTCACTCCGCGCTCTGCGAACTGAACTACACCCCGATGGACGACAAAGGCGTCGTGCATATTACCCAGGCAATCGGCATCAACGAGAACTTCCAGATCTCGCGCCAGTTCTGGTCGCACCAGGTACGCAAAGGCGTACTGGGCAATCCGCGTGAATTCATCAACTCGACGCCGCACATGAACCTGGTGTTCGGTCCGGAGAACCGCGAGTTCATCACCAAGCGCGTCGCCGCGCTGAAAGCCTCGCCGCTGTTCGCCGGCATGGAAATGACCACCGATCCGGTGAAAATCAAGGAATGGGTGCCGATCATGATGGAAGGCCGCAAGCCGGACGAGATGGTCACCGCGACCCGCTCGCCGCTCGGCACCGACGTCAACCTGGGCTCGATCACCCGCCAGTTCTACCAGCACCTGAGCAAAAACGGCAGCAAGATCACCACCGGCTTTGAAGTGCGCTCGATCACCCGCAACGACGATGGCTCGTGGCGCGTATCGGCGTTCGACATCAAGGACAAGTCCAAGATCCAGACGATTGACGCGCGCCACATCTTTATCGGCGCCGGCGGTGCCGCGCTGCCGCTGCTGCAATTGTCGGGCATTCCGGAAGCCAAGCAATATGGCGGCTTCCCGGTCGGCGGCGAGTTCCTGGTGACGGACAATCCAGCGATTACTTCGCGCCACCTGGCCAAGGTCTACGGCCTGGCGGATACCGGTTCGCCACCGATGTCGGTGCCGCACCTGGATACCCGCGTGCTGGATGGCAAAACTGTGCTGCTGTTCGGACCGTTCGCTACCTGGTCGACCAAATTCCTCAAGAACGGCTCGTATTTTGATATCGCCAAGGCCACCACGCCGTCGAATATCATTCCGCAGCTGCAAGTCGGCGCGCATGAATTTGCATTGGTCAAGTATCTGGCGCAGCAACTGGAGCTGTCGCGCGAAGACAAGATGAATGCACTGCGCCACTACATGCCGGAAGCGAAGGACGAAGACTGGCGCCTGTGGCAAGCCGGCCAGCGCGTGCAGATCATCAAGAACATGCCTGACAAAGGTGGCGTGCTGAAGCTGGGTACCGAAGTCGTGGTGTCGGAAGACCGCTCGGTGTCGGCCTTGCTGGGCGCATCGCCAGGCGGCTCGACCTCGCCGGCGATCATGCTGTCGCTGCTGGAAAAAGTGTTCCCTGAGCAGATCAAGAGCGCTGCCTGGCAGGAAAAGATTCGCGAAATCGTGCCGTCGTACGGCAAAAAGCTGAATGAGCATCCAGACTTGCTGGCGGCGGAATGGGCTGCCACTGCGGAAACCCTGCAGTTGACCATCGCCTCGCCTAGCCTGGAAGGCTTTGTTGCCGGCGCCACGCCGGACGCTGCGCCAGGCGTGGTGAAAAAAGTGCCTGATATCGCGCTGTAATCTGTACGCAACAACGAAAAAAGCCCCTCATTCTGAATGAGGGGCTTTTTTTTTCGCTCAGCAGAGTCTAAAACTCAGGCTGCTGGCTGTTTCTGGTAGTTGGCGACGCCGGCCAGGATTTCTTCCTTGGCGGCTTCTGGACCATGCCAGCCTTCGATCTTGACCCATTTGCCTTTTTCCAGGTCTTTGTAGTGCTCGAAGAAGTGCTGGATCTGGCGCAGGCGCAGTTCGTTGATATCTTCCGGCTTCTGCCAGTGGCTGTAGATCGACAGCACCTTGTCGACCGGTACGGCCAGTACTTTGGCGTCTTCACCGGCTTCGTCGGTCATTTTCAGCACGCCGATTGGACGGCAGCGCACCACCACGCCTGGGAACAGCGGGAACGGGGTAATGACCAGCACATCGACCGGATCGCCATCAGCCGACAGGGTGTTCGGCACGTAGCCGTAGTTGCATGGGTAGTGCATCGCGGTACCCATAAAGCGGTCAACGAAGATCGCGCCCGACTCTTTGTCGACTTCATATTTGATCGGATCAGCGTTCATCGGGATTTCGATGACGACGTTGAAGTCGTTAGGCACGTCTTTACCGGAAGGCACGTTGTTCAAGCTCATGGATTTTCCTCTGTTTACAGGCTGTGTTTAACCGCGTCATTATATCCAAGTACAGACTGCTTGTGCGACGCAACACCGTTGGGTATTTGTTATGATAATGGCTCTCCTTATTCGGATAACGCATGATGATCTTCCGCCAACTGTTCGATCCCACCTCCTCCACCTACACCTATCTGCTGGGTGATGGCGGCGAAGCCGTGCTGATCGACCCCGTCTACGAACAGGTGCCGCGCGACCTGGCACTGGTGCACGAACTGGGCCTGACGCTGCTGGCCACGCTGGACACCCACGTCCACGCCGACCATGTCACCGGCGCCTGGCGCCTGCGCCAGCGCAGCGGCAGCCGCATTGCCGTCTCCGCCGCGTCCGGCGCCGCCGAGGCCGATACGCCCCTGCAACACGGCGACCGCATCACCTTCGGTTCGCGCTACCTGACGGTGCGCGCCACGCCCGGCCACACCAGCGGCTGCCTGACCTATGTGCTGGACGACGAAAGCATGGCCTTCACCGGCGACAGCCTGCTGATACGCGGCTGCGGCCGCACCGACTTCCAGCAAGGCAGTCCGCAGCAGCTGTTCGCCTCGGTGCATGAGCAGATTCTCAGCCTGCCGGGCGCCTGTTTGCTCTATCCGGCCCACGACTATCGCGGCATCACCGTCACCAGCGTGGCGGAGGAGCGGCGCTACAACCCACGGCTGGGTGGCGATGTCGATGTCGGCGATTTCACCGGCCACATGAACAACCTCAACCTGCCGCATCCGAAGCTGATTGCGGTGGCTGTGCCGGCCAACCTGCGCTGCGGCAAGCCGGAAGGCGATGCGCCGACCGACACCCCGGACTGGGCGCCGCTGACCTTGCGCTTTAGCGGCGTGTGGGAAATCGAGCCGATGGCCTTGCTGGAACGGTTGAGCAAGGTGCAGATCGTCGATGTGCGCGAAGCGCCGGAATTCATCGACCGGCTGGGCCACCTGCATGGCGCCACGCTGGTGCCGCTGTCGGAGCTAACCGGCCGCATGGACGAGTTCGACCGCGACCAGCCGATTGTTGCCGTATGCCGCTCCGGGGTGCGCTCGGCGCAGGCCAGCGTGCTGCTGACCAAGGCTGGCTTCAGCAAAGTCGCCAACCTGGCCGGCGGCATGCTGCGCTGGAAAATCGAAGGCTACCCAGCCGACTCCGACCCTGCCTAAATTTGGAGTTAAGACCCCGGACAACACAAAAAAAATATCCGGACGAAAAAAAGGCCGGTGATGACCGGCCTTCTGTTTAGAGGATCGTCGCCAGTGCGCACTGGCGGTAGTGGTTGGCGGCTTCTTCGTCTTGTCCCAGCGCTTCGTGCAGTTGTGCCAGCTTCAGGTGCGATTCGCGCACCATGCGCGGGTCGGAGGCGTCCGACAAGGCTTGCTCCAGATAGCGCTGCGCCTTGCCCCACAGTTTCTGCTTCAGGCACAGCGAACCCAGCGTCAACGCCAGTTCGGCGTCGGTCGGACGGGCGTTGGCCCAGTTCTCGCAATGCTCGATCTGCATCAGCAATGCCGCCGAACCAGCCGGCGCGGCGGCTTCGCGGTAGGTGCGCACCACGCGGTCGTCCCAATCGGCGGCCAGCGATTCTTCCGCCACCAGACGCGCCTCGTCATGCAGGCCACGCGCATTCAGCGCGGCGGCGGCGCGGCACGCCACGTATGGCTTGATGCGATCGACCGTCGGCACCGTGCTCCAGACACGCTGCAGCGATTCAGCATCGTGCGACGCATCGGACAGCAAATCGTCATACGCCAGCTCACGCAGACGCGACGACAGGGCAGGATGCAGCGCGCGGTGCTTGTCCAGCGAGCGTACCAGGCGCAGCACTTCCGGCCAGTTCTTGGCCTGCTGCTGCGCTTTCAGCGACATCTGCAAGGCGTGAATGTGACGCGTGCCGCTGGCGTTCAGTTCGCGCACGGCTTCCAGCGCCGCTTCCGGCTGATGGTCGTCGACCAGCAGTTCGGTCATGGTCATCAGGCGCGCGGTTTTCATCGCATTGTCGTCCACCAGCTTGTTCAGCCACTGGTCGCGGCGAGCCGACTGGCGCATGCGGTGCGCGGCGCGGGCGCCGATCAGCGATGCGACGCCGACGTTTTCCGGCAATTCGGAAGCGCGCAGCGCGGCTTTCTCGGCATGGCCGAAACGGCCTTCAAACAGCGCCTTCAGCGCTTCGCGCAGGCCCTTGTTGCCATCGCGCTCGCGCTTTTGCTGGCGGTAGGCGGCGACCTTGCCCGGCATCTTGACGGTCGCTCGGAAGGCGCGGATCACGATGTACAGGAAGACGAACAGCGCCAGCTCCAGCACCACGAAGAAGTTCAGCGACAGGTCGATCCGGTGCGGCGGATAGAACAGCACCACATTGCCCGGATTGAAGCGCGCCGTCACGGCAATACCGATGGCGGCGGCCATCATGGCGACTAACCAGAGAAATAAACGCATGACTATGGCTTCGCTTTGTAGTTGCGCACCGCGTTCAGGCTGTCGGCCAGGGTCGGCATCTCAATCGCGAGATTGCTGCTCTGCACCTGGCGCAGCAATGCCTGCACGGTCTGGGTGGAACGGGCGCGGGTGTCGAAATACTTGACCAGCGCGTCCTGCGCCGCGATCAGGTCGGCACGGAAAGCGGCTTCATTACGCGACAACAGCGCCATGCGCGCATTCAGCAAACGCAGCTTGAGGTTTTCGCGCATGAAGTAGGCCTGGGTCGGCGACAGCATCAGCGCGTCCGGCGTGTTCACATTGCGCACCCGCACCAGATCGCGCATGTCGCTCCACATTTCGCTGCTCCAGCCGTTCCAGCCGTCCTGCAAGGCTTGCAGCCATGGGCTGGTGGTCTGTTCGACCACCACCGATTTGCCATCCTTGCCGTGCACGACCTTGGTCTTGACTTTCTTTTCAGCCGGCGCCGGCGGCGCCTGTTTTTCGTCCGACAGCATCGGCAGCGTATCGATCTGTGCAATCGCATTGTCCAGGCGCAGCGCGACGCCGACCGAATCCACGCTCGGCAGCGCTTTCAGCTTGTCGGTGTCGCGCGCGATGGCGCGACGAATGGTGATGAATTGCGGCTTGTCGGAACGCGACAGGCTGCGGTCGGCATTCTGCAGCGCGATCAGCGCGCCCGGCACGTTGCCGGCCAGTTGCAGCTGCTGCGACGCGGTCGACAGCACTTGCTCGATCTCGGTCAGCGCCCACTCGTCGCGGTTTTTCGACAGATCCTGATACAGCTGCTCCAGCGCCAGTTGCTGGCTCTGCGCTTCCTGCTGCTTGCTTTCCAGCAGCGCGACCTTGGCTTGCAGCTCCTTGGTACTCTCCTGCACGCTGTGCACCTGGCTGCCGGTGTCGGCATTGACGGCGTCGCCTTTTTGCAGGCGCATCGCCACTTCCTCGCGCAGCTTGCTCACCCGCGCATGCGAATACCAGGCCTGGCCGGCCAGCAGGATCGCCAGCACAAGGATCCCCACCGACAGCATTTGCGGCTGCTGCAGGGTTTCGAGCAGGCTCGGTTCAGACTGCGTTGGCGGCGTGGCCGCAGGCGGGATCTCGTTGGCTTTGGCGGACGAGACGGCTGGGTCAGGTAAAGTAGGCAAATCGTTCATAGGCATGATTGTAACGCGGCCAGCAGGCGTTCGTCGCCTGATCCTGTAAGCGTCAGCTTGGAAAATCCTAAATTATTTGCCGTTTCGGCAATTCGGGCGTGGGGCACGATCAGATGCTGCTGTTGCATAGCTACAACGCTATTGTGCTGCATCGCGTCAGGGTGCTGCAAGTCCAACTTGGCCAGGATGCCGCACAGGCCGCGTAAAGCCTCGGAGCTGGTAATGATCCAGTCGTTTTGCTGCGCCAGCAAACGGCGCAGCGTGGCGGCCAGTTCGGCTGTCAGCGGCGGCACCGAACGGCGGTAGGCCGGCACCACATCTACCAGCGCCCCGGCGGCGCGCAAGCCGTCGCCCATCAGTTCGCGGCCGCTTTCGCCGCGGATGATCAGCACCGGCTGGCCTTTCAGGGCCGCCAGGTCCAGCGCTTGCAGCAGATGTTCGGAGTCGCTCGGAACATTGTCGGCCGGGCAGACGATGCGGTAGCGGTCCGGCGTGACGCCATGCGCGGCCAGCGCGGTGCGGCTGCCCTCGCCCACCACCGCCAGCGTCACGCCGTGCGGCCACTGTTGTATATGCGCGAACGCGGCATCGATGGCGTTGGGCGAGACGAAGGCCACCAGCGCATAGTCCGCCAGCCGGGCCAGCGTGGCTTGCAGCTGCCGCTGGTCGGCCAGCGGTGCGATATCCAGCAACGGCAGCACTTCGACCGTACGGCCCAGGGCCGCCACGCGGGCGGCCAACGGCTCGGCTTGCGCCAGAGGACGGGTGATGACGACGGCGCCGGCCATCCTCAGATCAGACGGCCGACTTGCCGGCGGCGCTGGCGGCCAGCTCGGCCGAGCGCGCATCGTCGTCGGCTTGCGCCGCTTCGCTCAGGCAGGCGGCCAGGATGCCTTCGGCGTCCTGCACCCGCAGCAGCTCAGCCACTTGCAGGCCTAGCGCTTCGGCGTCGGCGGCCGGGCCGCGCGCTTCGGCGCTGATCATGCGCGTGCCGTCCGGCGTCGCCACCATGGCGCGCAGGTGCATCTGATCGCCGTCGATGGTGGCGTAGGACGCCAGCGGAATCTGGCAGCTGCCGCCAAACACTTGCGACACCTTGCGCTCGGCGATCGACACCAGCGCACTGTGTGCATGATGCAGCGGCGCCAGCAGTGCGACCAGGTCGAGGCCATCGTCGCGTTCGGGAATTTCAATCGCCAGCGTACCCTGCCCCGGCGCCGGCAAACTGGTCTCCGGCGACAGCAGCGAACGGATGCGCTCGGCCAGGCCCAGGCGCTTGAGGCCGGCGGCGGCCAGGATGATGGCGGCGTACTCGCCACGGTCCAGCTTGGCCAGACGTGTATCCAGATTGCCACGCAGCGGCTTGATCACCAGCTGCGGATAACGGGCGGCGATCAGCGCCTGGCGGCGCAGGCTGCTGGTGCCGACCATCGCGCCGGGCGGCAGTTCATCGAGGGAAGCGTAATCGATGGAAACAAAGGCGTCGCGCGCATCTTCGCGCTCCATCACCGCCGCCATGGCGAAGCCTTCAGGCAACTCCATCGGCATGTCTTTCAGGCAGTGCACGGCCAGATCGGCGCGGCCTTCGGCCATCGCCACTTCAAGTTCTTTCACAAACAGGCCCTTGCCCCCCACCTTCGACAACGTGCGATCCAGAATTTGATCGCCACGGGTCGTCATTCCGACAATTTTGACATCGCACTGCGGATATAATAATGTCAAGCGATCGCGGACGTGTTCGGCTTGCCACATGGCGAGGCGGCTCTCCCGCGACGCAATGACCAATCTGGACGGGGAGTTTTGTACCAATTCGGATGTTTTCAAAACCAGTTCTTTCGCTGTAGCTGACGCTAACCGGCGCAAGCCAGTACCACGCGCGTGTTTAAGATCACAAATTTTAGCATGCTCACCTTCTTGCAGAACCGGGCCATAAGCCTACGCACCGACATATTTCACCTTTCGTGACTTAAAACACATGGCCAATCCATCTAGTGCATTGAACGAACACGTTGCTGAACAACCGGGCGCCGACAAAGACGCGCCATTGAAGGAAGACATACGCTTGCTAGGCCGCCTGCTGGGCGACGTCTTGCGCGACCAGGAGGGCGAGGAAGTCTACGCCGTGGTCGAGACCATTCGCCAGACCGCCGTGCGCTTCCGCCGCGAAGCCGACGCCGGCGCCGCCAAAGAGCTGGACGGCATGCTGAAGATCCTGACCAAGGAGCAAACCATTTCGGTGGTGCGCGCCTTCTCGTACTTCTCGCACCTGGCCAATATCGCCGAAGACCAGCACCACATCCGCCGCCGCCGCGCCCACCTGCTGGCCGGCTCGAAGCCGCAGCAAGGCAGCGTCAACTACGCGCTGTGCAAGCTGAAGGAAGCCGGCGTCAGCCAGGAGACCGTGTCCACCTTCTTCCAGGAGGCGCTGATCTCGCCGGTGCTGACCGCCCACCCGACCGAAGTGCAGCGCAAGTCCATCCTCGACGCCGAGCACGACATCGCGCGCCTGCTGGCCGAACGCGACCTGCCGCTGACGCCGAAGGAAGCGGCCGCCAATATGCACCTGCTGAAAGCGCGCATCGCCACGCTGTGGCAGACCCGCATGCTGCGCTACTCCAAGCTGACCGTGGCCGACGAAATCGAAAACGCCCTGTCCTACTACCGCATCACCTTCCTGCGCGAACTGCCGGGGTTGTACGATGACATCGAGCAGGACATCGCCCACCACTACGGCAACGATGAGCAGCCGCAGGCGATCAACGCACCGTATGTGCAGATGGGCAGCTGGATCGGCGGCGACCGCGACGGCAATCCCAACGTCAATGGCGACACCATGTCGCACGCCCTGACGCGCCAGGCCACCACCATCCTCGACTTCTATTTAGAGGAAGCGCACACGCTGGGCGCCGAACTGTCGATCTCGACGCTGATGGTGGCCTGCTCGCCGGAACTGCAAGCGCTGGCCGACCAGTCGCCCGACACCTCCGACCACCGCGCCGATGAACCGTATCGCCGCGCGCTGATCGGCATTTACGCCCGCCTGGCCTCGACCGCGCGCGCACTGGGCGCCACCAACATCCTGCGCAAGGAAGTCGGTCACGCCGAGCCGTACAACGGCGCCGCCGAATTCGCCGCCGACCTGCAGGTGCTGATCGACTCGCTGACCGCCAACCACGGCGCGGTGCTGGTGCAGCCGCGCCTGACCACGCTGAAGCGCGCGGCCGACATCTTCGGCTTCCATCTGGCCTCGCTGGACATGCGGCAGTCGTCCGACATCCATGAGCGCGTGCTGGCCGAACTGTTCTCCACCTCGGGTGTGCAGGCCGACTACGCCGCGCTGGACGAAGACGCCAAGATCGCGCTGCTGCTGGGCGAACTGGCGCAGCCGCGTTTGCTGAATTCGCCGTACATCAACTACTCGGCCGAGACCGTATCGGAGCTGGGCGTGCTGCGCGCGGCGCGCCAGATCCGTGCCCGCTACGGCGCGCGCGCGATCCGCAACTACATCATCTCGCACACCGAGACCGTGTCCGACCTGCTGGAAGTGCTGCTGCTGCAAAAAGAACTGGGCCTGCTGCGCATCGCCGAGCAGGAACTGGACCTGATGGTGATCCCGCTGTTCGAGACCATCCCCGACCTGCAACGCGCCTCCGGCATCATGGAAGCCGTGATGGCCATCCCGCTGGTCAAGCAACTGATCGCCAAGCAGGGCCAGATCCAGGAAGTGATGCTGGGCTACTCCGACTCCAACAAGGACGGCGGCTTCCTCACCTCCAACTGGGAGCTGTACAAGGCCGAAACCAACCTGGTCAAGGTGTTTGAAAACGCCGGCGTCAAGCTGCGCCTGTTCCATGGCCGGGGCGGCACGGTCGGCCGTGGCGGCGGTCCATCGTACGACGCCATCCTGGCGCAGCCGCATGGCACCGTCAACGGCCAGATCCGTCTGACCGAACAGGGCGAGATCATCGCGTCCAAGTTCTCCAACAAGGACATCGGCCGCCGCAACCTGGAACTGCTGGTCGCCGCGACGCTGGAAGCCAGCCTGCTGCCGCAGCCGGAAGACGCCGCGCACAGCACGCAGCTGCATCAGTTCGAGACCATCATGGCCGAGATTTCGGACCGCGCCTACAAGGCCTACCGCAATCTGGTCTATGAAACCCCGGGCTTCACCGACTACTTCTTCACCGCCACGCCGATTGCCGAAATCGCCGAGCTGAACCTCGGTTCGCGTCCTGCTTCGCGCAAGTCGACCAAGCGGATTGAAGACTTGCGGGCGATTCCATGGGGCTTCTCGTGGGGCCAGTGCCGTCTGCTGCTGCCGGGCTGGTACGGTTTCGCCAGCGCCATCGGCGGCTGGATTGCCGACGGCGACCAGGCCGAGCGCCTGGCGCAGCTGCAAGCCATGTTCAAGCACTGGCCGCTGTTCGCCACGCTGCTGTCCAACATGGACATGGTGCTGGCCAAGACCGATCTGGCAATCGCCTCGCGTTACGCCGAGCTGGTGCAGGACAAGGAACTGCGCGACCGCATCTTCAAGCGCATCACCGACGAGCACGCCAACACGCTGGAGATCCTGCAAAGCATCACCGGCGCCGGCGAACGCCTGGCCGGCAACCCGCTGCTGGCGCGCTCGATCCAGAACCGCTTTGCGTATCTGGACCCGCTGAATCACTTGCAAGTTGAGCTGATCAAGCGCCACCGCGCCCTGTCGTCGGAGAGCAAAGCCGACGAACGCGTGCACCGCGGCATTCACCTGTCGATCAACGGTGTCGCAGCCGGACTACGCAATACCGGCTAAAAACAACACGGTAACGCTACCAACACCCCGCTAGCCGGGGTGTTTCTATTTTTACATGACAATTTTACAATTTCGTACTACAATCGGCGAAACATTTACTAAATGAAACACTATGCCTCGCCTGCCGAACTTGCCACCCAATGCAGACTTGAAGCGCCTTTTCACCGGATTGAAGGAAGGCTCCATCACTAGCCTGGAGGTGCGCCAGGTGGTGTCGATGATGCCCCAGCCGCTGTTCGTCAAGGACGCCGCCTCGCGCGTCGTGATGATGAACCCGGCATGTGAAGCGATGTGGGGCGTGCGTTTTGAAGATATCGCCGGCCATGATGGCGCCGGATTGTTCCCACCGGAGCAGCTCAGCCTGCATCACCAGTACGACCGCATGGCTTTCGACCGCGGCGAAACCGTCGTCGAGGAAGTGCCTCTATGGCATGCCGGCCTGCAGGAGACCCGGCTGATGCTGACCTACAAGCACCCGCTCTACGACGCCGGGGGCCAGCCCTATCTGCTGATCGGCAGCAGCCTCGACATCACCGAGCGCCAGCGCAAGGAAACCGCGCTGGCCGACGCGCTGCTGCTGTCGCAACAGATCGCCGGCGAACGGCAGGACGCCACTGAAAACCAGCACCGCCGCCTGGCGTCCAGCATGCGCGACAACCTGGCCCAGAATCTGGTGGCGCTCAAGCTGGACATCGCCATGCTGCACGCGCGCACCGGCGCCACGCAGCCGCTGCTGCACGAACGCGCGGTGCAGGCGCTGGCGACGCTGGACGCCAGTATCGACGCCGTGCGCAACATCATCAATGAATTGCATCCGGCCACGCTGGAACTGGGCTTGAGCGCCGCCATCGAATGGCAGTTGCAGCAGATGGCGCGGCGTCAGGGCCTGCAATGTGCGCTGCGGGTGCTGGACGACCGCGCGGTACTGTCGCAGCAGACCATCAGCGCCTTGTTTCATATCGTCCAGACCGGACTCGAATACCTGAGCACCAGTGCGCAGAGGTTGCAGGTGGAACTGAGCTTGTGCCCGTCGCAGCTGGCCATCGTCCTCGGCAGCGACCGCCATCCCGGCGCCTCCTACCCGGCGGAGGCGGCCGCGCTGAACGCCATGCGTCAACGCCTTGGCGCGCTGGGCGGCACGCTGACGGTCAGCGTGGGCGCCGGCACGTCACTGCATATTATTTGCAAGGCGGAGCGACTGTGAGCGCTAGGCACGCGGCAGCCACGCCGGCTTGGTCTCGACGAACAGCTCGCGTTTTACCGGGCCGGTGTATTCCGGCTCCAGCGTGCCGAGGGTAACGGCGATACGGTCGGGCGACTGCGTGCTGCGCCAGAACAGGGTGGAGCCGCACACGCGGCAGAAATCGCGGCGGCCATCGTCGGACGAGGCGTATTCTGTGATCAGTTCCGCACCCTGCTCGATCACCAGGCCGGCGCTGGCGACATTGGCGTACGAGCCGGCGCCAGCGCCGTGCTGCTTCTGGCACATGGTGCAGTAGCAGTGGCTGGCGTGGAATACTGGCAGCGCGGCGCGATAGCGTATGCCGCCGCATAAACAGCTGCCGTGCAAGTCGCCGGTGTCGGCCATCATCACCTCCTTATTGCTTCAGCATGTCCGGCAAGGCATTCAGTGGCGCCAGTTCCTTGCGCGGCGTGACGCCTTTGAGCGCCAGGCGCGCCGGCTCGAAGTACAGCGCGCCATCCTTGTTGGTCAATGCCGACCAGTAGAACAGGCCATCTCCCCGCGTATGCACCAGCACCGGATCACGCGTCACCGGCAGCGACGGTTTGCACCACTCGCCCAGATCGGCATGCACGGTCACCACCTCGCCCGGCTTGGCGCTGGAACCGGCGTAGACCTGCTCCACTTTCAGCTTGATGTCCTCGCAGCCGCAGGCATTGGAGATCGTCACCCGCGTGCTGCCATCGGCATTCGGCGTGCTGCCGCTCTTCGATTTGCAGCTGTCCACACCAAACGGTATCAAGGTAGCAGATTCCAGCCGGCCGGTGAGCACGATATCCTGCGCCATGGCGGAGGCGGACAGGCTCATCAAAATCAACAACAGTTTTTTCATAACGCTCCTTGAGTTATACGCACATCACGACGCCAGCGCCGACACATCCGCCACAATGTGCGCGACGATGACCGGAAACAGCCGGCCGCTGCGCCAGTAATAGATGCCGACCACCAGGCCGAAGACCGCTACCAACAGCAAGCCCAGCGGCCCCTGATAGGTGTGATACAGCATCCGCACCAGCAACACCACGCCCACCGCATTGGAGCCGCCCAGCCGGCGCAAGCCGCGTTGCAGGAAGGCCATCAAAAAGACTTCTTCATACACGCCATTGACCAGCGACAGCAACAACAACGCGCTCATCGAACGCTGCCCTTCCAGCAGGCGTTGAACCGGCTGCGTCAGGTCGTCCGATGCAAAACCGGTGAACAGCACATTGCAGCCCACCGTCAACATATACAAGGCGGCGCCAATCAGCGCACCGCTCCAGGATGGCCGCGGCAGCAAGGTCCGTAGCGGATAGCCGCGCGCATACAGCACGCCCAGCGCACAGGCGCCGAGCATCAGCTCCAGCACCACGATCGCCAGCAGGCTGTTATCGGAAAACGGCTGCGTGCTGCCGTGGGAAAACACCGCGATGGTCGAGCCGAGAATGAAATAGCCGAAACACAGCGCCACCACCACAACCGCATCGCTGTACGGCGTGTCCGGCACCTGCGCGTGATCGATGGGCGTCGGCGCCACACGCAACTCCGGCTGCGTGCGCTCCCGATGGCGGTAGTAGCCGGCGCCCAGCAGCAGGCCCACCGGACTGGCGAGAAACGACATGAGCATACGGAAACCGTCATGCGAAGACGGCGTCGCCATCAACCCGTTCACCACCAGCACCGCCAGCACGCCTCCCACCGCCCGCCACGACCAGCGCTGCGACCAGTGCGCCGCCGCCATGCCAGCCGCCACGCCGCCTGCCAGATCCACAATCTGTATCAGCAGCCACATCAGTGAGTCGGAATGGTCGGTGAAGACGGTATCGCCGGGCAGGCGCTGGCTGGCCGCCAGCATCCGGTGCAAGGTCCACGCCAGCGTCATCGACGCCAGCCCTGCCAGCACGCCCAGCCACATGGTCCGGTAACGCGGCTTCAGCGATTGCGGTTCATCCATTATCTAACCGGACAAGTTTTTAATTTAGCAATATTAGCACGAAAAAAAGGGAGGCACGAGGCCTCCCTTTTTGCTTGCTTTACTGAACCTTAGTTTTGGGTCAGGAAAGTTTTCAGCTTGTCCGAACGCGATGGCTGGCGCAGTTTGCTCATCGCCTTGGCTTCGATCTGGCGGATACGCTCACGGGTCACGTCAAACTGTTTGCCCACTTCTTCCAGCGTGTGGTCGTTCGACATTTCCACGCCGTAGCGCATGCGCAGCACTTTGGCTTCGCGCGGGGTCAGCGAATCCAGCACTTCCTTGATGACGTTGCGCATCGAGGCGTGCAGCGCGGCATCCAGCGGCGCCAGCGTGGTGTTGTCTTCGATGAAGTCGCCCAGTTGCGAATCGCCGTCCTCGCCCATCGGCGTTTCCATCGAGATCGGCTCTTTGGCGATCTTCATGATTTCGCGGACTTTGTTCTCCGGCATTTCCATCTTCAGCGCCAAGGTCGCCAGGTCCGGCTCGCTGCCGGTTTCCTGCATGATCTGACGCGAGATGCGGTTCATCTTGTTGATGGTTTCGATCATGTGCACCGGCACGCGGATGGTACGGGCCATGTCGGCGATCGAACGCGTGATGGCCTGACGAATCCACCAGGTCGCGTAGGTCGAGAACTTGTAGCCGCGACGGTATTCGAACTTGTCCACCGCCTTCAGCAGGCCGATATTGCCTTCCTGGATCAGATCCAGGAATTGCAGACCGCGGTTGATGTACTTCTTGGCGATCGAAATCACCAGACGCAAGTTGGCCACCGTCATTTCACGTTTGGCCTGGCGCGCACGTTTTTCGCCGGCGGCCATCTGCTTGTTAATCTTGCGCAGGTCGGCCAGCGGCAGCGCCACGCGCAGTTGCAGGTCGATCATCTTGCGTTGCAGCTCTTTCACGGCCGGCACGTTACGGCCCAGCACGGTGCTGTACGGATAGCCGGCATCGACTTCGCCATCGACCCAGTCCAGGTCCGTCTCATTGCCCGGGAAGACTTTGATGAAGTGGGCGCGCGGCATGCCGCAACGGTTGACGCACAGGTCCAGCACGGCGCGTTCGATCGAGCGCACTTCTTCCATCTGGCCACGCAGCGTGTCGCACAGCTTCTCGACCACTTTGGCGGTGAAGCGGATGCCCAGCAGTTCGGCCGAAATGGATTCCTGCGCGGTCACATACGCCTTGGAGGCATAGCCGCCCGACGCCTTGCGCATTTTCTCGAATTGGGCCGAGATGAAGGCGAATTTGTCCAGCGCGGCGATTTTCAGCTGCGCCAGTTGTTCGGTCGAGTAGCCGGCGGCGCCGCCACCAACGTCGCCGTCTTCTTCTTCGCCGTCGTCTTCCTCGTCCTCGTCGTCATCCGACGACGCGGTGGCAACCACGGCCGGCGCAGGCGCGGCGTCGTCCGGATCGACAAAACCGTCAACCACGTCGTCCACTTTCATTTCGTCGGACGAGATCTTGTCGGCCAGCGTGATGATTTCGGCAATGGTGGTCGGGCAGGCGGAAATCGCCTGGATCATGTCCTTCAGGCCTTCTTCGATGCGCTTGGCGATCTCGATCTCGCCTTCGCGGGTCAGCAGCGCCACGGCGCCCATTTCACGCATATACATGCGGACCGGGTCGGTGGTACGGCCGAAGTCGGAATCGACGGTCGACAGCGCCGTGGCGGCAGCCGCTTCCACTTCATCATCCGATGTCACGGTGGCAACGTTGTCACTCAACAACAGTGCTTCCGCATCCGGCGCGCGCTCGTAGATGGCGATGCCCATGTCGTTGAAGGTCGCGATGATTCCTTCGATCGCTTCCGGATCGATGATGTTTTCCGGCAACTGGTCGTTGATCTCGGCATAGGTCAGGAAGCCGCGCTCTTTACCCATATTGATCAGGTTCTTGATCTGGGTACGGCGTTTTTCCAGCTCCTCGGCCGAGGCTTTCGGATCCAGGCCCAGCAGGTCAGCGCCGCCCTTGGCTTTGCGCTCGCGTGCTTTCGACACGGCTTTCAGCTCGGCGCGCTCCACCGCGTTCAGTGCCGCGACTTCGTCATTTTCCGGCGTGAATTCGGATGGCTTGCGGCCACGGCGGCCAGGAACCTTAACGCCCGGCAACAGATAGCCCGAGGTATCGATCGACGCCAGCGTCGCGGCATCGGTTACCTGGCTGACCGACGGTGCGGTCGCCGAGGTGGTGACCACCGGCGCCGGTTCCAGCTTGGCCTTGACCAGCTTGGATTTCGGCGCCACTTTAACGGTCACGGCCGGCGCTTCATCGGGCACCGCGCCAGGAATCGCGCTCTTGCGCGCCACCTTGGCGACTTTGGTCGCGTCATCGGCCACTTCGGCCGACTGCACGTCGGCCTGGGCGGCTTCGGCAGCGGCGCTCAGACGGGTTTTCTTTTTAACAACCGTAACTTTGCTCGCTGCCTCTTCATTATCGATGACGTAAGATAGAGTCGTCTTCGGCACCACCAATGGCGCAGCGCTGGCGCGGGCGGCGGGCTTTTTGACGGACAACGTTAAAGTTTTCGGTTTTGTCATTAGAAATCTCTCAATGCTATGCGTCGGAAAATTACAAAAAAGCAGACCCCGCGCCGACCGCGAACGGTGCGCACGGGTGGAAATGTTGTAATTTAGCTGACGATTTTCTGCGGAATAAAAAAAGCCCGCATCCTGCAACGGGCTTGTTTCTCTTTTCAGGGAAGAATGAGAAGGGCAAATGAGAAGGGCTAAAAGCCCTTGGTCAGACCATCCGAATCGCATCCTGTACCAAGCTGAATCACACCGTCCTGCCATTGGTGCGTCGAGCATTATACACAATTTAGGGCGCCTACGCACGTTTGCAAGAGGTCTTAACGCCATCCTAAGCATGAGCAATTCGCTACAGTGGCCCAAAAGGCACTGCAATCCGCTGGGCAGCATGATATGCTGACGGTTGTTGCTTAACCTATGAAGTCGATGAACACTAGTCTTACCCCCCAGCCTCCGGCCACTGAGCCAGCCACTGCTGTCTCCGCGCCGGCACCTGCCGCTCAAACCCCGCGCAGCCTGCTGAAACACCTGCAAACCCAATTTCCTGCTTTCCGCGATTTCCTGCCTCTGGCCATTGGAATCGACAAGCAGCTGCTGGCCGTGATGCCCGATCTGGATCGCAAAACCATGCGCACGGCGCTGGGCATCCATACCGGTTCGTTACGCTATCTGAAAGTCATGGAAAAAGCCAAGGTCCGTCACGACCTCGACGGTACCCCTGGCGCCGAAGTGACCGACACCCACCGCGCCCACGCGACCCAGGTGCTGCAAGAGCGTTTCAAGAAAGAAGCCGACCGCAAGAAGGCCGAACGCGAAGCCAAGGCCGCCGAGGAAGCTGCCCGCGTGCACGCTGACAAGCTGAACCAGCTGGCCGCGAAGTTCGCCAAAAAGAGCTGAGTTGGCTGAGTTGGACGATCAGCCCGTGGCAGCGGCGGCAGAAGAAGAGCTGCCGCCGTATCTCGGCATCCACATCGCCGATGTGCACATGGTGGTGACGCCGGAACAGGCCGTCGCCGCGCGCGACGCCCTGCTGGCCAGCGACGCCATCGGCTTCGATACCGAATCCAAGCCGACTTTTACGCGGGGCGAAACCTCCACCGGACCGCACCTGATCCAGTTCGCCACCGATAACAAGGCGTATCTGTTCCAGATCGGCGCCAGCACCGAGCCGCACATCCGTGCCATGCTATTGGCGATTCTGGAACGGCCTTTGCCGCTGAAGATCGGTTTCGGCCTGTCGGACGACGTCAAGCGCCTGCACGCCAAGCTGGATATCCGCACCGCCGGCGTGGTCGACCTGTCGGTCGCGCTGCGCACACCCGGTCAACGCAATGATCTGGGCGCCAAGACGGCGGTGGCCAAGTTCTTCGGCCGCAAGCTGCAAAAATCGAAAAAGATTTCCACCACCAATTGGGCTTTGCCGCGTCTGAACGAAAAACAGATCCTGTATGCGGCCGATGATGCCCAGGTGGCGTTGCGGGTTTACCGTCACTGGCTGGGGCTGGGTAATAAGTTGCCCCCGCTCAAAGCTGTCAAATTGCCAAAACCACCTAAAACCGGGTTATCCTAGACACGCGGCCGCCATGCGCCGCCTGCATCAGGAGGGGTATGCCGATTTTTTCCGCCTTGGGTTTCGCCGCCGCACTCGCCGCCGCACCGCTGCCACCAGCCGATACGCTGGAACAGCGGATTGCCGCCTGCCTGTCCTGTCATAGCGTCAAGGAGCGCGGCGACGCTTACTTTCCGCGCATCGCCGGTAAGCCGTCCGGCTACCTATACAACCAGTTGCGCCATTTTCGCGATGGCCACCGGCATTATCCGATGATGACGTATATGGTCGGCAACCTGTCCGATGCCTATCTGCGCGAGATTGCTGAATACTTCGCCGCCCAGCATCCACCCTACCCGCCGCCACCGCCCGGCAGCGGCAGCAACGCTTCGGCGGCGCAAGTGGCGCGCGGTGAGGCGCTGGTGCGGCAAGGCGATCCGCTGAAGAATATTCCAGCCTGCGTCAGCTGCCATGGCGCGGCGCTGACTGGCGTTGAGCCGGCCATTCCCGGACTGCTGGGACTGCCCAGCGATTACATCAATGCCCAGTTCGGCAACTGGAAGAACAAGAGCCGCCGCGCCACCGCGCCCGACTGCATGGCCACCATCGCCGCCCGATTGAGCGATAGCGACGTCGCCGCCGTGTCGTCCTGGCTCAGCAAGCAAACACCAGACGCCGCCGCCCGCCCCGCCGCCAGCATCCCTCTGCCGCTGCCACTCGCCTGCGGTAGCCTCCCACCAGCCGGAGGCGCGCCCGCACCAGCGGCGTCGGCGCCTGGCACGGTCGCATCAGCCGCCGCTCCCGCCGCCCTGGCACCGAGCGCCAGCCCACGCGGAGGCGCCAAATGAGGAAAATCGTTTATACCGTTATCGCCGCCGCGCTGATCGCCGCCGTGGTCGCCTCCGTCCTGCTAGCCATGCAGTTCCGCCGAGCAGCCGACAGCCCGCCCTCCACCGCCATCGCCTCACTGACGGCGGATGAGCGCATCGCCCGTGGCGCCTACCTCGCCAAAGCCGGCGACTGCATGGCCTGCCACACCACGCGCGGCGGCCAGCCGTACGCCGGCGGCCGCGCGCTGCAAACACCGTTCGGCGCAGTCTTTGCCCCCAACATCACTTCCGACCGCAACACCGGCATCGGCATGTGGTCCACCGACGACTTCTGGCGCGCCCTGCATCACGGCCAATCGCGCGACGGCCGCCTGCTCTACCCGGCCTTCCCCTACACCAACTACACCCGCATCACGCGCGACGACGCCGACGCCCTATACGCCTACCTGCAAACCGTACCGGCCGTGATCCAGGCCAACCAGCCGCACCAGCTGCGTTTCCCGTACAGCCTGCAAATCTCGCTAGCCGCCTGGCGCGTGCTGTACTTCAAGCCGGAAGTGTTCCGCCCGGAGACCAACCAATCAGTGGACTGGAATCGCGGCGCTTATCTGGTGCAAGGACTCGGACATTGCAGCGCCTGCCACAGCGCGCGCAACCCGCTCGGCGCATCGGAAGGCGAAAGCCTGTCCGGCGGCATGATCCCGGCACAAGGCTGGTACGCACCGGCACTGAACGCACGCGGCGACTGGCAACAGGACCATCTGGCGGCGCTGTTGAAAACCGGCGTCTCGCCGCGCGCCGCAGTATTTGGGCCGATGGCCGAAGTGGTGAAAGAAAGCCTGCAATACCTGAATGACGGCGACATCAACGCCATCGCCACCTACCTGAAAGCGCTGCCGGCCGAAGCCAAGCCCGCCCCCTTCGAGCGCGAAGGTGCACCCGAAGCAGTCGCCTTCCTGGCCGCCGGCGCCAAACTGTATGAGAAGCATTGTGCGGAGTGCCATGGCGCCGAAGGCAAGGGCCAGTCGCCCGCCTATCCGCCGCTGGCTGGCAACCAAGCGCTGATCATGACCAACGCCGTCAATCCGATCCGCATGGTGCTGAATGGCGGCTTTGCACCGGCCACGGCGGGCAACCCGCGTCCGTACAGCATGCCGCCGTTCGGGCACACGCTCAACGATATGGAAGTGGCGCAGTTGGTGTCCTACCTGCGCAGCGCCTGGGGCAACAACGCGCCGCCGGTCAACGCCACCGACGTCAACCGCTACCGTGCCGTGCCGCTGGATTAAGGATTACGGCTCGACGAAACCGATCCGGTCGGTAGTGGCGTTGCGCGCATCCTGCACCGCGATCTTGCCTTCGGCCAGCAGCGCGTGCAGCGAGGTGTTCATCGTATGGCAGCCCTCGCCCGGCTGGTCTTCCATCCAGATGCGCAGATTGGACACCTTGCCGTTGGAGATCATCTCGGTCACCTGCGGATTATTGGTCAGGCACTCGGTGGCAAGGTAGTAGCGTTCGCCCTTCACGGCCGGCAGCAGCGCCTGGCACAGCACGCCACGCAGCGCATGGCCCAGGGCCTGCGCCTGCGCTTCCGTATTGCCCAGCAGGCGCAGCATCTTCTGCAGGCCCAGCTCGGTCGAACGCGCGTGCAGCGAGGCCAGCACCAGCGGGCCGGCTTCCGACAGCGCCAGCGCCTCCTGCGCCGTTTGCGCGTCGCGAATCTCGCCGATGACGATCACATCCGGCCGCTCGCGCAGCGCATCCAGCGCGCCCTGGTAGAAACTCTCGACGTCGCCGTCGGAACCCACCTCGCGCTGGGTGATCACGCACTGGCGCTGCGGGATCAGGGTCTCGACCGGATCTTCAATCGTGATGATGTGGCCGGAGCGGTGCTTGTTGATTTCGTCCAGCATCGACGCGATGGTGGTCGACTTGCCCTGGCAGGTGTCGCCGATGATCAGCACCAGCCCGCTGGTCAGCTTGGCGAAGTTCTGCTCGTGCTCCCCCAGCCCCAGCTTGGCCAGCGGCATCGGCTCTTTCGGGAAGCGGCGGATCACGCAACCGAGCCGCTTGCGGCCCTGGAAGCTGAAGCAGTTGGCGCGGATGCGGGCCGTGTGCAGATCGACCGCGCGGTCGAAGGCGCGGTCCTGGATGCGCTCCGCCCAGTTTGGCTCGACCACTTCAAAGAATTCCTGCAATTCCTCGCGCGTGATCGGCGAGTCGGTGACGGCGACCAGCCCTTTCGGCTGGCGCAGCATCAATGGACTGTTCTGGTGGATCAGGATGTCGCTGAAAATCAGCTTGGAGTTCAGCAGGTGCAGAATCTGCTCGACGAGCGTGCCGAAGACCGGATGGTCTTCGTTCTCGATGTAGCTCAGGGTACGAATTTGCGACGATTGGTAGTGTTCCATCTCTGCTCAAATCTCCGTGGATGCCGGATGATTATAAGAGAAAAACTTGCAACGCCGAAACTTTTTAAGCGCGGACCTTCGGATATTTAAAGCCGGTGCGCAAATCCATGCTGAAGCGCTGACCCTTTTCCGTGACCAGCACGTGATCCGGCGGTTCCTCGCCAGCCAGCGCGCGGTAAAAGATCGGCAAGCCTTCCGATTTGCGGATCAGATCATCGCAGCGCTCGTAGACATTCGGGCAGCCGGTATCGGCCAGCAAGGCCTGCACGATCGGCACTTTCCAGGCATCGACGCCGGCCGCCTGGAACTGGCAGATCAGGTAGCCGCTGGTGCCGCCCCAGCTATCGACCAGCAAGCCGGGCAAGCCGTCTTCGTCGCCGCGTATCACCGGCACCAGATCGGTCGGCGCGGCGGCGCGCACGGCGGCGGCGCGTTTGGCGATGGCGGCGCGCACGCGGCGTTTCATCATCGCGTGATCGACCGGTTCATCTTCCTTGTAGCTCCAGACGCGGGCGCGCACCTCGGATAACGGATTCCAGGCGGCGCGTGCCAGAAACTGGCGCGACGAGGTTTGCAGGATGGCAGTGCCACCGGGTTTGTTCTTTTCTTGCGGGCGACCGTCGACGCGCTCGATAGCGGTAGCGTAGATCAGGATATCGCCGGCCAGTAGGCGTTTTTCCTTGCCCTGTTTGATGGTTATAGTAAGCATAGGCAGAATGATACCTCATGCGCGCTCTATTCCCGGCGCTGTGCATTCTGCGCCACGCCGGCTGCAATCTGTCGCAAGCGCGTTACACACGGCCGCCTACCTGCGTAGGATGCAGACTTAAGCCAATCGAATTTCAGGAGAACAATATGAACCGCCGCCATTTTCTGCCTTCGCTGTTACTGTCCGCCGGCCTGCTGGCCGCCCCTGTTGTGGCCGTCCAGGCCGGTCCGCTCAGCTGGCTGAGCGGCGGTGAGCGGGTTCAAGGCAGTGGCAAGATCGTCAAGCAGAACCGCGACGTCGGCCACTTCAACGCGCTGACAGTCGGCGTCGGCAGCGACGTCGAAATCCGTCTCGGCAACACCGAAGGCGTGATCGTGGAAACCGACGACAACATCCAGCCGCTGATCGAAACCAAGGTGGACAACGGCACCCTGCGCATCCGTCCGGCGAAAAACAACCTGCGGGTAGATACCCGCAACATGAAAATCATCGTACTGGCGCGCACGCTGGACCGGCTGTCGATCGGCGGCTCAGGCAACGTCACCGCCGACAAGCTGCGCGGTGAGCACATTACTATCGATGTGGGCGGCTCCGGCTCGTTCAGCGTCGACCAGCTGGACAGCGAATCGGTGGCGATTGCGCTGGGCGGCAGCGGCAACCTGAAAGCGGCCGGCAACACCGAGCGCCTGCAAGTGTCGATCGGCGGCTCGGGCCGGGTGCAGGTCGGCCAGTTGCAGTCGCGCGATGCGGTGGTCAGCATCGGCGGCTCCGGCCAAGCCACCGTCTGGGCCAAGAAATCGCTGAACCTGAGCGTGGCCGGTTCGGGCGACATCAACTACTACGGCGATCCGCAGATCAGCAAAAGCATCATGGGTTCCGGCACCATCAAACGCCTGGGCGGCGCGCCGCTCTAAGGATTGAGTTTGCCCAATACCTGCAACACGGCGGCGGCAATCGCCGCCGGTTCTTCCTGCGATACCTCCACCACCGGCATCTCACCAAACGGCTTGCGCGCTGCGCGCACCTGGCCGGCGCTGATCTCCAAACTATCCAGCTCGGACGCCCGCGCCTTCCAATAGGTCAGCTTGCGCACCTGCGCCGCTTGCGCCGACGCCAGGGCCGGTCCGATCTCGCCATTGATGCTGGTAGCAGGATATGCGCAACCGTCGCCCACCTTGCCCTGCTCCGCCGTCGCCAGACAGGCCAGCACCGCATCCAGCTTGGCCGCGCGGTCCGCCGGCAGCGCATCTTCCTTGAGCGGCGCCACCAGCACCAGGCCGGTCACCGCGCCGCGTGAACGCCAGGCGAACTGCTGCGCGATCAGCGCGCCATAGCCGGTGCCGACCAGCACAAACGGCCCTTCCATATGGGCGTTCTTGATCAGGAAATTCAAATCCTTGCTGGCATTCGCCACGGTCGAGGCGCGGATGATGGGATCGCTGGCGCCGAAGCCGGCGCGGTCATACACGCAGGCCCGCGTGCGCGCCGCCACTTCCGGCAACACCGCCGACCAGTCCCAGCCGGCGCGGCCGGCATCGGCCTCGAACAGCACGGTCGGCGATCCCTTGCCGGTGCAATACAGATTCAGTTTGCGGCCACCGACGTCGACCCGCACTTGCGGGCCTGCGAGGGCATTCTGGCCGGCCGGCGGCTCGGCATGGACGCTGAACGATGCCAGCAGAAGAATGGAGGTGAGGGTTTTTCGCATCCCTCCATCTTACCCTTATTGCAATGCAATCGGGTAGCGTTTTGCCTGCGCAGACGGCGTCGCCGAGAGCTTGAACACACTCATCATTTCGCTCAGGCCGCCGGCCTGTTCCTGCATCGCCTCGGCCGCCGCAGCGGCTTCCTCGACCAGCGCGGCGTTCTGCTGGGTCACCTGATCCATCTGCGTGATGGCCTGGTTGACCTGCTCGATGCCGGCGCTCTGCTCCTCGCTGGCGGCGGTGATTTCGCTCATGATGTCCGCCACGCGCGTGATGCTGCTGACGATCTCGCCCATCGTCACACCGGCCTGATCGACCAGCAGCGTGCCCGCTTCCACCTTCTCCACCGAATCGCCGATCAGTTGCTTGATGTCCTTGGCGGCGGCAGCCGAACGTTGCGCCAGGTTGCGCACTTCGGTGGCGACCACCGCAAAGCCACGGCCCTGCTCGCCGGCGCGCGCTGCTTCCACGGCGGCGTTCAGCGCCAGGATGTTGGTCTGGAACGCGATGCCGTCGATCACCGAAATGATGTCGACAATCTTCTTCGACGAGGCGTTGATCGACGCCATGGTGCCCACCACCTGCCCCACCACATCACCGCCCTTGACGGCGATCTGTGACGCCGACAGCGCCAGACTATTGGCCTGGCGCGCGTTATCGGCATTCTGCTTGACGGTCGAGGTCAGCTCTTCCATCGACGATGCCGTCTCTTCCAGCGAACTGGCCTGTTGCTCGGTGCGCGACGACAGATCCTGGTTACCGGCGGCGATCTGGGTCGAGGCCGTGGCAATCGTATCGGTACTGCCGCGCACCTGGCCGACCAGGCGTTGCAGGCTGCCGTTCATGTGCTGCAGCGCTGCCATCAACTGGCCGGTTTCGTCGGACGACGTCACGTGCACATCGGCGGTCAAATCGCCGTCCGCCACCTGGCGCGCCACCACGACAGCGCGCTGCAACGGCGCCGACACAATCCGCGCCAGCCACATGGCCAGCAGCAATCCGATGACGATATCCGCCGCCAGCACGCCGATCACCAGGTTGCGCGCCGACAGGTAAGCCTGCGCCGCTTCCGCTGCCGCCGCTTCACCGCTTTCCTGGGTGCGCTGCGCGATCCTGTCGATCACATCGGCCTGCTGGTTCATCAGCTCGAACGAGCGGCCAGTGGCCAGTGCAATCGCCTCGTCCTTGTGCCCCTGGCGGGCGAACTCGCTGATCTTGCGGCGCTCGACGCCGTAGTCCTTGCGCACGCGCGCAAACTCGTCCAGTAACTGGTGCTCTTCGGGCGTGGAAATGGTCGCTTCGTACTGGCTTTGCAGCTTGTCCACCTTTGTCAGCATGCGGCTGACCAGTTGCTCGTAGCGGGCGACGTGCTCCGGATTGTCGCTCAGCAGTTGCTCCATTTCATAGCGGCGCTTGGTGTTGACGGCGGCCTTGAGCGCCAGGATATAGCGCATGCTCGGCAGCGATTGTTCCGACAGCCGTTGCGACGCTACGTTCAGCTTGCCCATGCTGCTAATAGTGGTGGCGCCGAGAACGCCAGTCAACACCAGCACCACGCTAAACGACAGGATCAGTTTCCGGGCGATTTTCAGATCGTAAAACCACTTCATGATGATTCCTTGGTTATTTGTTCGAGGATGACGAAGCCGTCTTGCGACGACGCCAGAAGATGAACAGGACCACCACCAGCACGCCGGCGAGCATGCCGCCACGCGCCAGCCACAACAGCGGCGACGCTTCACCGCCCTGGCGCAAGGCCGCCACGCGACGGACGTCGGTGCCGGCTTTGCCCGGGCCAAAAGTGCTCATCACGTAATTGGTCACATCGGCGATCTGCTGGTCGGTCAGCTCGTGCGAGAAGCCGGGCATGCCCTGCCCCTCTTCCGGCCACACGCCTTCCAGGACCGCCATGCTGACGTTGTCCGCATTCGCATGCCGCAGCACCGCGTGATTGCGCAACGCCGGCAAGCCGCGCATGCCGTCACCATTGTTCTGGTGGCAGGCCGCGCAGTTGCTGCGATACAGGACTTCACCGGCGCTGGCCTTGCCCGCCATCTCGGCGATATCGCTGCCAGATACGGGTGGGACCAGCGCGGCAGGCGTCACGGCATGTTTCGCACCAGGCAAATCGCCGAGGTAGACCGCCATCGCGTGGATGTCCTGCGGGTCCATCTTGGAGAAACTCTTGTCGATCGCTTCCAGCATCGGACCGGCCGCCGTGGCGCCGTTTTTCGCGTGACCAGTGCGCAGGTAGTCCTCCAGCGCCTGCTGGTCCCAGCCGTTGACGCCTGGCGTGATGGCCGGTGCATACCACGTGCCCAGCGACGCGCCTTGCAAGTACAGCTCAGGCTTTTCCGCCATCAGGAAATTACGCGGCGTATGGCAGGTGGTGCAATGCGCCAGGCCCTGCGCCAGATAAGCACCGCGGTTCCATTCAACCGACTTGCTCTTGTCGGCCACGAACGGTTGCTTGTCGAGGAACAGCCAGTTCCATACGCCCATCGAGGCGCGGATGCTGAACGGGAACGGCAGCTCCGTCTTAGGCGCGGCGATGTTCACGCCGCCAACGCCGTACATGAAGTAAGCGTACAGCGCGGCGACATCCTCATCGCTCAGCTTGGCGTAGGCGGTGTACGGCATGGCCGGGTACAGCTGGCTGCCGTCGGCACGCACGCCGTGACGCAGCGCGCGGCTGAACTCGGCTTCCGTGTAGGCGCCAATGCCGCTCTTGTGAGACGGCGTGATGTTGGTCGAGTAAATCGTCCCCAGCGGGCTGGCAATCGCCACGCCGCCGCTGAACGGCGCCTTGCCCGCCTGCGTGTGGCAGGCGGCGCAGTCACCGGCGGTGGCCAGATACTTGCCGCGTTCGATCTGCGCGTTATCGGCCGCGCGCGCGGTCGAGGCCAACAGCGTGGCGCCGATCAGCCACGAAATCAGCTTAACCATGGCGCACCTCCGACAGAATCTTGTCCGCAGTGCGCAGGGCCAGCGCCACCGCCGTCAGCGTGACGTTGCAGGTGCCCACGGTTGGCATCACGCCGGTGCCGACCATAAACAGGTTGGCGTGGTCGTGCGCGCGGCCGAATGGATCGGTGACGCTGGTGGCGGCATCCTTGCCCATCGATAGCGTGCCGGTGATGTGCTGGCGATTGCTGAACGCGCCCGCCTTGCTGTGCTTGACGTTGGTGCCGCCCAGCTGCTTGGCGATCTCGTCATAGCGCTGGCGCGTGGCTTCCGTGCCTTTGATGACGTAGTCGTCGATATTCCAGAAAATGCTCGGCGTCGGCAGGCCCAGCGCATCTTTCTTGCTGCTGAGCGTGACGCGATTGTTCGGGTCTGGCAACTGCTCCAGCGCGTTCTTGATGCTGACGCGGCGCGAGGCACGGTCGCGGATCGCGCCGTCCAGCTTGACGCCGTAGACGCCTTCGCCGATCAATTCCTTGGTCACCGACGCCACTTGCGAGGCGTTGGAGATGTCGATGCGGAACGCTGCGTGCTCGGCGCGGAAAGCGCCGTCGCGGAATTGTCCGATCGAGCACGGGCTGACCGGGCCACGGCCGGGCCAGACTGGCTCGTCCATATCGAAGGTGAGGCCGATCGCCGGGTGGTCACACAGGTTGCGGCCGACGTTGCCGGTGCTGTTGGCCATGCCGTTCGGGAACTTGGCGCTGGTCGACATCAGCAGCAGCTTGGCCGACTCGATAGCGTTGGCGGCCAGCACAAAGGTCTTGCCGGTGACGCGGTGGCTGACCTTGTTCCAGTCGTAGTAGTTGACGGCGGTGATGGCGCCGCTGTCATCGTGCTCAAACTGGTAGACCACGGCTTCGGTCACGATCTGCACGCCGGCCTGCTCGGCGCTGCTGGCCGAAATGCCGCCGTGGTATTGCGCGTCGATCGGACAGACCGGCATGCAGTTATTGTTGCCGCAGCAGGCCGGGCGGCCGTCGAAGCTGCGGCTGTTGCGCGCGGTGCAGTCATCCTGCACGTCGAACTTGGGCGCGAGGCGCTCCGTCACCCGCTGCTGGAAGTATGAGGCCGGCACGCGGTCCATCGGAAACGGCTTGCTGCGCGGCGAACCAGTATCCGGCGAACCGCCGACGCCGGCAATCACTTCCGCTTCGTAGTAGTAAGGCTCCAGCTCATCGTAGCTGAGCGGCCAGTCCTTACCGACGCCATACGCCGACTGGATGCGGAAATCGTTCGGCAGATTGCGCCACATTTGCGCCGCCCAGTGCCAGCTGGTGCCGCCCAGCATGCGGATGTACTGCGCCTGGAACGCGTGCGGCCCGGTTTGCTCGATGTATTTATTGGCTTCCGGCGTGAAGGTCGGATGCGGCGCCTTCTCGGAAAACGGATACGGCGCCATGAAGTCCGACTTGAACGCCGAATGGCGGTAGCGCTCGACCAGCTCGCCACGCTGCACGCGCGGACCGGATTCCAGCATCAGCACCGAACTGCCGGCCAGCGCCAGCTTGCGCGCCAGCAGCGAACCGCAGATGCCGCCGCCGATGACGACCACATCGGCTGAATTATTGTTGTTCATAAATTTCCTTCAGAATGACTTACGGCTTGGCTTGCCAAGTGCCGCATGGTCCATACGAGTAGCTCGGCGGCACCAGCGTGTCGGCCACGGCCAGGTTGGACAGCGCGTCCACATAGGTGATGCAGACGGCTTTCTTGCCCTTGCCGACCACGCCCAGATACCAGCCTTGCAACACGGCCTGGCTCAGCGCCAGCTCCGCCTTGTGTTCAGCGGCGATCGGTTCGCCCTGGGCCAGCAGCGCTTGCAGCCTGGCCAGCGTGGCGTCGAGATCGGTCACGGCCGTTTGCAAGGCCGGATACAGCGCCTGCCCCAGCACCACGTTCAGCTCCGGCTTGCCCGTCAGTTGGCGCGACACGTCCAGGAACAGGTTCAGGCCCGGTGTGGCGGACGACAGCGCCGCCCGCGCGCGGCTGCTCAGCAGCAGCTGGCCGGCCACTCCGGCCAACATCACCGCCCCCACCGCCTTCAGCGCGCCACGGCGCGACATTGGATAGGTCTTCATTTCATTCCCCTGTGTGTTGTTTGCTGCGGCGGCGCAGCACGACGATGATCAGCGCTGCCAGCACCAGCAGGCCGACGACCATGCCCAGCCGCGCCAGCAACAGCAGGTGCGATTGCGGACCGCCCTGGCGGATCACCGCCACGTCCTCGGCCTTGACGCCCGGCGCGCCGGCGCCGTAGCTGACCTGGATGTAGTTGGCCAGCGCGGCGATTTCATCGTTCGACAAATGGTTGACGGCATTCGGCTGGTCGCCGAAAGGCGGCATGAAGACACGGCCGTTCTCGGTCTCGCGGTTCACGCCCAGCAGGATGGTGGCCAGCAGGTTGCTGCTGCCGACCGTGGCCGAGTTGTGGAACAGGCTCGGATAGTAGCCATCCGGCGTGCCCTGGCCGTTGGCTCCGTGGCACGACGCGCAGTTGGCCGAGAACACTTGCGCGCCCAGGTGTGGGCCTTTCACACTCTCGCTGTAGCCCTTGCCCCGGAAGCTGGCCAGCGCATTGCCCGGCTTGCCCTGGTTGAAGCGCGACACGTCCTCCTCACCGACTACCGGCGGCAGATCCTTGATGTAGACGGCGATGGCTTTCAGGTCGTCGTCGCTGAGGCGGCTGAAGCTGAAGGTAATCGCCTCGGCCATGCTGCCGGCCGCCTGCGCCTTGCCTTCCACGCGGCCGGTGCGCAGGTACTGCACCAGTTCCGCCTCGCTCCAGCTGCCGATGCCGGCGACCGGGTGCGAAGTGATGTTGGGTGCGTACCATGGGCCGACTTGGGCGCCGGTCAGGTACAGCTCTTTCTTCTCCTGCATCAGCAGGCCGCGTGGCGTGTGGCAGGCGCTGCAATGCGCCGCGCCTTCGGCCAGGTAGCGGCCGCGCAGCCATTGCTCGGAACGCTGCGGTTCCGGCTTCAGCGGCTGCTGGTCGAGGAACAGCGCATTCCAGACGCCCATCGAGGCGCGGATATTCATCGGGAACGGCAGCGCGGTGGGCTTGGTGCCCTGCTCCACTGCCGGCACGGCCTGCATGAAGTAGGCGTAAAGCGCGTGCACGTCGGCATCGGTCATCACCGCGTAGGCGGAGTACGGCATGGCCGGATACAGATGCTGGCCGTCGGCGCGGATGCCCTTGCGCAGTGCATCGCTGAACTGCTGCTCGGTATAGTTGCCAATGCCGTATTGCTTGGACGGCGTGATGTTGGTGGAGACGATGTCGCCCACCGGCGACGACAGCAGCAGCCCGCCGGCCAGTACCTTGCCGTGGTGCGCCGTGTGGCACGCCATGCAATCGGAAGCGGTAGCGAGGTAGCGGCCGCGTTCCACGGTGGCAGCGTCAAACGTCCGCGCGGCGGCCGGCCAGACCAGCACGGCGGCGATCATGATCAGTAGCGTACGCATCATGCCCCCTTCAGCTGGCGCACCATGGCGTCGGCGGCCTTGAAGCCGAGCGATACCATGGTGATGGTGCTATTGCCGCAAGCCGTGCTGGCCATGGCGCCACCACCGGGCAGGAACAGGTTGTCGTGATCGTGCGCACGGCAATCCACGTCCACCACCGAAGTGTGCGCATCGAGGCCCATGATGGTGCCGCCCATGATGTGCTTGCTCTGTGCGAATTTCGGGCTGAGCTTGATATCGGTCGCGCCCATGGCGGCGGCAATGCGCTTGCCGATCGGGATCGAATACTGCTCGGCCGATTTGCGTACATAATCGCCGACATCGTAATGAATCGCCGGCTTCGGCAAGCCCAGCCAGTCCTTCTTGTCGGACAGCGTCAGGCGGTTGTCGGCGTTCGGCAGCACTTCGTGGGCCAGCACTACGTCGGCGGTGCAGGCGGTCATGCGGCGGATCTCGGCGTCGAGCGCCTTGCCGACCAAGCCCTTCTTCAGCGCATTGAAGGTGACGAAGCGGTTGCGCGCAAAATTATTAAAGCGGAAGTAAGCGCCGGCGTGCTCGGAACGGAACGCGCCTTGCGACGTTTCCATGATGCCGCTGTTGACCACCGGGCCGACGCCGGCCCAGTACGGTTCTTCCAGCGTCAGCGTCATGGTCAGTTGCGGGTGGTCCATCATATTGCGGCCGACCTGGTCCGAGCTGTTGGCCAGGCCGTTCGGATTGCGGTCGTTCTTCGACATCAGCAACAGCTTCGGCGTTTCGATACCGTTACAGGCCAGCACGAACAGCTTGCCGGTCACGCGCACGGTCTGCTTGTTCTGGTCCAGATAATGCACTGCCTCGATACGGTTGGCGGCATTGGTTTCCACGCGGTAGACCACGGCGTTGGCAGTGATTACCGCCCCCTTGGACTCCAGCCGCGACAGCGCGGTGGCGGCATCGTACTTGGCGCCGACCGGACAGACCGGCACGCAGTTGTTATTGGCACAGCATGCCGGGCGGTCGTCATACGAGGTGCCGCTGTTGCGCGCCTGCGCGGTAGGAATATTGTTGTAGCCGAGCCCCTTCACCACATCTGTAAAGCGCTGTTCGCCGGGACCGAACGGCAGCGGCGGCATCGGATACGGCTTCGAGCGCAGTGCGGCGTCGCCGCCCGGCGGCCATTGCAGCGCCGGATCGGCCGGGCCGCAGATGCCCAGCTTGTGCTCGGTGCGGGCGTAGTACGGCTCCAGCGTCTGGTAATCGAAGGCCCAGTCGCGGCCGACGCCATACTTGCTTTGCAGTCGCATATCGTCCGGCGTCAGACGCCAGCAGGTGCCGGCCCAGTGCCAGGTCGAGCCGCCAGCGTAGCGGATGAAGGTTTGTGCGTAGCGGTCCGGGCCGCTCAGTTGCAGATAGGCGTCGTCGGCCGCCTCGGTGGCCGGCATCGGATGCGGCGCCCACGGCGCCGGCGGATAGCAGGACGACGGATCGCCCTTCAGCGCCAGCGGCAGGTTGCGGAAATTTTCCACCACCTCGGCGCGGCTGACGCGCGGACCGGCTTCCAGCATCTGCACCGAGATGCCGGCGTCCAGCAGGGTTTCGGCGATCGCCACACCAACGACACCGGTACCGACGATCACCACGTCGGCGCTATGAGAAATAGGCATATAAGTCTTTCAGAAAACCGGCATCGGCGACAGCGGCACGATCGGCCGGCCCCAGCGGTTGGGACCGGAGAAGCCGTAGGACGGAATCGCCACCGCATCGGCCGTGGTCTGGTAGGTCAGCGCCGTTTCGTAGGCGAATACTTCGGCATCCTTCTTCGGCGAAGCGCAGCCGGTGTACCAGGCGAAGATCACCCACAGGGCGAATTCGCGCTGCGGACCTTCGGGCAGGTCGTCGAAGAACTCTTCCACTTCTTTAGCTTGCTTGGCTTGCGCGCGGCCGATGATGGCCGTCATCAGCTCCACATACTGCGGATAGCGGACCGCCGCGGCGGCCGCCATCCGCGCGCCAACGCCGGCATCCAGCCGGTGGTTGACCAGCAGCGCCGACACCTGCATGAACTGCGCCACGGCCGGAACCGGCGTCAGCCCCCAGGCCGGCGCCGCGCTCCAGGTCACCCATGCGGCCGACACGGTGGCCGTGCCCAGTAAAAATTTGCGTCTAGATAGAGCCATGTTTTTCACCTGCTGTAATCAGGGAGGCACATGGCCTCCCCGGTAGCTTAGAACGAGTGGCGCAGGCCGATGCCGACCAGGGTCTGCTTCGGTCCCACCGACGAGGTACCCGATTGCGACACGCCGACCGTCGCGCCGGCGTCGATCTGGCTGGCGCCGCCCAGAGCCAGCGTGCGGCCATTGGCGCGCTGGGTGGCTTCGATGATGTAGATCGAGCTGCGCTTGGAGAACCAGTAGGTTTGCTGCAGCGAGAACTGGCGGTAGTTGGCCGCATCGCTGATGCCGTTGGCCTTGTTGGCGCTGGTGTAGGTGATGCCTGCACCCAGCAGCCACGGCGTGGTGGTTTGCCAGGTCGCCAGCAGCGCGCCGGTGTTGAAGATGGCGGTGTCGCGGAACAGCGAAGCGGCGTTGGCGCGGTACTGCACATTGCTGACCGAACCGCCGACGCCCAGCGGGCCGTGCTCGTAGCGGGTGCCGGCGGCGACGTACTGCACATCGGCGGCCGACAGGTAGCCGGCGTTCACGGCCGACTTGGAAAAGCTGCTGGCCGAGTTGGCATCCCAGTTGGCCTGGTTGGGGCCGTTCTTCAGCAACTGGTAGCCCATCGCCGAATGCCATGGGCCGGCGTCATATTTAAGCGAGGCGCTGTAAGTGCCGCCGCTGCCGCTGTGACCGGCCTGTTCGCCGGCCGCCACCATCACCGCCGCCGTCACGCCATGCCAGGTCGGCGAGGTGTACTTGATCGAATTGTTGTTGCGGATGGTGATATCGAAACCGTCGATATCCCCCGGGTGATCGCCGGCCGCGCCGGTCACCACCGGCACCGGGCCGAGCGGATTGAGGGCGTCGAAGTACGGCGCGTACTGGCGGCCGACGGTCAGCTTGCCCCAGGTCTTGTCGCTGATGCCGACCCAGGCGGCGCGGTTGAACAGGCTGCCGGCCTGGCCGGCGGTGCCGTCATCGGTGTTGAAGCCGGCTTCCAGCTGGAAGATCAGGCTGGTCCCGCCGCCCAGATCCTCGGTGCCGCGGAAGCCCAGCCGGTTGCCGTCCTTGGCGCCGCTGCGCATATAGGTGCTGGCGCCGGCCGGCAAGTGGTCAACGTGGGTGACCGCGACGTCCACGATACCGTACATGGCCACGTTGGATTGCGCGGCGGCGCTGCCGCCGATGGACAGCAGTGCGCCGCCCACGATCAGGAGTTTGGTGTGTTTCATAGCTTGTTTCCAATTGAAGTCGCCAGGCGACAAAAACCCAGGGCGGCGCACCACATGCGACACGCCTGGCCTACCGCGCTGTCAACGCGCGGGCCGACGCCAGCCGAACAGGCGTTCGGCCAGAATCACCAGCGCCGGGGTCACCAGCGCGATATACATATTGTCGATACCATGGGGATCACCCAGCAGATACCAGACGGTAGTGGTTACCGTGGCGGCCAGCAGGCCACAGGTCGCACCCCGGTTGCCGCCAAAGAAAGGCAGGTACAAACCGATGATGGCGACGACGGAAATCGATAAGCGCAACGCGCGCGTAAAAAACGACAAATTCATCAAGCCGGGTGCGCAGAGCACAAACAACAGCGGCACAAAACCAATGCCCAGCGCCAGCCAGCGGGTGACGCGGAATTCCTGCGCCGGCGCCGGCTGGCAGAACGGCACGTAAAAGTCGCGCACCACCAGCGAGGCGATCGCCAGCGCCACCGTGCTGACGCCGGCAAAAATGGCCGCCACCAGCGACACCGCCACCAGCCCGGCCAGGAACACATTCATGCTCTGCATAAAAATCGGCAGCGCGTACAGACTCTGCATGTCCGGGTACAGGTAGCGCGCCGCCACGCCGATCAGTCCCAGCGCGATGCCCAGCGGGATCGCCAGCCCGGCGGCGATAAACGTCGCGTGGCGCGCCGCATCGGCGCTGCGGGTCGAGGCCACCGCCTGGACGATGTACTGGGTGGAAAAAATCGCCCCCACATTGCCGATAAAAAAAGCCACGATGGTCGACGCGCCCAGCGTGCCATCCCACGTGAAATAAAACGCCGGCAGCGCCGCCTGGATCGGCGCCACGCCGCCGGTCATGCTGAGCGCCACCGCCAGCACGATCAGCACGCCCAGGTACTTGACGCCGCTGTGCCACAGGTTGACGTAGGCCAGGCTTTTCATGCCGCCCAGGGCAAAGTAAAACGTGCTGACCACGGCGATGATCAGCGCCGCCAGCGGCAGGCTGATCTTCAACACCGTGGCGATCGCCGCCGCGCCGCTGATGTAGTTGCCGACGTTGACCAGCAGCAGCGCGTAAATCATGATCAGCGACACGATCAACTGCGTCGAGCGGCCGTAACGCTGGAAGATCGCGCCGGAGATGGTGTACTCGCCCGAGTTGTACAGCTTGCGCGCCAGGAAAAAACCGAACAGCGGAAAACCCACCGCCGCGCTCAGCACAGCCCACGACGCCGCCATGCCGGATTCAAACGCGCCCTGCGCGGTGCCGATGGTGGACTTGGCGCCGACGAATTCCGACACCATCAAAATCCCCACTACCACCGCCGGCGTGCTGCGGGCGCCCACCATGAATTCGCCGCTGTCCTTGCTGCGCGAGCGGGCCGTCAGCCACGCGGTCAGCGCGATGTAGAGCACCACCATCGTCACGATGAGTGCAGTGTCTCCATATCCGAACCTGTCCATGCGATCCCGTTCCCCATCGTGGCTGGCGACGCCCTGGCGTCACTGGCTCAAAGGTTGTCTCCGGCATACCCCCCGGTGGCGTGCAGCGACTTCGACAACTGCTGCGCGGCGTCCAGTACAGCGCGTACCGTGTTCTCTTCAAACTGCTGCAAGCTGCTGCGATGCGCCGGCGCCGCCACACTCAATGCCGCCACCGGCATGCCGTCAATATCCAGTACCGGCGCCGCCAGCACGTACAGGCCGCTGACGGTTTCCTGGTTCGACAGCGCGTAACCCAGGCTGCGGATCTGCTGCAAGCGCGCCAGCAACGCGTCCATGTCGGTCAGCGTGGTCGGCGTCAGTTGCAAACGCGGCTGGCCGTCCAGCACCTTGATCTGCGTCTCGCGCGGCAACCAGGCCAGGATCACCTGCCCCACCGCGCTGGAATACGCCGGCACCCGGCTGCCGATGCGCACATCGACGCCCAGCTGCGTCAGGCCGGCCTGCACGCGCTCGGCATACAGCACGCTGCTGCCATCCAGCACCCCGATCGAGGCGGCCTCGTTGACTTCGCCCACCAGGCTGCGCAGGATCGGCCGGGCCCGCGTCCGCAGGTCAGAACGGGCCAGCGCGTGGAAACCCAAATCCAATACTTTCAGCGACAGACGGAACATACGGCTGTTCTCGGCCTTGTCCACATAGCCCAGGCTGACCAGCGTGTTCAGGAAACGGAACGCGGTGGCGTTGTCCAGGCCGGCCTTGCGGGCCACCTCGGCCATCGTCAATTCCGGTTCCTGCGCGGTGAACGCCTGCAATACCTTGAAGCCCTTGGCCAGTGATTGCACAGTGTTCTTGGCGTCGACCGGAGCGCTTGGTTCTTTCATCGGCTTTACCTCATTAATAGTTCGGATAGCGAATTTTACCAGCAGTCATTTATTCGGAATGCGAACTTTAGTTCGGATAACGAAAATTATATTGCGGTTTGCCAATAAGCTCAAGAAAAACCGTATCAAGCGGGCGGGTTTGCCATGGCCGCCCCTCGTACGGGCTTTGCGAATTTCTGGCAAAGTAGAGGGTGTTCGGGCGTCGCTACGGGCGCCCTTCCCATACATCAACGGAGATTTTTCATGACCGCGAATAACTACCCTAACGTCCGCCTCCTGATCGCCAACGAATGGAGCGACGCCACCGGCGGCAAGACCATTCCCGTGCTGAATCCGGCCACCGGCAAGGAAATCGGCACCGTGGCGCATGCCAGCATTGCCGACCTGGATCGCGCACTGGCGGCAGCACAAAAAGGTTTTGACGCCTGGCGCAAGGTATCGGCTTTCGAGCGCACCGCCACGCTGCGCCGCGCCGCCGCCCTGCTGCGCGAACGCGCCGACCAGATCGCCCGCCTGCTGACCCAGGAACAAGGCAAGCCGCTGGCCCAGGCCCGCGCCGAAGCCATGGCCGGCGCCGACATCATCGACTGGTTCGCGGCCGAAGGCATGCGCGTGTATGGCCGCATCGTGCCGTCGCGTAATCCGCTGGCGCAACAGCTGGTATTGAAAGAGCCGGTCGGTCCGGTGGCCGCGTTCACCCCATGGAACTTCCCGATCAACCAGGTGGTGCGCAAGCTGGCCGCCGCGCTGACCACCGGCTGCTCCTTCCTGTGCAAGGCGCCGGAAGAAACCCCGGCCTCGCCGGCGGCGCTGTTCCAGTGCTTCGTCGACGCCGGCGTGCCGGCCGGTACGGTGGGCCTGGTGTTTGGCGATCCGGCTGAAATTTCCAACTACCTGATTCCGCATCCAGTGATCCGCAAAGTGACCTTCACCGGTTCGACTCCGGTCGGCAAGCAGCTGGCGGCCTTGGCTGGCGCGCACATGAAGCGCGTGACCATGGAGCTGGGCGGCCATGCGCCGGTGATCGTGGCGGAAGACGCCGACGTGGCGCTGGCGGTCGAAGCGGCAGGCGGCGCCAAGTTCCGCAACGCCGGCCAGGTGTGCATCGCGCCGACCCGCTTCCTGGTGCATAACAGCATCAAGGAAGAATTCACCCGCGCGATGGTGGCGCATGCCGAGCGTCTGCAACTGGGCAATGGCCTGGTGGAAGGCACGACGCTGGGCCCGCTGGCCAATCCGCGTCGCGTGGCGGCCATGACCCAGCTGGTGGAAGATGCCCGCGCCAAGGGCGCCAATGTGGCGACTGGCGGTCTGCGCATCGGCAACGAAGGCAACTTCTTCGCGCCGACCATTCTGGCCGACGTGCCGCTGAACGCCAGCGTGTTCAATGACGAGCCGTTTGGTCCGGTGGCGGCGATTCGCGGTTTCGATACGCTGGATGAGGCGATTGCCGAGTCCAACCGCCTGCCGTTTGGCCTGGCTGGTTATGCGTTCACCCGCTCGATCAAGAACGCGCATCAGTTGATGAACAATGTGGAAGTCGGCATGCTGTGGATCAACCAGCCAGCCACGCCGAGCGCCGAGATGCCGTTTGGCGGCGTGAAGGATTCGGGCTATGGTTCGGAAGGTGGTCCGGAGGCGCTGGAAGCCTACCTGAACACCAAGTCGGTATCGCTGCTGGGCGTTTAAGCCTGTAGCACTCAGCCCTCGGCGAACAACTGCCGGGGGCTGGCGCCGCCAAACAGGGCTTTGATCCAGTCATTGAGCTGGTGCGAATCGGCGGTCCCTATTTTCGCCGCAGCTTCCGGCGGCAACGTCGCGTCGGCCAACAAGTTACGCAACAATCCTCGCAACGCAAGCAACTCACCAGCCAGACGGCCTTCTTGAAGACCTTCCTGTCGGCCTTCCTGCAGGCCCTCTTGCAAGCCTTGCTGGCGCCCCTCTTCCCGTCCTTCTTTCAAACCAAGTTCATGGCCCTCCTTGCGTGGCCGCTCGAACATTTGCGGATCAAACATCTCTTTGAACGTGAATTTTCTCTCCATCTCCATGACAAATCCCTCCTCCACATTCATGCTAGTGTCGCTGGAAGCGTCTTGCAAGGTGAGCTGCAACCAATTCATCAGGCTTTCCCGCACAGCCGCCATATCTGGCTGACGCACACGCTTCGTCAATGCATCGATGGCAGCGCGCATCTCGACCTCACTCCTGGATTGCAGTAAGCCAAATAACAAGCTGACGATATCGCCGCGCGCGCCAGCGTGATGACGGTCGATCAGCAGATATTGCTGATTCGCCTGATAGCGTTCCAGCCCTATCGGCGGCACCAGCATCAATCTGGCAAGCTCGGTCGCCGCGCGCCATGGGCGGCGACCGTGGTACAGCACGATCGGCAGCACCGGCGGCAACTTGCCATGCTTGCTCAAGCGGTGCTGCGCCACCAGATCCTGGTACAGCAAGCCGACATACACTTGCATCCGCAAAGCCATCCACTTATCCGGCCGCGTCTGGAACTCCAGCAGGATATACACGTACACCCACTCGCCACCAATCCGCGCGCGCCATACCATGGGAGGCCATGAAAAAATATTCTAGCGTTGGCTGTCGTTGCCGGGTACGCTAGGTGCTGAGCGTGGTTTGGCTCTCCTCAATAAAACATTACGAGAAGGGAGAAACACTTGAACGCAATCGCCTCTTTCATCCTGCTACTCGCCAGCGCCAGCGCATTCGCCGCCGACGCTCCCGCCATCACTGCCATCAAAGCCGCCCACATGGTCGATGTGCGCAGCGGCGCCCTGGTCGACAACGCCGTGGTGCTGATCAGCGGCGACCGCATCACCGCCGCCGGCAGCCAGTTGACGATCCCGGCCGGCGCCACCATCATCGACCTCGGCAACAAAACCCTGCTGCCCGGCCTGATCGACGCGCACACGCACATCACCGCCAGGGCCGAGGACGCCGGCTACGGCTTCATCGCCAAATCGGTCCCGCGCATCACCCTGACCGGCGCTAAAAACGCGCTCATCACCCTGCGCGCCGGCTTCACCACCATCCGCGACCTCGGCGCCTACGGCTATGCCGACATCGGCCTGCGCGACGCCATCAACGACGGCGACGTCCCCGGCCCGCGCATCCTGGCCGCCGGTCCCGCACTCGGCATCACCGGCGGCCATTGCGACGACACCCGGCACGCGCCTGAATACAACATCAGCGCACTCGGCGTCGCCGACGGTGTCGACGAAGCGCTCAAGGTCACGCGCCGCAACATCAAGTACGGCGCCGACGTTATCAAGATCTGCGCCACCGGCGGCGTGCTGTCCTTCGGCGACGATCCGCGCACCTCGCAATACACGCTGGAAGAATTGAAAGCCATCATCGGCGACGCCCACCGCCTCGGTCGCAAGACTGCGGCCCACGCGCACGGCGGCGATGGCATCAAGCTGTCGGTGCTGGCCGGAGTCGACTCGATCGAACACGGCTCTTACATCGACGACGAAGGCATCAAGCTGATGAAGGAGCACAAGACCTACCTGGTGCCCACGCTCTATCTGGGCGACTGGCTGCTGGAGAACGCCGAAGCGATGCGGCTGCCCAAACCGCTGGTGGAAAAAGCCAAGGTGGTGATCCCGCAGGCGCGCATCAACATCGCCAAGGCCATCAAGGCCGGCGTGCTGATCGCCTTCGGCACCGACGCTGCGGTTTATCCGCACGGCCTCAACGCACGCGAATTCGCCGTGCTGGTCAAGCTGGGCATGACACCGGCGCAGGCGATCCGCACCGCCACCGTGAATGCCGCCGATTTACTGGGATGGAGCGATAAGGTCGGCAGCATCGAGGCCGGCAAGTATGCCGACCTGATCGCCGTGGACGGCCAGCCGCTCAACGATGTACGCGCACTGGAGCAAGTCCAGTGGGTCATGAAGGGCGGCGCCGTGGTGAAGGGAAATTAGCGCTCGGCTTTCAGCACTTCGCGGGTGATTTCGACGGTCTCGGTGCCGTCGGTCAGCCAGATCTGGCCGTCCTGGATGGTGCACTGGAACTGCATCGTGCGCTGCGCCATCTTGCCCAGCTGCTCGGTGGCGGCGGCGTCCAGATCCACCACGGTCAGGTTCTTGCAGCGCTCGACCTTGTTGGCCAGCGCCTTCCACCAGATGTGACTGGTGGCGGCGTAGCTGTACACGTAGACGTGTTCCGAACGGCCGCAGGCCTTCAGGATCACTTTCTCGTCCGGTTGGCCGACCTCAATCGACAGCTCGATGGCGCCGGTCAGGTCCTTGTGCCACAGGTCCGGTTCTTCAACGTCGAACAAGCCCTTGGTGAAGGTCAGCGCTTCGTTCGCGTGAATCGCAAACGCCACCAGGCGCACCATCATGCGCTCGTCGGTTTCCGACGGATGGCGGGCCAGCGTCAGTTGATGGGTTTCGTAGTAATTGCGGTCCATGTCCGCAATCGACAGTTCTGCTTTATAGATTGTTGCCTTGAGTGCCATTCGATTCTCTTATTACTTAAAGACGACGGTTTTATCGCCGTTTTGCAAAATGCGGTGTTCGACAAACCATTTCACTGCACGCGCCAGCACCACGCACTCGACATCGCGGCCGATCGCCGACAAGGTATCCGCATCCATCGAGTGATCGACGCGCTCGACGTCCTGCTCGATGATCGGACCTTCGTCCAGGTCGCCGGTAACAAAGTGCGCGGTGGCGCCGATCAGCTTGACGCCGCGGTGATGCGCCTGCGCATACGGCTTGGCGCCCTTGAAGCTCGGCAGGAAGGAATGGTGGATATTGATCGCCTTGCCCTTCAACGCGGTGCACAGGCCCGGCGACAGGATCTGCATGTAGCGCGCCAGCACCACCAGGTCGACCTTGTGGGTGTTCATCAGGTCGATAATCTTGGCTTCCTGCGCCAGCTTGTCTTCGGCCGGCGCACCGGTCGCCAGCGGCAGATGATGGAACGGAATATTGTAGCTGGCGGCCAGCTGGTAGAAGTCCATGTGATTCGAGACGATGGCCGGAATTTCCACCGGCAGCAGCCCGCTCTTGTAGCGGAACAGCAGGTCGTTCAGGCAGTGGCCGATCTTCGACACCATCAGCATCACGCGCGGCTTGTAGTGAGCGTCGCGCAGTTCCCAGTCCAGCTTCATATCGGCAGCCAGCAGGCTGAAGTCGGCGCGCAGCAAATCGTCGTTGATGTTGCGGTCTTCCGCCGAAAAATGCACGCGCATGAAGAACAGCTTCGATTCGCTATCGCCAAACTGGGCTGAATCGATGATGTTGCAGCCGTGCTCGGCCAGGAAGCCCGACACGCGATGCACGATTCCGCGCTGATCCAGGCAAGAGAGTGTCAAAATGTATTCGGGATGACTCATGACTACCGTAGAAGATGTGGACAAAAGAGATCTATTGTCGCATGCCTTGCCATTCACGACAAAAATAGCACGCTCGTGCAATTTGAGATATAGTCATTCCCACCCCACACAAGGAGAAAATCCATGGAGACAAATCTGCAATTCCGCCTGGCTGCGCGTCCGGTAGGCATGGTCAAGGACAGCGACTGGCAACAAGTGACCGAACCGCTGCGCGAACTGGCCGACGGTGAAATCCGCATCAAAGTGCTGTACCTGTCGCTCGATCCGGCCATGCGCGGCTGGATGAACGAAGGCAAATCCTACATCCGCCCGGTCGCTATTGGCGAGGTGATGCGCGCCGGCGGCGTCGGCGTGGTGGTGGAATCGAAGTCGCCGAAGTACGCGGTGGGCGACCACGTGCAGGGCGGCACCGGCGTGCAGCGCTACTGGACCGGCGCCGGCGACGACAAGCAGGCCGGCTTCCACAAGGTCGATCCGAAACTGGCGCCGCTGACCACCTACCTGAACACGCTCGGCATGCCAGGCATGACCGCCTACTTCGGCCTGATCGAGTCGGGCCAGCCGAAAGCCGGCGATACCGTGGTGGTGTCGGGCGCTGCCGGCGCGGTCGGCCAGACCGTCGGCCAGGTCGCCAAGCAGCTGGGCTGCCGCGTGGTCGGCATTGCCGGCGGCAAGGAAAAGTGCGATTTCGTCGTCAACGAGCTGGGCTTCGACGCCTGCATCGACTACAAGAACGACTCGGTCAAGGACGGCCTCAAGCAGCACTGCCCGCAAGGCGTGGACGTCTACTTCGACAACGTCGGCGGCGAGATCCTCGACACCGTGCTCACCCGCATCAACATGAAGGCGCGCATTGTCATCTGCGGCGCCATCTCGCAGTACAACAACACCACGGCGGTCAAGGGACCATCCAACTACCTGGCGCTGCTGGTCAACCGCGCCCGCATGGAAGGCATCGTGGTGTTCGACTACGCCGACCGCTACCACATCGGCATCGCTGCGCTGGCCGGCTGGATGAAGGACGGCAAAATCAAGAGCAAGGAAGACATTGTGCAGGGACTGGAGAACTTCCCGCAGGCGCTGAACATGCTGTTTGAAGGGAAAAACTTCGGCAAGCTGGTGCTGCAGGTGGCGACGCCATAAAACTGCGGAACCTTCCGCCCGCCTCGGCGTCTATTCAAGTACCGCCACCACGCCGAGGACCACCATGTTTTCCCAATTTCCCAATCCCCTAGTCCGCTCCCACATCGACAACGTGCTCGACCTCTATGTCGGCATGTCGCAATGCATGTTTGAAACCGTGCATCGCCTAAGCGCGCTGAATCTCCAACTAGGCCGCGAACTGATCGCCGAAGCCGGCGCCCGCACCGAACGCGTGCTAGCCAGCCAGGGCGCCGGCCAGTTCGGTTCCGCCCTCATCGCCCAGTTCACGCCCGGTAGCCAGGCCTTAGTCAACTATCAGCGCGGCGTGTCCGAGGTGATGAGCCGCTGCCAGGCGGTGATCACACAGACCGCTGCCGACCGCATGCCGGCGGTGCGGCGCTCGGCCACCGCCATGGCCGACGACCTGCTGCAGGAAGCCAGCCGCCAGACCGCCCAGGCCGCCGAACAACTGGCGCGCTTCCAACCCGGCAGCCAACTGCGTCATTAACTGGAACTTCCGTCAACCTTGCAACTCTAACCACACAGAACAGCAGGGACGCTGCTGTTTCTTTCCCATTTGACGGAGGTTTATATGGCCAACAATACGACGAACGAAAAACCCAAGGGCACGGCCAAGCGCGGCTTTGCCGCCATGGACGAAGCCACCCAGCGCGCCATCGCCAGCAAAGGCGGGCAAGCGGCGCACCAGAAAGGCACGGCGCACGAGTTTGACTCGGAAGAAGCGCGCCGGGCCGGACAGAAAGGCGGCGAGGCGGTCAGCCGCGACCGCGAACACATGGCGGCCATCGGTCGCAAAGGCGGTGAAAGCCGCCAGTCCGCCGCCCGCGCCAACGCGGAGAAAAACCGCAGCGTCGCTTCCGAGCAATCGGCCAAGGGCGGCAACAAACAGTAGTGTTACGCCGCCTTCCGGTCTTGCAGGCGTTGCAGCATGGACGCATGCAGGACCGGTGGCGCCGCCACGATACTCGGCGACGTCAGGCGATATGGCCTGCCATCGGCCTGCGTCGCCACCCCGCCCGCCTCCTGGATCAGCAACGTGCCGCCGATGCTGAGGTAACCGTCTGCGCCATCCTGCCAGAACGCATCCAGCCGGCCACACGCCACGTAAGCCAGTTGCAGCGAGGTCGGTCCGAGATTGCGGGTCGCCACCAGTTCCTGCTGCTGCCGCGCGCTGACGCGGATCGGCTGGCCGTTGTACCAGGCGCCGTGGCCCCACAGCGCGTGAAATAGTTCGTCATGCATGGCGTCATACACGACGGTGAACACCGGCACGCCTTCGCGCATCAGCGTCAGCGACATGCACCACTGGGGAATCGCGCGCAGGAACTGCACCGCGCCGTCGATGGCGTCGCCGATCCAGTATTCGCCGCGTTGCGCATACTCTTCGCTGAGCTGGCCGTCGGCCCAGGCGATCAGCGGATACTGTGCGGCCAGCGCACGCCGCAGCGTTTCGTTGGCGGTCCACACCGCGTCCATGTCCACCAGCGGCGCACTGCGCCAGAAGGTGGCGCACAGGTCGGCGCCGACCTCGCGCACCAACTCCAGCACGCTTTCCGTATCGATTGCCGTCATGGTTTTTCCTTGCGATGGATGAAAACCGTAGATTGCCTGTAGAATTGAGTCATAGCTAACTGCCAATGGACAACTGATAACGCAATCGGGCCACAATATGAGCAATTACTATGGCGACAAACGACTGAGCGACGAGCTCCCTATCTACGTGGCGGCACAACATACCGACGGTTGCGGCGGCAGGGGTAAGCTGATGCATCACCATCCGGAAGGCCAGATGTACATCCCGGCGCAAGGAGTGATTCTGGTCGAGGCTGGCGGCAACCGCCAGGTGCTGCCGCCCGGACGACTGGGCTGGATTCCGCCCTATATGCCGCACGCCGCCAGCGTGCACGGCAATACGCTCAAGCCGGGACTGGCCGGCCACACCATCCATATTACGCCGTCGCTATGCGTGGGTTTTCCCGATCAATCGCTGGCGCTGCGCATGTCGCCGCTGGCGGTGTCGCTGCTGGAGCGCATGTGCCGCTGGCCGAACGGTTCGCCGAGCGACGCCGCCGGCCTGCGCCTGATGGATGTCTTCCTCGACGAAATCCGTTCGGCCGAACCCGATCCGCTGCACCTGACCATGCCGCGCCATCCGCGTCTGCTGGCAATGGCGGCCACGATTGCCCAGGATCCGGCCGACGAAACCGATCTTGACGCTTGGGCCGAGCAACTAGGCTGGTCGCGGCGCAGCCTGACCCGCCACTTCCGCAACGAGACCGGCATGTCGGTGGTGGAATGGCGGCAGGTGGCGCGCCTGCAAAAAGGCATGGCGCTGCTGAACGGCGGCGCCTCCGTCACCACGGTGGCGCTGAGCCTGGGCTATGACAGCGTCAGCAGCTTCATCGCGCTATTCCGCCGCATCCTCGGCACCACGCCGGCGCGCTTTGCCGCTTAGCGTGGGGTCGGTTAGTGCGCCGCCACATACCACGGTGACGGCTGCGGGTCCGGCGTGGCAAAGGTCTTGCGCATGTGCTCCACCTCTTCCACCGGACTGCGGCCGAACAGGCGCTTGAATTCGCGGCTGAACTGCGACGAACTCTCGTAGCCGACGCGCGCACTGGCCGCCGCCACCGACATCTCCTGGCGCAGCATCAGCAGCCGCGCCTGATGCAGCCGGGTCGACTTCAGATACTGCATCGGCGACGTACTGGTGACGGCCTTGAAGTGATGATGAAACGTCGCCACGCTCATGTGGGCCTCGGCCGCCAGTTGGCCGACATCCAGTTCCTCGCTGAACGACGCATGAATCTTGCGTAGCGCGCGGGCGATGGTGGCAAAGCGGCCCTGCTGCATCAAGGCTGCGCGCATGCTGGCGCCCTGCACGCTGGTCAGCACGCGGTAGTAGATTTCGCGCACGAGCGCCGGCCCCAGCAGCGCAGCGTCGAGCGGATCGGCCAGCGCTTCGAGCAAGCGTTCCACCGAGGCTGACAGCCGTTCATCCATCGGCGTCGAGTACAGTCCCTTCGGCTCCGCCGTCACCGCGTGGCCCTGCTCTTCCAGCTCCAGCAGCAGGTCGGCGGTCAGCTGGAAATCCAGCCGCAGGTAGACCGCCAGCAGCGGCTGTTCGGCACTGGCCTCGGTCTCCATCGAAAACGGCACCGGCACCGCGACTGCAAGGCAATGCTGGGCGTCGTAGACGAATTCCTGCTCGCCGAGAAAGCCCCGCTTGCGTCCCTGGCAGACGATTACGATACCCGGCTCGTACAGCACCGGCGTGCGGCTCAGCGGACGGTCGGAGCGCAGGAAGCGCACATCCGGCAGCACGGTGAGGTTGTAGCCCTCGACCGGCGCCAGCCGCTCCATCAATGTCACCATGCGATTTTTCATGCAGCGATTGTAAGCCCGAATGCCGGCGCAGGAATACAGCTCAGAGAATCAGGCAAATGATGCAGAGCTTCCGACATAGGCGCGTGGCGCCGGCGTCACTACCATGGCTGCTCTCACTGAAAGGACAGACCATGAGCAAGCTCTTTTTCATTACCGGCGTCAGCAGCGGGTTCGGCCAGGCGCTGGCCCAGGCGGCGCTGGACGCCGGCCACACGGTCATCGGCACAGTACGCAATGAACAGGCGCGCGACGCCTTCGCCGCATTGCAACCCGGCCGCTCGCACGCCTACCTGCTGGATGTGACGCAGTTCGACGCCATTGACGGCGTAGTGGCGCAGGCACAGGCCGAAGTCGGACCGGTGGACGTGCTGGTCAACAATGCCGGCTACGGCCACGAAGGCATTCTGGAGGAATCGCCGCTGGAAGAAATGCGCCGGCAGTTCGACGTCAACGTGTTCGGCGCGGTGGCCATGATGAAAGCCTTCCTGCCCTCCTTCCGCAGCCGCCGGCGCGGCCACATCATCAACATCACGTCGATGGGCGGCTTTATCACCATGCCGGGCATCGCCTACTACGCCGGCAGCAAGTTCGCGCTGGAAGGCATCTCGGAGGTGGCAGGCAAGGAAGTACGGCAGTTTGGCGTGCATGTGACGGCCGTGGCGCCGGGCTCGTTCCGCACCGACTGGGCGGGCCGTTCGATGGTGCGGTCGCAGCGCAGCATCGCCGACTACGACCAGCTGTTCGATCCCATCCGCGCCACCCGCGCCGAACGCAGCGGCAAGCAACCCGGCGATCCGGCCAAGGCCGCGCAGGCTATCCTGATGCTGACGGAAATGACCGAGCCGCCAGCGCACCTGCTGTTGGGCAGCGATGCGCTGGGCCTGGTGCGCGGCAAGCTGGCGCAGATGGAAAGCGACATCAGCGCCATGGAAGCGCTGACCCGCTCGACCGACGCTTAGGCCGGCGTGCCGATGATGACGCTGGAGGCCTTGAAGATGGCGCTGGCGTCAACGCCGACTTCCAGCGCCAGCGCCTCGCCGCTATCCTTGGTGACGATGGCGGCGATGGTGCCGCCGCCCGGCAGCTCAATGCTGACTTCGGTATTCACCGCACCCGGCTGCACGCGGCTGACCTTGCCCGTCAGGCGGTTGCGCGCCGACAGCTTGACGTCGCCCAGCTCAGTCGCCACGATCACCGACGACGCCTTGATCAGCGCGAACGCCTCCACGCCCACGGCCAGTCCCAGGCTCTCGCTGCTGTCGCGCGTGATGGTAGCCACCACTTGCTGGCCGCCGACGATCTCCAATACCACTTCATCATTGACGGCGCCTTGCTTCAACGCCACGACCTTGCCACTGAACTGATTGCGCGCACTGGTTTTCATCTTCATCCTTTGAATAAGTAAAAAATCGTCCGCCAGTGTATGCGATTGTGCGCTCAGATGCGCGACAAACTCGCGGTGCGCCGCATCGACCTTGCGGAAATTCTCCACCAGTTGCGCACCACGCGCCGTCAGCCGCGTGCCGCCGCCGCCCTTGCCGCCGGCCACGCGCTCCACCAGTGGCTCGCCAGCCAGGTTATTCATCGCCTCGATCGCATCCCACGCGCCTTTATAGCTCATGCCGACCGCCTTGGCGGCCGCCGTGATCGACCCTTCCGACGCCACCGCCGACAGCAGCGCCACGCGGTCTTGCCCGCCCAGCTTCTGGCCGTCGATGGTCATCCATACATTGCCTTGTAATTCCATGCTCATGCCGCATTTTCCTCCACGCGGAAGATGCTACCATTTTCCATGCGCAGCACGTGATCGCCGAAGGCGCGCACGTCTTCCGGATCGTGGGTAATCATCAGCATCGGGATATCCAGGCGGCGCTGCAAGGCGCCCAGTTCGGCGCGCATGCGATCGCGCAGGCCCGGATCGAGTGCGGCAAACGGTTCATCCAGCAGCAGCGCCGCCGGTTGCGGCGCCAGCGCGCGCGCCAGCGCCACCCGCTGCCGCTGCCCTCCGGACAACTGGTGCGGATACTGGTGCGCCACATGGTCCAGTTCGAAAGCTTCCATCCAGTAGCGGATCGCCTCGCCGTCCACGCGCGCCAGCGGATTGCGCCAGCCGCGCTGCAAGCCGAAGCCGATGTTCTGTCGCACGTTCAGATGCGGAAACAGCGCGTAGTCCTGAAACAGATAGGCCACCTTGCGCTGTTGCGCCGGCAGGTTGACGCCGCTGGCACTGTCGTACAGGCAGCGTCCGGCCAGTTCGATGCGGCCGCTGTCCGGCGTCATCAGGCCCGCCACCGCCTTCATCATCTGGCTCTTGCCGGCGCCGGACGAGCCATACACCACCACCCGCTGGCTGGACGATTCAAACGCCGCCTGCAACTGGAACACGCGGTCGCCGGAGCGCAGGGTTTTGTGGATATCGACTTTGAATTGCGTGCTCATGCTTGCGGATTGCGGTTAGGCGTCAATTTGTTGGCGACGACCAGCACGGTCACGCACACCACGGAAGTAATGATGACCAGCAGGTTGGCGTGGTCGTCCTGGCCCGCCTGCACGGCCTCGTACACGGCAATCGACAGCGTCTGCGTCTTGCCGGGAATGCTGCCGGCCACCATCAGCGTCGCGCCGAACTCGCCCATCGAGCGGGCAAACGCCAGCAAGGTGCCGCCCAGCACGCCGCGCCAGGCCAGCGGCAAGGTCACGCGCAAAAACACGCCGAACGACGACACACCCAACACCCGCGCCGCCTGCTCGAACTGCGTATCGACGGCTTCGAACGCGGCGCGCGCGCCCTTCAGCACCAGCGGAAACGCCACCACGGCCGCCGCGATCACCGCCGCCTGCCAGGTGAAAATCAGGTTGATGCCGAAGTGCTGCTGCAACCATGCACCGACAACGCCGTTGCGGCCGATGATCACCAGCATGTAGTAGCCCAGCACCGTCGGCGGCATCACCATCGGCAGGGTCAGCACCGCGTCCAGCAATTCCCGGCCGGGAAAACGCTTGCGCGCCAGCAGGTAGCCGAGCGCCACGCCGAACACCAGATCAATCAGCGTGGCCCAGCAGGCCACCTTCAGCGACAACCGCAGCGCTACCCAGGCCGGATCAAACGACTCCACGCTTACGGACGGCCGAAACCGTACTTGGCAAGAATGGCCTGGCCGGCTGGCGACTGCACATAGTCGGCAAACTTGCGGCCGGCGGCGGCTTGCGGACCAGCGGCGATTACGGCGATGGGGTAAGTGACTGGCGTTTCAGTCGGCACCGTGGCCACCACGGTGACCTTGTCTTTGACAATCGCCGCATCGGTGGCGTAGACGAAACCTGCATCGACTTCACCGCGCGCCACGTAGTCCAGGCACTGGCGTACCGAGGTGCCGAGGATCAGCTTCGGCTCAACCGAAGCCCACAGCTTGGCGTTCTCCAGCGCGGCCTTGGTGTAGCGGCCGACCGGCACGCTGGCTGGATTGCCGATGGTGATGCGCGCCACGGCAGGCTGCGTCACATCGGCCAGGCTCTTGACCGGCACCTTGCCGCCCTGCGGCGCGATCAGCACCAAGCTGTTACTGGCGAAATTCTTGCGCGTGCCTGGCGCCAGCAATTTCAGGTTGTCGGCCTTGTCCATGGCATCCTGGTCGGCGGAAGCAAACACGTCGACCGGGGCGCCTTTGCTGATCTGCTGCACCAGCGGATCGGAAGCGGCGAAGTTGAACTGCACCTTGTCGCCCGCGTGTTCCTTCTCGAACGCGGTGCCGATTTCCTTGAAGGCGTTGGTCAGGCTGGCTGCTGCCGAGACCGTGATGTCCGCCGCCGACGCCGAAGCGCCCAGCGCTGCCAATACGATTACTACCCCTGCTTTCAACATATCAACTCCCGTGATTAAAACCGCAATAAACTCAATTATATAGCGGTAGCGCAATCCAGGTAATGGCCAGAAGAACGAGACATTTTTAAAAATTACCAAATTGTAATGATTAATAAATTGGCTTTCATATTAAAAAACCCTACCATGAAGCATCTTTGCAAAGGAGGGGCCATGCGTCATCGCTGCATGCTGGTGGCATGCCTGTTGTTTATGGCGGGCTGGGCCAACGCCGATATCGGCGCTCGCCTTCTGCTGGTTGAGAAAGAGGGCCGCATGGCGCTGTTCTTGCCAGAGGAACATTTCGGCAGTCCGGCGCAGGATGACAACTACTTCCGCCAGGTAATCCGGCCAGCGTTTGCCGCCAGCAGCGCCATGCTGGCTGAGCTGTCCAGCGTCTCGTTGTTCGACCGCGCGTATTTCAACGCCGCGTGCCCCGACGAAGACCCGGCAGAAGCAACGCTGGACCCGGCGCTGAACGCCGCCCTTAGCCGCTACCCATCCCAGGCGCCGGCGCTGCTGCGCGACATCGCAGCGGCCGATGCGCCGGTGACCATGGGCCGTTTTATCCGCACCCAGACCTTGCTGATGCGACTGGTCGGCCACGGTCTGTGGGGTGACGCCCATCCCGCCGGCAAGCCGGTTACCGTTTTCACCGCGCGCAGCGCCCAGTCTTCCGTGTTGATGGCCTTGGCGCCGCGCCGCGCCATCTCGGTCGACAATCTGGATATCTGGCTGGCGGACTACTGCGGTCTGACTTCGCCGCAACGGCTATCGCTGATCGCCACCCTGGTACGCAAAAGCGCAGAACAACTGGCGGCGCCAGCGGACCTGCGGCCGGCGGCCGTACGCCGCGCCCGTCTCTATCGCGATACCGATGCCGAGTATTGGCAAGCGCTGGCCGAGCTGCGGGCTGATCTGCCGGGTACGCACGCCGGTAATACGGACCGCAGCGGCAAGCTGCCAGCCGACGAATTGCTGCTGGAACAGTATCTGCTGCGCGAGCGCAACCGCCAGTGGGTGGCGGCGCTGCCAGCCATCCTGGCGCGTGAACGGCTGCCCTTCTACGCGCTGGGCGCCCGGCATTTTGCCGATGGGCCGACCGGGCCAGGCCTGATCACGCTACTGCACAACGCCGGCTACAGCATCACGCTGATCCCGCACCGGCAGGCGCTGGACGCCGTACTGGCCCGCCTGCCCCCATCGCCACCACCGGCCGCGATCGCCATCAGCACACTCGGCGGCAGCTGCCAGCAGGACGGCAACAGTTATGGCTGCAGCTGGCGTAGCGATACCACCAGCTACGTCGTGCTCAAGCCGCAGGCTGACCAGCCATGGGAAATCTGGTCCGTCTGCTACGCGCGAGACAGTCACAAAGGTCCAGTCAAACACTGCGTGTCATCGACGCGGCCAGCAACAGCCCTTTAACCGATCGAGGTCAATATGCCCACACCACCACGCAACACCGTTTTAAGCCGTCTCGGCCTGCTCGTACGGCTGGGCCTGGCCTGCCCGGCCCGCGTTATCACCATTACCGACTGACACCACCTGATGACCACATTCACCCGCTCCCTTCACGCCGGCCTCGGCCTGCTGCTGTCCACCGCCCTGCTGGCCACCGCCCACGCTGGCTGCGAATACACCGAACTGGCCGCCATGGAGGTCAGCTACCCAGACAACGGTAACCTGCCAGCCATCCAGGGCGAAATCAATGGCAAGCAGGTCAACATGGCGTTCGATACCGGCTCCTACCGCACCTTCATGCTGCGCTCGGAGATGGAACGGCAGCATGTGGCGATGGTGCACGTCTACAGGGCCGCCGGCATCGGTGGCCAGGCGTCGGTCTACATGGCCACGCTGAAGGAAGTGGCGGTAGGCCCGGCGCGCGTCAAACGGGCCGACTTTGCCGTGCTCGATGCGCTGGAGTGGTCCGGCTTTGGTGCGCTGGTCGGTTCCGACTTCCTGTCGCAGGCCGATCTGGAACTGGTGCTGTCGGAAAACCGCGTCAAGTTCCTGCGCTTCCATGAGTGCGGCAACCACACGCTGGCCTACTGGTCGCCGCACGCCGAACAGGTGGCCATGCAGCATGCTCCCGACAGCAAGGTGCCGCTGGTTGAGGTCAGCGTCAATGGCCAGAAAATGCTGGCAGTCATTGACACCGGCGCCACCATCACGATCCTCGACCAACAGGCTGCCGAGCGCCTCGGCGTCACGCCGGCGACCGCCGGCATTACCCAAGCCGGCTACACCAGCGGCGTCGGCAGCGCCAAGCGCCCCATGTGGCGCGCCAGCTTCGACAGCTTCGCCATCGGCGACGAGCAGGTACAGCACCCGAGGCTGACCATCGTCAACCGCACCGATGAAAACGGCGGGCAGCGCAAGCTGAGCTACGACCTGGTGCTGGGCCGCGACTTCCTCAAGAGCCACCGGGTACTGCTGGCCAACAGCCAGCAACGGGTGTATTTCACCTATCTGGGCGGACGCATCTTTGCAGATCCGGATTCCTGACAGCCCATTCTTGCGAGGAATAAGTCATATAGCTTCCACCTGTCTTAACGGAATACCGATGCGCTTCCATACTGAGTTCCATGCCAGCCACACAGCGCCTGGCCAACTCACTCAGACAGGAAACCATCATGACCCTCAAAGCCAAACTGGACGCCTTCAAAGCCGACTTCGAAGCAGGCAAACCGCCCTACAACGTCCCTTACTCGGTGATCGAAACCATGCACCGCGCCACCGCCGAACTGCGCGCATCCGGCCTGGCCGACGGCGCGCTCAAGGTGGGCGACAGCGCACCAGCCTTCACCCTGAGCGATGCCGACGGCAACCTGGTCAGCTCCGCCGACCTGCTGAAGCAAGGTCCGCTGGTGGTCAGCTTCTACCGTGGCGTCTGGTGCCCGTACTGCAACCTGGACCTGCAAGCATTGCAGGCCGAACTGCCGCAACTCAAGGCGCTCGGCGCCAGCCTGGTCGCCATCTCGCCGCAGACCGCATCCAACAGCCGCAAGGCGATGCGCCAGAATGACCTGTCATTCCCGGTGTTGAACGACAGCGGCAACGACGTCGCCGCCGCGTTCGGCATCCGCTACCAGATGCCTGATTACCTGATCGAACTGTACAAATCGCTGAAGAATGACCTGCCCTCGTTCAACGGCGACGACAGCTGGACCTTGCCGCTGCCGGGCCGCTTCGTCATTGACACCAACGGCGTGATCCTCTACGCCGAAGTCGATCCCGACTACACCAGCCGTCCGGAAACCGCGCTGCTGCTGCCATCGCTGCAACAGGCGCTGACGCGCTTTGCCGTGCCGACCGCAGCCAGCGTCACGCCAGCCAACCAGGCCATCTTTGAACAACTGAAAAAAGGCTTGGGCATGGTGCCCAACCTGTACGCCACGCTGGCGTATTCGGACACCGCGCTGGGCAACTACCTGACGCTGCAAAACGGCAAAAGCGCGCTGAGCGCCAAGGAGCGCGAAGTCATCAACCTGGTGGTCAGCCAGGTCAACCAGTGCGAATATTGCCTGGCCGCGCACACCGCGTTGGGCGGCATGGTCGGCTTCACGCCGGAGCAGATCATCGAGATCCGCAAAGGCGGCGCCGCGTTCGACACCAAACTGGATGCGTTGGCCAAACTGGTCAAGAGCGCCACGCTGAACCGCGGCCATGCCGAACCGGCGTTGCTGGCAGCCTTCCTGGCGGCTGGCTACAGCAAAGGGCAACTGGTCGATACGGTCATGGTCATCGGCGACAAGATCATTACCAACTACCTGCACGCGTTGACACGGGTGCCGGTCGACTTCCCAGCCGCGCCGGCGATCTGATCGCTCACGCAGGCGTCAGCGACGCCTGCACAAAGTCGACAAACGCGCGCGCCTTGGCGCTCGCCAGCCGGCCCGATGGATAAACCGCCCACACATCCATCGCCGGCAAGGTCCAGTCGGTCAGCACCGCCTGGACTTCACCGCTGGCCAGTTCCGGGGCAAACATCCATTCGGATGCCACCGCCAATCCCTGATCGGACAGCACTGCCGCGCGCAAGCCCTCCGCCGCCGACACCCGCAACCGTCCTTGCAGCGTGACCGGCTGGCGCTCGCCATCGCGTTCAAACACCCAGTTGCCGCTGCCGCCCGCGTCCTGCACATATGGCACTGCGCTGTGCTGTGCCAGATCGGCCGGCGATTGCGGCACGCCATGCTGTGCGAAATATGCCGGCGTGCCGACCACCAGCCGCCGTCCCTGCGCGATACGGCGCGCCGTCATTGACGAATCGCTCAGCGCTCCCATACGCAACGCGACGTCGATGCCATGCTCCAGCAAATCGATTTGACGGTCATCCAGCACCACGTCCAGCTCCAGCGCCGGATGTTCCCGCAGCCACGCACCCAACTTGGGCACCACATGCAGCCGGCCGAAGGTCAGGCCGGCGCAGACGCGCAAGCGCCCGCTCAGACTGGCGCCGGCGCCGCGCGTTTCCAGTTCGGTCTCATCGGCCTGGCTGATGGTTTTGCGCGCGCCTTCGTAGTAGCGATGGCCGGCGTCGGTGGTGGTCAGGCCGCGCGTGGTGCGCGACAACAGCCGCGTGCCCAGCCGCGCCTCCAACTGCGCCACCGCCTTCGACACGGCAGGCTGGCCGGTATGCAGCCGTCGCGCGGCGGCGGAGAACGACCCGGCCTCCACCACGCATACAAAAATTTCCATCAACGTTAAACGATCCACGGCACTCCTCCTCTACCTCATCTTAACCAAGCATGACTGAGCTGTCATTCTATTCCCCGAAGGAATGAGAGATATGGGCTGAAGCGTTCTTCCGCCACGGCCCGGCAGACGGCACAGTAGCGCCATCACCACCGACAACAGGACTTCATCATGTACCAGCTCTATGCCTTCGCCACGCCCAACAGCATCAAAGCCATCATCGCCCTGGAAGAACTTGCGCAGGACTACCAGCTGCACGCCATCAACGTGCGCCAGGGCCAGCAAAAGACCGAGGCCTTCACGCTGCTCAACCCAAACGCCAAAGTACCGGTACTGATATCGCCAGCCGACAAGCTGGTGCTGACGGAATCGGCGGCCATCCTGGTGTATCTGGCCGAGCGGTATGGGCAACTGCTACCAACCACAGGCGTGGCGCGCGCACGCGTGTTTGAGCAGCTGTTCTTTCACGCGTCGGGGCTGGGGCCGGCGTTTGGCCAGTCGGGCTATTTCCAGAAGGCCGCGCCGGAAGCCATTCCGGCCGCGATTGCACGCTTTGATGGCGAAGCCAGACACACGCTCGCGCTGCTGGATCGCGTGCTGGCCACGCAGGACTATGTGGCGGGCGACAGCTATTCCATTGCCGACATCGCCCACTTCGGCTGGCTGTGGCGGCGCGCCTTCGCCAATATCGATTTCAGCGCCACGCCGCATGTCGAACGCTGGTACGCGCTGGTGGCGGCCCGGCCGGCCGTGCAGCGCGCCATCGCCCGCGCCGATGCGATGCTGGCCGACGCCGCAAAAGCCTGACCCGCAGCCGCGCTGTGGTACATTCCCGGTTCGCCATTTTTCTGCAGCCGTCATGTCCCACCTGAAGTACCTCAGCGCCTACTCCGAACAGACCCAGCAGCAAGTCGCGCAGCTGATCGCCAAGAACCAGCTGGGCGAAGTGCTGCTCAAGCGCTACAACAAGCCGCACGATCTGCGTACCGACCGCGCGCTGTACCAGTATGTGCAGGATCTGAAGACGGAATTCCTGCGCAACGCCGATCCGATCAACAAGGTCGAATACGACAGCAAGATCCATGTGATCAACCACGCGCTGGGGTTGCACACGTCGATCTCGCGCGTACAGGGCGGCAAGCTCAAGGCCAAGCATGAAATCCGCGTGGCGACCATGTTCAAGGAAGTGCCGCTGGAATTCCTGCGCATGATTGCCGTCCACGAGCTGGCGCACATCAAGGAAAAGCAGCACGACAAGCCGTTCTACAAGCTGTGCACCTATATGGAGCCCAACTATCACCAGTATGAATTCGACTTGCGTCTCTACCTGACCTCACTCGACGTAGGCGGAGAACGTCTCTGGGGCTGATGTCTGGGTGTTTGCTGGCGCACAGTCTATCTGCAGGAAACCGAGAAAGATGCAATGAACATATTAAAAGCGCCTCGCCTTTAATGTGCATTTCATTTCCCACTGAATCGCGATTCCTGCTCACACTGGAGAAGACCTATGTCCCACACTCGTTTATTCGCTGCTCTGGCCGCCAGCTTTGCCATCGCCAATATTGCATCCGCACAAACCCCGATCGCCAAAGCCGACAGCGACCGCCTGGTTGCCATCGCCCAGGCCAACATCGCGGAAGTCGCTGCCGGCAAGATGGCGCTCGATAAAAGCAGCAACGCCGACGTCAAATCATTTGCGCAAATGATGATTGACGACCATGGCAAAGGTCTGGATGAGACCAAAAAAGTCGCCGCCGCGAAGAACGTGACGCTGCCGACCGAAACGGATGCCGCGCACAAAAAGATGGCGGCTGACCTGGAGAAACTGTCCGGCGCCGCTTTTGACAAGCAATATGTCAGCAAAGCCGGCGTTGCCGACCACACCAAAGTCCTCGCCGCGCTGAAGAAGGATATCGCCAACGCGAAAGATGCCGATGTCAAAGCGCTGGCAAGCAAGCTGGAGCCAACCGTCGCCCATCATGGCGAGATGGCCAAGAAGCTGGACGCTACGCTTAAATAAGCATGGTTCAGATGCTGGTCAGGCGGCTGAGCAGCGCTTCCGGTTCGCTCTCGACATTCATCAGCGCCACATGATGTGGACGGATGAAGCCCTGTTCACCGGCGTGGTGGATGAAATCGTTGAGGCTGTCGTAGAAGCCGTCCACATTCAGCAGCCCGATCGGCTTGGCGTGAATGCCGAGCTGCGACCAGGTCAGCATCTCGAACAACTCTTCCAGCGTGCCCATGCCGCCCGGCATGGCGATGAAGCCGTCGGCCAGCTGCGCCATCATGGCCTTGCGCTCATGCATGTCCTTGACGATGAACTGGCGTGTCAGGCCCGTATGGCCCACTTCGCGTTCGACCAGCGCAGTCGGGATCACGCCGGTGACTTCGCCACCCAGGCGCAGCACTTCGTCGGCGATAATGCCCATCAGGCCGACATTGCCGCCGCCGTAGACCAGCGACAGGTTGCGCGCCACCAGCGCCTGGCCTAGCGCCCGCGCCGCCTCTGCGTATTGAGGAGTGATGCCGGCATTGGCGCCGCAGTACACGCAAATATTTTTAACCACTAAACTTTTCCTCTTCCAGTTCTTTTTGCGCCGCGTCCTGATCCAGCCGCTCGGTTGCGTCGCGCACGTTGCAGCAGGCGGCCTGCTTGTATAAATCCATGGCTTGCGCCAGTTTGCTTTTCTTGTCCAGCATCAGCAGCGCGCGCGCATACTGGATGCGGGCGATGGCCGAGTCGGGATTCAGCTGCATGCCCAGTTCAAACTGGCGATACGCCTCATCTTTCTTGACGCCGTAACTGAGGCCGGCCAGCACCACGCCCACCTTGTCCAGGATCTCGGTGTGATACACGCCCAGTGCGACGTGCGCATCGGCGCGCTGCGGTTCCAGCTTGATGGCGATCTCCAGGCTGCGCTTAATTTTGGTGCCCAGGCCGCGCGAGAGCGCCTTCACCACCGAAATGCCTTGCGAATACTGGCCCAGCGCATACGCATGCCAGTAGTAGCCGGCCGGATTGCCCGGTTGTTCCAGCTGCTGCCGCTCGCAGCGCTCGGCCACGCATTCAAATGTGGCCAGCCGGCGCTTGTCGTTCGGTTCCAGATAATTGGCGTACATGCAGATCGCCTTGTGCGCGACCGCATAGCCATTGACGCCCACATCCAGCCCCAGCCGCGCGGCGCGCTCGAACTCACCGGCGTGAAAGGCGATCCAGGCCTGCACCAGCGCCGGATGAGTGGGAAACGCTTCGCGGTCGCCGCCATGCAGCTGCGGCCAGGCCGCCTGCAAGGTCTCCGGCGTGTAACGAAACGCCGGATCAGGGTACGGAAAAGCGGTCCACGCCATCAAAGCCTCCTTCAGCTCACTTGAGTTTCTTCAGGTATTCTTCGGACAATTTCTGGAACAGCAGCGCCGTCTCATTGCGCAAATACGGGCCGATCTGCGACAGCACCTGGTAGCAGCCGCGCGCCAGTGCGTCGGCCATCGATTGCTGCTCGCTGTATTTGCGCGGATTGCGCACGTATTCGTAGGATAACCAATAAGTCGCCACCACCACCATATTGGTGGCCATGGCGTCGATGGCATTGTCGGATGCTTCCAGCGACTTCTCGCTGCGCAGGTCTTCGCACAACTGCTTGGCGACCTTGATCTTGTGCGCCAGGATCTGCTTGAAATGCAGCTCCAGCTTGCGGTTGCGCGACAGCAGGTCGTTCAGGTCGCGGTAGAAAAAGCGGTAGCGCCAGATCAGCTCGAACATCAGGTGCAGATACAGCCAGACGTCCTCGATATTGGAACGGCGGCCGTTGGGCACGGTCAGGATGCGCTCAATCTCGGCTTCGAACTGGACGAAGATCGAGTTGACGATGTCGTCCTTGTTACGAAAATGGTAGTACAGGTTCCCCGGCGAGATATTCATCTCTTCGGCGATCACGGTGGTGGTGATGTTGGGCTCGCCGAACTCGTTAAACAAGCGCAAGGACAGCTCAAGGATGCGTTCGCGGGTGCGGCGGGGGGCTTTTTGTAGCATAGCAAGGAACCTCTGTTTATTCTCGCGCAAGCATAACACCGATGCACGTCACAGAGGAACACCCGCGCACGCTTTTAGGCGCACATAGCAGCCAGATGCCGCCAGTTAGCTATTTCGCTTTCTTGGCAGCAGGCTTTTTCGTCGCAGCCTTCTTCGCGGCCGGCTTCTTGACGGCAGGTTTTTCCGCCTTGGGGGCGGCTTTTTTCGCGGTGGCTGGTGGGTCGGTCAGCGCCGCCAGCTGCGCGCTCAGCTGATCGATGCGCAGATGCAGCGCGTCGACTTCCTGGCGGCTCGGCACGCCGATCGAGCTCAGCGCGCGCAGCACGCGCTCCTCGAACAGCTGCATCGAGAAGAACTTGCCCTCCTCGTCCTGCGCCTTGGCGAAGGCAGCCAGACCGGCCTGCCAGATCTCCTGTGACGACATGCGCACTGCGTCCGCCAACTGGTCGTCGTTCTTTTTCAACTTCTTAGCCATTTCCATCCCGTGAGTGCTGTTTGCCGGTATTTTATTCTATGCCAACGGGACTAGAGAATGGTTACTAATGGCTCAGGGCTGCATCGGCCGGCAACTGATGCGCGGGCAGCCACTTGCGGTAGATTTTCAGGAAGCTGCCATCGCGCTTCATCTCGCCCAGCGCACTGTCCCAGGCCTGCACGGTGGCCGCTGGCGTGCCGCTAGAAAAGGCAAAATAGACCTGCATCGGATCCAGCCGGAACGCCACCTCGACATCACCCGGCTGATAGCCGGCGCGCCGTAACGCATCGTCATACAGTTCCTCGCCGTCGAACCACAGGTCGAACCGCTGGTTCATCAGCATCTTGGCGGCGGTGATGGAAGTATTGGTCTGATCGACCACGTTGTAGCCTTGCGCAATTGGCAGGCTGACGAAAATGCTGCCGCGCCGCGCGCCGGCGCGCAACTTGTGCAGGTCGGTATGGTCGCGCTGCCACTCGGCAGTCTTGCCCTTCAGCGCAAACGCCGTCACCCATGTATTGAACAGCGGTCCGACAAAGTGCATGGTGTGCTCGCGCTCGCGGGTGCGCACGATGGACAGCAGCAGCACGCCAGGCTCGGTCAGCGCCAGCGTATTGGCACGCGCCCAGGGCACGATCTCAATCGGATCGTGCTGCCCCAGCCGCTGCTGGATGGCAGCCGCCAGTTCGACCACGAAGCCATCGGCCTGCCCGTGGTTCATGAAGCTGACCGGGGCACTGTCCATGCCGTAGATTTTCAACGGCGCAGCCGCAGCCATGCCTGCCAGAAGCCAACTCAGCGCGCAAACGAGACGTATCAGGTTCATGCGCCATGGTAACCTAAGTTACGTTTTTAACGTTAAGGCTTGCCGAGATATTTGTCGAGGAATGCCAACAGCGTTTCATAGTACGACACCTGGTTGGCCACATACGACAGACCATGGCCCTCCTTCTCATACGTCACCCAGGTGACTTGCTTGCCATTGGCTTCCAGCGCCTTCTTCATTTTTTCCCCATGGACAATCGGCACCCGCTGGTCCTCCTTGCCATGCAGCAGCAACACCGGCGCCATAATGCGGCTGGCCTGCTTCAGCGGCGAGACCTGATCGAACTTGTCGCGGTTGACGCCAGCGTCGCCGACGCGCGTCAACATCAACTCACGCGTAGCCTTGTCGCCACTCGAATCGGAGCTGTCGTGCCGCATGTATTCGATATCGCTCACGCCGGCAAAGCTGACGCCGCACTGATACAGCTCCGGCGTCTTGACCAGTCCCCACAAGGCCGCGTAGCCGCCATAGCTGGCGCCCACGATGCAGATCCGCTTGGGATCGGCAATCCCCTGGGCGATCAGGTGGTGCACGCCGGCGGTGATATCGTCCTGCATCGCCAGCCCCCACTGGCCATAGCCCGCCTGTTCGAACCGCTTGCCGAAGCCGCTGGAACCGCGAAACTGCGGCTGGAACACCGCGTAGCCATGCGCGGCCAGCAACTGCACTTCCGGATTCCACTGCCAATAGTCGCGCGCCGTGGGACCACCGTGTATCAGCACCACCAGCGGCAAGTTGCGCGCGCCATCCGCCGGCCGCGTCAGAAACGCCGGCACGGTCAGGCCGTCGGCCACCGCATACTGCATGATTTCCATCGGCCGCATGTCGGCGCCTTCGGTAGCGATCGAGCGCCCGGCGATGCGGTGCAAGGCGCCCTTGGTGGTATCCAGCACATACCACTCGCCGGGCTCGACGTCGCTATAGGAATACACCAGCACGTTACCGCGCGGATTGCCGCTGAGATGGTTGATCCGGTTCGGCAGCGCTTGGTCGATCACCTGCTTGACGCCGCCCCATACCGGCTCGAACCAGAATTCCTCGGTACGCATGCCGCGCGTGGTGACGTGCTCAAAGGCCGCCTGATCAATGCCACTGGCCGCCAGGATATCTTGCGTGGGATGGCCGGCCATCAGTTCACCGATGGCGTGGCGCTCGGTGTCGTAGCTGAACATGGCGTAGGTATCGCGCTCCTTGCGCGACCACATCACCACCGTATGCGGCTCATCCGGTACATACACCGGCATCCAGTAATCGTCGGCGATGCCGAACTCCGCCAGCTTCTCCCACTCGGCGCCGGGCGCCGGCCGATACCAGTTGGAGACGGTAGAAACATCGCGCCAGAAGGCCGAGTTGAGCAGCGTGACTGCGCGCAATTCGCCTTGGCGGTCCAGCGCCCAGTTGATCACCTTGCCGCGCGGGTAGCTGTAGCGTTGCCGTTCACCAGTGCGGGCATTGATGCGGGCGATGTCGCCGTCCTCCACATCGGTGTACACCAGCATCCACGGCGAGTCCGGCTTGCCGCGCTCGGCCGGGCCGATCACCGCCTGCCCCAGGTCGGCGACCTTCTTGCCGTCCAGGTTCATGGATTCGGCTTCGATGCCGAAATTTACTGCCAGCAGATCGTTGCCAGCCCAGACGACACCGCGCGGCGACTTGACGAAGCTCCAATATCCCTCCACCACGCGGCGGCTGGAATACAGCACCTTGGTGGTGCGGGTCGCCAGGTCATACACTTGCAGCTCGTAGCCGAGGCCGTCGAAAAAAATGACGGCCACCAGCTTGCCGTCCGGCGACAGGCTGACGCTACTAGCGCCATCCGGCTGTACCGCCTGCGCAATGGTGAGTGGCGCGGCCCGCGCGCCGAGCGCAACAACAACCGCTAGCAGCGCGGCGGCAAAATGAAATCGCATGGGCTACTGTAAGAATGTTGACTTGAGGAAAATTATATTCTAAGCATTCTTATTTGGCAATGTTTGACGGTGCAGCATGCGTTTTTTCAGCTGCCCAGATCAGTGACGGTTAGCCGGTCGAGCAGTTCCCGGCTGGGGAAACTTTGCAGCCGGTAGCGCGCCGGGTAGCCTGGGACGCTGTGGTGCAACTCCTTGATGTGCGCGCGCAGTTCGGCCCAGTCCACCACCCGCATGTCCGGCTCGCCGCTTTCCTCGTGATAGCGCACCAGCGCCACCTTGTCGACTTCCGGCAGCAAAGTATCGACCTGGTCGGTCCAGACGCCGTAGCTGTGGATACGGCCGGTTGCCTCCGATTGCACCAGCGTGTAGCTGGCGACGAACAGGTCCAGACTGGCTTTGTCGTTCAGCTTGTCCAGCATTTGCTTTTGCGACTGGTAATCCTCCAGCAGGAACAGCTTTTTCAACTCGGCCGCCTGTTGCGCCACCTGCGCGTCGCCGGGCAGGTATTCGACCGGCTTGCCGTTCTCGAAGCAGTACATCAGTGCCGACACCTGCCGCCCCTCCTCCTCGGCCATCATGCGCGCCAGCGCCAGCATGCCGAGCAGCGCTTCCGGCTTGTTGGCGGACGCCACCAACAGCTTGTGCCGCGACGGCGCCATGACCACCGGCTCGCCGCCCAGTTCCATGCGATAGAACAGATCGGCAAACAACAGACGCGAGCTTTCATAGGCATCGTTCCAGCCGCCGAGGAAAATGCCGGGCGCCACCTGCTCGAAGTTGGACACCGTCATGTCGCGCAGATTATCGATGGCCACCGCCAGCACCTCGTCGAACGAAACGCCCCACTCGATCAGCGTGTCGCCGGTCAGCGTCTGGATCGAATGCGCGCTATCGCAGGCCAACATGATCACGCTGTCGCTGCTGAACGGCGCATAGGCGTCGATCAGCGGCTTGACGGCAGAGTCCGCCAGCGTCGCCGGCATCAGCCGCAAATATTCCAGCGTGCCGCGCCCGCGTATCACCGGCCGCAGGCTGGGGCGCGCTTCGGCGAAGCTGGCCGGCAGCGGCGGCGCCATCATGCCCTGGACGAAATTCGCCAGCGCCTGGGCGCGCTCCTTGCGCGGCGCAGCGCAATAGGCGAGGTAGCCGTTGTCCAGGTTGATGATTTGCGCGCCTTCGCCGCTGCCCAGCAGCCGGCATTCATCGGCGTCGTAGCGCAGTTGGGAGGGATTACCCGCATCGGCAAAGGCCTGCATGGCCCGTTGCGCGAATTGTTCTATGGTGGGGGTGGAACGGAAGAAATCTAAAAATCCCAACGCTACTCCTTGACGGTTTCAGTATCGGCCGTTGAACCGATTGCAGCCAGCGGCCCATGCGCCTGTGCATGCAGGCGGAAGCCCTCGCGGATATTCTCGCGCAGCACCGCGCCTTTCCACGGCTTGGTGTAGAAGCGGTCGATCGCACCGTGGTTGATGGCGGCCATGATCGGCGTCAGGTCGGCATACGCCGACAGCATGATGCGGAAGGTGTCCGGGCACAGGTTCTTGACCCGCTCCATGAACTCGGTGCCGCTCATCAGCGGCATGCACTGGTCGCACAGGATTACCTGCACCCGATGCCGCGCCAGGATGTCGAAGCCTTCGGCGGCGGTCTGCGCGGTCAGGATGCGGTAGCCGTCCTGCGACAGGAAATCGGTCAGCACATCCAGCATGAAGGCGTCGTCATCCACGATCAGCAGGGTCTGCTGGTCGACGATATGCGCTTCGCTCGGCGCTTGCAGGCGGCGGCCTTCGCGCAGCATGGCTTCGAACTCTTCCTCCGGCAGCGGCCGGCTGAAGTAATAGCCCTGCATCTCGTCGCAGTTGTGGCGGTGCAGATAGGCCAGTTGCGCCTCTTTCTCCACCCCTTCCGCAATCACGTTCAGTTTCAGGCTGTGCGCCATGTTGATGATGGCCAGCACGATCGCCGCATCGTCCGGATTGCTCGTGACTTCGCGCACGAAGGCGATATCGATCTTCAGCTTGTCGATCGGGAAGCGCTTCAGGTAAGCCAGCGACGAATAGCCCGTGCCGAAGTCATCGATCGAAATCTGGATCCCCAGCGCCTTCAGGTTTTGCAGCACGCTGATGGTTTCCTCGGCGTTGGACATCAGCGAACTTTCGGTCAGTTCCAGTTCCAGCAACTCGGGCGCGATATCGTGTTCGCGAATCGCTTTCAGCACCTCTTCTTCCAGTCCGCCGACAAAGAACTGGATGCCGGATACGTTGACCGACAAATGCACCGCACCGGCGCCGGTCTTCTGCCATTCGGCGATCTTGCGGCACGCCTCGTTGATCACCCAGCTGCCGACCCGCACGATCAGCCCGGTCTCTTCCAGCAGCGGAATGAACAGCGCCGGCGACACCATGCCGTGACCCGGCCGCTTCCAGCGGATCAGCACCTCGGCGCCGCTGATGCGGCCGCTGCTGATGTGCACCTTGGGCTGGAAGTGCAGCACGAATTCCTGGTTATCGATGGCGCGCCGTAAGGCGTTTTCCAGGTCCAGCCGCGCCAGCGATTGCGCGTTCATCTCGGCGGTGAAAAAGCGGAAGGCGTCGCGGCCGGCTTCCTTGGCGCGGTACATGGCGGTGTCGGCGTACTGGATCAGCGTATCGGGCTCGACGCTGTCGTCCGGATAGACGGCGATGCCGATGCTGGCGGTGACGGTGGCCTCGTGACCTTTCAGGTCAAATGGCCGGCGCAGCGTTTCGCGGATCTTGTCGACCACGGCGATGGCGTTCTGCGCGCCTTCCGGCAGCATCAGGATGGCGGCGAATTCATCGCCGCCGAAGCGGCCGATGGTGTCGCGCACGCGCAAACAATCCACCAAGCGGCTCGAAAACTGCCGCAGCAGCTCGTCGCCGATGGTATGGCCCAGCGTGTCGTTGACGTTCTTGAAGCGGTCGACGTCGAGGAACAGCACAGCCAGCGACCATTTATGCTCTTCCGCCTGGCGCACCGAATGCACCAACGAATCGTAGAACTGGCTACGGTTGGGCAAGCCGGTCAGCGTGTCGAAGTGGGCCAGCTTCAGCAGGCGTTGTTCGGCCTCCTTGCGCTCGGTGATGTCACGCGCCACCGCCACCAGGATCCAGCTGCTGCCCGAACGCAGCGTGCGGCGCTGCACTTCCACCGCCAGCGGCGCGCCGTCCTTGCAATGCAACAGCAGTTCGGTCATGGCGCCGCTCTGGTCGCCGGCCAGCAGCTTGTCGTACAGTTCTTCCAGCTTGTGCAGGTCGCCTTCCAGCGAGCGGTTCGGGCCGACCTTGAGGAAGTCCTCGCGTTCGAAGCCGAGCATGCGGCAGGCGGTGGCGTTGACGTCGACAAAGCACATGCCGGCGCGGTCGACCAGGAAAATGGCGTCGGCGGTGGCGTCCATCGCCAGCCGGAAGCGGCGCAGGTCTTCGTCCAGCCGGATGCGGGCGTTCATGTCCAGGGTCAGCTGCGCGTGGTGGCGCTTGATTTCGTCGTACAGCAGCAAGTTTTCGAAGGCCACCGCGACTTGCGCCGCCACTGTGGCGGCCACCCGTTCGTCGACCTCGGAGAACCCGTCGGCGCCCAGCTTGTCGACCAGGTATAGCCAGCCGTGGGTGCGCTCGCCCGAGGCGATCGGCACGCCGAGGAAGGAGTGCACCGGCGGATGGGTCGGCGGCAAGCCGATGGTGGCGGGGTCGCCGTTGAGGTCGTTGATGCGGCACGGCAGGCGCTGGTCCAGCAGGCCGCGCAGCACACCGGCGCGCGGCGTCTGCGCGATCTGCCGGGTCGGCATGCCGGCGCCGCAACTGGAGAAATAACTCAGTTCAGTGGAGCCCGGCTCCAGCACGCCGATGCAGGCGTATTTCGACACGCAGATGTTTTGCGCCACGCGGCAGCCGATGTCGACCAGCGCCTGCGGATCGCGCTCGGCGCCCAACTCGATGCCGAGTTCGATCAGCGCGGTCAGGCGCAGGCTCACCGCTTGCAGGCTGGACAGCGACTGCGACAGCCGCTGCGTCATGTGGGTCAGGTTTTCCGGCGTCGAATCGGTGTTATCGGCCGCCATCAAGCTCATCAACTGGCTGCTGGATTCCAGCTCGTCCAGGTACTCGGCCACCTTGTGGTCGATATCATGCAGGCGGCCTTCCTGCGGCGGCTCCGGCGTGAAGGATGGCCGCGATTCGACCGGGGTGATGTTGTCCACCATGCCGAGCGCCTCATGCACCGTCGCCAGGATCACTTCCGGGTCGGACGGTTTCGGCAGCACCCAGCGCACGCCGCACGACTGGGCCACCGCCATCGCCTCGCGTTCGCGGTAGGTGGCGGTGTAGAAAATCACCGGCACATCGGCCGTCTCCGCGTGCTCATGCATGCGGGTGACGAATTCATAGCCATCCATATTCGGCATCAGAATGTCGGAGATGACCAGGTCCGGCTTTTCCGCCATCACCATTTTCAAGCCTTCGGCGCCGTTGGCGGCCTCCAGCAACCGATGACCGCCGTAGCTCAGCAGCGTCATCAGGAATTCACGATTGAGTACGTGATCGTCCACGATCAAGATCGTGGCGGTATCGTTTTTATTACCCGGGGACGACACCACCCCTTGCAAGAAAGACTCGATTTGCGCGACAAACGTGTCCGGCTCGATCGGCTTGCCGATGTAGCCATCAAAGCCGGCCTCCAGCAGTTTCTCGCGGTCGCCCACCATCGCCAGCGCCGTCACCGCCAGCGCCGGGATGTGCCGCACCTCGGGGTCGGCTTTCAGCGCCGCCACCACGCCGTAGCCGTCCAGCTTGGGCAGGTGCACATCGCAGATGATCAGGTCAGGCCGTTCGCGCCTGGCTGCCGCCACGCCCGCCTCGCCATCGCTGGCTGACAGCGGCTCGTAACCGAAAGCCCGCAGCAAATACACCATCAACTCCATGTTGGTGGCGTTGTCTTCTATGATCAGAATCCGTGCCGACACGTTTGGTCTCCCTTTCCTCGTTACTCTTCCAATGGCAGCGCCAGCGTAAACACGCTGCCTTTGCCGTATTCGCTGTCAAATAAAATCTCACCGTTCAGCAGCGCCGCCAGCTTGCGGCTCAGATGCAAGCCCAGCCCGGTGCCCTCGAACTGGCGCAGCGCATTGCCGTCCAACTGCGAGAACGCCTGGAACAGCGTGCCGCGCTGTTCATCGCCGATGCCGATGCCGGTATCGCTGACGCTGATGGTGGCGCAGGGCCGCTGCCCCACCATCGACCTGGCCAGCCGCACCAGCACCGTGCCGTTGTTGGTAAACTTGATGGCGTTGTGCACCAGGTTCATCAGTATCTGCTGCACCGCCCGGCGGTCGCTGGACACCGTCACATCGTCCGGCGCCGGATCGAATTCCAGCGCCAGTCCCTTGCTGCGCGCCTGCGGCTTGAACGAACTGAGCACCTCATCGATCAGCGCGCGGCACGGCAGCGGCCCCAGTTCCAGCTCGACCCTGCCCGAGTCGATGCGGGTTAGATCCAGCAAGTCATTGATCAGCGACAGCAGGTGGCGGGCACTGCTTTGCACCATCCGCAGCTGCTTGCCTTGCTCGTCATTGATGGGTCCAGGCAACTTCATCAGCATAGTACCTGTAAAACCGATGATCGCGTTCAACGGCGTGCGCAATTCGTGCGACATGCCGGCCAGGAAGCGGTCCTTGGCGGCAATCGCCTTTGCCAGTTCGACATTTTTTTCCTGCAGCGCGACTTCACTTTGTTTACGTTCCGTGATATCGCGGATAGCACTCATGACCAGCGTGCCCTCCTCGGTGCTGATCGGACTGAGGCTAATCTCGACCGGGAACTCGACGCCGTCGCTGCGCAGGCCGTAAAGGTCGCGGCCGCAGCCCATGGGGCGCACCTGCGGCTCGCTGGCAAAGCCGGCGCGGTAGTCGATATGGGCAGTGCGGAAGCGTTGCGGCATCAGCGTCTCCAGCACCATGCCGCGCAGTGCGTGGCGCGGGTAGCCGAACAGCCGCTCCGCCTGGCCGTTGGCCAGCACGATGCGGCCGGCCGCGTTGGCCATGATGATGGCATCCGGCATCGACTCCAGGATGCCGTCGTAGCGCGCCTCGACCAGCTTGGCGTCGCGCAGCACCTTGAGTCCGGTGACGTCTTTCTTACTCCATAATAGATAGTCAGGCAGGCCATCGACGCCGCGCACCAGCTTGCAGGAACTGTCGATGTAAATCAGCGTGCCGTCCTTGGCGCGGCGCATCGATTCATAGCTGGCCACGCCCTGCACCTGGGCCTGCTGCGACAGGCTGGCGCCCTGCCCCATCAATGCAGGCGGCACGATCAGCGCGTCCAGCTGGCGGCCCACCGCTTCGGCGCTGGTATAGCCGAACACGGCTTGCGCGCCATTGGTCCAGCACACCACCTCGCCGCCGGTGGTGGTCACCACCACGGCATCGGGAATCTGGTTCAGGATCAGAGTGCCGAAATCGACCGTCATTGCATCGCCTTCCTTGCCACGTGTACACAGATCCACCATACAGCAAGGCGGGCGCAAGATCCTCACACAAAATCACACTGGCGCGGCGGCGGTGATTTCCTGCAATGCGCAGCGCATGATGTCCGGATGCCGTCCCAGCGCCACGTGGCCTATGGCGCCGAACACCAGATTGCGCGCGCCCGGCAGTTCGCTGGAGTCTTGTGGAGCGATAATGTTATCGTGGACAGAGTAGATGGAACTGAACAACATCCGTTGCGTATTTGCCTCAGATGCCGCCAGCGCGCCCAGCCACGGACTGTCGCGCCGCATTTGCAGCGCGTTGCTGCCCGGTCCAAACGACGCCAGCGCGGTGCCGTGATGGGGCGTGCCGAGGGTGATCACGCGCGCCACCGGCGCATCGGCATGGCGCCGGAGATAAGCGCGCGCCACCAGCCCACCCATGCTGTGCGCCAGGATGATCACTTGCGGACTGCCAGTCTCGCGGCGTAGGCGCTCCACCGCTGCCTGCACCTGCGGCACGAAATCGTCGATCGACGCGCCGGGCGGTTCGAGATCGATGCCGTAATGGCTGATGCGCGCCTGCTTCAGCAGCTTGCTCATCGGTAGCCAGTAGCCGCTGTTGCAGGCATAGCCGTGGATCAGCAGCACCGGCAAGCCTTGCTGCTCATCCGGCGGCTGCAATTGCATGCCGACCGGCCGCAGCATGTAGTACGAGGAGGTCAGCATCGAGGAGTTGAATTCATGCCAGAACAGGTTGGCGGCGCTGAACGGATTCAGCGCATGATCGGGCGGCGTGACGCTGCCAGCGCGCCAGCTCAGATAGAAGTTGTTGGCCGAGATCAGCAGCCGCACCAGCAGCACCGCCAGCAGGCCGCACGCCAGGTAAAACAGCACCGTCGCCGACGCGCTCAGTTGCGCCTCCCAAGCCGGGCGCCACCAATAATAGAGGCCGGCGCCCAGCAGCGCCATGCAGGCCGCTTGCACCACCAGCAGCAGTATCAGCAGTCGTTTAATCATGACTGCATGATAGCGCGTTCAGGAAGCTGTGGGGCGAACCGCCGGCTGGCCGGTGAGCTGCTGCGCCAGCCCGCTGGCCAGGCGCGCCACGATGCCGTAGATCGACAGCTGCGGATTGGCGCCGATCGAGGTCGGGAACAGCGAGCCATCGTGCACTGACAGATTCGTCAGCCCATGATAGCGACCATGCGAACTGGTGACGCCCAGCCGTTCGTCGTCCGACATGCCGCAGCCGCCCATCACATGGGCCGACACCACCTTGGCCTGCAACAGCTTGTACGGCAGCGCGTTGATGCCGGCCTGCGCCTGGGCCCAGGTGCGATATGCCTCTCCACGTTCGTGCACCGGCGTGACCGATTGCGCGCCGGCGGCAAACTGGATTTCGGCCATGGTCAGCAGCGCGCGCCGCGCGCCATCCCATAGGAAATCGCTGATCGGATAATCGAGCACCGGCGCGCCGTGTACCAGTGCCACGCTGCCGCCCGGCGCATCGGCGTGGAAGCCATCGCGCAGCAGCGCCAGCAAGGCATGCACATGCGGGAACTGCCGCATCACTCCCGCATGCTGCGTGCCGAAGCCGGGCATGGTGGTGGCAAACAGCAGCGGATGCAGCGGCGGCGCTTCCAGCTTGTAGCCGACCGGACCGTCGATGCGCTCGGTGTGCAGGAAGTGGTCCGAATAAACAGTTTGCGGCGCGCCGGCGTAACCATCCACGCGCTGCTCAAACAAGCCGGCCGAGACCACGGTCGGATGCAGGAAAGTACGCTTGCCCAGCAGGCCATGCGGATCGGGCGCGGTCGAGCGCATCAGCAAGGCCGGCGTGTTGATGGCGCCGCCGGCCAGCACGAAGTGTTTGGCGCGCAGCGTGAGGCGACGGCCACTAGGGCTAAGGCCATCCGCCGACAGCGCCACGCAGCTCAGCTCGGTCACGCGGTCGTTCTTGATCACCAGCTGCTCGGCGCGCGTGCGCGTCAGCAGATGCGCGCCGTGCTGCAAGGCGGACGGGATCGTGGTCACCAGCATCGACTGCTTGGCGTTGGTCGGACAGCCCATGCCGCAGTAGCCGAGATTCCAGCAGCCGTTGACGTTGCGGCGTATCAGCCCGGTCGGAATATTCAGCTTGGCCGCGCCGCGCCGCAGCAGGTCGTTGTTCTCGTTGGGCGGCGTCGGCCAGTCGCTGATATGCAGGCGCTCTTCCATCATGCCGAACCACGGCGCCAGCGTCGCCGGCGTGTAGTCGCTGAGACCGAAGTGCTGGTTCCAGTACCGCAGCGTGATGTCCGGCGTGCGGAAGCTGCTGGTCCAGTTGATGGTGGTGCTGCCGCCCACAGTGCGGCCTTGCAGGATGGTGATGCCCTTGTCCTTGGTCTTGCGCGCGGCCGACTCCTGGTACAGAGTGGGATAGGCCTCGGCCTCGCGCATCTTGAAATCCTTCGACGACTTCAGCGCGCCTTCTTCAACGATGATGACTTTCAGGCCGGACAGCGCCAGGATCTCGGCCGTAACGCCGCCGCCGGCGCCGCTGCCGACGATCACCACGTCGGCTTCCAGCGCCTGGTCGGCTTGCAGTTGCGCGCCGTCGGTCACCTGCCAGCCGGCAGCCAGGCCGGCGGCGATTGGATCGGGAATCACGCTCATGCCAGCAACTCCTTCATCGGGCCTGGATAGCCGATCGACTCCCAGGTGGACGGATCGGCATACCAGGCGCCCATGATCAGGTCATGCAGCGCGTGATAGCCAACTTGCAGCGTCTGCAAACTGTGCGTGCGCCAGCTGGTCAGAAAGGCCGCCACCTGCTGCGGATCGGCCTGCTCCCAGCCGCCCGCCACACCGGCCAGCAAGCGCCGCGCCGGTCCCAGCGCCAGCAGACCAAACAGATCCTGCACTTCTTTTTGCGTGGCCAGCGGCAGGCCGAGCACGGCGTCGCGCACGCGCTGGCTGGCGGCGTTCACAGCCGCTGCGCGCGCTGCGGCCGCTTCCGGCAACGCCGGTCCCAGCATGGCCGGGATGACCGCGTCCAGCACCGCCTGGGCGGGGCCGTCAAGAGCGAAGCGGTGCGGGGAACTGGCCGGGTTGGTCAGGCGATAGATGGCGCCGCCGGCTGCGAGTGTGCACGCGCCGGCCACGCCGATCTTCAGAAAAGATCTGCGGGATACTTGCATTGTCTCCGTCCATTTTTATGGTTTTGCGGCTAGTGTAGCGGGCAAAAATAGAGGAAGGCGTCTAGTCCGGCAAGCCGTCGGCGACCACGGCCGGCAGATAGCCGTCGCAGAATTCCTGCGGCATGCGCCGCGCGCGGCCGCTACTGATCTCGATGCATACCAGTTGCCAGCGTCCGCGCAGCACGGTGGCGCCATCGCTGGCGCGCAGCAGCTGGAAGCGGCGTTCCATATTGAGCTTGCCATCGGTACTGTACAGCCAGGTGCCCAGCAGCAGCGCTTCGCCGGCGGCGGTGGGCAGAATGTAATCGTATGCGGCGTGGCGGATCGCCATCGCCCGGTCCAGCCGGCGGTAGTCGGCCAGGCTCAGACCCAGTGCTTCCGAATGGGCCCATCCGGCCTTTTCGCACCACTGCACGTAGACCGCATTGTTGGTGTGGTCCAGCCCATCGATATCGGCGGACGACGGCGACAGTTCCAGCGTGTACGGTTGCGGATGATCCCAGTTCATTGCTTATCCTTGCCGTGGCGGCCCGTCATGTGGCGGGCGATGCCGCGCAGGATGTTGACTTCTTCCGTCTCCAGCTGGGCGCGGGAGAACAGCCGCTTCAGGCGCGGCATCAGCTTGCGCGGATTGCTGGCGTCGAGGAAACCAATCGTCACCAGCGCCTGCTCCAGGTGCGCGTACATGCCCTCGATCTGTTCGATGCTGGCGGCCTCGCCGTGGAAGCCGACTTCGCTCGCCTCCCCCACCGGCAAGCGCGGCGTGTGGGTGACGCCGGCGCCGTCCAGCAGCGCCATGCGGCATTCGTAGGCCAGCACCTGGGCCGCCTGCGACAGGTTCAGCGACGAATACTCGGGATTGGCGGGAATGTTAATCAAAACATTACATTTTTCCACCAGCTCGTTCGGCAGGCCGAAGCGCTCGTTGCCGAAGATCAGCGCCGCGTGCAGTTCTGGCTGCGCCACCAGCTGGCCGGCCAGTTGACGCGGCGACAACACCGGCGGCGAAAACTCGCGCAGCCGCGCCGACACCGCTGCCGCAAAATTAATCCCCTCCAGCGCCTCGGCGATGCTGCCGACCACCCGCGCACTGGCCAGGATGTCCTGCGCACCGCTGGCAAACGCCACCGCTTCCGGATCTTGCAGCGCATTCTCGAAGCGCGGCGTCACCAGCACCAGGTCGCTGTAACCCATGGTTTTCATGGCGCGCGCGACCGCCCCGATGTTACCGGCGCGGCTGGTTTCGACCAGAATAAATCGCAGTTGTTTGAAAAGATTCGTGTTGATTTGGGACAGGTTCATTTAAAATAGCGGAATTACGCGGTGTCAAAACAGGAATTCATGCAGAATTCTACCTTGTTGAAGCCGCTCCGCTCTTTGTCATTTTGTCTCCTGTCGTGCCGCCGGATGGAAATTCTTCCGGTGGGCGTTAGCATTTTTATTACGGAATAGTCCATGCAATCTCCAATGATTAACACGGCCGTGAAGGCCGCTCGTCGCGCCGCCGCCGTCATCAACCGCGCTTCCTTCGACCTCGACCGCGTCATCGTGACCGAGAAGGACCACAAGGACTACGTCACCGACGTTGACCAGGCTGCCGAGCAAGCCATCATCGAAGTGCTGTCCAAAGCCTACCCTGACCACGCCTTCCTGGGCGAAGAAAGTGGCGCTTCCGCCAATGCGCACGACGAGGCAGAATACACCTGGATCATCGATCCGATCGATGGCACCACCAACTTCCTGCACGGCTTCCCGCAATACTCGATCTCGATCGCGCTGTCGCACCGCGGCATCATCACGCAAGCCGTGATCTACGACCCGGTCCACAACGACCTGTTCACCGCCACCAAGGGCGCCGGCGCCTACCTGAACGAAAAGCGCATCCGCGTGGGCAAGCTGGACCGCATCGCCAACGCCCTGCTGGCCACCGGCTACAAAACCGGCAGCCCGAAAGCGCTGAAAGAATACCTGGAAATGTACGGCATCATGGCTGAACGCAGCCAAGGCATCCGCCGCGCCGGCAGCGCCGCGCTGGACCTGGCCTACGTCGCCTGCGGCCGTCTGGACGGCTTCTATGAAAAAGGCCTGAAACCGTGGGATATCGCAGCCGGCACCCTGCTGGTTACCGAAGCCGGCGGCATCGTCGCCGAATTCAACGGCGAGTCGGACTACCTGTTCAAAGGCGACATCGTGGCCGGCAGCCCGAAAGTGTTCGGCCAGATGATTGGTCTGCTGACGCCGTTCGCGTAATTCCCCGACGACAATTTGTTACAAAAAAAAGGGCCCTGTGGCCGTAAGGCGGCCTTGGCCGTCTTAGCGCACAGGGCCTTTTTTTATTTCCTTAGCGAAACATAAGCCGCACTTAGCTGTTATACTGAAAGCTGCGGCCTACGCCCAGTCCTGTACCGCAAGCTCAAGAACAACCGATTGCCTGCGACTGACGCCCACCGTGGCGACAGGTCGATCATAACAAAAAGTTAATATGTCATTTTCCTCCCTCGGTTTGTCCGATGCGCTGATGCGCGCAGTTGCCGACACTGGCTATACCTCGCCGACCCCGATCCAGCAGCAGGCCATTCCTGCCGTGCTGAATGGCGGCGACCTGCTGGCCGGCGCACAAACCGGCACCGGCAAGACTGCCGGCTTCACGCTGCCACTGCTGCACCGCTTGTCGACTGACGCTGTTGGCGCCAAACTGACCAGCAACACCTCGACCCGCGCGATTCGCGCCCTGATCCTGACCCCGACCCGCGAACTGGCGGCCCAGGTTGAGGAAAGCGTGCGCATCTACGGCAAGTACACCAAGCTGAATTCCGCCGTGATCTTCGGCGGCGTGGGCATCAACCCGCAGATCAAGCAACTGAAACACGGCGTCGACATCCTGGTCGCCACCCCAGGCCGCCTGCTGGACCACATGGACCAGGGCACGGTCGATCTGTCGAAGATCGAAATCCTGGTGCTGGACGAAGCCGACCGCATGCTCGACATGGGCTTCATCCGTGACATCCGCAAAGTGCTGGCCAAGCTGCCGCCGAAGCGTCAGAACCTGCTGTTCTCGGCCACCTTCTCGGACGAAATCAAGGCGCTGGCCAACGGCCTGCTGACCAACCCGGCGACGATTGAAGTGGCGCGCCGCAATTCGACGGTGGAAATCATCGCGCAGAAAATCCACCCGGTGGACCGCGACAAGAAACACCCGATGCTGGCCCACCTGATCAAGTCCAACAACTGGACCCAGGTGCTGGTATTCACCCGCACCAAGCACGGCGCCAACAAGCTGGTGGAACAGCTGGACAAAGACGGCATCAAAGCCATGGCGATCCACGGCAACAAGAGCCAGTCGGCGCGCACCAAGGCGCTGTCGGAGTTCAAGGACAGCAAGCTGCAGGTGCTGGTCGCCACCGACATCGCTGCGCGCGGTATCGACATCGACCAGCTGCCGCACGTGGTCAACTACGACCTGCCGAATGTGCCGGAAGACTATGTGCACCGGATTGGCCGTACCGGCCGCGCCGGCGCGACGGGCGAAGCGGTATCGCTGGTGTGCGTGGATGAGAACGACATGTTGAAAGACATCGAAAAGCTGATCAAGCAGACCTTGCCGCGTGAAGTGATTCCAGGCTTCGAGCCGGATCCGACTGCGCGTGCACAGCCGATTCAGCTGCGCAGCGGCAATCCAGGTCATCGCAACGGCGGCCGTCAAGGTCAAGGCGGCGCAGCGCGCAAGCCGGGCACCGGCAATGGCGGCGGTAACGGCGGTGGCAACAAACCGCGTTCGGCTGGTGGCGGCAACGGTGGTGGTGGCGCTCCGCGCGGCAACGGCGGCGGCAATGCCGGCGCCCCACGCTCCGCAGCCCAGCACCGCTCCGGCGGCCGCGGCCGCTAAAACTCCGGGGTCAGGTCCGGCACTTAGACACGGCCCCAGCTGTAGCAGCACGCTACGGCTGGGGCCGTGTCCAATTGCCGGACCTGACCCCGGATTTGGATTAGGATAGCGAATCTGTCAACGCGCTTTCCATCATGCCAAAATTCGCCGCCAATCTGTCGATGCTGTACACCGACACGCCGTTCCCCGACCGTTTCGCCCTCGCCCACCAGGCCGGCTTTGAGGCGGTCGAGTTCCTGTTTCCCTATCCCTACGAAGCGACGCACATCGCCGAGCTGCTGCAACGCTATCAGCTCAAGCTGGTGCTGTTCAATCTGCCTGCAGGCGACTGGAACGCCGGCGACCGCGGCATGGCCTGCGATCCGCACCGCGTTGACGAGTTCCGCCAGGGCGTGGCCAGCGCCCTCGCCTACGCCACCGCGCTTGGCGTGACGCAGGTCCACTGCATGGCCGGCAAGCTGCCGCCCGACACGCCCCTCGAACTCGCGCGCGCCACCTATCTCGACAACCTGCGCTACGCTGCCCAGCAATTGCAGCCGTCCGGCATCAATCTGCTGATCGAGCCGATCAATCATTACGATATGCCCGGCTACCTGCTGACCCACAGCAGCCAGGCGCTGCAAATCATCGCCGAGGTCGCCGCGCCAAATCTGTTCCTGCAATACGACATCTATCATATGCAGCGCATGGAAGGCGAGCTGTCCAACACCATCGCCGCCAACCTGCCCTTCATCAAGCACATGCAAGTGGCCGACACGCCCGGCCGCCACGAGCCCGGCACCGGCGAGATCAATTACCGCCACCTGTTCGCCCACATCGACCAGCTCGGCTATGACGGCTGGCTCGGCTGCGAATATATCCCGGCCGGCGACACCAACGCCGGCCTCGGCTGGCGGCAGGCGCTGACCACGTAGTCTGCGCCCGCGCAACACGGAGATATTCACTAACGGCAACAATCGTCCCACCAACTGCGGAGTGCCTATGAAACTGTCCCGTCTATTCCTGATGCTGGGCCTGTTGGCCATTCTCACCGGCTGCGCCAGCAGCACACCGCGCATGGCCGAGGTGCGCGCCTTTGCCGCCGATTCGCCCAAGCTCGGCGCCTACCATGAATTGACCGAGCGCTACCGCAACACCTACCAGCGCGAGCAGCCCTACCTGTCACCCGAAGCCGACGCCCGCGAACGCCAGCTCGACGCCAACCGCCAGCAGGCCTGCGACGATTTCGTCAAGCTGCAATACGGCCTGCAAGCCTATATGCAAACGCTGGGCAAGCTGGCCGGCGACAACCAGTACGATCTGGAGGACCAGGTCAAGGTGGTCGGCAGCGGCATCAAGGAATGGCCGGATTCGGGCCTGAACAGCCGCCACGTCAACGCCTTCGCCGGCCTGACGCGGCTGGTCGCGCGCGGCCTCACGCGGCCACTGCAGGAGAACGCCGTCAACGACATCCTGCGCGACGGCCAGCAACCGGTGCAGGACGTACTGGACGCCATGCGCACGCTGTTGCGCTTGTACGATAAGAGCAATGACAACGAGCAGAAAATCGTCCTCGGCATGCTGGAATCCGCCATCCCGTTTGTCGATCCCCAGCGCGAACGCCTGCTGCTGGCGCTCGCCAAGTCGCAGCAGCAGGAGAAGCAGGCCGAGTATCGCCTGATCGGCCTGCGCTACACGCTGGCGCGCAAGAACCTGGACCTGATCGAACAGCGCCACCGCGCGCTGGTCGAACAGCTTCCGACCAAACAGTAAGGAGTGGCCATGGCAAATCCGACCCAACAAGCCCAGATCGAGCTGCTGGCCGATCATCTGTCGGCCAACGCCGACGCGCTGCACCGGCGCCTGATGCGCGCCATCCGCCAGCCGGCGGCCGACGGCGCCCTGCCCGGCATTTCGCAAGGCGTGGCGCAGGCGCTGTTTGAAAACGAGGTGGCGCTGCGCCAGCGCGCCAACGGCCTGTATCTGGAGGCGGCGGTGCTGGCCGCGTCCGGCCTCGGTTCGCAACAGCAGCAGTTGCTGGACCTGACCGCGCGCGCGCAGGAAAAGATCGACAAAATCGACCGTCTCAAGGATCTGGTCGACCTGGCCGGCGAACTGCTGTCGCTCGGCGCGGCGGTGGCCGCCGGCAAGCCGGAGCAAGTGCTGAAGCCGCTGGAAAAACTCAAGCAGCACATCGAGGCGCTATAGAACCAATCGTGCCCGCACAAGTCCAAGCCGTAAGGAGGTCGCGCTATGAACGGACTGGACGATCACCAATGGCAGACCTTACAGGCGCGGCTGGAACACGCCAGTGCCGCGCTGCTCAGTCAACTCGCGGACGACCTCGACCGCAGCACCGACTTGCGCCTGCCGCAGCCGCATGTGGCGGAAGCCTCGCCGGCCGACAACGCCAGCCAGCGCCTGCTGCACGCGGCCGTGCACGACGCCGCCACGCTGACGTCGCTGCAACTGGGCATCGTGCGCCACGCGCTGGTCAAGTTCATGGACCAAAGCTACGGCTTGTGTGAAAACTGCGGCGAAGTGATCGGCTATTCGCGGCTCGAGGCGCGTCCGGAAGCGCGCCTGTGCATCAACTGCCAGACGCGGCTGGAACAATACGGCAGGCGTTAATCGTCATTCAGCCAAGGCTGGCTGCGGATCTTGGCCACCTGCCGCTGCGCCATCAAGCGCCACAGCTGCAAGGCGTCGGCCTGCTGCTTGACGGTCATGGTGCGCGGCGAGGCCAGCGCGATTTCGCAATCGCGGTCCGACCATTCGGCAAAGCGCACCGCGCCGCCGCTCGATACTTCCATTTCGTACATCAGGCCGTCATCGTAGCCGAAGCGCAGCACCGCGCTGCCGGGGCCGCCATCGGGACTGATCGTGTTACCGCCATAGACGTCGGACAAGGCCGCCGCCAGTTGGGCCTCGGACGGCGCGGCAACGTCGCGTCCGTCCGGACGAGTGAGCACTAGCCATGCCTGCGTCATTGCAGCCTCCGCTCTTCGGTTGATCTGTGCAGACTATCATACCGAAAATTGCCTGCTGCGCCGCCATCGTCTCAGATAAGCAACAGCGCCAGCCGAATGGCAGATAACAAGCTGACACTGTTGCGCTAGCCGGTCGTTCCTCAAACCGGTACCGGCAAGGAATTCGGATTGAAATCGCGCCAGTCGCCGCCGCTGATGGTGCCGTCGGCGCGTTCGATATCGGTCGCGTGCAAACGCCGCAGGATGTCCAGCGCCTTGTCCTCCTGCGCCGTGTCGTCCACCGCCACCGCGATCAGCATGCCGGATTTGCGCGGCGGCCGCACGTTGCTGCCGTCCTCGTCCGGTACGCCGGCTTCCTTCATCTTGTGCAGACTGTACAGCGAACCGACGTGGGCGCCGACCAGCGCGCCCACCACCGGTCCCACCGGCCCGGCAATCGGGATGGTGGCGCTGCCCACCACCGCGCCGGCGATGGCGCCGGTGGCGCCGCCCTTGACCACGCCCTCGTCGCTCTCCTTGGCGCCGGGCGACTTGTCATGGTCGCCGCCCAGTTCGTGCACATCATGCTGCCCGGCCGGATTGACGTAGAAGGCGCTGATCCGTGCCGCCGCAAAACCGGCGCTCAGCAACGCCAGACGCGCATCGGCGATTTCGTCCTGCAACTGAAAATGGCCCGCAATAATCGTGCTCATTGGTGTTCTCCTGGATTAACGTGGCCCCAGTGTGCCCCGCATGGCCAGTGGCTTCCGTTAGCGCGCGCACCATGAAAAAGGTTGAATGCCGCATGCTTATCCGTAATAATCAGTCGATAGTATTTTCGAGCAACAAGCTTCCATATCGATAGGAACGCCTGATGGAGTTCGATGATTCGCCGCCGCGCTACCAACCGCTGGTCGATTTGCGCAATGGCGCCGTCGCCGCCGTCGAAGCATGGCCCGCGCGCGGCGACACTTTGGACCTGCTGCGCCGCAGTTGCGAAGATCGCCAGCTGTGGCAAGGCGGCGCGCTGCATGGCAGCGATATCCAGGTGGCCCTCAACCTGACCGCGCGCCAGCTGCACGATCCACGCTTCGGCGCCGGCGTGGCGGCGCTGCTGGAACAATATGACATTGCGCCGGCGGCGCTGACGCTGGAGCTGGAAGAAGCGGTGCTGATGCTCGATCCGGCCGCCGCCGACACCGCGCTGGACTGGTTCAAGCAACTGGGCGTGAGCCTGACGCTGGACCAGTTCGGCGCCGGCCCGGCCTGCCTCAGCAATCTGCAACGCTATCCCTTCGATTACATCAAGCTCGACAGCGCCGTGGTGCGCGCGCTGAATGATAGCGACAGCGACGCCGCTGCCGCCCAATGCCAGGCGTTGATGGCGATGGCGCTGCATCTCGGCATCCGCGTCGCCGCCGACGGCGTGCAGACCGAAGCCCAGTGCGCCTTCCTGCGCGACAATCTGTGCGACCTGATCCAGGGTGAGCTGTACGCCGCACCGCTGCTGCCGGCCGATATCGGCGCCCTGCTGCGCGAGGACCGCCGCCTGCCGCCGCAGTTGCTGCGGGTACAGGCGCGCAACCGCAGCCTGCTGCTGGTGGATGACGAGGTCAACATCGTATCGGCGCTGAAGCGCCTGCTGCGGCCGGACGGCTACCAAATTTTGACCGCCAATTCCGGCGAACAGGGACTGGAAGTGCTGGCGCAGCAGCCGGTCGACGTGATCATCTCCGACCAGCGCATGCCCGGCCTGAACGGCGCCGACTTCCTGCGCCAGGCACGCAAGCTGCGGCCGGACACCATCCGCATCATGCTGTCTGGCTACACCGAGCTGCAATCGGTCACCGATGCCGTCAACGAGGGCGCGATTTACAAATTCCTCACCAAGCCATGGAACGACGAGCAACTGCGCGACCATTTGCGCGACGCTTTCCGCCTCAAGGAAATCGCCGACGACAACCACCGCCTCAACATGGAAGTGCGCAACGCCAACCACGAGCTGGCCAGCGCCAACCGCCGCATGGAGCAACTGCTGCACCAGATGCAGCGCCAGATCGACCGCGACGAGATCAGTCTCGGCGTCGCCCGCGACATCCTGCAACAATTGCCGCTGCCGGTGATCGGCATGGATGACAACGGCATGATTGCCTTCGTCAACGGCGCTGCCGGCCGCGTGTTCCAGCACGCCGGCGCGTTGCTGGGCAACGAAGCCTGCACCAGGTTGCCGGAGCTGTTCGCCGGCGACGGCTGTTTGCCGCCGGCCGGCCACCTGGCTGACATCGGCGGCGTGCGCTACACCGTCACCGCCTATCCGATGGGCTTGCACTCGGCCTCGCGCGGCAGCCTGATCACGCTCAGCCTGGGAGAGCCGTCATGAGCCACATCGCCCTGGATGAAGTGATACGCCGCGTGCACGACCTGCCGTCGCTGCCGGCGGTGGTGGCCGAGTTGCTGACCAGCATGGAAGAAGACGATATCGACCTGCACTACCTGGCCGGCCGCATCGCGCTCGACCAGGCGCTGACCGCCAAGACGCTGCGGCTGGCCAATTCCTCCTTCTACGGCATGCCGTCCAAGGTCACCAGCATCCAGCAGGCGATGTCGGTGCTGGGCCTGCACAGCGTGCGCACGCTGGTGACTGCCTGCGGCGTGATCGGCACCGTACCGGCCTCGGCCGGGCCGGCGCTGGACTTCGGCCTGTTCTGGCGCCACGCCATCGCCACCGCCGTCTGGGCGCGGGCGCTGGCGCGCCACCTGCGCCAAAGTCCCGACACCGCCTTCACCGCCGGCCTGCTGCACAACCTCGGCACGCTGGTGCTGGCCACCCGTTTTCCCGACGAATACGCGGCGGTGCCGCTGTGGCGCGCCGAGCATGCCGACGCCAGCGTGGCCGACGCCGAGCTGGCCGTATTCGGCGTCGACCATGCGCAGGCCGGCAGCGCGCTGGCGGCGCACTGGAAATTCCCGCCGGCGATCCAGGACGCCATCTGCCACCAGCACCGCGCCAACGCCACCGGCCTGGCGCTGGCGGTCGGCATGGCGCACCTGCTGGCCGAGCCGTCCGACGCCAGCGAGGAACAGCGCGAGCAAGCCTGGACCACCCTCGCGTTCGACGACGAGCAACGCCAGCAGCTGAGCGAAAAATGCCCGCTGATGGTCAACGACATGTGCCAGATACTGGTAAGTTAGGACTCCACGATGAAACTCCCCACCCAGGCCGAAGTAGCGCTGGACGAATTCTTTGACGGCCATCCGGTCGCCACCTTCGCCATCAACCGCCACCACGTCATCACCCACTGGAACAAGGCTTGCGAGCAGCTGCTGGGCTGGACCCGCGCTTGCATGGTCGGCACCCGCAACCAGTGGCAGCCGTTCTACATCAAGGAGCGGCCGCTGCTGTGCGACCTGATCGTCGCCGGCGATGACAATATCGCCGACCATTATCCCGGCCACAGCCACCCGTCGACGCTGATACCCGGCGCCTACGAGTCGGAAGACTTCTTCCCCAACATCGGCGCCAGCGGCCACTGGCTGCACTTCACGGCCGCGCCGCTGCGCGATGCCGAAGGCCAGATAGTGGGCGCCATCGAGACCATGCGCGACGTCACCGAGCGCCGCGTCGCGGAAAACGCGCTGCGCCAGTCGCGCGACAGCCTGGAGCATATCGTCGAGAAGCGCACCGCCCAGCTGGCGCAAGCCAACGACCGGCTGGAAGACGATATCCGCCAGCTAACCGAACTGAACGATCTGCTGTCGGCGGCCCAGCAGCAGCTGGTGCAGGCCGAGAAAATGGCCTCGATCGGCCAGCTGGCGGCCGGCGTGGCGCATGAAATCAACAACCCGATCGGCTATATCTTCTCCAATGTCGGCACCCTGCAGAACTACCTGGAGCAGTTGTTCGAGATGCTGGACGCCTACCAGGCCGCCGAAGCCAGCATCGCCCAGCCGGCCGTGATCACCAAGTTGCGCGCCATGCGCGAGCGCATCGACCTGGATTTCCTGCGCGAGGATATTCCGGCGCTGATGCGCGAGTCGGGCGAGGGACTGGTGCGGGTACGGCATATCGTCGAAGACCTGAAGGATTTCTCGCGTGCCGACAACAACCAGGAATGGAGCCGCGCCGACCTGCACCAAAGCATCGATTCGACGCTGAATATCGTCGCCAACGAGGTCAAGTATCACGCCGACGTGGTCAAGGCCTACGGCGACATCCCGGCCATCGAATGCCTGCCGCTGCAAATCAACCAGGTGGTGCTGAATTTGGTGGTCAACGCCGCCCAGGCCATGGGCGAGCAGCGCGGCACCATCACGCTGCGCACCGGCATGGCCGACGCCGACACCGTCAAGCTGGAGGTGGAAGACACCGGCAACGGCATCGCGCCCGACACGCTGTCACGCATCTTCGACCCCTTCTTCACCACCAAGGCAGTCGGCAAAGGCACCGGGCTGGGCCTGTCGCTGGCGTATGGCATCGTGCAAAAACATAAGGGCCGCATCGAAGTCGATACCGAACTGGGCCGCGGCACCTGCTTCCGCGTGCTGCTGCCGGTGCGCCATTCCGAGGAATTATCATGAGCCGCATACTGCTGGTGGACGACGAACCGAACATGCTGAGCGCGCTGCAACGGGCGCTACGCCAAAGCAAGGCGCTGGCCGGCGCGCAGATCGAGACTTTCACCAATCCGTTCGACGCCCTGAACCGGATCTGCGTGTGCGAATTCGACCTGGTGGTGTCCGATTTCATGATGCCGGAAATGACCGGCGGCGACTTCCTGCAGGCGCTGAAGGACGTGGCGCCGACCACCGTGCGCATCATGCTGACCGCCTCCACCGACTTCAAGACGGCGATGACGGCCATCAACGAGGCGCATGTATTCCGCTTCATTTCCAAGCCGTGGCAGCAGTCGGAGCTGGAACAGAACATCTTGCAGGGGCTGGAGGAGCGCCAGCGTCTGCTTGCCGAGGCCGGCAAGACGCCGAGCGCGGCGGATCAGGAAGCACAGCGGCTGGAGGAAGAGGAACCGGGCCTGCTGCACGTCAAGCGCACCGACGACGGCTCCATCATTCTTTGATCACCAGCTGTAGGCGAACGATACAGGCGGCGGCTCCGGCGGTGCAGGCGGTGGCGGCGGCGACATCCAGCCACGCGGATCGACCCGGTAATACTTGAGGAATTCCTCGTACAGCTCGGCGTGATGCTCGGCCATCTGGTACGGTTTTTCAAAGAAGGTTTCGGTGGCCACGGCGAAGAATTCGGCCGGATTGGTGGCGCCGTACGGGTCCATCACCGTCTCCATGCGGTGCATGGCATGCATGCGCAGGCTCTGGAAATTACGCGACAACACTTCCGACCATTCGCGGTAGCTGGCCGGATTGCCGAGATACGGCGCGCCGTTGGCGCGGCCCGATTCGCTGTCCAGCTGATGCGCAAACTCGTGCAGCACCACATTGTGGCCGTCGGTCCAGTCGCCGGCGCCACGCTGCACGTCGTCCCACGACAGCACCACACGGCCATCGTCCCATGACTCGCCCAGCATGCTCTGCCGGCCCGGCGTAATCACGCCGCCCGGCCCTACTTCGGCGCGCTGCGCCACGAATTCGGAAGGATAAACCAGGATGGTGTGCAAGGCCGGATACACCTTGCTGGGACGGTTCAGCAGCAGCAAGCAGGCCTGACCGGCGATGGTAACGGCCATTTCGTCGGTCACCTCCAGCCCGGCGCAGCCGACAAACTTCTTCTGATGCAGGAACTGCACGACCAGCTTGCGCAACTGCTGCTGCAAGTCCGCCGGCATATTGCGATAGACGGGGATATTACGTTGCAGAACGGCAACCGCCTCGGGCGGCAACGGCCGGGCCAGCACCCGCTGCAGGCGCCAGCGCGGGTAAATGAAGGGCAGCGCGATCGCCAGCGCCGTCAGGCCGATCCAGGTCAAAGCTTCCATGTGCCGCAGGTCCGTGAGATGTGATGCCAGCTAGGTGGGGCTGCATATCAACATTTCAATACGAAAACAGCCGACGCAAGCGCCGGCTGTTCATCATACTCCCGCTGCGACGCGGTTTATTCTGCTTTTTGCTGCGACGGCGCGCTGCCGAACAAGGCGGCGACCAGCGGATCACGCATCACCGGACCACGGTTGACGCGAATGGCGTAATGGGTGTCGTCGGCCAGAATGTGGAAGTGGCGACCGCTGCCGGCCATGGCTTGCTCGCGCAGGCCTGGACGCTCCTTGCGTGGGGCCACGCCTTCGCGCTTCGGCTGGGCGATGGCGGCCAGGAAGGCGGCGATGCGCTCTGGATCAGGAGTCAGCTGGTAGACCGCTTTGCCCAGGTAGGTGGCGGTGCCTTCGACATAGCGCGCCAGTTCGATCACGCCGGCTTCACGCAGGTCGCGGATGTATTTGCGGGCGCCGGACGGCGAAAACTTCAGGAACCAGGCGATTTCGTCGGCCAGCATTTCGTGCAGCGACAGTTCGCCGATCAGTTTTTGCATGTTTTCGATGCGGCGCAGCGTGGCCGAGGTCGAACGCACGCGTTCGATGGACGCCATCGACAGGCTTGGTTTGCGATCCAGCGGTGCCGGCGTCGACCGGTCCAGTAACGAGGTCAAGCGCGCCGTGGTGGAATGCATCTCCGGCGAGGCTTTCATCTCGTTTTGAACCATGGTTTGTTGTTTGCTGACTGCATGCATGGGAACGCTCCTTTAAACTGGATTGGTACGGCTTTGACGCAAGAATGCCGGTTTGTAGGGTTTCAGTCTGTGCGTCAACGAACATTAGCGAAGCATCTATTGCTTTACGTTGGGACAAACGGGAGGCGCGTTAGTTCTGCGATTTGTGACAAATTTGAGACAGCGCAAACTTTGGTGCGGTAGCGAACGGAAAGACCGCACCTTGTCGCCTAATCTTCGGTCCAACAGCGATGCAACAACATTGCTGACGATGAAACTTTTAAACTAATCGGGAGCCACCCTGTGAATAAATCCAAGAAAATCGCCTTCGCCGTAGCAGCACTCTGCGCGTCGTTCTCCGCAATGGCCCAACAAGATCCGGTCATCAACCCTTCGTGGTACATCCAACCGAGCGTCAACGGCATCAAGCCTGACTCGGACTTTGGCGCCACCAGCAAGCGCGGTTACGGCGCTGGCCTGAAATTCGGCAAAGCCGTCAACGAAAACTGGGATGTGCAAGGTGGTTACACCTACAGCCGCTCCCGTGACGGCGTCAACCGCTACCAGCAAGACACGCTGGGCGTAGACGGCCTGTACATGTTCTCGCGTAAATCGTTCCGTCCGTTCCTGCTGATCGGTGTCGGCGCCGAGCGCGACAAGGCCAACCTGCCTAACTACATCGAGCGCAAGAAAAACTCGCCGTACGTCAGCGCCGGCCTGGGCTTCCAGGCCGACATCAACGACCGCACCACCTTCCAGGCCGACATCCGTGACGTGCATGGCTTCATCCGCGGTGACGAATTCCCGAACAGCAAGAGCAACAACTACCTGCTGACCGTCGGCCTGAACTTCGCGTTCAACGCGCCACCGCGTCCAGCCCCGGCCGCACCACCGCCAGCACCGCAAGTGTCGGAACCACCACCGCCACCACCAGCACCGCTGCCACCGCCACCACCACCGCCAGCGCGCTTCGAAAAAGTGACGATGTCTGCGACCGAACTGTTCTCGTTCGACAGCGCCAAGCTGAATTCGAACCAGCCTAAGCTGGACGATATCGCTAACGTGCTGAACAACAACAGCAGTATCGACAACGTGGTCATCACCGGCTACGCCGACCGTCTGGGCAGCGACAAGTACAACCAGAAACTGTCCGAGCGCCGCGCTAATTCGGTCAAGGAATACCTGGTCGGCAAAGGCGTCGCCGCCAATCGTCTGAACGCTGTCGGCAAAGGCGAATCGAATCCTGTCGTGGAATGCAACGACAAGAAACGCGCCGATCTGATCAAGTGCCTGGAGCCTAACCGCCGCGTCGAGGTGGAACAGATCACCATCGAACGCCGCGTGCAATAAACCCCCGCAACTAACAGCCCCGCAATGAAAGTTGCGGGGCTTTTTTTTATGAACAAAAAAAATATCTTCTCGGTGCTGAAATGCACCGTGCTGGAATGGTTCGAGCATCGCGGCAGCAGCATGGGAGCCGCGCTGGCGTTCTATACGCTGTTTTCCATGGCGCCGATCCTGGTGCTGGTACTGGCTGTGGCCGGCTGGTTCTATGGCCCGCAGGCGGCCCAGGGCGAGCTATTCGCCCAACTACGCGGCCTGGTCGGCGCGCAAGGCGCGGAAGCCATTCAGGCGGTGTTGGCCGGCGCGCGCAACAAGGAAGAAGGCCGGCTCGCCACCATGGTGGCCGGCGCCCTGCTGCTGTTCGGCGCGACCACCGTGTTTGCCGAACTCAAGGCCAGCCTGGACGCCATCTGGCAAGTGCCGCCGCTGACCAAGGGTACGGTATGGGATACCATCCGCACCCGCCTGCTGTCGTTCGGCATGGTGCTGGTGCTGGCCTTCCTGCTGATGGTGTCGCTGGTGGTCAGCGCTGCGCTGACGCTGCTGGAGAAATTCTGGGGCAGTTACTGGACCGACGCCGGCGTCGCGCTCACCGGGATCAATATGGCGATCAGCTTTCTTGTGATTGCTGCGCTATTCGGCGTGATCTTCAAGATGCTGCCGCGCGTGAAACTGTCATGGCATGACGTCACCATCGGCGCCGTCGGCACCGCAGCCTTGTTCACGATAGGGAAATATGCGATTGGCGCCTACATCGGCAACAGCGGCGTGGCCAGCAGCTACGGCGCGGCGGGGTCGATGATTGCCGTGCTGCTGTGGGTGTATTACTCGGCGCAGATTTTCTTCCTCGGCGCCGAGTTTGCAAGACAGTATGCGCTACAGCTGGGCAGCCTGCGCAAAACCTCACTCGCCGAGTAGCTCGGCCACCACTTCCATGCCTTCCACCCGCTCGGCGACCACCTTGATGATGACGATCACGGGAACGCCGAGCAACAAGCCCCACACGCCCCACAGCCAGCCCCAGAACAGTAGGCTGACAAACACCGCCGCCGCGTTCATGCGGGCGAAGCGGCCGGTCATCCAGGTCGCCACCACGGTGCCGATCAGCGTGGCGATGGCCAGCGAAGCGCCCATCACCAAAAAGCTCATCTGCAAGGACTCAAACTGCAGGAAGGCGACGATGCCTGTCGCCATCATGATCAGCAGCGGGCCGAAATAAGGCATCAGGTGCAGCAGTCCGGCGACGATGGCCCAGGCGCCGGCATTCTCCAGCCCGATCCAGCGCAAGGCGACCCACATCAGCAGCGCCAGCGCGCCATTGGTCACCAGCAGCATCAGCATGTACTTCTGGATCGAGCTGTTGATGTCTTCCAGGATGTGGACAGTGATTTTTTTCTTGGTCAGCGACGGCCCGGTCAGCTTGACCAGCTTGCGCTTGAAGGTATCGCCCGACAGCAGCAGGAAGAACACCAGGAAAATCACCATGGTGGCCTGGCTGACGAAACCCATCACGCCCATCGAGCCGGCCCACAGCCAGTCCATCACCGGCAAGGTATCGGGCGGCGATGCGGAAGTCGCCCGGCGGGCGGCGCGTTTTTCCTGCGCGCCGGCGGTGGCTTGCTGGAGTTCGGTAGCGACGTCCTGGATGCGCTGCAAGGCGCTCGGTCCACCGCTGTGCAGATGTTCCGACACCAGTTTGGACAGCTTGTGTCCGGCGGTCGGCAACTCTTCCACAATGGCCTGGAACTCGCCTTGCAGTTTTTCCGCCACCACCACCGAACCGCCGAGAATGGCGGCGGTAATCAGCGTCGCGCCGATCACGCGCGGAATGCGGATGCGTTCCAGCCAACACACGAGCGGACTCAGGGTATAGGTGATCAGTATGCCGAGTAATAAAGGAACGAGGAAATTGCGCGACCATTGCAGCGCCCAGACAAAGGCCACGGTCGCAATCACGCCCAGCGCCAGGCCGCGCGCGTTGACATGCAGAGGAATTCGGGAGGGTTCGCGGGGAATTTCGCGGGAAGGCTCGTGAGGAATCGCGCCTTCGGCGGTGCCCGCCTGTGCGTGAGTCCGAGGAAGATCGACAGGCTGGTTCATGATGACTCACAGGGTGAAGCGCCGGCGCGCCTGATGCGCGCCGGCCGGGGGAATTACTTGACGTGCAGGTCGTTTTTCACTGCAGTCACGCCTTTGACGCCACGTGCCACCTGGGCAGCTTTGGCGATATCTTCAGGCTGGGCCACAAAGCCGCTCAACTGCACAGTGCCTTTGAAGGTTTCGACGTTGATTTCAGTCGTTTTCAGGCTAGGCTCGTTGAAGATGCTGGCTTTGACTTTGGTGGTGATCACGGAATCGTCGACATACTCGCCGGTGCCTTCTTTGGTCGAGGTCGATGCGCAGCCGGTCATGGCGCCCAGCAGCGATACGGTGAACAGGGCAGTAGCGATTTTATGTGCGATTTTCATGGCGATTCTCCTTAGAGTAATTAAATGAGTTTGTCAGCCAGCGGGACGTTTGAGGGCGTCTCTGCTACCGATGTCACCATTAAACGCTGGTTCCGGCGCCGCCTCTGTACGTTAGCGTACTAAACTCGGCACGGCGCGGCATCGTGCGTAAGCGCACAGACCCGGCGCGCACCGCTGTTTATTCTGAACTCACACTTTTTCAGGAGAAACAACATGAAACGCTCAACTACGCTTGCCGCCGCTATCTTTGCCGGCGTCGCTGCATTGAGCGGCTGCGCCAGCAACCAGCAGCCGCAACAGATCGGCTATATCAGCAACGACTCGTCCACTTACGGCACCATCGACTCGATCCAGATCATGCAAGCCCAACGTAGTTCCGGCGTCGGCGCCGTGACCGGCGGCCTGATCGGTGGCCTGCTGGGTAACCAGGTCGGCGGCGGCTCCGGCCGTGCAGTCGCCACGGTGGCCGGCGCAGTCGGCGGCGCAGTGGTGGGCAACAACGTCGAAAGCAATCGCAATGCCGGCAAAGAGGAATACCAGATCAGCGTGCGCATGGATAACGGCGACACCCGTATCATCCAGCAAGACAGCATCGTCGACCTGCGCGTAGGCAACCGCGTGCGCCTTATCGACGGCCGCCTGTATCGCTATTAAGCAATCCCCACACACTAAAACAAGGAGAATTACATGGGTACCATCATTCTGATTATTCTGGTTCTGGCCCTGATCGGCGCACTGCCAACCTGGCCGCACAGCCGCAACTGGGGCTACGCGCCTAGCGGCATCACCGGCCTGATCGTGGTCATCCTGCTGATCATGCTGCTGACCGGTCGACTCTAAAGGAGGACATCATGATTCATCGCATCGTTACCGGCGTGATGATGGTGGGCGTGGCGCTGGCCGCACACGCCCAGCAAACCGATACCACGCCACCGCAAAACGTCCAGCTGCAACACCAGGAAATCGCCCGCGGCGAACCTGCCCGCTGGACCGAAGGAGACCAGAGCACCGCCGAACGCACGCGCATCCTGCGCAAGGAAATCGGCGCCGCACTGGCGGAAGCCAAGCAAGGCTGCAAGCAAGTCCCGGCCAGTGAACGCAGCGCCTGCCTCAAGGAGGCGCAGCAGACCTACCAGGACGATATGGCCAAGGTGCCGCAGCTGGTGGCACAGAAGTAAATCAAAACGGGTCGCTCAGGCGGCCCGTTCTGCATGAGGCGCCACCTCCAGCGGCGGCAACTCGTGCACCACCAGCGGCGTGTCTTCCGAGACGAAGCTGAGCCAGCCCGCGGCCTTGATGGCGCGCAGCGCATCCTGATAGCCCTGGTCCCAGCGCCAGTCGATCGAGCCCTGCGAAAAATTGATGTCCTTGGCGGCCATGTTCCAGTCGCGGCCGGCATACGGCAGACGCACCACGTGCAGCGTACTACCGCAGCCCAACGCTTCCAGCTCGGCGGTCTGCGCAGGCGTGCGCTTGTCGGCCGGCAGCGCCGCGTACAGCTCGCGCAGCTTTTGCCGCATCTGGTGGGTGGCGACGTAATCGTCCAGGTGACGCCGCGAACGCGAGGCGAAGGTGACGTCTTTCTGGCGCGTTTGCACCTCGTCCAGCGTCTTCGGCTCTTCGCCGTCGGCGCTCCACAGGTCGACCATGAAACACAGCGTATCGACCTGCTTTCTCTCGTCCAGAACGGTTTCCAGCGGCGTATTCGAATACAGCCCGCCGTCCCAGTACAGATCGCCATCGATGCGCACCGGCGGAAAGCCCGGCGGCAGCGCACCGCTGGCGCGCACGTGGTCGGCGTTGATGGTCAGGTCGCGGTTGTCGAAGCTGCGCAAGGTGCCGCTGGTGACCTTGAGCGCATTCACGGTCAGGCGGATGCCACCCGGCGCGTTGAGGTAATCGAAGTCGATCAGGTCGTTGAGCGTGTTGTGCAGGTCGGTAGTGTCGTAGAAGCTGGCCTGTTCCGGATCGACCGGCGCGCCGGAGGCAAAGGCGCTGAACAGGCGCGGCGTAAAGAAGCCTGGCACGCCGCGCAGCAGCGTGTCCCAGGTTTGCAGCAGGATATTCGAGCGGCGCTGCGCATCCGGCACGCGTCGCATGTCGTAGCTGTCGCGATGGGCGATGCCTTGCCAGAACTGGCGCAGCCGGGTCAGGCGGTCTTCAAAGGGATTGCCGGCCAGGATGGCCGCGTTGATGGCGCCGATGGAGGTGCCGACGATCCAGTCCGGCGCCAGTTGGTGTTCGTGCAGTGCCTGGAACACGCCGGCCTGATAAGCCCCCAATGCGCCGCCCCCTTGCAGGACCAGCACTACGCGCATGCCTGCGGGGTTCAGCGGATTGGGCGCGGTGCTCAAAGCTGCTCTTGTTGCGGTGAGGTTTTGCGGCGCATCAGCCATGCGACGCCGACACCGGCCGCAGTGGCCAGTATCAGTGCTGGCTTGATCAGCTTGCGGCGGGCGATGAACGAACCCACCGTCAGCGCATACGGCATCAGCGATTTCAGCGTCCCCAGCGAGGCCAGGGACTTGAGGCTGAAGCCGCCGCCATCCGAGTGCAGCAAGCCGCCCAGCCGTGCCTGCGCCAGGCCGACCGCATGGTCGATGGCGCCGTGCATCAGGGCATCCGGTTGCAGCGCCTGGCCAACCAGCGCTTTCGAGTGGACCAGCTTAATGCGCCACAACTCGCCTTCACGTATGATTCTTAGCTTCTCGGCCGCCAGTGCGGCCTCATCTTCGTGCTTGCTCACAGCCTCTCCTTACAACAGCATATCGCGGTCGGACTTGAGTTCCGCCATGGTGGACGGCAACGCCAGCTTGCCACTACGGATCAGTGCGCGCGCATACAGGATCAGGCCGATGGCGACCACCAGGAACACGCCGGTGATGATCGGCAGGATAACCCAGCCAATCGCCGCCCACGCCAGGTAGACCACGGTGATCGACGCATAAATCAACGCAAAGCCGCCCAACAGCACGGCCAGTGCGAACACCAGCACCAGTTGCAGCAGGTGGTTGCGCACCTCGGCCAGCTCCAGCGCGGCCAGTTCCAGCCGGTTGAGCAACAGGGCGATCGCATTGCGGGTCACCAGACCCAGCGATGCGATCAGCCCTGGCGGACGATTGCTTTCGTCGTGCGACACGGTAGCTTACTTGCGGCCGATGATCACGCCGATCAGCAGGCCAATGCTGGCTGCTGCTGCGATCGAACGCCATGGGTTTTCCTTGACGTATTCATCGGCGTGCTTGGCGGCTTCCTTGGTGGCAGCCAGCGCGCTGACCTGGGCTTCATGGGCCTTGGCCAGTGCGGTGTCCAGCGCGCGCATGCCGCGGCCGCGCAGTTCATCAGCCTTTTCGCCGGTCAGGGCGGTGGCGGCGGTGAACAGAGCCTGGGCATCTTTCACCAGAGTTTTCACGTCATTATTTACGGTACTGATATTTTGTTCCAGCATGATTAAGCTCCTGTTTTGGTTGTCGATGTGAAAACTGTACAGCAAATTGCAAAAGACTGTGTCAACCGTGTTCGGTCATCATGTCACGCATATCGTCCGCGTGCTCTTCTTCGACCGCCATGATCTTGATCAACAGATGACGCGTGGTCGGGTCGCTATCGCCGATTTTTTCAATCATCTGGCGGTACGACTCGATCGCCACGCGCTCCGCGATCAGGTTGGCGCGCACCATCGATTGGACGTCGTCTGATGCATCATACTCGGCATGGCTGCGCTCAAGCAACGTTGCTGGATTGAAATCAGGATCGCCATTCAGCTGAACGATGCGTTCGGCCAGCCAGTCGGCGTGTTCCGCTTCCTCGTTGGCGTGCTCCAGGAACTCGGCCTTGATGGCTGCGTTCTCGCGCCCGCTCACCGTGTAGTAATGGCGCTTGTAGCGGGCGATGCAGACCAGCTCGGTAGCCAGCGCATCGTTCAGCATCTTGATGACTTCGGCGCGGTTGCCTTGGTAGCCTGCGGTGACCGGGCCGTCTTCCAGATTGCGGGCGGCAGCACGAATCGCTTCTTTATCGATGCCTGCCGGTTGGGTGGGATTGGATTCAGCCATGAGTCTTTCCTTCCTAAGTAAGAGGTACAAATAAAACGATGTAATTTAGCGATGCGAATTAACGACGATTCGCGATCGGTGCGCCGTTTTGCGACAGCACGATTTCCACGCGGCGGTTCAGCTGGCGGCTGCCGGCATCGCTATTGCTAGCCACCGGATAGGCTTCACCGTAGCCGCGGCTGGCGATCTTGGCGGCCGGCACACCCAGGCCGATCAGCGCATTGCGTACCGATTCGGCGCGGCGTTGCGACAGGTCCAGGTTGTGCGACGAGGTACCGGTGCTATCGGTAAAGCCCTCTACCAGCACCACGCTTTGCGGTTCCTGCATCAGCACGTCGGCCAGTTTTTGCGCGGTGCGCATGCCTTCCGGGCTCAGTTCGGCGCGGTCAACATTGAACAGCACATCGTTCAGGGTGATGATCAGGCCACGCTCGGTTTGCTTGGCTTGCAGGTCGGCCAGCTGCTGTTGCAACGCGGCGTTCTTGGCTTGCTCTTCGCGTGCCGAACCGGCAGCGGCGTCAGCCTGGGCACGGGCAGCGTCGGCATCAGCCTTGGCCTGCTCAGCCTGGGTCTTGGCGCGGTCGGCCGCGTTGCGGGCCTGGTTGGCTTCGGCGGTGCGCGCCTGCAGGCGGATCTCGTCACGCTGACGGGCGGCGTTGGCGACGTCGCCTTCAGCCTGCTTGGCCTTGGCGGCTTCCTGTGCGGTGGCGACTTTCTGCTTGGCGATATAGGCCAGCTTGTCGATCTCGTCCAGGCTCTCGCGTTTGGCGGCGGCAGCGTTGGCACGGTCCAGCGCATCAGACGCGGCTTTGAATTCCAGCGGCGCATTGGCGGCTACCGATGGGTTGCTTTGGGCGGCCTGGAAATCGCCGCGCGCTTGATCGAGCTGGCTGGTGGTGGTCGGCGTGCTGCTGCACGCGGCAAACATCACGGACACGGCAAACGCGGCTGGCAACAGAATGAATTTTTTCATGATGGGTTCTCCGTTTATTGTTGGTTGTTGGCGTTGGCGCGCGCCAGTTCTTCGCGCAGCAGGCGGATATTCTGTTGCAGCTCATCCGAGGCGGCGGTCGCCTTGGCCGAGTTGGCCTTGCTCTGCGCCAGCTGGGCATCGGCCGAAGCCTGGGTCGCCAGGTCTTGCGCGGTTTTGTAATCCTTGGCGGCCAGCGCCTGGTTGGCGCGCATCAGTTTCTCGCGGGCTGAGGTCATTTCGGCTGGCGCCAGGTCGGCGGCGCCGGCGGCGGTCGCGGCGGACACCGCTTCACGCGACACGGCAACATCGGCGGTCGCCGGGGTTTTTTGGCTGGCGCAGCCAGCCAGTCCTGCCAACAGTGCGGCACCAATCAGCCATTGCTTATTCATGTTCATCATTATTGTTCTCCTCGAAATATGAAAGCGATGTGACTTTATAAACCGGCGGCGCGCCGGCATCAGTACGGTGACGCACAAAAGCCGGAGTGTGTAAAATGAAGCAACTACAAGACAACAGGTCCGCCATGCCCCTTCCCCGCCGCACCCGCATCGCCATCGCCGTTGGCAGTGTCGTCGTTGCCGTTCCCGTCATCGGGGCCATCGCCCTCGCCAGCATCGACTGGAACCGCGCACGGCCGTGGCTGAATGAGCGCATCAGCGCAGCCATCGAGCGGCCGTTCGAGATTCGCGGCGACGTGGCGCTGGCGTGGCGCCAACAGGGCAGCATCCTGCCGACGCCGCACCTGGTGGCGAAAGACGTCCACATTGGCAATCCAAGCACGATGCACGCGCCGAGCGAGATGGTCAGCGTCAGCCAGTTCGCCTTTGCCATCGAACTGCTGCCGCTGCTGCGCCAGCGCATCGCGGTTCCCGAACTGCGTTTCGATAGTCCCAAGCTGCTGCTGCAACGCGACGCCGACGGCAAGAACAACTGGACCTTCGGTCACGACGACCAGCCGTCGGCGTGGAAGCTGGACGTGCAGCGCGTGGTGTTCTCCAAAGGCACGGTGCGCTACATCGACGCCATGACGCATGTGGATGCCAGCGCCAACGTCGATACCTTGAACGATCCGCGCTACGGCGTCGCCTGGCAGCTGCGCGGCAAGTGGAATAACCAGAACGTCAGCGGTAGCGGCAAGGCCGGCGCGGTGCTGTCCCTGCAGCAGCAGACGGCGCCGTTCCCGCTGTCGGCCGACCTCGATCTCGGCGGCACCCACATCGTGTTTGAAGGCACGCTGACCAAGCCGGCGTCGCTGACTGCGCTCGACCTGCGGCTCAAGTTGTCCGGCTCCAGCATGGAGCGACTGTACGCGCTGACCGGGGTGCTGCTGCCGGAAACGCCGCCCTTCTCCACCGAGGGCCACCTGACCGCCAACCTCGGCGCCAACGCCAGCCACTGGGTCTACGATCAGTTCACCGGCAAGGTCGGGCAGAGCGATATCGCCGGCAAGCTGGATTTCCAGACTGGCCAGCCGCGCTCGCGCCTGAGCGGCACGGTGCAATCGAAGCTGTTGCAAGTGTCCGACCTCGGCCCGCTGATCGGCGCCGATTCCAATGCCAGCAAGCAGGCGCGCGGCGCCGAGGAGCGCCAGCCGGGCAACAAGGTGCTGCCGGTCGAAACCTTCCGTACCGACCGTTGGACCGCCATTGATGCCGACGTCAACTTCAAGGCGGCACAAATCACGCGTGACAAGAACCTGCCGATCCAAAATCTGGAAACGCAAATCCACCTGAAGGACGGCGTGCTGTCGCTGACGCCGATGAACTTCGACATCGCCGGCGGCCGCTTCACCTCCACCGTCTTACTGGACGGCAGCGGCAAGGTCAATCCGCACGCCATCCGCGCCACGCTGAAGGCCGCCGCCAGCCATCTCCAGTTAAAGCAGCTGTTCCCGTCGATCGACGGCATGCAGGCCACGGTGGGCGAAATCAATGCGAATGTGGCGCTGGCCGCCGATGGCAACTCGGTGGCCAGCTTGCTGGGGTCGTCCAATGGCGAACTCAAAGGCGCGGTCACACAGGGCAGCGTCAGCAAGCTGATGCTGGAAACCATGGGCCTGAATATTGGCAGCGTGGTGCTGACCAAGCTGGTTGGCGACAAGCAGGTCAAGCTGAATTGCATGGTGACCGATTTCGCCGTCAGCAATGGCGTGATGAAGTCGCGGCTGTTCGTGGTAGACACCTCGGAAGCGCGGATCGACATCAACGGCACGGTCAACCTTGGCAACGAGAAGCTGGACCTGACGCTGAAGCCGGACGCCAAGTCGGTGCGGGTGATTTCGCTGCGCGCACCGATTTATGTGCGCGGCAGCTTTAAAGATCCGGATGTCAGCGTCGACAAGGGCACGCTGGCCTTGCGCGCCGGCAGCGCGCTGGCCTTGGCAGTGGTGGCCCCGGTAGCGGCGATCGTGCCGCTGGTCAGCACCGGCCCCGGCGAGACCAGCGGCTGCCAGGCGTTGATTCAGCGTTAATGTGTGCTGACGAACGGAAGCACATTGCGGATTTTCGTAATCTGTACCCATCGGTGAAGGCGCAATACCGCGTCTTGCCTGCCAGAGGAGAAAATCATGAACAACGTTAAACGAATCGCAGCAACCGCCGCTGTCCTGGCGGCCACCCTGGGCCTGAGCGCCTGCGCTGGTATGACCAACCAAGACCGTAACACCGCAGTCGGCGCCGGCGTCGGCGCAGTGGCTGGCTCGGTACTGACCGGCGGTAGCGCAGTTGGCGCCGTAGGCGGTGCAGCCGTCGGTGGCGTGATCGGTAACCAAGTGCAAAAGCCACCGCGTTAATCTAACGCCGGCATAAAAAAACAGACCTTCGGGTCTGTTTTTTTATGCCTCCCTGCTTCGTATATTGCGCTTATTTGTCCTTGAACATTTCGTAGCAATGGCAGGAAGCCGATTCCAGGCCGGCCGAATCGAGGATCTCGATATTGCCGCGGCTGTAGGTAATCAAGCGCTGGTTCTGCAAGGCGCTGGCGGCCTTGGTCACGCCGACCCGCCGCACGCCCAGCGCATGCGCCAGGAATTCGTGCGTCAGGTGGAATTTTTCCGACTGCAAGCGGTCGCGCGTAATCAGCAGCGAACGCGCCAGCCGCGCCTCCAGCACATGGAAGCGGCTGCACACGGCGATCTGGATCGCCTGCGCCAGCTGGACGTCGGTATAACGGTGAAGCAGGCGCTGCAAGGAGTCCATGCGATGGAACTCGGTGACGAAATCGCCGGCCACCATGCGATAGGTGCGGCCGGAGCGCTGCACCACCGCCCTGACCTGCGCCAGCTCATGACCCAGCACCACGGCCGCGCCGAGCATGCCTTCGCGGCCGATCGAACCCACTTCCAGCGTCATGCGCCCTTCGGCGACGCCGAGCAGGGACACCAGGCAATCGATGGGGAAATAGATGTAGCGCACCTCCTGTCCCGGCTCGGACAAGATCTGGCCATTATCCACCCGCACCGTCTCGCACTTGGCCGCGAGTTGCTGTTGATCGTCGTCTGGCAAGCTGGCCAGCAAGCGATTATTGGCCAGTCGAAGCTGGCCACGGTCGTCGTCGGGAGAATGTGAGATAGAGGTATGCATGGGACCAGAGTAAAGGCAATAAATCACTCTGTATGTACGGTGACGCACGGAAGTAATAGATGCACTCAAGCAGAATATCGACTGCAATGCATTACCTCAACCAATAACAAAGGACACTCCACATGGACACCCAAAATAAACCAAAGACTCATCCGATCATGGTCATCGCCGCCGTGGCGGTAGTGCTGTTCTGTGGCGTCGGCAGCGCCGCGATCCTGGGTTGGCTGCCAACCTCGAACGCCACCGTGCCAACCCAAGTGAGCGGCATGCCGCCGGCGCCGCAACAGGCGCAGCAACTGGCATACAACGATGCGCCGCCAGCCGGTTCGTCCGCCGTGGCGCCGGCCATGTCACAAGGCCAGGGCCAAGTACCGGAACAAGAAGCGCGTAACGCCCCATGCAGCAATTGTGGCGTGGTCGAATCGGTGCGCGCCATCGAACATCGCGCCCAGGGCAGCGGCGCCGGCGCCGTCGGCGGTGCAGTGCTGGGCGGCTTGCTGGGCAACCAGGTCGGCAGCGGCCATGGCCGTCAACTGGCAACGGTGGCCGGTGCGGTCGGCGGCGCAGTGGCCGGCAACCAGATCGAAGGCAATATGAAGAAAACCACCAGCTGGGATGTCAGCGTGCGCATGGACAACGGCAGCCGCCGCGTGATCCACACCTCGCACCAGCCAGACTGGCGCAACGGCGACGCCGTGCGCATCGTCAAAGGGCAACTGCGTCCGCTGGACTAAGCATTTTAGTACGGCAACGTACAGAAGACCGGCGCTGTATTGTTGATAATGAATTCAACACAACCCGAGGAGATTAATCATGCTTTATACCATCGCTGTAGTTCTGCTTATCCTGTGGCTGCTGGGCCTGGTTACTTCGTACACCATCGGCGGCTTCATCCACATTCTGCTGGTGGTTGCCATCATCATGGTGCTGCTGCGCCTGATTAGCGGACGCGGCGTGTAGCCTTCTCCGCAATTGGTTAAAACGGCGCCTGGGGCGCCGTTTTCATTTCTACTGGAGGGATTCATGAAACGACTTTTGATCGCGCTGGCCGCGCTGACGGCCATCCAGGCACACGCCCAAACCATCAAGCCCGGCCTGTGGGAATTGAACAGCAAGGTCAGCACCGGCAACGCCCAGACCGACCAGGCGGTGAGCGCAGCCCTGTCGCAGCTGGCCGCGCTGCCGCCGGCGCAACGCGCACAGATGGAGGCGATGATGGCGCAGAACGGCGTCTCGGTGCCGCAAGCCGGCAGCGATGGCCGCCTGCGCATGACCGCCTGCGTCACACCGGAGATGGCCGCGCGCAAGGAGCTGCCATTGAGCCAGCAAGGCAAGTGCAGCTCGAAACAAACGCCGGTGGCGGGTGGGGTGGATGTGACGTTCAGCTGCACCGATCCGGCCTCCAGCGGCAGCGGTCAGGTGCGCATGCAAGGCGACAGTGCGTACACCGCCAGCATGCAGGTGACCAACAACAGCGGCGCCGGTCCGCAGCAAGCCACGGTGGAGTCGACTGGACGCTGGCTGGCCGCCAGCTGTCCCGCCAAACCTTGATACGCGTGGATTAAAAGGCGTGGCGCAAGCCGATGTTGATGGCGCGGTCGCCGCTGCCGCGGTTGCTGGCATTGCCGACCGTGTAGCCGGCGCCGTTGCGGTTCTGGATCTTGGCGACCGACGTGTAGACATTGGTCCGCTTGGATAGCGCATAGCTGGCGCCGACCGCGATCTGGTTGGCGTCACGATTGGCCAGTCCTCGGTCATCCTTATGGATGACCGAGGCCAGCAAGGTGGTGGCGCCTAGTGGCACCGCCACGCCCAGCAGTACGTCACGGCTATTGGTGGACGGATCGCGCTGCGCTACCGCGCCATAAGGATTGGTTTCATCCCACTGAGAACTGCCATCGCCCTTGCTGTGGCCGTAGGCAGCGTAGCCGACGAAGCGGCCGAAGTCGACATTGGCCGCTACCAGCGAGTTGCTGGCCGACTGGTCGACCGCCGGCGTGGTGCCGGTGGCATCCAGCAGATTGTCCTTGCGCTGGTGCGTAATGCTCAGATTGACGCGTCCTTTTTCATAGCCGATGGTGGCGCCATACGCGCGGTTGACCTTGCTGTTGAACGGCGACTCGCCAAAGCTGTAGATGGCCGAGCCGATCAGGCCGCTGCGCGAACGCGGCGAAGTGTACTTGATGGTGTTGTCGTAGCGCTTGGTGGTGTAACCCACCAGATTGGCGGCGCTGCCGGCCATGCCGCCGTGGAACGGATCGGCCACATCGGTCAGGGCGGTGTAGACCAGGTTGTACTGCCGCCCCAGCGTGACCAGGCCCAGCGGACCATCGAGCCCGACAAACGCCTGGCGACCGAACAGCCGGCCATTTTGATCCGAGACGCCGGTGTCGTTGAGAAAACCGACCTCCACCGTGTAGACCGCCGCCGTGCCATTGCCCAGCTCTTCGCGGCCGCGCACGCCGAGGCGCGATCCGCTGGCGACGCCGCTGTCGACCCTGGTGCGCGTGCAGTCGCCGCGGCAACCGCTGTCGGCAACGACGCCGGCATCCACCACCCCATACACCTCTGTTTGCGCCAGGGCGCTCAGCGGTGCAATTAAAGCGAGCGTGAGGAGAGCGGGTTTCATAATCGGCCAAAAATGGGGAAGTTGTTAAGACCCAGTGTAGTCGCCGCCCCTGCTCCCTTCTGTGCGCATCACCACGCAGCAGTTGTATTTCGTCGCGGAAACCTATGTTCGTTGGCGTACATACATGGGGCGACGCTGCCGTTATACTGCTGTTTTATCTGACGAGGCTATCTCCATGCTCGAACTACTGGAACGCATCGACGCAGACAGCAATGACATCGGCCCACTGGTCGCGCTGTTTGACACACTGCGTCCCAAGCGCGCCACCGATGGCGTCCGCGCCACGGCCAACGTGCGCACCCTGTGCCAACTACTCAAAGGCAATCCCGCGCAAGCCATCGCGCTGCGCAACTACCTGCGCAACCTGCTGGCCGCGCGCCGCCACGCCAGCCTGTACACCGAGATCGGCGTGCTGTCCAACGACGGCTTCTTCAGCGAATTGAAGACCCGCATCGCCTACCGCATGCTGCCGCCCGCACTGGGCAACGATTACCTGAGCGAGGCGGTCGACCAGATCGCCTACAAGCGCACCGACCACATCTGGATGGCCGCCGTGCCGGCAGACGACTGGCTGCAACTGATCGATGTGGTGATCAACGCCGAACAGCGCGCCAGCGCCAGGTCGGAAGACGCCGGCCAGCCACACCTCAGCAACATCATGCTGCCAGGCCTGCTGGACGCGATCCGCACGCTGTCCTACCGCGTCTGCGCAATCGGCCTGGAGCCGCGCCTGACCAACTTCCACACCGAGATGGAGACTTACGAATCACCATTCATGGTGCAGAACTTCGAAGTCAACGCCTATCTGGACGCCTATCACCGCAAGCTGGCCGGCCAGGAAGTCGACATCGACGACGCCCGCCACCTGCTGGTGATGCTCGACCAATGCGACACCGTGATCGGCAAGATCCGCAAGAAAGCGCTGAGCCAGGGCACCAGCATCGCCCTCACCTACTTGCTGGTGTCGCTGACGCAAAGCCTGGACCGCATGCGCAAGCTGCTGTTCCTGGTGGACGTGCACCAGCTCGGCGAAGAACAGGACAACGCGCGCCGACTGGCCGCGATCGCGCTGGCGCGCGAACTGATCGACGCGCACAACAACAAATACATGGTGCGCGACCTGCTGCGCGATAACATCAACCTGCTGGCGCGCAACGTCACCGAAAACGCCAGCCATACCGGCGAACACTACGTGGCCGACACGCGGCGCGAGCTGGGCGGCATGTTCGTCTCGTCGGCCGGCGCCGGCCTGATCATCGGCTTCATGGCGCTGTTCAAGATCCTGATGTCCTACCTGCGCGCCGCGCCACTGGTGGAGACCTTCCTGTTCAGCATGAACTACTCGCTGGGCTTCGTGCTGATCCACCTGCTGCACTTCACGGTGGCGACCAAGCAGCCGGCCATGACGGCATCGCGCATCGCCTCCGGCCTGCACAGCAAGGACGGCCGCAACATCGACATCGACAGCATGGCCGAGCTGTGCGCCAAGGTGATTCGCACGCAGAACATGGCGGTGTTGGGCAACCTGGCAATTTGCATTCCGACCGCGTGGCTGATCGCCATGGCGTGGCCGTATATGACCGGTCATCATCTGGTGACGCCGGACAAGGCCATGCACCTGTTGCAGGATATCGACCCGATCCACGCGCCGACGCTGATCTACGCGGCGATCGCCGGCGTCTGCCTGTTCGTGGCCGGCCTGATCTCGGGCTACTACGACAACAAGGCGCTGTACACCCGCTGGGCACAGCGCATCGCGCAACTGCGCGGCCTGCGCTGGCTGCTGGGCCAGGAACGGCTGGAACGATTGGGCGTCTACCTGGAGAACAACCTGGGCGGACTGATGGGTAATTTCTGCTTCGGCATCCTGCTCGGCGTGATGCCTTTCCTTGGCTTCGTGCTGGGCATACCACTGGACATCCGGCACATTACGTTCTCCTCGGCCAACTTTGCGACAGCAATTGTTGGACTCGATCACAATGTCAGCTGGGAACTGGTTGTGACCTCGGTGGCAGGTTTCCTTTCCATCGGGACAGTCAATCTGCTGGTCAGCTTTGGCCTGGCGCTGTGGGTCGCACTGCGGTCGCGCCAGGTACGTTTCAAGCAGGGCTGGCAGTTGATGAAGGCACTGGGACGGCGCTTCCGCGCCGGGCCGATCAGTTTCCTGTTTGGCGGTTCCGATGACACTAAATTAATCGACAAAGGCTGACAATGAAAGTCTTGCGCATGCGTTTCTGGATTCCCCTCGGCTTGATGTGCTGGGGTTTGCTGGGCGCGTGCGCATCCCTGCCAAATGTGACGGCGCTGGGCGACAAGCTGGAACCAGGCGCCACGCCCACCGTCAAGGGTCCGAACGGCGAACTGAGCGACGCGCGCAGCAAGGCGCTGTTGGCCAAGCGCTGGGCCAAGGGCTCGCTGGACTTGCAGCAGCAGGCGTCGCTGGAAGAAGCAGCGACCGGCGTGCCGCTGATCGCCGGCAACAAGACCACCCTGCTGTTCGACGGTCCGCAGACCATGGCGGAAATGCTGAAGGCTATTACCCAGGCGCGCAACAACATCAACCTGGAAACCTATATCTTCGACCAGGACGAACTGGGGCTAAAGTTTGCCGACGCGCTGATCGAACGACAGCAGCAAGGCGTGACCGTGAATATCCTGTATGACAGCGTCGGCACCATCGGCGTGCCGGCCGAGTTCTTCAAGCGCATGCGCGATGCCGGCATCAAGCTGATCGAATTCAATCCGGTCAATCCGGCCAAGGTCAGCGGCAATGACTGGAAGCTCAACAACCGCGATCACCGCAAGGTGCTGATCGTCGACGGCAAGATCGCTTTTACTGGCGGCATCAACATCAGCGCCACCTATGCCAAGAGTTCACTGTTCCGCTCAGCCTCCAAGCCCACCAGCAAGAAGGATGTAGGCTGGCGCGACACCCACATCAAGGTTGAAGGGCCGGCGGTGCAGGCGTTCCAGTGGCTGTTCGTGCGCCAGTGGGCGTCGCAGGACAAGGATGATCTGCGCGAGGCCGACTACTTTCCCAAGCCGGTAATTGCCGGCGACAAGGTGGTGCGCGTGCTGGGCAGCGATCCGGGCGGACAGTTTGAAATCTACAAGGCTTACGCGCTGGCATTCCAGGAAGCCAAGAAATCGATCCACATCACCTCGGCCTATTTTGTGCCGGACCGGCAGACGGTGGATGCGCTGATTGCCGCCGCCAAGCGCGGCGTAGACGTCAAGATCGTGCTGCCGGGCGTCTCGGATAGCGGGCTGGTGTTCTATGCCGGCCACGCCTTCTATGACGACCTGCTGGCGGCCGGCGTGAAAATCTACCAGCTCAAACTGGCGGTATTGCACGCCAAGACCGCCGTGATTGACGGCAACTGGTCGACGGTCGGCTCGACCAATATCGACACCCGCAGCTTCCTGCACAACAGCGAGCTGAACGTGATCGTCATGGGCGAACCGTTCGGCACCGAAATGGAAAAAGCCTTCCAGGAAGACATGCGCGATTCCAACCTGATCACGCTGGAACAATGGCGCCACCGCCCATGGGCCAACCGCATGAAAGAATGGGCGGCGCGCTTTATGGACTACTGGCTCTAATAACCCGGGGTCAGTTCTGCCAAATGCACACGAGCTCATGTACATTTGGCAGAACTGACCCCGGATTTAGCGGATTTAGGATTCGGCGGCCATCGCCCAGACGTCGCCGTTGCGGCGGAAGCATTCGGTGTGCACCGGTTCGAAGCTGGCGGTACCTTCCACCCAGCTGTAACGCTCGACCTGTACATCGTCCGGCGCCACCCGCAGCACGTTGAAGGAATTCGATTCGCCGCGTCCACGGGTCGACGTCGCCGTGCCGGCCTGCACCACCAGCGCCGCGTAGCCGCTGATCTTGTAGCGCTGCGCGCTGTTGCCGGCGTGGCTGGAATGCAGGTGACCGGCCAGCAGCACATCGACGCCGCATTCGGCAAACGCCTGCATCGCCATCGGCGCGCGGTTGACCAGGTCGTCCTTGTCGAATGTGTCCGGCAAATCGAAGGGATGATGGGTGACGATGATGCGCGTATGCTCCGGCCCAACCGCCTGCATGCGCTGGCGCATCTGCACCAGCTGTTCCTTGTTGACGCGGCCATCCTTGAAGGTCAGTGAGCGCGCGGTATTGATGCCGAGCACGGCGATTTCGTCATCCACATATTCCGGCGCCAGGTCGAGCGTGACGTAGCGCAGGTATTTGCGCAGCGGCGTCAGGAAGCGACTGGCAACGTTGTACAGCGGGATGTCGTGATTGCCCGGCACCACAATCTGCGGCCCCGGCAAGGTATCCAGCCACGCGCGCGCGGCCTTGAATTCTTCGGTCTTGGCGCGCTGGGTCAGGTCGCCCGATACCACCACCACGTCCGGCGCCAGCTTGACCACCAGTTCCTGCAACGGCCGCAGCAAATCCTGATCGACGCGGCCAAAATGCAGATCGGATAAATGGACGATGGTGCGCATGCGCTTCTCCTAGACGGCCGGGACGATGACAGACAGCGCCGCAGCGCGCGAGCGGTAGCATAGTGGCGGTTTCATCAGCGTCACCTCGCCGTCGGTAGCCACCCGCAGGTGATGGTGGCGGGTTTCGATTTCCAGCGACGACGCCGACAATACATCGAAATCGCGTGCCTCCTGCAACTTGCCGAATAGCGCATGCGCCGCATAGCGCAGCAGGCCGAGCCGAGTGGGTTTCTGCGCCACGTACAGACACAGTTTGCCGCTATCAAGCCGCTCGCGCGCGCCCAGCGTCAATCCTTGCAGGTATTCGTTATTGCCGATGAAAACAAAGGGTGTGCGGCGCAGATGCTCGTCGCCGTTGATCTTCAGCCGCACACTCAGGAAGGGGAAGCGCCGCAGCGCGGCAAACAAGGCGCGGCCGAAAGCCGGCCATTTGCCGCGTCCCAGATGCTTTTGCTGCTGCTCGCGGTCGCGCACGATATCGGGATAGATGCCGAGGCTGGAGTTGTTGAGGAAGATGCGGCCGTTGACTTCGCCCACATCGACCTTGCCGGGCTTGCCGTGTACCACGTTGGCGACCGCCTCGTCCAGTTCCAGCGGAATCTTCAGATCCTTGGCGAAGTGGTTCAGTGTGCCTAGCGGCAGCACGCCCAGCCGCGTTTCTGTGCCGGCCAGCACCGAGGCCACGGCATTGATGGTGCCATCGCCGCCGCCAGCTACCACCACCGGCGCGCCTTCTTTCACCGCGCGTTCGGCGCGCGCGATCATTTCGTCGCCGCTCTTGGCCAGCGTGATGTCAGGCTCGACACCCTGGCTGCGGAACTTTTCTTCCAGCGCGGCAGTCCAGCCGCCACAGTAGCCCAGTCCTGCACCCGCATTAACAATGACGACGATTTTATCCATATTATTTATACCGTTTTACCCTCGCGTCGACGGCGCAGCGTGGAGATCGCCGTGATGCACACCGCCAGCCACGCGACGCTTTCGGCCATGGCCGCCAGCACGTCGCTGAGATAGTGCGCGCCCAGATACACACGGCTGAATGCTACCAACAATACCATTGTCAGGCAGAAGGCGACTGTTCCCACACGCACACTCCACGCCGGCCGCGCGATGACCAGGTAGCTGACCAACAGGCCGTAGAAGCAGGTGGCGGCGGTGGTATGGCCGCTGGGGAAGCTGTAGGTGGTCAGTGTCACCAGCGGATCTTCAAACACCGGCCGAGCGCGGCGGAAGAAAAATTTCAGCGCCACATTCAGCACCATCCCGCCCGGCACCGCGAACGCCAGCGCCAGCAGCCAGTAACGTGCCTGCTGCCGCCACAGATACCCGGCCAGCAGACAAAACAGCAGCACCATGCCGGCCACCGAATGCATGGCCGAGACGCCAACCATCAGGCTGGTCAGCGGTTCAACGGCGTGTGCATTGAACCAATGCGCCACCTGCAAGTCCAATACCGTGATGGCGGCCTGCCCCATCACGGCCTCCGCCAGTTCATGGAAAACCAGCCCGGAAGCCAGCAGCAGCGCCATGCCGACGGTTAAATGTAGGCCGAATTCGCCGCCCGGAGACAGTCTTGCCTCGACGAAACTCATGAGTTTGCTAATAGTTGGTCCTCCCCGCCTGGTCGCCGATGAAGTTGGCGTAAAAATCACAAAATAACGAATTTACTGTTTATTTGCACAGTACCTGTTTATTCATACAGTAGTTATGCTATTCTGAACTCCTCGTTAAACACTACTTCCCACAAAAAAGGAACTGTCATGAGCACTCTGAATAGCAGCTTTGGCTCCCGCTTCGGTCTGGAATACCTGCCTACCTCGTTTATGGTTCGCATGGGTCGCCGCGAAATGATGGTGTGCCGTGACTTCCGCAAGCGTTTCTACGCGGTGAACCCGATTATCGAATGCGATACCGGCGTGCAGGCAGGCCATCTGGAAGTACTGATGTTCCGCCGCTGGCTGCTGATCCTGTCGAAGTCGAAGGCGCACTAATGGTTGCCGGTGCCAGTTGCCCTACCCATGCACAAGACAGGCCGGCAGATGCCGCAGCCTCGCTTGCGCTCCTCACCTGGGTCTGGCAACTGGCTAGCCGACATCCGCATGATGGCTTTGCGCCTCGTGCCATAACGTTACAAACAGCACCATCACCACCGGACCGATAAACAGTCCGACCAGGCCCAGGGTTTCGACCCCGCCCAGTATGCCGAACAGTACAGCCAGGAACGGCAAGCGCGTTGCGTTGCCGATGATGCCTGGCCGTACAAAGTGATCCGCCACAAACAGCACGACGGTGCCCCACACTGCTACGGCAATAGCGGCTGGTAGCGCGCCGCCAAACGCCAGCACGGCTGCCGCGCTGACGAAGGCGATCGGCGCACCGAACGGAATGATGGCCAGGATGCCGGTCGCCGCAGCCCACAACGCGGCGGACTTCAGCCCGGCCAGCCAGTAGGCAATGCCGATCAAGACGCCTTCCGCCAGGCCGACCAGCACCAGGCCGTTGACAGTGGCGCGGATCGCGGTCGGGATTTTTTCCGAGTATTGTGCCCAACGCTGTTCACTGAACCAGCGGCTACCGATATTCATGATCTGGCGGTTCAGCACCTCGCCGTCCTTGTAGAAGAAGAACAGGCACAGGAACGCCAGGCCAAAGTCCACCAGCCGGTGCATGAAGCCGACACCAGCCACCTTGATGATGTCGCTGGCCGAGTGGAAACCGTTGATTTCGCGGTCAGAGAATAAATGCGCCAGGCCATGCGGCTGGCTCAGTGTCGCCTGCCACCATTCGGCAATCGAATCGCCGACCACCGGCAGGTGGGCGAGGAAGTCCGGCACCGGCACACCATCGGTATTGGCGCTAACGATGTAGTTGGCCAGTTCCGGCGCCTGCCGGGCCGCCTGTGCCACGCCCAACAATGCCGGCACGATGAAGATCGCCGCCACCACCAAGGTCAGCAAGGCGGCTGACAGGATGTTGTGACGGATGCGTGTGCGCAGCCAGACGTGCATCGGCCACGTCGCCACGCACAGAATGCCGGCCCATACCAGCGGCAGGAAGAAGCGCTGCATCACGAAGGCCGCCAACGCTATCAGCGTCAGCGAAAAACCGGCGCTGAGGAAATCGCGCTGGGTTTCGGTCATAACTCTCTCCCGATCATTTTTATTAGCGCTATGGTAAGCGCATTTTGTCGCAGTGCAACCACACTGGTGGCGAATTTCAGGTGGTCTTAAGCTTTTTCGCACTGTGCGCGCAGGAAGTCGCGCAGTTGCAGCACGGTCGGCGTGATCTGCGCGCGGTGCATGCAGACCATGTTGAGCGGCGTCGGTTCACCCAGCGCATCAGGCAGCAGCACTTGCAGGCGGCCGGCGCGAATGTCGGCGCTGACGTCCAGCCGCGATTTGTAGGCGATGCCGACGCCCGCCACAGCCCAGCGCCGCACCACGTCGGCATCGTCGGCCGTGCGGTTGCCGCTGACATGCACCACGTCTGGCGCCGCGTGCTGTTCGCTGTAAAAACTCCAGCGGTCGTGGATGACGTCGTCCAGCATGAAGCGCAGGCAGTTGTGCTGCGCCAGGTCATCCAGCGAATTCAGCTTGCCGTGCTGTTTCAGGTAGTCGGGCGAGGCCACCAGCACGCGGCGGTTTTCCGGCGCCAGCGGCAAGGCGATCAAGCTGGAATCTTCCTGCTTGCCGTAGCGGATGGCGATGTCGATCGGTTGCCGGTACATGTCCGACACGCGGTCGCTGATGCCCAGTTGCAGCACCACTTTCGGATACTGCGCCTGGAATTCATCCAGCCAGCCCACCACCAGATTGCGCCCGAGGTCGGACGGCATCGAGATTTTCAGCGTGCCGCCGAGGATTTCCTTACCCTGGATCAGGGCGTCATGCCCTTCCTTGAGCACACGCAGCGCCTCACTCGCATGGCGCAGATAGTGCTCACCCTCCTCTGTCAGCCGCAACGAACGCGTGGTGCGGGCGAACAGGCGCAGTTTCAGTTCTCCTTCCAGCCGCTTGAGCGCGGCACTGGCCAGCGCCGGCGAGATCTCAAGTTCACGAGCGGCGGCCGACAAGCTGCCACGGTCGGCAGTGCGGACAAATACATTCAGGTCATCTAAACGCAGCAATTTTCCTCATTCCTTTGAAAGAGTTTCCCCATAAGGCGCTTTTTTCTCGTTAAAAAACAAAATATCATACTTCCATCCTAACTTCATCGGAGAATCCCATGAAAGCAATCGCCTACCGCCAATCGCTCCCTATCGAAGACGCCGAATCGCTGATCGACATCGAACTGCCAACGCCGCAGGCCACCGGCCGCGACCTGCTGGTCGAAGTACGCGCCATTTCGGTCAATCCGGTCGACACCAAGATTCGCCGCAACGTGGCGCCGGCCGAAGGCCAGGCCAAGGTGATCGGCTGGGATGCGGCCGGCGTGGTCAAGGCGGTCGGCCCGGACGTGAGCCTGTTCAAGGTCGGCGATGAAGTCTGGTATGCGGGCGACCTGACCCGCGCCGGCACCAACAGCGAACTGCACCTGGTGGACGAGCGCATCGTCGGCTACAAGCCAAAGAACCTGGACTTCGCGCAAGCCGCCGCGCTGCCGCTGACCACCATCACCGCATGGGAATTATTGTTCGACCGTCTGGGCGTGAGCCGCGATGCGGCCGCCACCAAGGGCAAGTCGCTGCTGGTGATCGGTGCGGCTGGCGGCGTCGGTTCGATCCTGGTGCAGCTGGCGCGCCAGCTGACGGGCCTGACCATCATCGGCACCGCTTCGCGTCCGGAAACCGGTGAGTGGGTCAAGCAACTGGGTGCGCACCATGTGATCGACCACAGCAAGCCGCTGAATGAAGAAATCACCCGCCTCGGCCTGCCGCCGGTGACGTATGTGGCGTCGCTGAACCAGACCGATCACCATTGGGCGGCGATCAGCGAGCTGGTGGCGCCGCAAGGCAAGGTCGCGCTGATCGACGATCCGGCCAGCATCGACGTCCGCACGCTGAAGCGCAAGAGCGTGTCGCTGCACTGGGAATTCATGTACACCCGTTCGATGTTCCAGACCGACGACATCCAGCAGCAGCATCAACTGCTGAACGACGTGGCAACGCTGGTGGAAACCGGCGCGATCAAGACCACGCTGGCGGAACGCTTCGGCAAGATCAACGCCGAGAACCTGAAGCGCGCCCATGCTCTGGTGGAGAGCAATCGCGCCAAGGGGAAAATTGTATTGGAAGGGTTCTAAGCGCGGGCGGAATGGGCTGCGGCGGCATCCGCCTCGGCCCGCAGTTTGGCAAGTACCGCGTCGTCATGGCGCGTCAGCGCGTCCTGCATGCGGCTGGCCGAAGCGCACGACGCGTCCAGGATTTCCAGGAAGGCGGTCTGGCGCCGTTTCAGCCCCGCCGACTCATAGCCCAGCTGCTCGAACATGCGGCCGATGTCCACACAGTAGTCGCGCAACTCCATCATGGTGCTCTTGGTGAACTCGATATCGGTGCGCATGCTGTGGTCCAGATCCAGCATTTCCATTTTTTCCTGCGCTACCGGCGAGGCATCGTGGATGGCCGGTCCCCAGCGGTCGAACTTGCCGCGAATGCGCTTGATGCGCGCAATCTTCTGATCCAGCATGCGGCAATAGTGCCAACTCAGCCAGCACACCGGCAAGCGGGCCACAAATCGCGGCAAGCCGGCGGTGGCCAGGTTACGTTCGAGTTTTTGGACTGCATTGACCAGGCGACGCGCGCTGGCTCCGGTGGAAAAATGGGACATGATGGTAGCTCCTCTGATGGGTCTAGTGAGCTACAGTAGCCGCCGCATCAAGCACAGGGTTTGATGCGGCTTAAACTCACCGCAAATTTTATGCGGAAGTTTTGCGCAACATGGCTTTGATACCACGCAAGCCCTGGCGAATGCGCGCTTCGTTCTCGATCAGCGCGAAACGCACGTACTCATCGCCATACTCCCCGAAGCCGATGCCGGGGGAGACGCAAACCTTGGCTTCGGCCAGCAGCAGCTTGGCAAATTCCAGCGAGCCGAGGTGGCGATAGGCTTCCGGAATGCGGGCCCAGATGTACATCGAGGCTTTCGGCTTGTCCACCGGCCAGCCGGCTTCCAGCAGACCTTTGTGCAGCACGTCGCGCCGGCTCTGGTACTGCGCGCAAATCTCGCTGACGCAGGTCTGGTCGCCCTCCAGCGCGGCAATCGCCGCCACCTGCACCGGCGTGAAGCTGCCGTAGTCGTGGTAACTCTTGATGCGCGCCAGCGCCGCCACCAACTCCTTGTTGCCGACCATGAAGCCCACGCGCCAGCCAGCCATGTTGTAGCTCTTGGACAGTGTGAAGAATTCTACCGCCACCTCGCGCGCGCCGGGCACCTGCATGATGGACGGCGCTTTCCAGCCGTCGAACACGATGTCGGCGTAGGCCAGGTCATGCACCACCAGGATGTTGTGCTGCTTGGCCAGCGCCACCACGCGCTCGAAGAATTCCAGTTCCACGCACTGCGCGGTCGGATTCGACGGGAAGCCAAGGATCATCATCTTCGGCTTAGGATAACTCTCGCGCACCGCGCGCTCCAGTTCGTCGAAGAAGTCGACGCCGGGCGTCATGCGCACCGAGCGGATATTCGCGCCGGCGATCACTGCGCCCCAGATGTGGATCGGGTAGCTGGGATTGGGCACCAGCACGGTGTCGCCCTGGTCCAGCGTGGCCAGCATCAGGTGCGCCAGGCCTTCCTTGGAACCGATGGTGACGATGGCTTCCGAATCGGGATCGAACTCGACGTCGTAACGCGTTTTGTACCAGCGCGAGATGGCGCGGCGCAGGCGCGGAATGCCTTTGGAGGCGGAGTAGCCGTGGGTGTCGGGCCGTTGCACGGTGTCGACCAGCTTGCTCACAATGTGCGGCGGCGTGGCGCCGTCTGGATTGCCCATCGACATATCGATGATGTCTTCGCCGCGACGGCGTGCCGCCAGCTTGAGCTCGGCGGTGACATTGAAAACGTAGGGAGGCAGGCGATCGATACGCGCAAAGCTGCGCGGAGTTTGGGTGTCAGTCATGGATGTCTCACGTAAGCGCCCGGAACCGTCCGAGCGACGCTGATGCAGTTGCATCGGGATCGATACTAGACGATCCCGTCCACGTCTGGCAAGCGCTTTAGGCAGCGGCTTGTTTTTCCTGCTCGCTGAACCACTCGAACAAAATCAGGCCGATGATGGAGGCGACCGGCATGAAGCACAGCGACACCAGCACCCACGCCACTGGCGAACGGCCCAGGCGCTTGGCGGCCATGGCGATGAAGAACAGGTGCAGCACCAGGCAGACGAAAATCCCGATGCCGGCGGCGATGATCAGCAGAACGGACTGGCTGGTGTACTTGAACAGCGGCGGCATAAACGACGCCACGCCGAAGATCCACAGCACCAGCGTGACGGCAGCGGCAGCAATCGGTTGTTGGGCACGAGCGACTTGCATGACACCTCCTTTGAAGAAGCATCTATGCTGCCACGAACACGTTGCAAAAGCAATAAGCGGCCATTTGCGGCTTGCGTTTGGCGGCGCCTGGGGGAACTAGCGCAAGGAAGTCAGTGCCGAAGCCGTCACGATGGCAGCGATGGCCAGCCACTGGGCCAGCGTCAGATGCTCCCCCAGCACCACCATGCCGGCCAGCGCGCTGAGCGCCGGCGCGGCGCTGCTGAACATGCTGAACGTGCGCGACGACAGCCTGCGCATCGACAGCATCTCCAGCGTGTACGGCAAGGCGCTGGACATCACCGCAATCGCCAGCCCGACCAGCATGAACGACGGCGTCAGCAACAGCGCGCCCGCATGCGCCACGCCAATCGGCACGATGAACAGCGACGCCGCCAGCATGCCCCACGCCACCGACTGCCCGCCCGACATCGACGACACGCGTTTGCCGTAGACGATGTACAAGGCCCAGCACACCGCCGCGCCGGCGGCATACGCCACGCCCACCGGATCGAGTTGATCGACCTGGCCATGAATCGGCAACAGGAAATACAGGCCGGCCACCGCCAGGCACACCGCGACGACATCGCGTGGACGATGCGACGACAGCACCGCCACCGTCAGCGGCCCCGCCACTTCAATCGCCACGGCGATGCCCATCGGGATGCGGGCGAAGGCGCGGTAGATCAGCAGATTCATCAGGCCAATCACCGAGCCGTAGATGGCGACGTTGAGTACCTGTTTCAGCGTCAGCGGCGTACGCCAAGGGCGGAAAATCAGCAGCATCACCAGCGCCGACATGCCGACGCGATACGCCGTCACGCCCTCAACGCCGATGCTGGGGAACAGCTGCTTGGCGATCGCCGCGCCGAGGTTCAGTGACAGCTGGCTGCACAGCAGCGCCAGCCCCGCCAACAGAGGACTGCCGGCGGGGTGTTTATTCGCTTCAGTCATCTTATTTCGCCGACAGTTCCAGTTTCACCGCGACTGGCTTGCCGGCGGCGCTGTCGGTGGCGGCCGGAGAGGCGGTCGAGACCGTGGTTGCGCCGGCTTCCTTCAGCACCGCGACCACTGCTGCGGCACGCTGCGCTCCCAGTTGCGGCAAGGCGTCCTTGGCCAAGGGCTGATTCTGCTCCAGGCGCGCTTGCAGCTTGCCGTAAAAGGCCGTGGCGTCGGCCACCTGCGGCTCGCCCTGCACCAGCTTGCCCAGACGCTGCAACATAGGCAGCTTCTTCGCGGCAGCGCCGGCGGGCGCGGCGGAGGCGGTGTCGCCGGTAGCAGCCGCCGCGGCATCGGTAACGCTGGCGCTGGCCTCGGCCGCCTTCTTCTCCTTGTCCAACTCGGCAGCGCCGAAGCGCTCGGCGTACAGGTCGCGCAACGCGGTGCGCACCTTGCGTTGGCCGATATCCAGCGGACCAGGCTGTTCTCCGGCCGCCAGCTTGATGTCGGCCTTGGCCAGCACAGCGCGACGCAACGCTTGCGCGCGCAACGCCGCGCCATCATTGGCCTCGCTGTACAGGCCCGGCACAGACAGTTTTAAATCCGGCTTCTTCGCCAGAATCTGCGCGACCTGCTTCAGCTTCTCGCGTTCCGGCGGCAGCACAACGTCGCTGCCGGCATCGAACTCCACTGCTTCCAGCTTGTCGCCGCTGATGCCAAACAGATTGCCCAGCGCACGAAATGGCGAAGTCACCACCTTGGTCATGATGTTGCCCAACGCCTTCCACACCACCGCGCCATAGCTGAAACTCGGGTCGTTCATATTGCCCGCCACCGGAATGCCCAGATCGATGCGGCCGTTACTGTCCTTGAGGATGGCCAGCGCCAGTTCCAGCGGCAGCTTCAGCGCGTCTGGACTGTCGATGCGTTCGCCCAAGGTCAGGTTATCCAGCACCACCTGATTGTTGCCATCCAGTTGGCCATTGCGCACCTTGTATTGCAGGTCCAGCGAGATCTTGCCTTGCGCGATCTTGTAGCCGGCAAACTTCATGCTGTACGGCGAAGCGGCCACCATGTCGATGTTCTTGAAGATCACGTTCAGGTCGGTGTTATCGGCCGGCACGAACGGATTCAGTTGACCGCGCACGCGGGCCTGGCCGTAGTCGTCCACGCGGCCATCCAGCTCGATCTGGCTGCGCGCATCGCGCTTGGACGACAGGCCGGTGATGATTCCGTTCAGTTCATAAATGTGCGCGCCGAATTGCGGACGCAGGCTGAGGTCGGTGAAGTCCAGCTTGGCGTCCTGCAAGCGCACGCGGCGGATGCGGATTGGGAATGGTTCGCTGGCGGCTGGCGTTGCGGCAACCACCGGGGCGGCAGCGGCGGCCGGCGCCGGCGGCTCCACCAGCAAACGCTGCGCGTTGAAGCTGCGGTCATTTTCGATAATCAGAATCGCGCTCGGCTCGATCACGCGCAGTTCGGCCACGTCCAGCAAATCCGGTTTGAGGCTCAGCGCCAGCTTGTCGGCGCGCACGCTGGACCAGTGGGCGAAGCGGTCGTTATCCAGTTCGTTCAACGACAGCTGGGCCACTTCAAACGAGCCGTCATAGCGCAGCGCCGGATCGGTCTTGCTGCCGCCCGCGCCAGTGCGCAAATGGCCTTGCGCGTTAATGGCGCCGTCGGCGATTTTCAGCTTGATGTACTTGCCGAGCAACGGCTGCACTGGCGCCAACGCCAGCTTGCTCAGCTTCAGATCGGTATCGACCGCGCCGGTGGACGGCATGACCTTGCCCTTAGCGACCAGTTGGCCGCCTTCGCGCAGGCCGACACCGCCTTCAAACGACAACGGCTTTTTCAGATCGGTGCTGGCGTCGCGGACTTTCAGGTTGAAGTCCTGCAAATTGATTTTGATGCCCGTGCTGGCATCATCAAAGCGCGCGCCGAACTTGTTCAGCTCGACGGACTTGATGGCAGCTTCCCACGGCGTGCTGGCAGGCGCAGGCGTTGGCGACTTGGCCGCTGCCGTGCCGCCAACGCCCGCCTTCGGCAGCGTGTTCAGGAACAGGAACTGGCCCTTGGCATCGCGCGACAGATCAAGTTGTCCGCCGTCCGCGTACAAACGGCCGACGTTGGCCTTGTGTGCGTCCAGATCCAGCGAAGCGTCTTCAAAGCCAATGCGCGACAGTTTGAGTGGCGCTTGCGAACCGGCGTTCATCGACAGGTTATCCATCGAGAAATCTGCATCGGCGATGTTCAGTTTGCTGCCGTCCAGCTGCAATGCCAGTTTCAGTTTGGCGTTGTCGGTGCTGACTTTCAGCGCCGGACTTACGGTCTGGTCGAAGTAATTGACCGCCACCGCATCTAGCCCGATCTGCTTGAATTGCAGTTTCCAGCTGCCCTTGGCTGCAGCAGGCTTGGCTGGCGCAGCGGCGGGCACGGCCACCGTCGGCGTCGGCGTCGGCAGCGTCAAATTCGCCACATCCAGCTCGCCCATCGCATCGCGCCGCACGGTCAGCGCGCCGCCGTTCAACTGCAAGCTGCCAACGCTGACCGACTGCTTCAGCAAATCAACGCCGACATCGCCAACCGCCAACTGCCTGACCTTCACAAACGGCGCATCCGCGCCGCGCTTCAGCGACAGATCGCTTAGCGTCAAACCAGCGCCAGCCAGACTGGCATCCAGCTTGCCGTCCTTGTAGCCAAACTTGTACGGCAGCCTGGCGGACAACTTGCCCTCTTCCACCACCACGCGCGAGAACGACTTCAGATACGTCGCCATACCCGGCAAGGCCACGTTCTCCAGCGTCAGCAACCCGCTGCCGCTGATCGGATTAACCGCCGCCACACCTTTCCAGGACAACTTGCCGCCAAGGCCCGCATCCGCGTTCAGCGTGTAATCGCCGTTCTCATCCGGCAGCGTGCTCAGGTTGTTCAGCGCGAAGGTAATCGGCGTGAAGGTATCGTCATAGCCGGCGTGCTTGTCGTGCATGGCCACCTGGCCGTTATCCAGCACAAAGTGTTCGATCACCAGGCGCGGCATCGGCGAATCCGGCTCATCCGGCTTCTTGTGCTTTTCCAGCGTCTTCAGGAATTCGGCGATATTGAACTTGCCGTCCTTGGCAATCGCCAACTGCACCGCTGGCTGCGTGATGCGGATCTCGGCAAAACTCCACGCACGGCGGAACAGCGAGCGCCACTGCATCTCCACCGCCAGCCCGCCGACCGCAAACAACGGCGCGCCGTCAGCCTCGGTGAAGCGCACATCCTGCGCCTCCAGGCGCAACGTGAACGGATTAAAACTGAGCTGGCCGATGCTGGCCTTGCGCTCCAGTTCGGTCTCGGCATACTTGGGCAGCTGGCTTTTAATCACACTCGGCAACAGCCATGCCCCCGCCAATGCATACACACCGACAGCGCTCGCCGCACCAATGCCCCACCGCTTCCAACGTATTGCCATACCCAGCCAGCCTTCACTATTTTTATGTAACAAGCAACAGTATAATCGATGCTATGAAAGCTGAACTTGAACCCTTCCACGCCATCGCCATCAGCAAACAGGCTCACGCCCTGAAAGCTGAAGGCCGTTCGATCATCCACATGGAATTTGGCCAGCCGTCCACCGGCGCGCCACAGGCCGCCATCGCCAGGGCACACGCCGTGCTGGACGCGGAAAGCATGGGCTACTGGGAAAGCGCGCCACTGAAACAGCGGCTGGCGCAGTTTTACGACGAGCGCTACGGCGTCACCGTCCACGCCGACCAGTTCATCCTGACCTGCGGCGCCTCGCCGGCGCTGGTGCTGGCCCTGAGCTCGATGTTCTCGCCGGGCGACCGCATCGCCATGGCGCGGCCCGGCTACGTGGCTTACCGCAACACGCTGAAGGCGCTGCACATGGAACCGGTGGAAATCGCCTGCGGCGCCGACGTCGGCTTCCAGCTGACCGCCGCCGCACTGGCCGCCATCGAGCCAGCGCCGCACGCCGTCATCATCGCCAGCCCAGCCAATCCAACTGGCACGCTGATCAAGGCAAAAGAGCTGCAAGCCATCGCGGAAGTCTGCCGCGCGCGCGGCATCCGCATCATCTCGGACGAGATTTACCACGGCCTCAGCTACGTCGAGCCGGCGCAAACCATCCTCGCCTACGAACCGCAAGCGCTGGTGGTCAGCAGTTTCTCCAAATATTTCAGCATGGCCGGATGGCGACTCGGCTGGCTGCTGGCGCCGCCGGAACACGTCGACCGCGCGCAAGCCTATTGCGGCAACCTGTTCCTGACCGCACCGTCGCTGAGCCAGCACGCCGGTCTGGCCGCCTTCGACGCGCTGGATGAGCTGGATGGTCACATCAACGTCTACCGCGAAAACCGCCGCCTGCTGCTGGCCGCGCTGCCGGAACTGGGCCTGACCACGGTGGCGCCGCCGGACGGCGCGTTCTACATTTACGCCAGCATCGCGCACCTGACCGACGACAGCCTGGCCTTCTGCAAGCGCCTGCTGCAAGACACCGGCATCGCCAGCGCGCCCGGCATCGACTTCGATCCGGTCGACGGCAAATACTTCATCCGGTTCAGCTTCGCCGTCTCCACGGCGGAAATCGCAGAAGCCATCCGCCGCCTCAAACCCTGGTTCGCGGCCCAACCCAGAAAGGACTGACCATGCGCCTCTCCTCCCTGCCCCGCTACGCTGCATTGATTGCCGTTGTGATGCTTGGAGGATGCGCAGCGCCACCCTCACCGCCTGCCGCGCCGCCGGGACTGGATGCCGAAGTCCAGCGCCTGATGAGCGCCGCGCGTGTGCCCGGCCTGTCGCTGGCGCTGATCCAGGACGGCAAGGTGACCTATACCCACGCCTACGGCTATGCCAATGTCGACAAGCAGCAGCCCCTGCGCACCGACACCATCATGTACGCCGCCTCGCTCACCAAGGCCGTATTCGCCTACACGGTAATGCAGTTGGTAGACGAAGGGGTGCTGACGCTGGACGCGCCCTTGCCCACGCTGCTGAAAAAGCCGCTCCCCGACTATCCCAAATTTGCCGACCTGAAGGATGATCCGCGCTGGCAGTTGCTGACGCCACGCATGCTGCTGACCCACACCAGTGGCTTGATCAACTGGCGCTACATCAACGAGAACAACAAGCTGGACTTCAAATTTCCGCCGGGCAGCCGCTACGTATATTCCGGCGAAGGCCTGAACATCCTGCAAATCGTGGTGGAAGAGCGAACCGGCATCCCGCTGGAAACGCTGATGCAGCAACGCGTGTTCGACCGCTTCGGCATGCGCCACACCAGCATGGTCTGGCGCGACAGCTGGGCCGGCCGCGAAACCACGCACTACGGCAAAGACGGCAAGGTCATCCCGCACAAGCGGCGCAGCGACGCCCGCGCAGCCGGCTCGATGGATACGACAATTGGAGATTACGCCGCCTTCATGGCTGGCGTGCTGCGCGGCGAAGGCTTGTCGGGCGCCGCGTACAAAGAGATGCTGTCGCCACAGATGGCCATCGTATCCGTGCAACAGTTCCCCTCGCACTGGCCCGGCGATACGGATTTGTGGCGCGGCAGCGGCCTGTCGATCGGCATCGGCTGGCCGCTGTACAACTCGCCGCTGGGGCCGGCGTTCTTTAAGGAAGGCGCGGACGATGGCACCAACAACGTTGCGTTGGGCTTCCGCCAGTCGCGCAACGGCATCGTCATGCTGAGCAATAGCTCAAACGCGAACAATATGTTCTTCCCTGCCATAGAGTACGTCTATGGCAAGACCTGCCTGCCGTGGTTCTGGATGAATTACATCCCCTACGACCGGCCGGACCTGATGGGCTTGCAAGCGCGCGAACGGCCGGAGCTGAGCCCCGGCTGCCGCTAAAAGCTATTGCTCGGTCATGCCCCGCAGGTTTTCGATATCGGCGATCGCGTGTCGCCAGGCGATTTCCGGATCGTAGACCGGGGCAGATTGCAGCCCCAGCTCAATATCCTTGAGCACTTTATCGCCCAGGGAGATTTTGTAACGCAGGGCCGTATATTCCACCTCGTAGGTTTTCTTCAGGCCCTGGGTGCGCGTATAGGTGTCGTGAGAAGCAGGCATATATCCTCCTTGTTCATACCGTCCAAACAGGATAGCACTAACTCATACTTCTGGCATTTTTGCGATGAGTTTATCCAATGTGACCGGATAATCACGCACCCGCACGCCGGTGGCGTTGTAGATGGCATTCGCCACCGCCGCCCCCACGCCGCAAATGCCCAGCTCGCCCACGCCCTTGGCTTTCATCGGTGAAGACACCGGGTCGGTTTCATCGAGGAAGATCACTTCCTGATGCGGAATATCCGCATGCACCGGCACTTCATAGCCGGCCAGGTCGTGGTTGACGAAGAAACCGCCACGCTGGTCGATCACCAGATCCTCCATCAGCGCCGCGCCCGCCCCCATGGTCATGGCGCCGATCACCTGGCTGCGCGCCGCCTTGGGATTGAGAATGCGGCCCGCGGCGCATACCGCCAGCATGCGGCGGATGCGGGTTTCGCCGGTGGCGGCGTCCACGCCCACTTCGACGAAATGCGCGCCGAAGGTGGACTGCTGGAACTTCTTGTCGAGGTCGCCGTATTCCATCGTATCCTCGCACACCAGTTCGCCGTTGGCGGCGGCCTGCGTCAGCGGAAAGGAACGGCCATCGGCGCGCACATTGCCGTTAGAAAACTCGGCAAGATTCGGATCGAGACCCAGCTTTTGCGCCGCCAGTTCGCGCAGCTTGACGCAGGCGGCATACACACCCGCCGTCGAACTGTTGCCGCCCCACTGCCCGCCCGAGCCGGCCGAGACCGGAAAGTCCGAATCGCCCAGCTTGACCTGCACCTGAGTCAGCGGCACACCCATCATCTCCGCCGCCGTCTGGGCGATGATGGTGTAGCTGCCGGTACCGATGTCGGTCATATCGGTTTCCACCGTGACCATCCCCTTCCTGTCCAGCCGCACGCGCGCGCCCGATTTCTGCACCATGTTGTTGCGGAAGGCCGACGCCACGCCGATGCCGACCAGCCAGCGGCCATCACGCACCTTGCCCGGCTGCGCCTGACGTTTGTCCCAGCCGAAACGCTGGGCGCCGGTACGCAGGCAATCGACAAAGCGCCGCGTAGAAAACTTGCGTTCGCGCTTGGCCGGATCGACCGTGGTGTCGTTAATGATGCGGAAGGTGATCGGGTCCATCTTCAGCTTCTCGGCCATTTCATCCATGGCCACTTCCAGCGCCATCAGTCCCGGTGCTTCGCCCGGTGCGCGCATCGCATTGCCTTCGGGCAGATCGAGCACGGCCAGCCGCATCTTGGTCATCCGGTTAGGACCGGCATACAGCAGCTGGGTTTGTTGCACGGCCGTTTCCGGCTTGCCATCCGGCAGATCGCCGGACCAGCTTTCATGCCCGATCGCGCTGATCTTGCCCTCGCGCGTGGCGCCGATGCGGATGCGCTGGATGGTGGCTGGACGGTGTGTGGCGTTGTTGATCATCAGCGGACGTTGCAAGGCCACCTTGACCGGCCGCTTCACGGCCTTCGCGCCCAGCGCCGCCAGCAGCGACTCCGAACGCAGGAACAGCTTGCCGCCGAAACCGCCACCGATGTACGGCGACACCAGCCGCACATTATCTTTCGGAATGCCTAGCGTTTTCGCCATATCGCTGCGGCCCCAGTCGATCATCTGGTTCGAGGTCCACAGTGTCAGCTTGTCGCCCTGCCAGCTGGCGATGGATGCATGCGGCTCCATCATAGCGTGCGACTGGTCGGGCGTGGTGTAGGTGGCGTCCAGCTTGACCGGTGCGGCAGTGAACGCGCCGTTGAAGTCACCGACTTTCTTGTCCTTGGCTTCCTTGTCGTCCGGTTCCTTGGCTTTGTCCTTGACCTTGGCCAGGTCGTACGAGCCTTTCTCCTGGTTGTACTGGACGTTGACCAGCTGTGCGGCCGCGCGTGCCTGCTCGAAGGTCTCCGCCACCACCAGCGCAATCGCCTGATGGTAGTGCTGGATGTCCGGGCCACCCAGCAGCTTGGCGGTGTTGAAGTTACCCTTGCCCAGCTTGCCTGCGTTGTCGGCGGTGATGACCGCCAGCACGCCCGGCGCGCGCTTGGCCTGGCTCACATCAATGGACGCGATGCGGCCCTTGGCGATGCCGGCGCCGACCACGTAGCCGTAGGCGGCGTTCGGTTGCTGGTGCTCGTAGGCATATGGCGCGGTGCCGGTGGTTTTGTACGGGCCATCGATACGGTCGGTGGCGTGCCCAATCACCTTCAGTTGATCGATGGGATTGGTGGTGGCGGGAGTGACAAATTTCATGTTGTTCAGCCTTTCTTCACATCAGCCAGCACCGAGGCCAGCGTGCGCTGCACCAGCGGGATCTTGAAGGCGCTCTCGGCGCTCGGTTTGGCGCCGGCCAGCAACTGCTCGGACACGGCCTTGGCGCCTTGCGGCATGCTGGCGTCGGCGCCCGGCACGCGCCACGGCTTGTGGGCAACACCTCCCAGCGCCACGCGGCCACTGCCATCCGGCAGCACCACGGCCGCCACGGAAATCAGCGCAAACGCATATGAGGAACGGTCGCGCACCTTGCGGTAGACGTGCACGCCACCCAGCGGCTTTGGCAAGGTCACAGCGGTGATCAGTTCACCCGGCGTCAGCGCAGTTTCTATCTGCGGCGTATTGCCCGGCAGGCGGTGGAAATCGGCGATGGGAATCGTACGGGTCGCGCCATCCGGCTTGATTGTTTCCACAGTAGCGTCCAGCAGCTGCATGGCCACCGCCATATCGCTCGGATGGGTGGCGATGCAGGCATCGCTGGCGCCGAGGATGGCGTGATTGCGGCTGTAGCCGCCAATCGCCGAACAGCCGCTGCCCGGTTGGCGCTTGTTGCAAGGCTGGTTGGTGTCGTAGAAGTATGGGCAGCGCGTGCGCTGCAACAGGTTGCCGGCCGTGGTCGCCTTGTTGCGCAGTTGCGCGGAGGCTCCAGCTAGCAAGGCGCGCGACAGCACGGCATAATCGCGCCGCACGCGTTGATCGGCGGCCAGGTCGGTATTGCGCACCAGCGCGCCGATGCGCAGGCCGCCGCCCTGGATCAGCTCGATCTTATCGAGCGCCAGGCCGTTCACATCGATCAGATGCTGCGGCGTTTCAATCTCCAGCTTCATCAAGTCCAGCAGATTGGTGCCGCCGGCGATGAAGCGAGCGCCTGGTGTGCGTTGTGCGGCGGCGGCAGCTTCGGCCGGCGTTTGCGCGCGTTGGTAAGTAAAGGCCCTCATGCCGTCCTCCCCGCCACCTCGGTGATCGCATCGATGATGTTGGAGTAGGCGCCACATCGGCATATATTGCCGCTCATGCGCTCGCGCAGCTCGGCTTCATTGAGCAGCGGCCGGACGTTGAGGTCGCCGCTGACGTGACTTGGAATACCTTGCTTGATTTCGTCCAGCGCGGCGACCGCGGAACAGATCTGCCCCGGCGTACAGTAGCCGCATTGGTAGCCGTCGTGCTTGATGAAGGCCGCTTGCATCGGATGCAACTGGTTCGGCGTGCCGAGACCTTCGATGGTGGTGATCTTGTCGCCGTTGTGCATCACCGCCAGCGACAGGCAGGAATTGATGCGGCGGCCATTCACGTGCACGGTGCAGGCGCCACACTGGCCATGATCGCAGCCCTTTTTGGTGCCGGTGAGATGCAGATGTTCTCGCAGAGCATCGAGCAACGTGGTGCGCGTGTCGACTTCCAGCGTCTGCTGCTTGCCGTTGACCTCGAAAGAGAATTTGGCCGGGGTGGGCGGCGGCGTGGTTGCGGTGGCGGTGGCCTGCTGCGGCTCCGCTGCGGACAACGGCACAGTCGCCGCCGTCGCTGAAATCGCGCCCGCAATCAATACATTGCGGCGCGACATATTGATATCGCTATGATCGTTCATGTCGTCGCATCCTCTAGCCTGTCGGGTCCAAGGCTTATAGTAAATGCGTGACGAGTATCCCAATGTTAGGGAGCGCACATAACGAAGCTGATCAGCGATCCGGTTCGGCCACCGGCTCCACCACGCTCAGCACCAGCACCACGCACAGCAAGGCGGTACCGACCATATACATGAACACGCTGCTCCAGCCGTAGTGATCAAGCAGCATGCCAACCGCCAGCGGCGCCACTGCCCCGCCAATCTGGCCAAGGAAATTGACGATGCCGAACGCGGTTGGATACGTCGCCTTGGTCGCCAGTCCCATCGCATACGCCGAGTAGCCGGCGAAGCCGATGCCCAGCATCAGGCCGGAAACCAGCAGCGTGCAGCCCAGATACACGGCGCTATCGGGCGCTTCCACCAGCAGGCACATCATCAGCGTGGTGCCGACCGCTCCCAGCAGCATCATCGGCTTGCGGCGGCCGTCCAGCAGGCGGTCGGAAATCAGGCCGCCGATCATATTGCCGCTGACCGCACCGATGAACGGCGCCGAGGCCAGGAAGCCCATCTTCACCGCTGCAAAGCCTTTCACCGTGATCAGGTAAGTCGGTATCCACGACATGAAGATGTTGCTGATGCCGATCATGCAGCCGTAACCGAGCGCCACGCCGATGATATTCCACGACAGGCACACTTGCTTCACCGTGGTCAGGCGCGTCACCGGCTTGGTGCGGTTGATGAAGTCGAGCAGCGGCATCTTGCGCAGTTGCATGCGCTCGGCGGTCGGATGCAGACGCTGTCCGGCAGCGGGATCGCCCTCGCCCTGGATATAGCGGCGCTCGGCCGGCGTGCAGTAGCGGCTCTGGTCCGGCGAATTGGTGACCAGCAGCATCCACAGCACCGAGAACAGCAAGCCCGGCACCGCAAAGACGTAGAAGATCTCGCGCCATCCCCAGATGGCGATGACGATCAAGCCGATCGACGGCACCATCAGCGGCCCCAGCTTAGAGGCGGCGATCCAGATGCCGGTGGCCAGCCCCTTCTCCTGCGGCGGGAACCAGCGGTTGATCACATTGGTGCAACCGATGCCCAGCGGCCCTTCGGACAGGCCGAGTCCCACCCGGTAAAGCTGCAACAGCAAGACCGACGACGTGGTCGCCATCAAGCCGGTAAATACCGACGTCAACACCATGCAGATGGCCAGGAAATACCGGCTGGCTTTTTCACCGAGACGGCGATACAGCAGGCCGACCGGGATCTGCACAATGGCATAGGCAAACGAAAACAGGCTGACGATCAGGCCCGCTTCCGTATTAGTGATGTGGAATTCCTTCTTCATGTACGGCAAGGCGATGCCGAAGTTGGCGCGGTCGGCGCAGGCAATGGCCCAGATGCAGAAAATCAGGCCCATGACGACCCAGCGGTAGTTGCTGGCTTTCTCGGGCGCCGCTGCCGTCGCTGTGGCGATCGGCTGCGGGATGCTGGTGACGCGTTGTGGGCGCATGCGGTGTCTCCATTTTTGTTTTTTAAAAGATTGTTATTTTTATCGGTCCAGCAAATCCTCCCACCCGCCGACAACGCTGTCCAATCTTTTCTGGACATCCGTTGATCCGCAAATTGAATCACGCAGAGCTTGTATCAACTGATAGCGTATTCGGATTGGACGCGTTGTCAAAAACCGCAGATCATGCGCCAACGACCAACAAGGAGCTCCTGAATGAAGCCGAATATTTTGCAGTTGAACCCGATTCTCGTGCCCGCCATCAATGATCAGTTGAATACGCTGTACACCATGCACCGCCTGTTCGAGCAAGAGGACAAGGCCGCATATCTGAAGCAGCACGGCGGCGTGATCCGGGGCGTGATCACCGGCGGCCATACCGGCATCAGCAACGACATGATCACCGCGCTGCCGGCCTTGCAGGTGATCGCCGTCAACGGCGTCGGCACCGATGCGGTCGACCTGGCGTTTGCCAAGGCGCGCGGCATTCCGGTCACCGCCACCTTCGGCGCACTGACTGAGGATGTGGCCGACCTGGCCATCGGCCTGATCCTGTCGGCCTGCCGCCAGATCTGCGCCGGCCACCAGTTCGTTACCTCGGGCAACTGGCAGCGCAATCCGAATCCGGGTGCGCTGCCGCTGTCGCGCCGTTTCAGCGGCAAGCGGGTCGGCATCGTTGGCATGGGCAAGGTCGGCCGCGCCATCGCCCAGCGCGCTGCGGCATTCGACTGCCCAGTCGCCTACACCGATCTGCGCCAGATTGATGAAGTACCGCACCGCTTCGTGCCGGACCTGCTGCAACTGGCGCGCGACAGCGACATCCTGGTGCTAGCGGCCGCCGCCGACAAGGCGCAAGGCATCATCAACGCCGCTGTGCTGGACGCACTGGGCAAGGACGGCTACCTGATCAACATCGCGCGCGGCAAGCTGGTGGTGGAAAGCGATCTGGTCGAAGCGCTGCAACGCGGCGCCATCGCCGGCGCCGGACTGGATGTGTTTGTCGATGAACCAAACGTGCCGGAAGCCTTGTTCAACCACGACCGCGTGGTATTGCAGGCACACCGCGCCAGCGCCACCGTCGAATCGCGCACCGCCATGGGCGAGATGGTGCTGGCCAGCCTGGCGGCCGGTCTGGCCGGTCAACGTCCCGAAGGCAGCCTGACCACCTGATCCGATGAAGCACGCGAAACCTGTCCTGCGGCCAATAAACCTATAATCATGGCCGACTACTTACGCCTTACAGGACACGCTATGTTAGATCTGGGACAGGTACGCTGCTTTGTCGCCGCCGCCACGGAATTGAATTTCCGCCGCGCCGCTGCATTGCTGAACATGACACAACCGCCGCTTAGCAGGCAGATTCAGCTGCTGGAGCACAACCTCGGCGTCGAGCTGTTTGAACGGGTCGGCCGCACGGTCAAGCTGACCACCGAAGGCCGCATCTTCCTGGCCGACGCCATCCGCCTGCTGAATCTGGCGGAACAGGCCGAGACCACGGTGCGCCGCGCCAGCAAAGGCAAAACCGGCCGGGTCCGCGTTGGCTTCACCGGCGCCGCCGGCTATGAACTGATCCCGGAACTGCTGGCCGCCGCCCGGCAAGCCTTGCCGGATATCGACGTGGTGCTGTTTGAATTGATCTCGGTGGCGCAGATTGAAGCGTTCTACGCCAACACCATCGACCTCGGCTTCATGCGGCCGGTGTCCTCGCGCCAGCAGCTGGAGATGCAACTGGTGGCGGAAGAACCGCTGGTGGTGGCGCTGCCCCAAGGCCATCCACTGTGCGCGCATCAGCAGATTGAACTGAAGCAGTTGAACAACCAGCCCTTCATCATGCACGCACCGGTGCAGGGCAAGTATTTTTATGACCGCCTGATGGGCATTTTTGCCAGCCAGGATGTGCAGGTCAATATCGCCCAATACATCGACCAGAGCCCGACGATTCTGTCGCTGGTGCGCGCTGGCCTGGGCGTGTCGATCCTGCCGTCCTCGGCACAGCGCTTCCATTACGACAATGTGGCATTCCGCCCCATCGCCGATGTGGTGGCGCCGGCAGAAATGAGCATGGCCTGGCGCACAGACCAGGACAACCCAGCCGTCAACGCTTTCCGGCTGCTGGCCATCGAACACTTTGCCAACAAACAGCGGGCTGGACCCGCATAAAACTAAACAGGAGACCTATGAAAAAAATGACGATCGCGGCTGCCATGACGGCCTTGTTTGCAGCGCCGGCAGTCCATGCGCAGTCCTCGCTCACCATCTACGGCATCGCCGACGTTGGCCTGGTGGGCGAAAGTGGCGGCAGCGCCGGCAACGTCACCCGGATCACCAGCGGACCGGCATCGTCATCACGCATAGGTTTCAAAGGTTCGGAGGATCTGGGCAGCGGCGTCTCCGCCTTCTTCATACTCGAAAACGGCTACAGCATCGACACCGGCACGCTGGCCAGCGCCAACGTGCTGTTCAACCGGCAGTCGCTGGTGGGCTTGCGCAGCGGCGCCGGCACGCTGACGCTGGGCCGGCAGACCACGCCCTACCACAACGCGCTGGTCGCCGTCGCCGATCCGTTCGGCACCGGCTATGCCGGCACCATCAAGAACGCCTTCCCCGACTGGGGCACCAATGCCCGCAGTAACAACACCATCATGTACGCCATGCCGGAGTCCAACGGTGTGAGCGGCGACATTGCCTACAGTCCCGGCGAACAGGCTGGCGATGCCACAGCCGGCCGGCAGATAGGCGCATCGCTGGGCTACAGCGCCGGCCCGCTTAACCTGCGCCTCGCCTACAACGGCCGCAATGGCGACACGGTCGCGGCGGCTGGTACGCCGGCAGTCATGCGCGGCACCGGCAGCAACAAACTGTTCGCCGCAAACTACGAGGTTGGCGTCGTGCGGATATACTTCGCGGTCGGCGTCGACAAAGGCTACAACAGTGCGCCGCTGGGCAACACCAGCAATCCGTACGGCGGCGTGGCGCCGACAGCCTCCACCGATGGCCGCGAGGTATTGATCGGCATCGCGGCGCGGATCTCGCAGGGAACGCTGATGGCGTCCGTCATGCGCAAGGACGACCGCACGGCGTACAACCAGGACGCCAGCACCTGGGGCGTCGGCTACGTCCACCCGCTGTCGAAGCGCACCGCGCTCTATGTGGCCTACGGCAGCATCCACAACCGCAACGGCGCCGGCTACACCGTGGCCAACAACAGCGAAGCCGGCACCGGCGACCGCGCTTACAACCTCGGCCTGCGACACACCTTCTAAACCACGCTTGCGCGCTATCATTGACAAGCTGGATAGCGCGCGCAAAATGGCGCGATGGAGACCACTGACAAAGACTACATCGATGCAAAGCTGCAAGCCGTCATCGAAAGACTGAACGGTGATGCACGCGCGCATCAACTCGCGACAGATACTCGCTTCGTGCAGCTCAACCAAACATTGGAGGCTGGATTAAAGTCCACACAGAAAGAAAATGAACTCCAACGGGCCCAAACGGAAGCGTATCTGCAAAAGGTCGTGAGCGAAGTGACCAGAAGCCAGAGTGAAATCACCAAAAGCCAGGGCGAACTCATCAAATGGGTAGCCGGCATCTCAATCGCCAGCGCTGCCATCACGATCTCGGCAACCACGTTGTTGGTGACGCAGTCCACGCCCAAGAGTCCCGCACCCATCGTGATTTATGCCCAGCCGTCTCCATCGGCGGCACCACCGGAAATTGACAAACCTGACGGTACTCGGAAATAATCCCGGGATGATCAATCTCATCCACGGCGCCGTTGAAGTCGAGCGCACCGCAGCTGGCTTGCTGCCCCATCGCCTGCCCGCCTGGGCCCGCGCCCAATGTCCCGACGCGCAACTGGCGATGGCGGAGTCGCAGCCCTCCGGCGTGCGCCTGTCGTTCCGGACGGCGGCGACCTCCATCGAACTGGATACACTGCCAACCAAGCGCGCCTACGTCGGCATGGCGGCGCGGCCGGATGGCGTCTACGACCTGCACATCGACGGCAAGCTGGCGCGCCAGCTCAGCGCACCCGGCGGCAAGACGCTAACGATTGACCTGGCCGCCGGCGCCTCCGCCATCGAGCCAGGCGCAACCCAAACGCTGCGCTTCACCGACCTGCCCGACGGCGACAAAACCATCGACATCTGGCTGCCGCACGACGAAACCACCGAACTGGTCGACCTGCGCGCCAACGCCGCCATCACGCCGCTGGCCGCGACCGGCAAGCGCAAGTGGCTGCACCACGGCAGCTCCATCAGCGCGGGTTCGAATGCCGCCAGTCCATCCGGCATCTGGCCGGTGGTGGCGGCCGGACTCGCCGGCGTCGACCTGCTGAATCTCGGCCTCAGCGGCAACGCCCTGCTGGACCCGTTCACCGCCCGCACCATGCGCGACCTGCCGGCCGACCTGATCAGCGTGAAACTCGGCATCAACCTGGTCAACACCGACCTGCTGCGCCTGCGCGCCTTCGCCCCGGCCGTGCACGGCTTCCTGGACACCATTCGCGACGGCCATCCGAACACGCCGCTGCTGGTGATCTCACCGCTGCACTGCCCGATCCACGAAGACACGCCCGGCCCTTGCCTGTTCGACGCCGCCGCGCTGGCCGAAGGCCGCCTGCTGTTCCGCGCCGTCGGCAAGCAAAGCGAAATCCGCCAGGGCAAGCTGACGCTGCGCGTCATCCGCGAACAGTTGCAAGCCATCATCCAGCAACGGCAAGCCACCGATCCGAACATCCACTACCTCGACGGTACCCAACTCTACGGCCCGGACGACAACGCCCGCCTGCCACTGCCGGATGCATTGCATCCCGACGCAGCCACGCACCAGTTGATCGGCGAACGTTTTGCTCAAACGGCGCTATTGCTGCAGTCCTAGAACGCGGCTGCCGGTGCAGCGTGCATCGGCAGCATTATTATTTCTTGTTGTAGCAGATATATTCGCATTGCGGCTTTTCGCCAATCTCGTCCATGCAACGCTTGTAGCAGGCGGCCTTGGGGTCGGACGTCACTTGAGCAACGCTGTACGATGCGGCGCCGGTGGCAAACAAAAACAGCACGAAGCATACTTTTTTCATGATTTCTCCTAGAATCTCTGGTCCAGTTTGACGCCCAGTGTGGGCTCGATTTTCCTGATGGTGGATCTACTGCTGTAGGCGGCAGCCAGGCTGCCAAACTCTTCTTCCGAATAGTTTCGGTTCGATGCCAGATGGTCGATATTCGCGATCAGTTTCAATTTCGGATTGAAGGTCCACGTCCCGCTGGCACCCAGATCGAACCGATGGTTGCTGTAACTACGATTAATGTCGCTGCTGCGTATCCAGCCGGATGGCAGCAGGTTCAGATCCGCACCGATCTTAAGCGGCAGACTCGATAATTTATATTCACCACCAAGCTTCGCGGTCCAGGGGGATTGCCCGGCGATGCGGTTGTCCGGGCCGGGCACCAGCGAGATCCTCGACACCGCATAATTGACCGCGCCGCGCAACTCAATCTTCGGCAGGCTTGGTGATATATCCGACGTCAGCAGTTGCAACTCAATGCCGATCCCCCGGCTCCAGGCGGTCCCCAGGTTTTCCGGACGCAGCACATAGCGCGGCTGGTCGGCCCACACAACGTTCATCAATTCAAGATGCTTGCCGACCGTATCCCGGAACTGGCGCGCGAACAACTCCAGCGTGATCAGACTGTCGGCAGTGAGGTAGCGCTCCAGCGACAGGTTGACGCCGATGGCCCGTTCCGGCCGCAATTGCGGGTTACCCACCGTGTCCGCAAACTCCGGCGGATTGGCGCCGCACTGTCCGGTCGCCGGGCATGGCGATAGCGGATTAATGTCCGGGCGCGCACTGAGTTGATCGGCGAAAGGCTCGGTATAGGTCTTGGCGATCCCCAGCCGGACCTGGTTTTTTGAGTCGGCGTTTTCGCGCCAGGTCAGATTGGCCGACGGCGATGTCACGGCGTAGCGGATGCGGCTGTCGAATACGCCTTCGTGCAGCTGCATGAAACGGCGCTGTGACGCCAACCCGAGGTTCACACTGAGGGAGCTATCGACGCGCCATTCGTCCTGCAGAAACAGCGACAGCTTGTTGTCGACCGCTTCCTTGGTCAGGCCGAAGGCGCCCAGGCTGACATCGTCGGCGCCGTTGAGCAGATAGCCGAACCGCGTGTCTTCCGTGTTGCGCGATACGGTCACGCCGGCCTTGACGGTGTGCGCCTCGGCCCGCGTTGAGTAATTGGCCTTGATAAAGTCGGCTTTGCGGTCGGAATGCTGCTGGTTCTGCCGGACACGTGTCGTCAGGTCGGCAAAGAGTTCATCGCGCGCCAGTTCCTTGCGATAGCTGAATCGCGTCGGTGACAGCGACAGTGAAAATTTCGATCCCGCAGACGGAACAGTCTCCCATTTCAGCGGTAGCGAGAACGAGTGGAACGGCGATTCCACTGCCTGGGCAGAAAACATAGGACCGCGGCCAAGCGGGCTCCAGATGCTGCTGTCCCGGCTTCTATTGTCGAACTGCATCCCCATCCAGGATGGGTCCAAACTGAGCGTATTGGATTTGTCGTATTTCCAGGCAATGGTGCCAGCACCCAATAATGTTTGTGAGTCGTTTTGCCGCCAGAGGTCGCTGCGCTGCACGATCGCCACATCGGCTTGGGCGTTCGCCTCTGACAGGCGCGACTGCTCCTCGACGTGCTTGCGGCTTTTTGATACGGAGACCTGCGCAGCGTAAGAAAACGGCGACACATCGTCGGCGATATTGGTCGACCATGCCAGATTGGCGCCCTTGTCGAGCGCACTCGCCGTCACCCCGGTCCGAAGCATGCTCAGGTTGCGGCGGTTGATTTTGCGCGAGACGATATTGATGGTCCCGGCGCTGCCGAACGGCCCAAACTCCGCCATCGCGGAGCGGACGATCTCGACTTTTTCGATATGGACGACATCCAGATCCAGCGGGTTTTTACCGGCGGGCGCCGGCACACCGTCAATCAACAACTGCGTATAACCTGGCATGCCCATCAGCCCGAGCTGGCCCTTGGCCGACACCGTCACAGCCGGCTGCCGCTTCAGCAATTCGTAAGCGGTACTGACCCCGCTGTCTTCGATATTTTTTCTGCTGATAATGATTTTTCCCGCGACTGATTCCTGGCGTAAATCAGTATCGGACACATTGCCATTGATGACTACTTGGGGGCTTTTACCCGAATCGACCTGGCCAACTACCGTACCGCTATATATGCAAAGCAGACATACCAATGGAGATGCAAATTTCACTAACTTCTTGTCCTCGAAAAATTCCCTCGCCTTGCGCAAGTTGCATTATAAATATTAACACAAAAGGAACAGTGCAAAATAGAAACTTTCCGTAAACGCCGCTGAAGCATCATTGAGGGATGTCATTGACACGGCTTTTACCTAAGCGGACCTGCTCCCATCGTCATTTATCCTTCGGCGCGGTGAGCTCAATGCAGCAACCGAAAGCCCACTCCCGATATGGCAACCGCCGTACCGCCGACCAAGGGGATCAGTACACCGGCAAGGCCAGCCAAGGTCGCAGATTGCACACGCCTTGAGGTGAACAGGTCGTAGCCAAGCGCCAGCACAATCAGCGAAAGCATGCCGACACCGGCAAAGATCGGCGCAAAATTCATTCCCAGACCGATGGCCGGCCAAAACGCAAACCGCGCAAAGGCTGGCCCAATGATGGCGAGTGACGCAAAAAATATTAACCGGTGGTGCGCCACATAGCGGCGTCGAAGTACCACGCCAGCGACCACCAGAATCACGAACGACGCGAGGCTCATGAAGTTACCCCAGACGAACATATTCTCGGGGCTGCTGGCCGACTCCACCTCCAGCGCCACACCCATGTTGACCGCGATGCCGCTGACGACGACGCCAACAACCACCGGCACCGCCAGCCAAGCCATTCTCCGATGCCACCGGCGCTGCGCCGTCATTACCAGAACGCCCTGAACCACCGCCAGCGCGAACCAGAGTGTCAATACAATGCCGTGCAATAACAACAGCGTGGGCAGAGGACGCGGGGTGAATAAGCTACGCAGATAAAACGAGCGCGCAAAGCCGACCAGGACGATGGCTAGTAGAACCGCATGCGCAATAAGAAAAGCCTTCGTTTCTTTCGAACGCGAAACCATGGTGGCTCCTTGCGACTGCGTGTTAAATATCGATTTTGGCACGCCGGAAACCGGCCTCGAAGTCACAAGCCAACTGAGTGGCACCTGCTACTCAGTACCGATTTTAGCTTACATCGGCTTGAGAAATTGTATTTTTAATCATGGATCAGCATGGATCAGTAGATCAGGGTCATAGATCAGTGGATCAGGGTCAGGTCCGGCAACTGGACACAGACTGGGCCGTTGAAAAATGATTAGGCGTAGAACGCGCGCGCTCGGCGCGCGGGGCTGGGCGATTCGGAGAGGGCTGGGCTGGTAGGCCCAGCCCTTCGAATCTCACCGCTTCCGTCCCAAAATGCAAAAACCGCCCAGTGGGCGGTTTTCGTATTTTTCTGGCGGAAGCGGTGAGATTCGAACTCACGAACGGCTCACACCGTCGGCAGTTTTCAAGACTGCTGCCTTCAACCACTCGGCCACGCTTCCTAAGTGTGCAACATTATACAGATTTCCAGCGCCAAGACCACCCATCGGCTATCACGCCGCCCGAGTCGATTGCCCCGGTAGCCAATTTTCCCGCAAAGCACGCTCAAACGCGTCCGCTTCCAGCGGTTTGGAGAACAGGTAACCCTGCACTTCATCACAGCCGGAATTTTTCAGGAACGCCAGCTGCGCCTCGGTCTCCACGCCTTCCGCAATCACTTTGTGCTTGAGCTGCTGGGCGATGCTGATGATGGTGTTGGCAATCGCGCAGTCATTGGTGTCTTCCGGAATACCGATCGTGAACGAGCGGTCGATCTTCAGCGTGTCGATCGGGAAGCGCTTCAGGTAAGACAGCGACGAATACCCCGTACCAAAATCATCCAGCGACAAGGTCACGCCCAGCGCGGTAATTCGGTCCATGATGCCGATCACGCGGTCGATGTTGTGCATCAGCGTGCTTTCGGTGATTTCCAGTTCCAGCCACGTTGGCTCCAGGCCGTAGCGCTTCAAGGTCTCACTGACGCGGCCCGGCAACGCGGCCGTGAACTCGCGCGCCGACACATTCACCGCCAGGCGGATCGGGGGCAGGCCGGCGTCTTTCCACACCTGCGCCTGCGCGCACGCGGTTTCCAGCACCCATTCGCCGACCTGCACCACCAGTCCGGTCGCTTCGGCCAAGGGGATGAATTCGGACGGCGGCACCAGGCCACGCAACGGATGGCGCCAGCGGACCAGCGCTTCGGCGCCGATGATCTTGCCATCGGGGATGGAATACTTGGGCTGGTAGTGCAGCAGCAGTTCGCCATTGCCCAACGCATTGCGCAGGCCGGTTTCGATGCGCATGCGTTCCTGCATGCCCTGGTTCATGTCCTGGCTGTAGAAGGCGACGTGGTCGCCGTCCGCCCCGCCCTCCTGCTTGGCGCGGTACATGGCGATGTCAGCCAGCCGCAGCAGGGTTTCGGCGTCGGCGCCGTCCTGCGGGTAGACGCTGATGCCGATGCTGCCGCCCACGCGCAAGTCGTGGCCGTCGATGAAGATCGGCTCGTTCAGCGTGGCCAGCAGTTTTTGCGCGACCATGCTGGCCTCGAAGTGCTGGCCGATGTCGAACAGGCCGACGGCAAATTCGTCGCCGCCCAGGCGCGCCACCAGGTCCTGGTCGCGCAGCACCGAACGGAAGCGGTGCGCCACTTCGACCAGCAAGGCGTCGCCGATGTTGCGGCCCAGCGTGTCGTTGATCATCTTGAAGCGGTTCAAGTCGATGAACAGCACGCAGCCATGCGCCTTGTTGCGCTGCGCGACCATCAGCGCCTGGTCGACCAGCTTGGTCAGCAGGGTGCGGTTCGGCAGGCCGGTCAGGGCGTCGTAATAGGCGAGGTGGTGGATGCGCTCCTCGGCCATCTTGCGTTCGGTGATGTCGGTCAGGTAGGCGATCAGGCCGATCGAGCGGTCGTTGATGTCGCACAGCGGCGACAGCGACAGGCTGGCCCAGAACACCTCGCCGCTCTTCTTTTTGCGGCGCACCTCCATCAGCCGTCCACCCTGCTCCAGGAAGGCGTCGTGGAAGCCCATGTCTTCGTCATCGTAGAGGAACAGGATGTTGCGCCCCACCGCTTCCACCGCGGTGTAGCCGAACAGCCGTTCGGCGCCCTTGTTCCAGCTGATGATGAAGCCGTTCATGTCCATGGTCAGCACCGACTCGTGGATCTGGTCCAGGATCTGTGCCTGGTGCTGCAATTGCGCTTCCACCTGCACGTAGGCGTGGGTGGTGCGCTGCGCCACGGAATGGACTTGCAGCACGCTGGCCGCCAGGCTGGCCAGGCTGCTCAGGTGCTGACGGTCGAGATCGCTGTAGGCGGTGCGGCCGGACACCACGAAGCGGCCGAAGAAATGCTGGTCGAAGTACAGGTCCTGGCTCAGGCTGGGCACGGCGTCGTCGTTGGCGGCCTGCGCGGTTCCGATCGGCGGACGCAGCAGCAACGCGACGGCATCGGCCGGGATGTATTCGCCCAGTGGACTGTTGAGCACGGCACGCAGGATGCGGCCCAGTTCTTCGGTCAGGGCGGTGCCGCGCAAGCGCAACACCGCGTCGCACAAGGCCGCGCTGTTGGTCAGGAAATCGGAGCCGGGTTGCGCGAGCATGGGTTAGATGTTCCTGCTCACCTGAATCGCCCAGTGGTAAGCCTGCAACTGCGCTTCCCAATAAGCTTCGTGGGTAATGCCGGCCTGTTCCAGGCTGGCGCCATCGTGCTGTTCCACCAGCTTGAGCAGGTCGCCCAGCGGGCCGGCGCGGTCCAGCAGCGCCATCACCACGTCCAGATCGAGGCTGAGGGCGGCGACGATTTCGCTCATCGGCATCGCCAGCAGCACGTCCAGCAGCGAGAACACGCCAGCCACGAAGGCCATGTCCTGCTGATCGCGGTCCCAGCCCAGTTGCTTGGCCAGCCCTTCCATCATCGAGGCCCGCACTGCCGCCAGCGGCAGCAGCGGATTGGCCATGCCATCATCCTGCTGGCGCGCGTACAGCAGCAATTGCAGCCAGCGCTGCAGCTGACGGCGGCCCAGCACGTTGATGGCCTGGCCGAAGCTGTGGATCGGCGAACTCAGCGCGAACGCGGCCGAGTTGACCAGTTTGAGCAAGTGGTAGGCCAGCGCCGGGTCCTGCTTCAGCAGCACTTCCAGCTCACGCGAATCGGCATCGCGCGCCAGCAGGCCGAGCAGCGCCAGCAGGCGCTTGCGCGAGGTGCCGTCGCCGGCGTTGCTGTCTGGCGAAGGGTACTGGGCAAAGTCGCCGGCGAACCAGCTGAAGCCGGCCTTGGCGCAGTCGGCGATGCGTTCTTCGCTGCGCATGGCGGTCGCCAGATGCGGGCCCGGCTGGGCCACCAGCGCCAGCATCGGCGGCAGCGTCAGCGACGCGTCCACCATCAACGAGCGGGCGCTGCACATGGTGGCGGCCGAGCCTTCGGCCACGCCTTCGACCATGATGCGGTAGCCGGCCTCGGCATAGCCGGCCAGTTTGCGCTGCACGGCGACGTCGGCGCAGGCGCCGGCTGGCACGCGCAGGATGATGCGGTTGGGGGGCAGGTTCTCCAGCTGGGATTGTTCCAGCAATTGGGGCTGCGGCACCGGCAGGATGCACTCCAGCGGCGCCAGTGCGGCAAACACGTCGGGCGTTTTCAACAGCGTCAACGTGGCCTGAAAAGCGTCGCCGGCATCGGGCGAGACCTCGAACAGCAGTGCCACCCACTCATTATGAGCGTTGGACACTGCATGTAATTCCACCAGTGGAAACGGGCTGATTTCAGGCGCAGACATCAATATCTCATCAGGGTTATCCGCCCCATCTTAGATCAACAATTGACTTTAAGCAATCAGATACCATGAAGATAGTAATGTGATAAGCAATATTACCAATATAAGACCAATCGACGGTGCGGCAGTCGGTGCAGGAATATAGCAGATATTGCCGTACAAACACGCTCTGTTGATCAATGCTTAAGTTTTCGCGTCATAATGTGGGCTTTTTTGCCACACTCCTCACTGGGCGTTTTGCACAGCGAAACGGATCAGCTCGGCCTGCCCTTCAATGCCCAGCTTGCGCTTGATGTTGAGGCGGTGGGTTTCCACGGTGCGCACGCTGAGGTCGAGCGCGCGGGCGATCTGCTTGTTCGACTCGCCATGGGCGATGTGGCGTAGCACTTCGTGCTCGCGCGAGGTCAGCTGGTTGTCCTGGTTTTGCGGCTGGGCCAGCTGGCGCGCCAGCGCGGTGCTGTAATAAATGCCGCCCGACATCACGGTCTCGATCGCCACCACGATGTCCTTGCCGGGCGCATCCTTGAGCACATAACCGCGCGCGCCGGCCTGGATCGCCTGCGACACATATTCCAGCTTGTCGTGCATCGACAGGATCAGCACCGCGATCTGCGGAAACGCCTGCTTGAACAGCGCCGTGGCCTCGATGCCGTTGGCGCCGCGCATATTAATGTCCATCAGCACCAGGTCGACCGGATGGCGGGAGGCCTGCTCCAGCGCTTCCGCCGCGCCGCCGGCCTCGGCCACCACTTCAAACTGCGGCATGGCCTCCAGCCGCGCGCGCAGGCCGTCGCGCACCAGGGGATGGTCGTCTACCAGCAGGATCTTGATCGTATTCGTCATAGCATTGGACTGTTGTTAGCGGCATAAGCGGTAACCACCGTGCCGTCGGTCGAGGACTGGATTGCGAACCGGCCGCCTATGGCGTCCATCCGCTCCATCATATTGCGCAAGCCGATGCCGCGCTGCGGATGCAGGGCGATGCTTTCGGCGTCGAAACCGTGGCCGTCATCGCGGATCCGCAACGACACGCCATGGGCTTCGCCAGCCAGCGTGATGTCGATGCGGCTGGCGCCGGCATGGCGCTCGATATTGGTCAGCGCTTCCTGCGCCAGCCGGAACAGCACGGTATTGGCGACGTCCGGCAAGGCATCGGTGCAGCCGGATGCTTCAAAGTGTACCGGAGTGCCGCTACTCTGGGTGTACTCTTGGCCCAGGTGGTGCAGCGCGGCGGCCAGGCCGATATCGTCCAGGATGGCCGGACGCAAATTGTGCGAGATGCGGCGCACCTCGGCCATCACGTTGCTGAGCTGGTCGGCGGCGTGCTCGAACACCGCCTGCGCCGCCGGCTGCTGGCCGCTGGTCAGTCGGATAATCCCGGCCTCGATCTGCAGCTTGATCGACACCAGCCACTGGCTGATACCGTCATGCAAATCGCGCGACAGCCGCGCCCGCTCCTCTTCCTGCGACTCCACCACCCGCTGCGCCAGCACCTTGAGCTTGGCGTCGGCCACCCGCAGTTCGCTGATATTCAGCGCCAGGCCGGAACTGGCCACGGCCACGGCAGCGGCAATCGCAATGCCGGCAATCCACAGCATGGTGTTGTGGATGTTGCCGGACTGCTGGACGTCGATCTTGGCCAGCGCCTGGTCGACGTCGTCCAGATAAATACCCGTGCCCATCATCCAGCCCCACTTCGGCATGGCGATCACGTAACCCAGCTTGGCCACCGGCTTATGGGTGGACGGCTTGACCCACATATACCGCTCCAGCCCGCCGCCGGCGCGGGCCCGTTGCAGCAGGTTCTGGATGGTCAGCTGACCGTACTCGTCGCGCAGGCCGAACAGGTTCTGGCCCACCAGCTCCGGCTGGCGCGGATGCATCAGCGTGTTGCCCTGCATATCGTAGAGGAAGAAGTAGCCGTCGTCGCCATAGCTGAGCGAGGACAGGATGCGCATCGCCTCCTGGCGCGTGGCTTCGTCGTCGCGGCCGGATTCGTACAGGTGCGAAATCGAGTGCGAGGCCAGCGCCACGTAATGCTTCAGTTCGGCTTCCTTGCTGCTCAGGTAAGCCTGCTGGATGGTGGCGCGCTGCTGCTCGGCCAGCAGCACCGACTGGTGGCGCACCGCAAAGGCGATCGCGCACAGCGCCAGAATCAGCGGCGTGATCGCCAAAAAAATCACCTTCTGCCGCAACTTCATCGAGCCGTCCCTCCTTATTCTTGTAGCCGGGATTCTACGCCCCCGCCCGCCCATCAGCCTACGTAGTTGTACGCAGCCGCTGTGCGTATTGGTGCGCTTGTTACTGATATCAGCTTGATGAATACTAGTCATAAGCCGCAAAAAGCGGCAAAGAGAACCTTGGAGGAAGCATGAGTACCGCACCAACTACCCTGGCAAGCAAGCTGGGGTGGGCCGCTATGGCCCTGGCCGGCGCTTCGGCGCTGGGCGTCGTCGCCCTGCACCGCGGCGAGTCGATCAGCGCGATCTGGATCGTCATCGCCGCCGTCTGCGTCTACCTGATCGCCTACCGTTTCTACAGCCTGTACATCGCCGACAAGGTGCTGGGCCTGAACGCCCGCCGCCAGACCCCGGCCGGCAAGCTCAACGATGGCCTCGATTACGTCCCCACCAATAAATTCGTGCTGTTCGGCCACCACTTCGCCGCGATTGCCGGCGCCGGTCCGCTGGTCGGCCCGGTACTGGCCGCGCAGATGGGCTATCTGCCCGGCATGCTGTGGATCCTGGCCGGCGTGGTGTTTGCCGGCGCGGTGCAGGACTTCATCGTGCTGTTCATTTCGATGCGCCGCGACGGCCGCTCGCTGGGCGACCTGATCAAGGCCGAGCTGGGGCCGATTCCCGGCAACATCGCGCTGCTGGGCACCTTCATGATCATGGTCATCATCCTGGCGGTGCTGGCGCTGATCGTGGTGAAGGCACTGACCGGCTCGCCATGGGGCAGCTTCACCGTGATGGCGACGATTCCGATCGCGCTGTTCATGGGCGTGTATTCACGCTTCATCCGCGTCGGCCGCATCGGCGAAGTGTCGATCATCGGCTTCATCCTGCTGATGGGCGCCATCTTCGGCGGCCAGTACGTGCAGGAAAACGCGGCGCTGGCGCCGATGTTCACCTTCACCGGCACCGAGCTGACCTGGATGCTGATCGGCTACGGCTTCGTCGCCTCGGTGCTGCCGGTGTGGCTGCTGCTGGCGCCGCGCGATTACCTGTCGACCTTCCTGAAAATCGGCACCATCGTCGGCCTGGCGCTGGGCATCCTGATCGTCGCGCCGCACCTGCAAATGCCGGCCTTCACCAAGTTCATCGACGGCACCGGCCCGGTATGGTCGGGTTCACTGTTCCCCTTCCTGTTCATCACCATTGCCTGTGGCGCCGTGTCCGGCTTCCACGCGCTGATTTCGTCCGGCACCACGCCGAAGATGATCGAGAACGAAAGCCACGCCCGCTTCATCGGCTACGGCGCGATGCTGATGGAATCGTTCGTCGCCATCATGGCGCTGGTAGCGGCCTCGACCATTGATCCGGGCGTCTACTTCGCCATGAACTCGCCGGCCGCGCTGCTCGGCACCACCGCCGAGTCGGCCGCGCAGGCGGTGTCGCAGATGGGCTTCTACATCACGCCTGACATGCTGATCCAGACCGCCAAGGATGTTGGCGAGCACAGCATTATTTCCCGTGCCGGCGGCGCGCCGACCCTGGCGGTGGGCATGGCCCACATCCTGTCCGGCGTGCTGGGCGGACGCGAGATGATGGCCTTCTGGTACCACTTCGCCATCCTGTTCGAGGCGCTGTTCATCCTCACCGCCGTCGACGCCGGCACCCGCGCCGGCCGCTTCATGCTGCAGGATCTGCTGGGCGCCTTCGTGCCGGCCATGAAGAAAACCGAGAACACCTTCGCCAACCTGGTCGCCACCGGCCTGTGCGTGGCGGCCTGGGGCTACTTCCTGTACCAGGGCGTGGTCGATCCGCTGGGCGGCATCAACACGCTGTGGCCGCTGTTCGGCATCGCCAACCAGATGCTGGCGGCGATCGCGCTAATCCTCGGCACCTGCGTGCTGTACAAGATGAAACGCGGCCAGTACGCCTGGGTCACCATCGTGCCGACCATCTGGCTGCTGCTGTGCACATTGACGGCCGGCTGGCAGAAGATTTTCGCCGCCAACCCGAAAGTCGGCTTCCTGGCCCACGCGTCCAAGTACCAGGCAGCGCTGGATGAAGGCAAGATCCTGGCCCCGGCCAAGTCGATCGCGCAGATGCAGCAAGTGATCTTCAACGATTACCTGGATGCTTCGCTGGCCGGCTTCTTCGTGATCGTCGTGCTGAGCGTGCTGATCTTCGGCGCCCGCACCGTGCTGGCGGCGCGCGCCAACAGCAAGCCAACCGCCAACGAAAGCCCGCTGGTGCTGACGCCGCAGGTGCCATGATGCTGGGCGATATCGCCAAGGCCGGCCGCTACCTCGGGCAAAGCATGCGCCTGATGATGGGCTTGCCTGATTACGACGTCTACGTCACGCACCGGGAAACCACCCATCCGGGCGAGCCCTACATGACGTACGAGGAATTCTTCCGCGAACGGCAGGAAGCCCGCTACGGCGGTGCAGGCAAGCGCGGCGGCTGTTGTTGATCACAGGCCGGCTCCCAGGAGCCGGCTTTTTTCATCCACGGCGGAACTTTCGACCGTTCCCATGTGTCCAACTGGAAAATGGGAGACGCATGGCACATCAATTTATCTATCAACAGGCGTTTGCACGCAACATCGGCTGGGTGACCAACGACGAACAGGCCACCTTGCGCAACAAGCGCATCGCCATCGCCGGCATGGGCGGCGTTGGCGGCGTGCATTTGCTGACGTTGGCGCGGCTAGGTGTCGGCGCGTTCCACATTGCCGATTTCGACACCTTCGACATCGCCAACTTCAACCGCCAGGTCGGCGCCACCATGGGCACGCTGGGCCGGCCCAAGGTCGCGGTGCTGGCCGAGATGGCGCTGGATATCAATCCGGAAGTCAAACTGGTGCGCTTCCCCGACGGCATCCGCCAGGACAACCTCGCCAGCTTCTTTGAAGGAGTAGACTTGTACGTGGACGGCCTGGATTTCTTTGCCTTTGACGCGCGCCAGGCCACCTTTGCCGCCTGCGCCCGGCTCGGCATTCCGTCCGTCACGGCAGCGCCGCTGGGTATGGGCACGGCCGTGCTGAGCTTCCTGCCCGGCCACATGACGTTCGAGGATTACTTCGGCTGGGGCGACAAGCCGGACATGGAAAAAGCCCTGCGCTTCCTGGTCGGGCTGGCGCCGGCCGGATTGCACGGCGGCTACCTGGTCGATCCGTCGGCCATCAACCTGAAGGAGCAGCGCGGCCCGTCCACCATCATGGGCTGCGAATTGTGCGCCGGCGCCGCTGCCACCGAAGCGCTGAAGATTTTACTCAACCGCGGCGACGTACGGCCGGCCCCGTGGGGCTACCAGTTCGACGCCTTCCGCAACAAGCTGGTGCGCACCTGGCGTCCCGGCGGCAACCGCCATCCGCTACAACGGCTGATGATGATGCTGGCCCGACGGCGTCGGCCAGGAGGGGAACCATGAACAGGATGGAACAGCAACTGGACGCCACACTCGAACAGATCCTCGACCTGGCGCGCTGGGCGCCCAGCGGCGACAACACCCAGCCGTGGCGCTTTGAAGTGCTGGACGATCGCCGGCTGGTGATCCATGGCCACGACACGCGCGACCATTGCGTCTACGACCTCGACGGCCATCCCAGCCAGATGTCGATCGGCGCGCTGCTGGAAACCATGGCCATCGCCGCCAGCACCTTCGGGCTGGAGATGCGCGCCGCGCGCAACATGGACACGCCCGAAGCGCGGCCTACCATCAGCGTCGAATTCGTGCCCTCGCCCGGTCTGCCGGCCGATCCGCTGGCCGACGCCATCCTGCCGCGCGCCGTGCAGCGCCGCCCGCTGAGCCGGCGTCCGCTGACCGTCACCGAAAAAGCCACGCTGACCGCCGCGCTGCCGGACGGCTATCGCGTGCACTGGCTGGAAGGCAGCCAGCGCGTGGCGGCCGCCCGTCTGATGTTCCGCAACGCCAAGCTGCGCCTGACCATGCCGGAAGCGCACCGCGTGCACCAGTCCATCATCGAGTGGAACGCCCAATACAGCGAAGACCGCATCCCCGACCAGGCGCTGGGCGCCGACCCGATGACCACCAAGCTGATGCGCTGGGTGATGCAGGACTGGCAGCGCGTGCGCTTCTTCAACACCTGGCTGGCCGGCACGCTGGCGCCGCGTTTGCAGATGGACCTGATCCCGTCGCTGGCCTGCGCCGCGCACCTGGTGCTGGTGGCGGTGCAGCGGCCGCAGCGCATGGACGACTACATCGCCGCCGGCCGCGCCATGCAGCGCTTCTGGCTGACCGCCACCGCGCTCGGTTTGCAGATGCAGCCTGAAATGACGCCGCTGATCTTCTCCCGCTATGTGCGCGAGAACCGCGTGTTTTCCGGCACCGCCGGCATGCAGGAAAAAGCCGTGGAGCTGTCGCGCGCGGGCGCGGCGCTGCTCGGCCAGCAGGACTGGGAAGCGGCCGTGTTCATGGCGCGCATCGGCGCCGGCCAGGCGGCCACGGCGCGCTCATTGCGCCGGCCACTGCGCGAACTGCTGGTGCCGGTGCATGGAGGCGGCTGATGCGCGCCATCAAATTCTGCCAGGTGGCGGTGTTCCTATGGCTGCTGTTGGTGATCCTGGCGCTGGCCATCGGCACCACCGCGCTGGTGGTTGATCGTCTGCCGCTGGGCGACTTTCGCGGCGTGACGCTGGTGCTGGCGGCGGTGCTGCTGATTTACCTGTACGCCTTTCTGGTCTACCGCCTGTTCCTGCTGGTGCTGCCGCTGCCGGAAGGCGAAGTGGTTGAGCACTCGCGCGACGAACTGGTGGCCAACGTCAACAGCCTGTTCTACCTGCTGCTGTTTAACTCGCTGATCTGCACCCACTTCATCCCGGTGCCGATCCAGCGCCTGATCTACCTGGCGCTGGGCGCGCGGCTGGGCGTCAACACCTACAGCGCCGGCACCCTGCTCGATCCGCCGCTGACGCGCATCGGCAGCAACACCATCATCGGCCACGAGGCCGTCATCTTCGCCCACGTGGTGGAAGGCGCGCGGCTGGAACTGCTGCCGGTCCAGATCGGCAACACCGTCACCGTCGGCGCCAAGGCAGTGGTGATGGCCGGCGTGCAGATCGGCGACAACGCCATCGTCTCGACCGGCGCCGTGGTCACCAAAAATACTCATATCGGCGCCGGCGAAATCTGGGGCGGCATCCCGGCGCGCAAGCTCAAATCCGCACCAGACGCGGCCTGACGGATTTTTTTACACTGGCCGCCTCAAACGCCTCCTGAACGCGCGTAAGCAATTGATTTAAAACTGTTTTCATACTCTGGCAAGGGTTTTGCTCTTGGTACGATACGGCCTCGATTCCCGTGGCCCTTTTCGAGGAGCACACATGAAAACCTATCAACCCGCGCTGGCTGTCGCCATCCTGGCCGGCGCGCTGGCGGCGCCACTGACCGCCAGCGCCGGCCCCACGCTCGGCCTGGACCCGACCGGTACGGGCACCTACACCACCTACGCCGACCTGTGGACCAATGTTACCGATACCGGTCTGGCCACCGGCTTCATTCCCGGCCGCATCGTCGGCCCTGGCGCCACCGCGCCCTACCTGACCGAGCTGCGCTCGCAAATGGTGGTCGGTACTATGTCGAACAGCAATATCCCCGCCATCGTGACCCCGGCCGGGCTGAACAGCACTTTCGAGATCAGCAAAGTGGTGCGCTTCCAGGAACTGGTGACGGCGCAAACCCCTACCACCATTAACTTCGGCCTGCCACCGAGCCAATCGGCGGCGATGGACGTCGATCCGCTGCATGCCGGCGTGCAGAACCTGGCCATCTACATCGATAACCTGGCCGACGGCAGCCGCGCGATTCCCGGCAACGGCCCCAACACCGTGCGCTGCTACGGCACCGGCGTCACCTCGGCCGGTTGCGGCGCGGGCGGCGATGGCGACGGCCTGCTGATCCTGTCCGGCCACCTGGTGTTCAACGAAGCCAGCTTCAGCGCCACCGGCGCGGTCGGCACCGGCTCGTTCGACTCGCGCTTCATGATTGACTACGTCGACCCGCTGTACCTGGACGTGGTCACCGGCTCGATCTTCGTCGACAAAGTGACCGGCACCACCAACGTGCCATCGTTCTTCACGCCCACCACCATGTGGGACGGCTCCACCCCCACCACAGTGCCATTCCTGAAGGTCGATTCGTCGCAGAGTTTCGCTTCGATTCCGGAACCTGCCACGCTGGCACTGATCGGACTGGGCTTTGCGGGCCTCGCGCTGGGCACGCGTCGCAAAGTGCAGTCCTGACCGCAGCAGCGGTATTGACAGCGGATCGGCAGAACAGCGCCGGCCCGCTTTTTTTCCGCCTTTTTCTATCGCTGCGACTGATTTTTTACCTACGGCCTCGATTCCCCTGGCCCTTTTCAAGGAGCACACATGAACACCCATCACCCCGCGCTGGCTGTCGCCATCCTGGCCGGCGCGCTGACGGCGCCACTGACCGCCAGCGCCGGCCCCACACTGGGCCTGGACCCGACCGGCACGGGCAACTACACCACCTATGCCGACTTGTGGACCAACGTCACCGATACCGGCCTGTCCAGCGGCTTCATCCCCGGCCGCATCGTCGGTCCTGGCGCCACCGCGCCTTACTTGACCGAACTGCGCTCACAAATGATGGTCGGTACTATGTCGAACAGCAACATCCCCGCCATCGTGACGCCGGCGGGGCTAAACACCACTTATGAGATCACCAAATTGGTTCGCTTCCAGGAACTGGTGACGGCGCAAAGCACCACCACCATCAACTTCGGCCTGCCACCCACCCAGTCGGCGGCGATGGATGTCGATCCGCTGCACGCCGGCGTGCAGAACATGGCCATCTACCTCGATAACATCACCGACGGCAGCCGCGCCATTCCCGGCAACGGCCCCAACACCGTGCGCTGTTACGGCGCCGGCAGCACCTCGACCGGTTGCGGCGGCGCCGGCGGCGACGGCGACGGCATCCTGATCCTGTCCGGCCACCTGGTATTCAACGCCTCCAGTTTCAGCGCCAGCGGCGCGGTCGGCACCGGCTCGTTCGACTCGCGCTTCATGCTCGACTATGTGAATCCGCTGTACCTGGATGCGGTTACCGGCTCCATCTTTGTCGACAAATTCACCGGCACCACCAACGTGCCGTCGTTCTTTACCCCCACCACCATGTGGGACGGCTCCACCCCCACCACAGTGCCATTCCTGAAGGTCGACTCGTCGCAGAGCTTTGCCACGATTCCGGAACCTGCCACGCTGGCACTGATCGGACTGGGCTTTGCTGGCCTCGCGCTGGGCACACGCCGCAAAGTGCAGTCCTGAGCGCAGCAGCAGTATTGGCAGCGGATCGGCGGAACAGCGCCGGTCCGCTTTTTTTATCTTTGCAGAATGCGCGCCAGACAACCTGCCAGCCGCGCGCCGGCATCATAACGCTGGAATTGCTGCGCCACCCGCGCCGCCGCCGCGCGCGGCTCAGCTTGTGACAGCAGTTGCAACGCCGTCTCGCGCAAGGGTTCTTCCGCCAAGCGGTCCGAGCGCAACAAGGCGCCGGCGCCGGCGCGCAGCACGCCATCCATGTTCAGATACTGGTCCAGATTGCCGGCAATGCCCAGCACTGGTACGCCGGCCGCCAGCGCCTGCTGGCTGGTCGGGCTGCCACCGTTGCAGATGACCAGCCGCGAACGCGCCGCCGCCAGCTCGCCGGGCAGGTAGTCGGCCACCAGCGCGTTGTCCGGCAGTACGCCGACGTCAACGTTACCGGCGGTGGCGGCGATCACCGTCACCGGCAGCGGCGCCAGCGCCTGCAGCACCTGCGGCAACAAGGCGCCCTGCCCCGAACTGCCCAGCGTGACGTAGATGATGTCGCGCATGCCGGACACGCCATCCCACCACGCCGGCAACTCGCCCGGCGGCGACCACATCACCGGCCCCAGGTAGCTATGCGACGCCGGCAAATCACTCGGCGGAAACATCTCCGGAATATCGGCATACAGCACGTAATCGGCGTCGGTGTAGATGCGCCGCAGATCGCGCCCCAGCGACGGCAGGCGGTAGGCGCGCCGCACCTGGTTCAGCGGCCGGCTGTGCAAGGCAAACGCCAGCGGCCGCACCAGGTTGAACAGGCTGTCGGCCAGCGGTATCGGCAACACGCGCGCCAGCGCAATCGCCGGCACCTGGTAACGCTGCGTCACGTAGGGACTCCAGTAGGCATTGATGACGCTGACATACGGCACCTGCACCAGCCGCGCGCTGACCGATAGCGACAACCGAAAGTCGCCGATCACTACATCGGGCCGCAGCTCCTGCAACAGCCGCATATCGTCCAGCACGTACTGCGCCAGCGTCGGCGCGTCGTACACCGGTTTGCCGGCCGCCAGCGCGGCCAGAAAACGCGCGCTGGCAATGCTGGTCAGTGGCCAGTTGCTGAGCTGGCTGCCCTGCAAGAACCGTTCGTAACCGGGTGCGCAGGCGAAGTGCACGTCGTAGCGCTGGCGGTCCAGCATCTGCGCCAGCGCCAACGGACGGCCTACGTGGGCCAGTGTGACCGCCTCGGCCACGAACAGGATTTTTTTGCGTTCCATCCCCCTAGCTTGCGACGCCTGCGCACATGTTGTTTGAGGCAGCGCAAACGTGCAGCCTTAGACAAGGATCAATGTCGAGTGTGCCAGATACATATATTTTTCCTATTGGAATTTATTGAGAGGCGCGCGCGATGTTCAACTTTGAACGTTCCGGTCTGAGCCAAAAGCTCACGATCATGTCCGTGGTGTCCACTGGTAGCGCCTTGCTGCTGGTATTCGTCGCATTTGCCGCCACCGCCGTGCTCAGTCACAGCGAGGATTCGCGTCAGCAACTCTCCTCGCTGGCTGGCGTCATCGGCAGCAACAGCCGCAGCGCCCTGCTATACGTCGACCGCCACCAGGCCGAGCAGACGCTGGCGACGCTGGCGGTCGAGGAAGACATCCTGCAGGCGGCGCTGTACAGCAGCGACGGCAAGCTGCTGGCGCGCTACACTTCGCCGCGCCTGCCCCAGAAGCAGACCGGGCCGGATGAGCTGGACGCCACCACCAACGCCACCGACCTTACCACCGAACGCAGCGGCCCGCTGTGGTCACCAGCGTTGCGCGTCTATCGCGTGCTGCGCGATGGCGAGACGGAGGTCGGCGTGGTGATGCTGGAAAGTTCGCAGTTGCGGATGTGGCTGGACATCCTGAAAAACCTCGGCGCCGCCGTCGCCGCCGCCGCGCTGTCGTTCATGATGGCGCTGCTGACGGCGGCCCGCTTCAAGGGCAGCATCGCCGAGCCGGTCGGCCAGTTGATCGCCGCCGCCCAGCAGGTCAGCCGCGGCCACGCGACGCCGCGCATCGTCCACCAGCGCAGCGACGAGCTGGGCGCGCTGATCGACAGCTTCAACGACATGCTGGCGCAGGTGGAAGGCCGCGACGCCGCGCTGGCCGAATACCGCGACCAGCTGGAACGCCAGGTCAGCGTGCGCACCGAGCAGCTGGAAAAAGCCAAGAATTCGGCCGAGGCCGCCAGTCAGGCCAAGAGCGCCTTCCTCGCCACCATGAGCCACGAAATCCGCACGCCGATGAATGGCGTGCTCGGCATGACCGAGCTGCTGCTGGCCACGCGCCTGACGGAACAGCAGCGCCACTACACCAGCATGGTCAAGCGTTCGGGCGAACATCTGCTGGTGATCATCAACGACATCCTCGATTTTTCCAAGATCGAAGCCGGCAAGCTGACGGTTGAATACATCCACTTCAATTTCCGCGACCTGCTGGACGACATCGACAATGTGTTCTCGCCGCAGGCGCAGGCCAAGGGGCTGCGGCTGGAGCTGGACATCGCCTACAACATTCCGCTCAGCATCTGCGGTGATCCCAACCGGCTGCGGCAGGTGATCTTCAATCTGCTCGGCAACGCTATCAAGTTCACCGATAGCGGCCAGATCACGCTCAAGGTGGTCGTCGCGCAGGAAGACGCGCCATCGGTCGGCCTGCGCTTCGAAGTGCATGACAGCGGCATCGGCGTCTCAGCCGAAGCGCGCGCGCGCATCTTCGATTCCTTCTCGCAGGCGGACGGTTCCACCACGCGCAAGCACGGCGGCACCGGGCTGGGCCTGGCAATCTCCAAGCAACTGGTGGAATTAATGGGCGGCTCTATAGGCGTGGATCATGCGCTAACTCAAGGATCGATCTTTTGGTTTGCCGTAAATTTTGACAAACGTCGTATCGATATCGACGATCCATCCACCGCAACACAGGGAATCCGTGCTTTGATTGTCGATGAACATCCGGCCAGCCGCGCCGCGCTGGAGCGGCAACTGGCGACCTGGCGCATCAGCTATGCCAGCGCCACCGCTAACGAGGCCGTGTCCCAGCTGCGGCAGGCGGCGGCACGCGGCCAGGCCTATGACGTGGTACTGCTCGACATGCAGCAGCCGCGCACCTCCGGCCTGGCACTGGCGGCCGCCATCCGCGCCGACAGCACGCTGACGCCGACTCGCCTGCTGTTGCTGAGCACCGAACGCAACGCCGCCGACGGCGTGCAACGGCGCGCCGCCGGCGTCGCCTTCCAGCTGATCAAGCCGCCACGCGAATGCGATCTGTACGACGCCATCGTCACCCCGGTACGCGGCCGCGACAGCCGGCCGGTGGTGGATGCGCCAGCGGCCGAAACACCGCCGCCGCGTCTGCCCGGCGTCGCCGATGCGATGGCGGTGGCGGTGACGGCGCCGCCGGTCAGCGCGGTCAGCAGCGGCGCCGTGCCGGGTACGCGTGCGCGCAAACGGCGCAAGGTACTGCTGGCGGAAGACAATCCCGTCAACGTCGAAGTCGCCAGCGCAATGCTGGAGGGACTGGGCCTGGACGTCAGCCGCGCCTGCAACGGCGAGGAAGCGCTGCACTCGGTGCAGGCCGACGATTTCGACCTGATCCTGATGGATTGCCAGATGCCAGTGATGGATGGTTTCGCCGCCACCACCGAAATCCGCCGCCACGAACAGCAACGCGGCCGCGCGCGCAGCCTGCCGATCATCGCCATCACCGCCAACGCGCTGCAAGGCGACCGCGAATCCTGCCTGGCGGCCGGCATGGACGACTACCTGAGCAAGCCTTACACCCAGCAAGCGCTGGGACAGACCCTGGCGCGCTGGATCAGCCTGCCGCGCGTGCCAGCCCCGTCGGCCGCGCTGGCCGAACCGCCGTCCGATGACGAACCGATCAATCAACAAGCACTGGATAACATCCGCGCCCTCAGCCCGGCCAACGGCGACGCGTTGCTGGAACGCGTGCTGCAAGCCTTCCTGAACGACACGCCGGGCCACCTGCACACCCTCCGCCAGGCGATCGCCGCCGACGATGCCGAACAACTGCGCAAGACGGCGCACAGTCTCAAATCCAGCGCCGCCAATGTCGGCGCCAACGCCCTGGCCCAGCGCAGCAAGGAACTGGAACAACTGGGACGCAACGAAACCACCGCCGGCGCCGCTGTCCTGCTGGCTGACATGGAACGATCTTTCCAGGCCGCGCGGCAGGCGTTGGGAGCAATGCTGGAAAAGGAAACCTGATCATGGCAACTTCCCCCAAACGCGGCCTGGTACTGGTCGCCGACGACGATCCCACCATGCGGCTGCTGATGCTGGAGATGCTGGCCCAGGTCGGCCTGGACGCCATCGAAGCCGAGGACGGCCTCAAGGCGCTGGCCTGCTACCAGAGCGTGGCGCCCGACCTGGTGCTGCTGGACGTCGACATGCCCGGCATGGACGGCTTTAGCGTGTGCCGCGAAATCCGCCGGCTGGAAACCCAGGCGAGCGTACCCATCATCATGGTCACCGGCGGCGACGAGCTGGAATCGGTCACGCGCGCCTACGAGGCCGGCGCCACCGACTTCGTCTCCAAGCCGATCAACTGGCCCATCCTCGGCCACCGCGTGCTGTACGTACTGCGCGCCAGCGACGCCATCAGCCGCCTGCGCATCGCCGACGCCCAGCACCGCGCCGTGCTGGCGGCCATTCCCGACACTTTCTTCCGCATGAACAAGGACGGCTACTACCTCGACTACGAACAAGGCCACGAGGCCAGCAGCGTCTTTTCCAGCGAGCGCTGCGTCGGCCAGCACCTGAGCCAGGTGCTGCCGGCCGATATCGCCGAACACATGCTGCAGCAGGTGCAGACGGTGCTGGACACCCAGCACATTCACTCGCTGGACTACGAACTGCCGCTGCCCGGACCGGCGCCACGCGTGCGCCAGGGCGAACATCCGGCGCCGCAGCCGGTGCGCCACTTCGAGGCGCGGCTGGTGGCCACCGGACCGGACGAGGTGCTGGGCCTGGTGCGCGATATCAGCGAGCGCAAGCGCAGCGAGGAGCAGATCCGCCGCCTGGCCTATTGCGATTCGCTGACCGGCATCCCCAACCGCCAGGCCTTCCTGGAAACGCTGGAAGCCGAACTGGCGCGCTCGCGCAAGGCCAACAAGAAATTCGCCGTGCTGTTCATGGACCTGGACGCCTTCAAGCGCATCAACGACACGCTGGGCCACGACGTCGGCGACCATCTGCTGAAGGCCGTCTCCGAGCGCCTGCGCGAAACCACGCGGCCGGGCGACCTGATCTCGCGCACCGAAGCCGCCACCAACCTGGCGCGGCTGGGCGGCGACGAATTCACCATCCTGATTCCCGACCTGGAGCGGGTGGAAGACGCGCTCAACGTCGCCCACCGCGTCAAGGAAGCCATGCGGCGGCCGTTCCTGCTGGACGCGCACGAAATCTTCGTCACGGCCAGCATCGGCATCTCGCTGTATCCGGAGGATGGCGAGGACTGCAACTCGCTGCTCAAGTATGCCGACACCGCCATGTACCACGCCAAGAACTGCGGCAAGAATAACGCCAAGCTGTACAGTTCGTCGCTGACGATGCAGATCATGAGCCACGTCAAGCTGGAGGTGGGCTTGCGCAAGGCCTTGCAGAACGACGAACTGTACCTGCTGTACCAGCCGCAGATCGACGTCGCCAGCGCGCAGATCACCGGCTTTGAAGCGCTGGTGCGCTGGCGCCATCCCGAGCGCGGCGTAATCTCGCCGACCGAATTCATTCCGCTGGCCGAAGAGACCGGGCTGATCGTGCCAATCGGCGAATGGGTGCTACGCACCGCCTGCCAGCAGGCGATGGCGTGGCAGACGCAGGGCAAGCCGCCGGTGCGGGTGGCGGTCAACCTGTCGGCCAAGCAGTTCAAGGACGAGAATTTGATGCAGATTGTGCTGTCGGCGCTGCATGATACCGGCCTTCCGGCCGAGCTGCTGGAACTGGAGCTGACCGAAGGCACGCTGATGGACGACGCGCGCGCCACCATGGCCACGCTGGAACAGCTGCGCGGCATTGGCGTGTATTTGTCGATCGACGATTTCGGTACCGGCTACTCGTCGATGAACTACCTCAAGCGCTTCGACGTGCGGGCGCTGAAGATCGACAAGAGCTTCATCAGCGGGCTGCCGCTGGATTCCGAAAACGCCGCCATCACCCGCGCCATTATCGCCATGGCGCACGGGCTGAAGATGGCGGTGGTGGCCGAAGGCGTGGAGACCGATGCCCAACTGGTGCTGCTGGAACAATACGGCTGCGACATGGTGCAAGGCTACTACCTCGGCCACCCCTCGCCGCCCGACACCATCCACCGCATGCTGGCCAGCCAAACCGCGCTGGCCATGACGTGATCCGCATCACCCACCTCTCGCGAATTCGTCTACAACACCCCATCCTGCTTCATCGCGGCGATGGCGGCGGCGGTGTAGCCGAGGGATTGCAGGACTTCGTCGTTGTGCTGGCCCAGCGTTGGGCCCAGCCATTTGGTGTGGCCCGGCGTGGCCGATAGTTTGGGCGAGATGGCCGGCAGCTTGACCGGCGTGCCGTCGGCGAACTGGTGCTGCTCGAACATCTCGCGCGCGAGGAATTGCGGGTCGGTCATCATGTCGCGCACCGAGTAGATCTTGCCGGCCGGGACATCGGCCGCTTTCAGCACCGTCAGCGCGCTGTCGATGGTCTGCGTGTCGCACCAGGCCTGGATGGCGTCGTCGATCATCTGCGTGTGCTTGACGCGGCCATCGTTGCGCTCCAGCTCGGCATTGCCGGCCAGGTCGATGCGCCCCATGGCCAGCACCAGCCGCTTGAAGATCGCGTCGCCATTGCCGGCGATGACGATGTTCTCGCCATCGCTGGTGGTGTAGGTATTGGACGGCACGATGCCCGGCAGCGAACCGCCGGTCCGCTCGCGCACCACGCCGGCATGGTCAAACTCCGGCACCAGCGATTCCATCAGGTTGAAGACGGATTCGTACAGCGCCACGTCCACCATCTGTCCCTCGCCTTTCAGCTTGCCGCCGGTGGCGTCGCGGTGACGCAAGGCCATCATGGCGCCGATCACGCCGTGCAAGGCCGCCACCGAGTCGCCGATCGACACGCCGACGCGCACCGGCGGCCGGTCGGCATGGCCGGATACATAGCGCAAACCGCCCATCGATTCGCCAATCGCCCCAAAGCCCGGCAAATCCTTCATCGGCCCGGTCTGGCCGAAGCCGGACAGGCGCACCATGATGATGGACGGATCGAGCGCCTTCAGCTGTTCGTAGCCGAGCTCCCACTTCTCCAGCACGCCGGGACGGTAGTTCTCGATGACGATGTCGGCTTCCAGCGCCAGCTTGCGCGCGATCTCGCGGCCCTGCGGATGCTTCATGTTCAGGGTCAGCGATTTCTTGTTGCGCGACTGCACCGACCACCACAGCGAGGTGCCATCCTTCAGCACCCGCCATTTGCGGATCGGATCGCCGCCGTCGGGCGATTCGACCTTGATCACTTCGGCGCCAAACTCAGCCAGCATGCGCGCACAAAAAGGGCCCGCGATCAGCGTGCCCAGTTCCAGTACCTTGATACCGGCCAGGGGGCCGGAAGTGTTCTTGCTCAAGTCGCTCTCCGGTCCAGCATGGCGCGGGCGATGGTGCCGGCGTCCACATATTCGAGTTCGCCGCCGACCGGCACGCCACGCGCCAGGCGGCTGACGTGCAAGCCGCGCGCCTTCAGCATCTCGCTGATGTAGTGCGCGGTGGCTTCGCCTTCATTGGTGAAATTGGTGGCCAGCACCACTTCGGTGACCAGCCCGTCGGCGGCACGCGCCACCAGTTTTTCCAGATGGATGTCCTTGGGACCGATACCGTCCAGCGGCGATAGCCGGCCCATCAGCACGAAGTACAGGCCTTTATAGGTCAGCGTCTGCTCGATCATCAGCTGATCGGCCGGCGTCTCAACCACGCACAGCAGGCGACGGTCGCGCTGCTCGTCGTTGCAGGTGTCGCAGACTTCTTCTTCGGTGAAGGTATTGCAGAGTGCGCAGTGGTGCACGGCGTTGACGGCCTGATGCAGCGCGCGCGACAGCATGTCCGCGCCTTCGCGGTCATGCTGCAGCAGGTGGAACGCCATTCGCTGGGCCGACTTGGGGCCGACGCCAGGCAAGCGGCGAAGTGCCTCGGTCAGGAATTCCAGCGATTTGGCCATGGTTCCTTAGAAAGGCATCTTGAAGCCGGCCGGCAGGTTCATGCCCGAGGTCAGGCCACCCATTTTTTCGGCGGCGGTGGCTTCCGCTTTGCGCACGGCGTCGTTGAAGGCGGCGGCGACCAGGTCTTCCAGCATGTCTTTGTCGTCGGCCAGCAGCGACGGGTCGATCGAGACGCGCTTGACGTCGTTCTTGCAGGTCATCACGACCTTGACCAGGCCGGCGCCCGACTGGCCTTCGACTTCGATCAGCGCCAGCGATTCCTGGGCTTTTTTCATATTGTCTTGCATTGCCTGGGCTTGTTTCATCAGGCCGGCGAGTTGGTTTTTCATCATGATGGAGTTCTCCGAGTTTCAGTTAAAGATGGCGATCAGCCGGCCGCTGCCGCACTAAACTGCGGCGGCACCACGGTGCCGGGCACAACCCAGGCATCCAGTTCGCGGATCATGCTGTTCACAAAAGGATCGTTGGCGACGATGTCCTCGGCGGCGCGCTGGCAGGCGTCGCGGTAGGCTTGCGCCTCGGCGCTGCCGGTGTACCAGACGGCGCCCAGTTCGCTATCGACGCGCACCGTACGGCCGAAGCGTTCGGTCAGCACGGTGGTCAGTTTTTCCAGGTTGCCGGGGGTGCGCCAGGTTTCGATCGGCACGCGCAGGGTGAACACGGCGGCGTTGCCTTCAAAGGTGCAGCTGACCATCTCGGCTTGCATGGCCAGTTGCTGGGCGGTGCCGCGCAGTGGCAAAGCGGCGGCCACGGCGGGCCAGTTGCCATCCCAGTTCAGTTCCGGGACTGGCGTTACCACGTAGGCGTACGGCGCCTTGGCGGGTGCCGGTGCGGCGCGGGCTGGCATGGCGATGGCGTGCGGGTCTTCAGGCTGTCCCGCTTGGGCCGCCGATGGCGACGGCGCGTAGGGATGCGACGAGGCTGGTGCGGCGACTGCGCTGTCGTCCGAGAATTCAGTGACCCAGGATGGCACGTCGTCTTCAACGGCTTGCTGTCTGGCTTGCGGGGCTGGCGCGACTTGCTGCGGTGCGGCTACTGGCGGCGCCACGCGGACCGGCGCTTCCAGGACAGCCGCGCCGCCATCGGCGGCTGGCGGCATGTCTTCCCACGGTGCAGGACGTGACGGCGCGGCAGGCGGCGTGTACGCAGCCGAAGGCGCTTGCGGTGCTGCGACCGCTGGCGGTGCTGCCTGCGG
>NZ_WWCT01000099.1 GCF_009857605.1 Duganella levis | reverse complement strand
CTGGGGAGTACGGTCGCAAGATTAAAACTCAAAGGAATTGACGGGGACCCGCACAAGCGGTGGATGATGTGGATTAATTCGATGCAACGCGAAAAACCTTACCTACCCTTGACATGGATGGAATCTTCGAGAGATTGGAGAGTGCCCGAAAGGGAACCATTACACAGGTGCTGCATGGCTGTCGTCAGCTCGTGTCGTGAGATGTTGGGTTAAGTCCCGCAACGAGCGCAACCCTTGTCATTAGTTGCTACGAAAGAGCACTCT
>NZ_WWCT01000098.1 GCF_009857605.1 Duganella levis | reverse complement strand
TAGAGTGCTCTTTCGTAGCAACTAATGACAAGGGTTGCGCTCGTTGCGGGACTTAACCCAACATCTCACGACACGAGCTGACGACAGCCATGCAGCACCTGTGTAATGGTTCCCTTTCGGGCACTCCCTAATCTCTCAAGGATTCCATCCATGTCAAGGGTAGGTAAGGTTTTTCGCGTTGCATCGAATTAATCCACATCATCCACCGCTTGTGCGGGTCCCCGTCAATTCCTTTGAGTTTTAATCTTGCGACCGTACTCCCCAGGC
>NZ_WWCT01000097.1 GCF_009857605.1 Duganella levis | reverse complement strand
TTAGAGTGCTCTTTCGTAGCAACTAATGACAAGGGTTGCGCTCGTTGCGGGACTTAACCCAACATCTCACGACACGAGCTGACGACAGCCATGCAGCACCTGTGTAATGGTTCCCTTTCGGGCACTCTCTAATCTCTCAAAGATTCCATCCATGTCAAGGGTAGGTAAGGTTTTTCGCGTTGCATCGAATTAATCCACATCATCCACCGCTTGTGCGGGTCCCCGTCAATTCCTTTGAGTTTTAATCTTGCGACCGTACTCCCCAGGC
>NZ_WWCT01000096.1 GCF_009857605.1 Duganella levis | reverse complement strand
GTAGGGCTGGTTGGACTCGAACCAACGACCCCCGCGTTATCAACACGGTGCTCTAACCAGCTGAGCTACAGCCCCAATATTTGCTGTTCTTTTATTGTCTACAGTCGATAAGTGTGAGCGCTTGAAAGTGATTCCGAAGAATCCTGCAAACTCTAGAAAGGAGGTGATCCAGCCGCACCTTCCGATACGGCTACCTTGTTACGACTTCACCCCAGTCACGAATCCTACCGTGGTAAGCGCCCTCCTTGCGGTTAAGCTACCTACTTCTG
>NZ_WWCT01000095.1 GCF_009857605.1 Duganella levis | reverse complement strand
CTGAACGCCAGCGCGACCCGCCTCAACCTAGCCGCCGCCAGCGTCGCCGTGACCCCGGCCGCGCCGCCGGCCGAGGACGCGTCGGCCCCTGGCGCCACCAATCTGGCCAGCCCGCCGGTCAGCACGCCGCCGGCAGCAGTCGCCAACAATATCGCCATCGCCAGCAGCACCGCCGTGACCAGCAATGCCGCCGTCGCCAACAGCGTGGCGGTCGCCATGGCCATGCCGCGCCAGGCCGACACCGAAGCCCCGGCGCCGACACCGGTACCGGCCGACCATGCCGCGCC
>NZ_WWCT01000094.1 GCF_009857605.1 Duganella levis | reverse complement strand
ACTTTCACACTGGTTGCAGCACTATCATCGGCGTAGAGTCGTTTCACGGTCCTGTTCGGGATGGGAAGGGGTGGGACCGACTTACTATGGTCATCAAGCTTTGACTTGTGTGCTCTGGCGCCGCCAACTGGGCACCACAGCGAATCTGGGAGAAGTAAAGTTTTGTATTGGGGTAGCACCACTCATCATCAGAGTAAATGCGTATAACCGTCAAGGTTATAGGGACAAGCCGTACGGGCAATTAGTATCAGTTAGCTTAATGCATTACTGCACTTCCACACCTGACCTATCAAC
>NZ_WWCT01000093.1 GCF_009857605.1 Duganella levis | reverse complement strand
GGTTCGAGTCCAACCAGCCCTACCAGTTGCCTGTATTCGTGGTACCCATAGGGGGATTAGCTCAGCTGGGAGAGCACCTGCTTTGCAAGCAGGGGGTCGTCGGTTCGATCCCGTCATCCTCCACCACCTGTTTTTACGTAAGCAAAAGATGCTTAGGTAAAAGCAGTATCGTTCTTTAACAATCTGGAAGAAGTAAAGTTTTATTAGGTGTGTGTCGACAGATACACGCCTGGGTAGTAAAACTCATCATCACAAAGTAGTAAATGCTTGAACTATAGCCGTCAAGGTTATAGGGACAAGTGAATAAGTGCACATGGTGGATGCCTTGGCGATTAC
>NZ_WWCT01000092.1 GCF_009857605.1 Duganella levis | reverse complement strand
GCCGCCGGCGTAGCGGTAGGGCGCGGTCAGCCGCCACGAGGTGCTGGCGTACACGGCTTGCAGCTGCTGGTGCAGGGCGTGCGCCTGCGCCAGCGCCGCCTGGGTGGCGTGGTTGGCCTGGTCGACGCGGGTGGCCAGCTCGGCCAGGTGCTGTTGCTGCTGCTGCTGCTGTTGCTGGTCCAGCTGCTGCTGCTGGGCCAGTTGCGCCAGGCGCGCCTCGGTGTCGGCCGCGCGCTGTTCCAGCGTCGCCAGCAGGCGCGCCTGCGTGCTTGCCTGCTGTGCCTGCGTGCTCGCCTGCTGTGCTTGCGTGGTGGCGTGCTGCGCCTGCGCCGTCGCCAGC
>NZ_WWCT01000091.1 GCF_009857605.1 Duganella levis | reverse complement strand
CTACGTCCTTCATCGCCTGTAATCGCCAAGGCATCCACCATGTGCACTTATTCACTTGTCCCTATAACCTTGACGGCTATAGTTCAAGCATTTACTACTTTGTGATGATGAGTTTTACTACCCAGGCATGTATCTGTCGACACACACCTAATAAAACTTTACTTCTTCCAGATTGTTAAAGAACGATACTGCTTTTACCTAAACGCTTGTTTTTCAACGTCGCTTACGTAAAAACAGGTAGTGGTGGAGGATGACGGGATCGAACCGACGACCCCCTGCTTGCAAAGCAGGTGCTCTCCCAGCTGAGCTAATCCCCCTATGGGTACCACGAATACAGGCA
>NZ_WWCT01000090.1 GCF_009857605.1 Duganella levis | reverse complement strand
TCAAAGCTTGTTTGCTAGCTCCCCGCAGCTTATCGCAAGCTACTACGTCCTTCATCGCCTGTAATCGCCAAGGCATCCACCATGTGCACTTATTCACTTGTCCCTATAACCTTGACGGCTATAGTTCTAAGCATTTACTACTTTGTGATGATGAGTTTTACTACCCAGGCGTGTATCTGTCGACACACACCTAATAAAACTTTACTTCTTCCAGATTGTTAAAGAACGATACAGCAGATAAGTGTGAGCACTTGGCATGTCCCGAAGAACCTGCAAACTCTAGAAAGGAGGTGATCCAGCCGCACCTTCCGATACGGCTACCTTGTTACGACTTCACCCCAGTCACGAATCCTACCGTGGTAAGCGCCCTCCTTGCGGTTAAGCTACCTACTT
>NZ_WWCT01000008.1 GCF_009857605.1 Duganella levis | reverse complement strand
CCCGGCTGCGCCCAGCGCAGGCGAAGCCGATGCCCCCGGCGACGCCTGGAACAGCTCGTTGGCCAGCCGCGCCAGCGCCGCCGGATCGAACGGTGCGCCGGCCGGCGCTGACGCCACCGGCAGAGAAGGAGTTGGATGGCTCACGGCGCGCCTTATTTATAGGTGTCTGGATAGTCGTGGTACTTGCCGATTTCCACGTCATCGAGCACGGCCAGCGCGTCCGGCGTCAGCACCGCCAGCGAGCAGTACAGCGAAATCAGGTAGGACGAAATCGCGTGGTTGTTGATGCCCATGAAGCGCACCGACAGGCCCGGACTCTGTTCGCCCGGCAAACCCGGCTGGAACAGGCCGACCACGCCCTGGCGCTTGTCGCCCACGCGCAGCAGGATGATCTTCGACTTGCCATCGGCCACCGGCACCTTGTCCGACGGAATCAGCGGAATGCCGCGCCAGGTGATGAACTGCGAGCCGAACAGGCTGATGGTCGGCGGCGGCGTGCCGCGGCGGGTCGCCTCGCGGCCAAACGCGGCGATCGCCAGCGGATGGGTCAGGAAGAAGGCCGGCTCTTTCCACACCTTGGTCAGCAGTTCGTCCAGATCGTCCGGCGTCGGCGCACCGGTCAGCGGGAAGATGCGTTGCTCATCGGTTACTTGCGCCAGCAGGCCGTAATCCGGGTTGTTGATCAGCTCGGATTCCTGGTTTTCCTTGATCGTTTCGATGGTCAGGCGCAGTTGTTCCTTGATCTGGTCATGCGGGCTGCTGTACAGATCGGACACGCGGGTATGCACGTCGAGGATGGTCGAGACGGCATTGAGGAAAAACTCGCGCGGATGTTCTTCGTAATCGACATAGGTGCGCGGCAGCTGGTTCTCTTCCTCGCGCGCGGTGCAGGTGACCTTGATCGCTTCCGGATTCTTCACCTGGTTGAGGCGGTAGATACCGGCCTCGACCGGCACCCATTGCAGCAGATGGGTCAGCCAGCGCGGGCTGATGGTCGACAGCTGGGGAGCGGTCTTGGTTGCGTTTGCTAATTGCCGCGCGGCGTTATCGCCCAGCGCCGTGGTCCCACCAACTGTTGCCGACATCGTGACTCCGATCTGAATTAGTTAAAGAAAGTAACTGGAATAGTGTGCGGTGCCAGCCGCCCGGGCTCAACAGGCTATAGCCATCAAGCCGACGCGGTCTGACGTAAATTCTCGCCATGCGTCAGCAGCGCCGCCGGCGACAGGTTGAGAGCGGCCGACAGTTTCTCCACCGTCAGCAGCGAGGCGATCACCACACCGCGCTCGATTTCGCCGATGTAGGAACGGTTGAGGTTGGAGTTTTCCGCCAGCCGCTCCTGCGACCAGCCCTGCGCCTCGCGCAGTTGCCGCACGCCGAGGCCGAAGCTGCGTGCCAGCGCGCACGACACGCCGGTACTCATGCGGCACCAATGCCGTTGGCGAAAGCACCCTCGCGCGACTCGGCCTGCGCCACGCGGCCGCCGGCTGGCACGTCATGTGTCAGCCACACATTGCCGCCGATGACGGCGCCCTTGCCCAGCGTGATACGGCCGAGGATGGTGGCGCCGGCGTAGATCACCACGTCGTCTTCCACCACCGGGTGGCGCGGCAAACCTTTTTGCAGATTGCCCTCGGCGTCGGTGGGGAAGCGCTTGGCGCCCAAGGTCACCGCCTGATAGACGCGCACCCGCTCGCCGATGACGGCGGTCTCGCCGATCACCACGCCGGTGCCATGGTCGATGAAGAAGCCGGCGCCGATCTGCGCGCCGGGATGGATGTCGATGCCGGTCGCGCTGTGCGCCAGCTCGGCAACGATGCGCGCCAGCAGCGGCAAGCCCAGCGTGTAGAGCTGGTGCGCCAGCCGGTAATGAATCATCGCCAGCACGCCGGGATAGCACAGCAGCACCTCATCGACACTGCGCGCGGCCGGATCGCCCTGGTAGGCGGCCAGCACATCGCTATCGAGCAAGGTACGGATGGCGGGCAAGGCGGCGGCAAAGGCGCGCACCGCGGCCAGCGCCGCTTCATCAACTGGACGGCCGGCCTCGCCGCGCAAGTTGGCGTTGTAGGCAAGCTCCCGCTTCACTTGATGCAGCAAGGCGTGCAGCGAGGCATCGAGAGCGTGGGCGACGTGGAAGTTTTCGCTTTCCTGGCGCAGGTCGGGCGGCCCCAGGCGCATCGGGAACAGCACGCCCTTCAGGCAATCGAGGATGGAGGACAAGGCATCGCGCGATGGAAACTCGCGGTTGCCGGCTTCGCTGTTGCGGCTCTGGGCCTGGCGCCAGCTGTGGCGCGCGTCGTGCAGCGATTGCACGATGCCGCTGATGTCGAAGGTGGCCATGGGCGTCAGTCCTGTATCCATGGCAGGCTGTGGAAGCGCCAGCCGTCGGCCTTGCCGCGATGTTGCTGCGCATCGATTTCGCCTTCAAAACCTTCCAACACATTGAAGACCTTGGTCAGGCCGGCCTTGGCCGCCGCCTCCGCCGCCAGCAGCGAACGCTTGCCGCTGCGGCACAGCAGCAGCGCCACCGTATCCTTGCCGCCGATCTTGGCTTCCAGCTCGCGGGCGAAGCGGGGATTGCGGGTCAGCGCGGTGCCGGTGGCCCACGGCACGTGCAGGCTGTTCGGCACATGGCCGACGAATTTACGCTCCTCGGCGGTGCGCACATCGACCAGCAAGGCGCGGCCGCTGGAAAACAACTCCCACGCGACGGCGGGCGGCACGCCGCCGGCAGACGGCAGATCGGGTACAGGTTCTGACATGAAACACCTTTGTGCGTTGATGGCGATAGACGCCAGCATACGATTCGTTAATGTGAAACAAAACGAATAAAAACGACTTCACAAAGGCGAAAAGCTTATAAGGCAGGCACTCGCCGGCGCGTGCCGGGCGAGTGTGAGTGAGGCTTATTGAATTGCTTTGGCGCGGATCTTGGCGACGTCGCGTTCGGAAACGCTGTCGGCGCTGTTGCTCCAGCCCTGGCGCAGGAAGGTCGCCAGCGAGGCGACTTCGGCATCGCTCAAGCGGCGCGAGAAGCCTGGCATCACCAGGATCGACGGCGCCTTCTCGGTCGATGGCGTGCGCGCGCCGTGCAGCACCACGTTGACCAGCGCGGTCGGATTGTCCGCATTGATCACGGTCGCTCCATCCAGCTCAGGGAACACGCGGCTGGCCCCCTTGCCGTTCACAAAGTGACAGGCGGCACAGTTGTCCAGGTACAGGCGTTCGCCCAGCGTCAGGTTGACGGCGGCCGTCAGCTTGCGCGCGGTTTCTTCCTTGCCCTGCGGCTTGACGGCCGGACCGCGTGGCGGCACCGGCGTCAACTGCTTGAGGTAGGCCGCCACCGCTTGCAGATCGGCGTCCTGCAGCTGCGAGGTGCTGTGCTCGACCACCGACGTCATCTCTCCCGCCACCGCAGAACCGTGGTTGCGGCCGGTTTGCAGGTAGTCGACGATCTGCGCTTCGCTCCAGCGCGGCAGGCCGCGCAGCGATGGCACCGGCCAGTCGTTCAGCTCACCGCCGGCGAGGAATTTCTCCTGGCCGCTGTTGCCGGCTTTCTCGTTCATCGCGAAGCCGCGCGGCGTGTGACAGCTGGAGCAGTGACCCAGGCCTTCCACCAGATACGCGCCCTGCGTGACCTTGTCGCTCCAGCCGGCTTGCGCCACGAACGGTTTGGTGTCGGCAAACAGGTAGTTCCACACGCCCATGCCCCAGCGCATATTGAACGGGAAGTTCATCTTGGTAGCCGGCGGGTCATACGCTGCCGGCTTCACGCCCGACTGGAAGAACGCGTACAGCGCCTTGATGTCGGCATCGTTGACCTTGGCGTAGCTGGTGTACGGCATGGCCGGATACAGGTGCGTGCCATCGGCGCGCACGCCCTTGCGCACGGCGTCGGCGAATTGCTTCTCCGAATACGTGCCGATGCCGTGCTGCTTGTCCGGCGTGATGTTGGTCGAGTAAATGATGCCGTGGCCGCTGTCGATGGCCAAGCCGCCGGCAAACGCCGGCTTGCCGGCCGCGCTGTGGCAGGCGATACAGTCACCGGCGCGCGCCAGGTATTCGCCGCGCTGAATCAACGCTTGATCAGGCGCCGCGTTGGCAGCGGCGCCGGCCAGCGCCAGCACTGCCGTGGTGAGGAATTGCGTCAGTTTGTTCATCATACTTGCACCAGCGGGCCAGGGTTTTTCAGGTATTGGTTCTTGATCGCTTCCGCGGCAAACAGCGTGATGGCGCCGATGGTCGCGGTGGGATTGGCCTGGAAGTTCTGCGGGAAGGCATTACCGCCCGGCACGAACACGTTGTGCACGTCCCACGATTGCAGGTAGCGGTTCAGCGCCGAGTCGCGCGGCGAATCGCCCATGATGGCGCCGCCCACGTTGTGGGTCGACACGTACTTGGTGATGTCCCAGTGCGAATCCAGCGCCAGGAAGTTTTCGCTGATCGAGTCCGGGCCCAGTTCCTTGGCAATGCCCAGCACGATGTCGCGCAGATAGCGTTGCAGTTTCAGTTCGTTCTGGCGCCAGTCGAAAGTCATGCGCAGCAGCGGCTGGCCCCAAGGATCCTTGTAGTTCGGATCGAGGTCCAGGTGGTGGCCACGGTACGACTGACAGGTGGTGGTGATGCCGATTTTCATCGAGCGGCCATACCAGTCGACCATGCCTTCTTTCCAGCCCTTGCCCCAGCCTGGCGTGCCCTTCGGCAGCGAGGTGCCGATCGGTGCGCCGGTCGCTTGCGAGCTGTGGATCTTGGCGCCGCCGATGAAACCCAGTTTGATGCCGTCTTCAAAGTTGCCGGGCGAGATGTCGTTGAACATTTCGCCGGTGGCGCCGGCGGTGGCGAACGGGTTGAAGTGCTTGTCCTTGAAGAACAGCGTCGCGTCGCCATTGCTCAGGAAGGCGTAGTTGCGGCCGATGGTGCCGGTCTCGGTCAGCGGATTGTAGATCTGGCCGATACCCGACAACATCATCAGGCGCACGTTGGCGAACTGGAAGCTGGACAGGATGACGATCTTGGCCGGCTGGAACACTTCATTCTTGTTCTCGTCGATATAGGTCACGCCCTTGGCGGTCTTCTTGTCGGCATGCAGGTCGACGCGGATGACGTTGGCGTTGGCGCGGTAGCTGAAGTTCGGCATGCGCTTGACCACGTCCAGGATGGTGGTCTGCGGCGAGGCTTTCGAATAGTTCAGGCACGGGTACTTGGAGCAGTAGCCGCAGTAGTTGCACGGCGCCAGCTGTGCGCCGTACGGGTTGGTCCACGCCTGCGAGACGTTGGCCGACGGATTCGGGAACGGATGGTAGCCCATCTTTTTCGCGGTGGCCGCGAACAGCGAGCTGTTGTAGGTGTCGTGCAGCGCCGGCAGCGGATACGGGCTGGAACGCGGGCCTTCGAACGGATCGCCGCCCGGCTGGATCACGCCCTTCAGGTTGCCGGTGTTGCCGGACAGGCCGCAGATCTTGTCGAACTTGTCGTAGAACGGTTCGATCTCATCCCAGGTGAACGGGAAGTCCTTGATGCGCATGTCCGGGTCCAGCGAGCCGCGCTTGTAGGCGTGGTCGGCGTAGGTCTTGAGCTTGAGGTCGGTGGTGGTAGGGCGGATCAGCACGCCGGTCCAGTGCAGGCCGGAGCCGCCGACACCGGTGCCGGGCGCAAACGCGCCCCACTTGCGGGTCGGCAGCGCGGTTTCGCTGTCGTTGTAGCGCACCGTCAGCGCGGCGTCGCGCGGGGTGGCGAACACCTTGTTCTTGATCGCGTAGGCGTACTGGTCGGCTGGTTTCGGGTAGGCGAAATCTTCCGGCGGACGGTCCGGGCCGCGCTCCAGCGCGCGTACTTTCAGACCTTCTTTGGCCAGTTCGATGGCCATGATGGAGCCGGCCCAACCGAGGCCGACGATGACGACGTCTACTTCGTCGTTAGTGATGTTTGGCATTTTTAACTTTCTTCTTTTTAAGCACGCTTGCCGCTGACGCTGACCGGACCCAACGGGTACTTCACGTTGTGCTGGTCGACCCATTCCGTGTATGCCGCGCGGGCGCCGGGGAAGCCGATCGCCACCCAGGCCTTCATGTCCTTGTTGCCGCCGTACATAGGGTCGGCCAGATAGCCGTTCTTGGCGTCGCCCAGCATCTGGTTGAAGAACGACGACGCCTTCAGGCCCGGTTCGCCGAGGTCGGCAAACACGATCTCGTTCTTTTGCAGCGCGGTCAGCAGGGCGTCCTTGTCGGCCGGCGCCAGTTGCTCGAACGGCTTGCCGTGTTTCTGCTGCGCGACTTGCTGCGCCAGCTTGATACCGGTACGGTAGGACTGCTGCGGCGTGAAGGTGCCCTGGAAGCCCAGCGTCGGCGGCGCGTCGGTCTTGTGCGGACCGGCCATGTAGACATCGTCGCCGAGGCCGTTGTGCAGCTGCTGGTCGATGAACACCGGCACATTGGTTTCCAGCGCGCCGGGACCACGGCCTTCGGCCGGAATCAGGCGGTCGCAGGCGGCCAGCAGGAATTGCCATTCGGCTGCCGAGAAGAAGACAGGCTGGTACTGCGCCAGTTCAACGCCTTCCAGGCCGTCGGCGCGGGCAGCGCGGTAGACCGGCACGGAAACGAGAGGAACGGCCGCTGCAGTCGCCATGAGTATCGTCCGGCGAGACGGACTGAATTTGTCTTTGGACATAGGTAGCGTGTAGTGAGAGTGAGGAGGACAGCCCCGTCAACAGGCGCTGCTTACTGCTTAATTTATTACTTGTTAATAGTACATATATGTAATTATGGCCTGACCAAAACACAATTGGTCAGACCAATTATTGCAGAACTATAACAGAATGTAGCGCTGTCCGCAGACCCCCGCCATCCCGCTTTGGGAGGGACAGACGTAAAAAAGCCCGGCGCGAGGCCGGGCTGGAGCTGAGTGCTGGTGCGGCTTAGCGGGCGTTCACCGTCACTGGGACCGAGAGCGAAGCGCTGGCGCCGTTGCCGTCGGTGGCGACCACTTTGAGCGTATAGCTGCCGGTCTGCGGCGAGGCCCAGTTGGCCACAATCTGCATGCCACTGACCTGGAAGCTCATGCCCAGCGGTGCGCCGGAGATGCTGACCGAGATCGATTTGCTGGTGGCGTCGCTGATGCTGATGGTGCCGCTCAGCGCGCGGCCGGCGACGCCGCTCATGGTGGTGGCCTTGATGACCGGGCCGCTGCCGGCGGTGGTCGTGGTGGTAGTAGTAGTCGTGCTGGTGGCAGCCGCAATCGTCACCGTGTACACGCCCTGGCCGCTCAAGCCGGTCTTGCTGTCCTTGGCGGTGACGGTCACGCTATAGGTGCCGGCCACCGGCGTCGCCCAACTGACTACGCCGGCGCTGCTGATGCTCATGCCGGACGGCGCGCCGCTCAGCGTGTAGGTCACCGCATTGCTGGCGGTCACCGCCACGGTAAAGCTCAACGCAGTGCCGGCCTTGCCGCTGATGCTGGCGGCGGCAACCACCGGCGCGGTCTGCACCGTCAAACCGGACAAGGTCGACAGCAGCGCGGTGGCGTTCGGCGTGCCCAGGCCGGTGGCCTGATCGTAGCCGACTTCGCCGCTACAGGCCGAGCACGTACCGTGGCTGCCCTTGGTGATATCGGCGAACGTACTGGCGTAAGTGCCCGGCACGGTGGAGATATTGGTGTACAGCGCCACATGCGGCGCACCCAGCGCGGCCTTGCCGTTGACGGCGCGCAGCGCATTGCTGACGGCGATCAGGCCGGCCCATTGCGGCGTCGCCAGGCTGGTGCCGCCGACGCTGGCCCACTTGACGGTGGTGCTACCGGAGGCGATCACGGCTACGTACTGGCCGCTGTTAGGGTCGGCGTTGAAGGCGACGTCGGCCACCGTGCGGCGCACCGCGCTGCCCATGCCGGGCACGGCAGTGCTTTGATAGCTAGGCGTCGCCACATACGCACTGACGCCGCCGCCGGTGCTGGACCACACCACTTCCGAGCGGGTGCCGCCGGTGTAGGTCAGCGTGGTGCCGCCCACCGCCAGCACTTTGGCCGACGACGACGGCCACGATACGGCGGCGCCGGAGTCGCCGGTGGCAGCCAGATAAGTCATGCCGCTGGCCGCGAACGCGCTCTCGGCCGAACTGGTGCCGCTGCTCTCGCTGCCGCCAAAGCTCATCGACACAATCCCCGGCCCCATTGCGTTGGCCAGCTTGATGCCGCCCAGCAGGTTGTTGTAGCTGGAGCTGGATGCTTCGATCAGCACGATGCGCGCCAGCGGCGCGGTGGCGTGGGCCCACTGCACGTCCAGCGCAATCTCGGTGGCCCAGCCGGAATCATAGGTCGGCGCGGTGGCGGTCATGCCGCCGGCAGCGGTGCTGTACACCACCGACAGTTCGCAGGCCGACGACGACGCGGTCGCCAGCGGCAGGCTGGCTGTGGTGGCCACCGTTTTGGTGGTGCAGGCTGGCAGGCTGAATTTGGTGTTGAACGCGGACAGCTCGGCTGCCACGTTCGGATTGTGCTGGGCGTCGACGATGTAGATGGTCTGGCCTGCGCCGAGCTGGGCTGCCTGCGCGGCGGTCAGGCCGGTGTAGCTGGCCGGCAGCGTCGGCAGGCCGTAAGCGGCGCGGATCTGCGCCGGCGTGTAGGTCGCCACCGTGGTGGTGGTGGCCAGCGGCGCGGCGCTGCTGTCGGTGCTGCTGGCGCTGTCGGCGGCGCTCAGGCTACGGGCCGCTTGCACCTGGCGCAAGCCTTGCAGCGTCAGGCGGCGCGAGCTGATGCCACGAAATTCGGTCGGCACGGTTTGCGTATGCACGGTGGCTGGCGCGGCCGCGTCGGCGGCGGCGTCAGTCGGCGTCTCCAGCAACACCGGCGCCATGTGGAACGCCGGCACCGCCAACTGCTGCGCATCGGCTTCCGGCAACGTGGCCGGATCAAGCTGCAGGATGGTGGTGGCAGTGGCCAGCGGCGCGGCCTGCAACTGGGCTGTATTGGCCGTGCTATCGGTGGTGCTGCCGCCGCAGGCGCTCAGCAATGCGGCGATGCAGGTCAGCGGTACAGCTAAACGACTGTGGCGGGAAAACAGGGACATGGCGGTCTCGCAGGAAAAGCAGAAGGGGTCAGCAAATACTATCAAATTCCCACATGGAAACAAATTACCGGAAGGAAATTATCACCCAAATACCACGTAAATTCATGTAAAGCTGTTAACTGGCTGCCATGATTGCCCTACTTTGATTATCTCTCCGGAAATGTTCCCCTTGCTCATCCCTCGTCCGGCCCTGCCGCCAGCAGGAAATCGCGCAGCAGCCGGGCGCTGGGGCCGATGCGCTGCGAGTGGACCAGAAAAATCTCCAGCGCCGCGGTCTCAACCTCCGGCAACACCCGCACCAGGTCGCCCGAAGCCAGCAGCGCGGCGGCGTCATACGCCGGCAGGCGCGCGATACCGTCGCCGGCCAGCACAAACGCCAGCCGCGACGCTGCGCTGTCGGTCACCACGTCGCCACGCACCGGCACCTGGATCTCCTTGCCGTCGACGCGCACCGTCAGGCCGCGCTGGGTGGGCGGATAGACCACCCAGCGATGCTGCTCCAGTTCGGCCGTGGTCAGCGGCGCGCGGTAGCGGCGCAGATAGGCCGGCGATGCGCACAGCATGGTCGGCTCGCGCACCAGCCGCCGCGCCACCAGCGACGAATCCGGCAACGGCCCGGCCCGCACCGCCAGCTCGATACCCTGCTGCACCAGGTCGACATTGGCGTCGTTCATCGACACATGCAGCCGGATGGCCGGATAGCGGCGGCGGAATTCCAGCAGCGCCGGCAGGATGCGCTTGCTGCCGAAGTGGTGCGAACAGGTGATGCGCACCTCGCCGCGCGGCTCGGCCCGCAGCAACTCCATGCCGCGAATACCATCGTGCGCCTCGTCCAGCAGCCTTTCGCAATGCACGCGGAAAGCTTCGCCGGCCGGCGTCAGGCTGAAGCTGCGGGTACTGCGCTGCGCCAGCGGCACGCCCAGCTTGGCTTCCAGCGCGCGGATGTGATGGCTGACCACGGCGCGGGTCAGGCCTAGCGCACGCGCGGCGGCGGCAAAACTGCCGCTGCGCACCACGGTGGCAAACACCGCCATGGCCCGCAATTCATCGAGGATCGGTGACGGGTCACTCATGATTGTATTAATTTTTTTGACATTGCGTCATCCTAGCAGTATCTACCGGGACGGGCCAGACACTCCTATAGTTAGTTCAACCGCGACGCACTGCGGACAATAAACCAAACAGGAGCTTGCCATGACTACCAAACACGTATTGTTTATTTTGACAAACGCCGCTGAAATCGGCCCACACAAACGCGCCACCGGCTATTTCTTCCCGGAAGTCGCCCACCCATACGAAGTGCTGGACCACGCCGGCATTGCAGTGGAATACGCCTCGCCGCTGGGCGGTGCGATTCCCGAAGACGGCTATGACGCCGCCGACCCGTCGCAACTGGCGTTCCGCAACAGCGCCGCCATCCGCCGCCTGAACCACAGCCGCAAGCTGTCGGAAGTGGATGTGCGCGACTATGACGCCATCTTCTTCCCAGGCGGCCTGGGCCCGATGGTCGACATCGCCCAAGACGCCGACGTCAAAGCCGCCGTGCTGCGCGCCTGGAATGCCGGCAAGATCGTCGCCGCCGTCTGTCACGGTCCGGCCGCCCTGCTCGGCGTCAAGCTGGACGACGGCACGCCGCTGGTCTACGGCCGCAAGCTGACCTCGTTCTCGAATGACGAAGAAGCCGGCTACGCCCAGGCCGACGTGCCGTTCAACCTGGAAACCGCGCTGCGCGCTGAAGGCGCCGATTTTTCCGCCGCCGCCGTCTGGCAGGAAAACGTGGTGGTCGATGGCCGCCTGATCACCGGCCAGAATCCGGGTTCCAGCAGCGCCATGGCGCAGGAAATCGTCAAAGCCCTGCAAGGAGCAGCGCAATGAGCGCCGGGGTGATCACGGTGGTGGCGCGCTGGCAGCCGGCCGACGGCAACCTCGGCGAGGTGATGGCGATCCTGGCCGAAGTGCGGCCGCAGACGCTGGCCGAACCAGGCTGCCTCGGCTACGAAATCTACCGGGGCGTCGATTCGCCGCACAGCCTGCTGCTGCTGGAACACTACCGCGACGACGCGGCACTGGAAGCGCACCGCCAGTCCGCCCACTACCAGTCGCTGGTGGTCGGCCGCGCCGTGCCGCTGCTGGCCTCGCGACAAGTCGAGCTGCTGCAAGCTAAAGCCTGATGGCTGAAGCATGGCCCAGCCGGGACAACGGCGGGGCCGCTTGCGTTCAGCCTTCGCTCTGGCGCCGCGCGTACGAATAGGCGTAGGACGGCGAGCGGAACAGCAGGATCGGATCTTCGGTCGGCAGGATGCCGTCCGCCATCACCAGCGGGTCGAAATTGATGCGGTTGCTGGCGGCGGTTTCCGGTGGCGCGGCCGAGGTCAGCGTCAGCGTGCCGACGTTGATTTCCTTGCGCTCCTTCGGCCACAGCACGGTCGGATCGGTTTCCGAATCGCCCGGTTCGCCGATGGCCACCAGCATGTCCCACTTGACCGGCCCGTGCTTGAGGCGCTCGGTTAGCGCCGCGTACAGGAAATCATCCGGCGCCGACGCCATTTCCGCATCGCTCAGGCTTTTCTCGCCATCGCGCGGCACAAAGCGCCAGCGCACCAGCGTAACATGATTCGCCTTGTTGACGAACTTGAAGGTATGGATGCCGTAGAAAGCACTGTTGGCATAGCTCGGCGGCGGATTGTGCTCGGTCAGGAACATGGTTTGCGATGCGGCGTCCGGATGAGTGGCGTTGAACGCCTTGACCTTCTCCGGCATCGGCTTGCCGGTGGCCGGGTCCGGCTTGACGGCGGCAAACTTGGCAATGAAGGTGGCCGGCATGCGGGCGAAAAACATCGGCGTATTCAGCATGGTGATGTGATGCATGCCGCCGTCCGGCAGACGGAACTCCAGCCCCAGTCCGCGCGTGCTTTTCTCCTTGTCCTCCACCTTGGGATTGCCGCCGGCGATGGAGAAGCGCGCCACCACATCAATCGGCGCCCCCGAAAACAGCAGCGAACGCGAGTACGGCGCCGCCGCCGCCGGATTGCCGACAAAGGTGCCCATCGCGCCGATGCCTTTGGTATGGTTGCGCCGCTGGCCTTTGTGCGTGCCATACGTGCCTTCCAGCGTATCGATGGCTTTCTCGGCGGTCGCCGCCGCTGCCTCATCCGGCGCGGCGGGACTAGCCAGCGCGGCCGCGCCGGAAGCGGCAAAAGTGCCGGCCACGGACAAGCGCACAGCCTGAAGCAGGGTATTCCTGCGGTGTAAATTTTCCGGTGTATCAGCCATCATTTTCTCCTTGGGTTAATTAGTCCCCACTATAAAAACCAGAGGGTGACCAAGCCATGACGCAAGGATTACAAATAGATGACAGCAGAACGCGTTTATTGTGCAGCTACATGGATAGTGATTCCACTTTCTCCCAATTTACACAGCGGGCTGCACAAAATACACTGGATTCCTCGTTAGTGAGGAATCCATGCTTTTACATCGCCGCTACAAGTCGCTCGACCGCAATACCCTGCCCTGGCTGCGCGCCAGCTACCATTTCCGCGTCGATCCCCAAGGCAACCCGGAGCACAGCGCGCTCGGCCCGCTCTACGTCTGGAACGATGATGAGGTAGCCGTCGGCGCCGGCTTCCCCATGCATGGCCACCGCGCGGTGGAAATCGTCAGCTACGTGCGCCATGGCGTGCTCCAGCACCGCGACAGCCTCGGCTCCGAAGGACTGCTGCACGGCGGCGAAGTGCAGGTGATGAGCGCCGGCACCGGCATCCGCCATGCGGAAGCCAACCACGGCAAGGTGCCGCTGCGGCTGTACCAGATCTGGCTGAAACCGCGCACGCCGGACGCCGAGCCGCGCTGGGAAACGCGGCCTATTCCGCGCGAGCCGGGCAACGGCTTCACGGTGCTGGCCAGCGGCCTGCCCGGCGACGAGGCGGCGCTGCCAATCAACGCCGACGCCCGCGTGCTGAGCGCCATGCTGAAGGCCGGCGACTACCTGCGCCATCCGCTCGGCCTGGCACGCCAGGCCTATCTGGTGGTGGCGTCCGGCCGCATCGACATCGACGGCGAAATCATGACGATGGGCGACGGCGCGGTGATCCTCGGCGTCGAAGCCACGCACATCATCGCCCTGCAGGACAGCGAGCTGGTGATGGTGGAAGTCGCTTAACCCAACCGTTTTACTTCAAAGGAGCAACAATGAACACCACCGAAAGCACCAACTACAGCGCCCAATTTCCCGACCACGGCCAGTCCGTCGCCGACCATGACAAGAATCTGCCGACCCAGATCGTGGTGGCGGCCTACTACCGCGTCCATCCCGACGACCGCCAGACCTTCATCGACGCCGTGATCCCGGACATGACGGCGGCGCGCAAGATGCCGGGCTGTATCTATTACGCGTTTGCGCCGGACCTGACCGATCCGAACGCCTTCCATCTGGTGGAAGGCTGGGCCGACGAGGCCGCCTACCTGCACCATGAGCAGGCCGCGACCTTCCTGACCGCGCTGTCCACCGTGGTGCAGAACGTCCGCATCCTCGACCGCCAGGGCGTGCGCTACGACGTCGCCCGCCAGCACCTGGACGATCCGCGCGCGCAAGTCGGCTGAGTCACTGCGGCCGCCTCCGATGAAAATCCTGGTGATCGAAAATGACCCCAGGACCGGCGACTATCTGCGTGCCGGCCTGGACGAATCGGGCTATGTGGTCGATCTGGCCCGCAACGGCCAGGACGGCCTGCACCTGGCCACCACCCTGCACTACGACCTGATCCTGCTGGACGTGAGCATGCCCGGCATGGACGGCTGGGAAGTGATGCGGCAGCTTGGCCCGTCGCCGGCCGCGCCGGTGATTTTCCTGTCGGCGCGCGACGAGCTGGCCGACCGCCTCAAGGGCCTGGAACTGGGCGCCGAAGACTACCTGGGCAAGCCGTTTTCCTTCGCCGAACTGCTGGCGCGCATCCGCGTCGCGCTGCGCCGAAACAACCACGGCCGGCCGGAAGACGGTTTGCGCATCGCCGACCTGCATGTCGATGTGCTGACGCGGCGGGTAACCCGCGCCGGCCAGCGGCTTACGCTGACCAACCAGGAATTCACGCTGCTGACCTTCTTCGTCGAGCACCAGGGACTGGCGTTGTCGCGCTCGCTGATCGCCTCGCGCGTCTGGGACATGAACTTCGACAGCGACACCAACGTGGTCGACGTCGCCGTGCGCCGCCTGCGCCAGAAGATCGACGCGCCGTTTGCCATGCGCCTGATCCATACCGTGCACGGCGTTGGCTACCGCTGCGAAGCTGAGACCGAGGCCGCGCCGCTTACGCCGGCTCGTGCGGAAAGCGCAGTGTAAAGCGGGTCACGCCATCCTGGCTGGTGGCCTGCCAGCGTCCCTGGTGCAGGGTCATGATGCTGCGCACGATCGACAGCCCCAGGCCGCTGGACGTCGCCGAATCGGCACGGGCCGGATCGGCACGGTAGAAGCGGTCGAAGATGCGCGCCAGGTGCTGCGGCGGAATGGTCGGGCCACGGTTTTCGACGCTAAGGTCGATGCCGCCGGCATGCGCCACTGCCGACAGCACAATGATCGATCCCGGCTCGGCATAGCGCACCGCGTTGGCCATCAAGTTGCCCAGTGCGCGCCGCAGCAAGGTCTGGTCGGCCCAGACGATGCCGTCGCCATGCAACGCAATGCGCACCTCGCGCTCCTCGGCCACGCCCTCGAAATAATCGACCATGCGCTCCATTTCATCGGCCAGCGGCAGGCGCTTGCGGGCGATGGCGTTGTCCGCGTTCTCGGCGCGCGCCAGGAACAGCATGTTGTCAGTCATCTTGGATAGCCGCTGCAATTCCTCAAAATTGGAACCCAGCAGTTTCTCGTAGTAGGCGACGTCGCGCTTCTGGCCCAGCGCCACTTCGGTCTGGCCCAGCAGATTGCCGATCGGCGTGCGCAAGTCATGCGCCATGTCGGCCGAGACCTGGCTCAGTTGCGTGAAGCTGCGATCCAGCCGGTCCAGCATGCCGTTGAAGCCGTCGATCAGCGGCGCCAGTTCGCGCGGCGCGTCCTGCGCGTCGATGCGGGTCGACAGGTTGCGCACGCCGATGCCGGCGGTCTGGCGTGCCACCGCCCGCAGCGGTCGCAGCCCGCGCCGCGCGCCCCACCAGGCCAGGCAGGCCAGCAGGAGGGCCGCGCTCGACGCCACCAGCAGGATCTCGTTGCGATATGCCTTCAATACGCGGCTGCGTTCTGTCATCAAGCGGCCGGCGACGATTTCCAGGTCTTGCGGCGAGCCGGAAATGGCGGTCGAGATGGCCAGCACTGAAAACGGGATGCCATCGCGTTCCTGCGCATGCTGGACGTCGGTCAGCGCCAGCGGCGAACTGGTCCGCACCGGCATCACCACCGGCACCGGCGTGCGGCTGGGATTCACCTCGATCAGCGGCGCCTGTCCGGCAAAGCGCAGCACCAGCAAGGCTTCGCGATTGCCCAGCATATTGGCGAACAGTTGCGGCTTCTGGTGAATCAGCGAAATCAGGTCGGCCTCCTGTAGCAGCGTGCGGATCTGTTCCACGCGGGCGACCAGCGCGGCATCGTCGCGGTCGGCCAATTGTCGCGCCAGCGATTTGTACAGCACCGCGCCAACCGCCGCCAGCACCGCAAACGACAGGCAGGCGAACAGCAGCGCCAGACGGGCGGCGAGTGAGCGACGCATCACGCCTCCGCTTCGCAGCGATAGCCGACGCCGTGCACGGTCTGGATCAGGCGCTTGGCGAAGGGTTCGTCGATCTTCTGGCGCAGGCGGCGCACCGCCACATCCACCACATTGGTGTCGCTGTCGAAGTTCATGTCCCACACGCGCGAGGCGATCAGGGAACGGGACAGCACTTGTCCCTGGTTCTGCACAAAGAACTGCAACAGCGCGAATTCCTTGTTGGTCAGCGTGATGCGTTGATCGCCGCGCACCACGCGGCGCTTCGGCACGTCGATCTCCAGATCGGCGATGCGCAGCATATCGTCCGCGCGCTGCTGGCTGCCGCGACGCAGGGCGACACGAATGCGCGCCAGCAGTTCCGCAAATGAAAACGGCTTGACCAGATAATCTTCCGCACCGAGCTCCAGTCCCTTGAGCTTGTCCTCCAGCGTGCCGCGCGCCGTCAGGAACAGCACCGGCACGCCGGCCGATTTATCCAGCTGGCGCATCACGTCCCAGCCATCCATCTCCGGCATCATCACATCCAGCAAGATCAGGTCGTAGCGGAATTCGTGCGCCATGTGCAGGCCGTCCTTGCCGTTGCAGGCCAGGTCCACCACGTAGCCGGATTCTGTCAGGCCGGTGCGCAGGTATTCGCCGGCCTTGGGTTCGTCTTCTATCACCAGGATTTTCATGATCAGTCCTTGTTGCAATCCAAAGCCTGACTTTAGTCGCAGCCGGGGGACAGCAATCTGACAGAGATATGACAATTCGGTCATTTTCGCTGCCATCTTTCTGCAATGATGGCGTCATGAATTTGTAATGGCAGCGTCATGCTGGTGTCAGCGGCGGTTCTCTACACTGGCTCCATTCTCAACGCAAAGGAGCCATGCCATGAACACCCTGAAAAACACCCTGTTTGCCCTGACTATCGCCACCGCCGCCATCAGCGCTGCCCATGCTGCCGACTACGGCCAAGTGGTCGGTAACAATTACAGCGATCGCGTCATCAACCTCGACGCAGGCACCAGGTACGTCAATGTGACGAACGGTGAGACTGTGCAGTTCGTCCAGCAAGGCAAAAGCTTCACCTGGCACTTCGACACCTACCCGAACGTGACCGAAGTGGATCTGAAAAAGATTGCGCCAGCCGGCTTCGACGCAGGCGCGATTGAAGTCTACGTCGCCAGCAACCCGCTGTACCGCGGCTAAGCGAGGGCGCCTATGAAGAAGAAATTATTCGGCGTGGTGGCGCTGGGCGCCATCGCCGCTGGCGCACAAGCGCAATCGAACGTGCAGGTCTACGGCATCATCGATGCCGGCGTGGTGGCGGAACGTGGCGGCGCGGCCGGTAACCTGGACAAGGTGACCAGCGGCGTCGGTTCGGCCTCCCGCCTGGGCTTCAAAGGTAACGAGGATCTGGGCGGCGGACTGAGTGCGCTGTTTATCCTGGAGTCCGGCGTTAAGGTGGATACGGGCGAATCCGATGCCGCTGGTTCCATCGCCAACCGGCAGTCGCTGGTGGGCCTGAATAGCCGCGATTACGGCATGCTGACGCTGGGCCGTCAGAAGACCACCATGTACAAGGCCTTGGGCGAAGTCGGCGATCCATTCGGCCTGGGCTATGCGGGCAGCGCCAAGAACCTGTTCCCGCTGGCCGGACCGAATACGCGCACCAGCAACACCATTGCTTACGCGATGCCATCGCTATACGGCTTTTCCGGCGAAGCCACCTACAGCCTGGGTGAACAGCAGGGCGACCAGTCGGCCGGCCGCCAGTACGGCGCGGCGCTGGCCTACAGCAATGGCGACCTGAACGCGCGCCTGGTCTACAACAACCGCAACAGCGACAGCGTGGTGCCAGGCGCCGCGACGGTATCGCATGACCTGGGCCACAACGCGCTATTCGTCGCCAACTACGATTTTCATATCGTGAAAGCGTTCTTTGCGTTCGGCCAGGATAAGGGCTTCAACAGCGCGGTGCTGCCGGTGGCCAACGCCTACGGTTACAAGGATGCGCCCAAGCCGACCACCGACAGCCGCGATCTGCTGATCGGCGCCACCATCCCGGTGGGTGCGCGCGGCACGGTCATGACGTCCTATCTGCACAAGGACGACCGTCAATGGCATCAGGACGCCAGCCAGTTGGCGCTTGGTTACTCGTATGCGTGGTCACGTCGTACCAGCACCTATCTGGCCTACGCCAAGATCAACAACCGCAACGGTGCTGGCTATACGGTGGGCAACGACACCGAGGCTGGCAGCGGCAATGCCGCCTTCAACCTGGGCGTGCGGCACGTGTTTTGATTACTGCATGAACCAGCCGTGGCTGACCACGATCGATTGACCGGTCAGCGCGTTGGTCGGGAAACCGGCCAGGAACAGCGCGGTTTGCGCGACATCGTCGACGGTGGTGAATTCGCCGTCGACGGTTTCCTTCAGCATCACATTCTTGACCACTTCATCTTCCGTGATGCCCAGTTCCTTGGCTTGCTCGGGGATCTGTTTCTCCACCAGCGGGGTGCGCACGAAGCCGGGGCAGATGACGTTGGCGCGCACGCCGTGGGCGGCGCCTTCCTTGGCTACGGTCTTGCACAGGCCGACCAGGCCGTGCTTGGCGGTCACGTACGGGGCTTTCAGCTTCGACGCTTCTTTCGAGTGCACCGAACCCATGTAGATGATGCTGCCACCGCGTTTTTGCTCGTACATCAGGCGCAGGCAGGCGCGCGTGGTCAGGAAGGCGCCGTCGAGGTGAATCGCCAGCATTTTCTTCCAGTCGGAGAACGCGAAGGTGTCCACCGGCGCGACGATCTGGATGCCGGCGTTGGACACCAGCACGTCAATGCCGCCCAGCTTGGCCGCTGCGTCGGCGATGCCGGCATCGACCTGTTCTTCATTGGTGACATCCATCGCCACCGCGATCACGCGTTCGCCCGACGGGTCGAGTTCCTTGGCGGCCGCCTGCGCCGATGCCAGGTTCAGGTCGGCGATGACGACCTTGGCGCCGTTCTTGAAAAATACCGTGGCGATTTCCTTGCCGATGCCGCTGGCGGCGCCGGTAACAACAGCAACTTTGTCTTGAATACTCATGATGTTCCTTCAAAAGAGATGTTAGGGGAGACTCGTTTATTCGCGTTCCGGCACCGGCACGTTGAAACCGTTCAACGTGGTCGAGACCAGCGCATACAGGCCGACCAGATAGATTAACTCATTCGTGCCATGTTGGCCGAAGGTTGCGATGGCCAGCCGGTACAGCGGCTCCGGCAGCACGCCGCCGCGACTCAGCGCATACGAGAAATCGAAGGCGATATTTTCCTCCTTCGACAAATCGGTAGGCTTCAGGTCCGCCACCAGCGCCGCCAGGCGCTCGGGCGACATGCCCTCCTTCTCGGCCACCGCCACATGAGCGTACAGCTCGTAGGCAGCGTCGTAGCGCGCGCCGACCACCAGGATGGCAATCTGCCGCACGTTATCGGGCAGAACGGCATTGGCGGTCATGGCCAATGTCAGATCCCAGATCGCCTTGCCGATAGCCGGCTCGTGCAGCCATGGATTCCATGGGCCCATCAAGGCGCCGTCTTCGCGCTCCACCTGGAACGCATTGAAGTTGCTGGCGATGCCTTTGCGCATGCTGTCGTACAGGGATTTTTGCTCGGTGCTCAGTTCAGATGGGGGGATCAGTGGCAGTCGCATGGTTTCCTCGTGTAAAGGGTGTTACCTCGGGAAGTGATTTTGTCAGTTTAATGGTGAATCAGGCGTTCGGTTGACGCCCCTGTCCAAAGATATGGCGCGGCATCCGGCGGATGGTTTTTTAGTTGCCCAGCATGGTGAATCCGGCCCAGTAGAACGGATGGCTATGCGTGCCGGCCGGCATCGTCGCCGGCGCCGATGCGTCGATCGGTTTCAGGCCGCGTGCGCGTCCGGCGCCGGTTGCCGCCGCGCTAGCGATCTGTCGCAATTGTGCCTGACGCAGTGCCTCCGGCTTGCTGGCGCCGCGTCCCAACGCCTGGTAAAAGTCGGTCATCAGCGTGGCGGTGGAACGGTCGGACACGCGCCACAGGCTGGCCAGCACGTTGCGCGCGCCGCGTTCGCGCGCCAGCCAGGCCAGACTGGCCAGTTCACGGCCGGTGGCGTCGACGCCAGCCGGCACCGCCGTTTCGCAGGCGGACAGGGTTAGCAGGTCCAGGCCGGTGAAGCGGAAGCGCGGCTGCGCCAGTTCCGCCAGGCTGAGACGCTGGCCGTTGCCAAGCAGCAGGTAGGAACCATCATCGCGACCCGAGCGCAGCACGAAGTGGCTGGCGATGTGGACCATGCTGTCGCGTTGCAACGCGTGCTCCAACGTGGCGGCGGTGAAGCTGCCGTCCAGATAGGTCTGGCTGGGAATATGGCCGGCGCGCTCGGTGGCGCTCACCGCTTGCAACTCGCGCGCCACGTATGGCAGGGCCGGCAGATCGTCGGTGGCTTGGCTTTGGCCGAACAGCGCCACCGAATGCGTGCGCGCCGGGGTGTTGGCGGCGGCCGGCATATCGTTGGAGTCGGCGCCGCCGGCGACCTGTAGCGGCAAACGCTCCACCAGCCATTGACGGCCATCGTGCAGCATGGCGAACGGCAGATAGCGCAGCACGCCGTTCAGCGACAGGCTCAAACTGCGCGCCTGCGACAACTCCTGCGCCACCGGCGCCAGCAGCTGGTTGTACAGCCGCTGTGCCTGCGGACGCGGATCTTTGCCCGGATCTTGCGCCAGCCGCCGCAGCGTGGCGATTTCCCGAGCCAACACAGCCTCATCGACATCCAGCGTCACCACGCGCGCAACGCTGTCATGTTGAACCACTATGCGCAGCCGGCGTTCGCTCACCAGGTAAGTCAGCTGCAACCGCCCCACCGGCAACGCCGCGCGCGTGACGGTGGCCGGTGCTGCGACCGAAGGCTCAGCCGGCGCTGTTGCAGCGATGGCGGCGCTGGGTACCGACGGATCGCCCCATGCTGCCGTGGCATCATCCAACAAACGCTGCATGTCGGCCTGCGCCGTCGCCAGCTCCGCCGCGCCGCCTGCGCTGCCCTGCGCCTGATGCTCGCGTGCCTTCGCCAACGCCTGGGCGGCTTGCTCCAACGCCTGCGCGCGCGCCGTAAACTGCTGCTGCGCCAACTGGTCCATGCCATCGAAACCGAGACGCGCAACGCGGGCATCCTGGCGGCCGTCGGCGCTGGTGTCGGCGCCGCGCACCAGATCGTGGAATTCGTTTTCCTCCACCATCGCCAGCACGCTTTCCGCTTCGCCGATGCGGCGCCGGTCCAACAAGCGATCAACCAGCTGTTGATACGCTACCTGCTTCAACTGCACAAAACTATGCTGCTGCTCGACCGGCAAGCCAGTGATATTCTCGCGCGCCAACTGCAAGGCATTCACCGCCTGCTTGCCAAGAAACACAGCCTGATTGCCGTCATCGAGCGCACTCAACTGCGCGGCCGCCCGCGCCTGTAACAACGTAGCGCGGTTAGCCAGACCAATCGCCATGGCGCGCGCGCTTTGCCGACGCGCCAGTGCCAGATCCGGACCGCGTGCATTCAACGCGGCGGCATCGAGCAGCGCATTGGCATATGTGGGATGTGACAGACCACGCTGTCCAGCCAACTGCTGCGCCAGCACGCCAACACGTTCGGCCAGCACAGACAAGGCCTGCGCATCGATGCCAGCCCGTTCGGCACGTACCGCATTCAGCGCCAGATCCACTTCAGTCTGGCCATTGGCCATCGGATCAGGCAACGCCGCCACGCGCTGCGCCAGCTCTGCCAGTGTGCTCTCGGCTTGCTCGTAGCGTCCCAGCGCCAGCAGCGCCTGCGCCCGCAGCATGGCGGCAACACGCTCATCACCGCCCAACTCTCCCTGCGCGGCCCGGGCCACGGCGGCGGCACGTTCGGACTCGTCCAGCGCTGCCTGCGCCTGCCCCAGCGCCAGCAGCGCCTTGGCGTGGGCCAGCTGGAGCCAGACGCACGAGGCGGCAATCCCACCCGGCATCGCACGGCAAGCGTCAAATCCCGCCTGCGCTGCGGCTGCCGAGCGGCCCAAACGGTTATTCGCTAACTGCGCGCTCGCTACATCCTGCCAGGCGCTGATGGTTTGCGCATGGTGCTCGCCCAAGGTCGCGCGACGAATGCGCAGCACCTGTTCCGCCTCGCTGGCTGCCTGTGCCGCCTCGCCCAACCGCAGGTGAATGGCCGACACGCGCGACAGCGCATACGTGGAATTCACCGACTCGGGACCGAAGCGCCGCACCGCGCTGGCCAGTCCCTGTTCGGCGAAGGTCAATGCCGCCGCATCGTTGCCGGCCTCGGTGTACCAGGCCGCCATGTCTTGCGTGCTGGTCTGCGTCTCAGTGCGGTCCTGACCGAAAGCGGCCAGGCGGATGCGGTAAGCGCGCTCCAGATAGTAGTAAGCCTCTTGTTGCTTGCCTTGGCGGAGCAGCAACACGCCTACGTCGCGCATGCCCCAGGCGTGGTCGGTACTGTCGGTGCCGGAGGTGTGCTCCCAGATATCCATCGCCTCCTTGGCGTAGACCAGGCCGCGCGCATAGTCACGCGTCATCAGCGTGATGCCGGACAGGTTGGACAGCAAGGTGCCATAAGAACTGGTGCGGGTGCCCTCCGACTTCGCCTTGACGCGCAGCGCTATTTCTCCCCACTGCCAGGCAAGATCGAAACGGCTGGACTGGCGGTACAGGTACATCAGCTCTGCCGGATAGTGCACGCCTTCGCGGTCGGGATCGCCGTCCGGTGTTGCGCTGCTGTCGATCTTTTGGCGCAATGCCCAGCCTTCCAGCAGCGCCGCCTCGCTGTCGGCATAGCGGTTCAGGTGATGGACCGTCTGGCCATACTCCAGCAGGGCCGCCGAGATGCCGCGTACATCGCCGGCCGCGCGGCACAGGCGCAGCGCTTCCTCGAAGGATGGAATGGCATCCTGATAGCGCTCTTCTCCGAACGCCTTATCGCCTTTCGCCAGCAATTCGTCAGCAGCAGGGTGGCAACTACCGCTGGAGGGGCCCGCATTAGACGCCACTGCCGATGTCTGCGCCGTGACCGGCAATCCGGCGGTCGCCACACACAGCCACGCGGCCCATGCCAGCAAGCTTCGCTTCATTGCCCGCCTCCTGTCGCCACGCGCCAACTGACGCGCGCCACCTGCGCTTGATCTGGATTGTGCCCGGCCGCCAGCGAAGCGCCACGCTCGGCCGGCGCGGCAAGGTTGCTGCGCAAGGCATCGAGCAACGCGAAACGGCGCGGCATGGCGCCACTGACAGCCGGCGCGGCGACCAGCGCCAGCCATTCCGGCGCACCGGCCGCCCCCTGCGCCGTAACCTCGAACTCGCGTTCAAAGCGGCTGATCTGAACCGGCGTGCCAGGCGGCAGCCGGTTGCTGTCGCCCTCAAACGGCGGAAATACGCGCGTGGCCGGGCCGCTCAACGGTAGATGCACAATGCCGGCATCGACCGAATCCTCGCCACCGTTTTCCACCACCACACGCAGGCGAGTACCAGGCGTCAGCGGGCCAAGGTCGCGATCGGCAAACGGCAGGCTGATGGCGGCCTGACCGGGTGCCTGAATCTCAATGCGCGCTTGCAGCAGCGGTGCGGCGGCGGCGGTCGATGGCAGCGCCAGCAAGGCGGCGATGCTGGCGGCGCGGGCCCGCAAGGCCGGCAATTCCTTATCCGCCAGGCGCAAGCGCACCGCGCTACGACCGGGCAGCGTGACGCTAACCGCCCGCGCGCCGCCCTGCCGTCCGAGGATGGCAACCGTAGACGCGCCGGCGGAAATTCCGCCAGACGCGGTGCTGGCAGCCGCCGTGTTGGCCGGCAGCCGGCTAGCCCAGCCGCCGGTCGATGCCACACCGGTCCGTTGCAGGCCAGTGCTACCGCCGTCAAGTGTGGTGTTGGCCAGCAACCTGCTAGCACCGTCACCGGCTGTTGCCGCGCTGTCTGCGACGGCCAGCCTTGCCTCGCCCCAGCCGACGTCGGTGACGCGCCAGGTGCTGGCGCCACGCTGCAGCAGGTCGCCCGCCTGTAAGCCATCAAGACGGCCATAAGGCACATACCAGCCGCGTCCATCCTGCCGCACCGGCCATAACACCGGCGCACCGGCAGCCGTCCACAACGCTTGCTCCAGGGTGCCGGCATACACCGGCGACGGCCGGGCGCTGGCCGGCAACTGTCGGGCGTCCAGCGCCTCACGGTAGTGCTGATTGGTGGCGCTGGCCCATGCCAGATAGCTGGCCGGACTATCGCCCAAACCGGCAATCAGCGCGCGCGTGAAGATGCCGCGTGCCTGGCCGGCGTAGTCGCTGCTGAGCGCTTCGGCACTGCGCTGCTGCGGCTCTGCGGCGAAGAAGCCGATGAACAACGGCCGCTCATGCGGCGAGACCACGCTATCCGGCTGCGGCATGTCTGCACGTTCGCTAGCTGGACGCCGGCCGCCCAGACTGGCCGGCCGTGGCGCCCATCCCAGCGCTGCGCTGGACAGACCGCGCCACGCCAGACCCGGATCGCCGCGCGTGCTGCCAGCCGCATAACAACTATCGAATAGCGCCACCACGTGCACCTGCCGCGCCGCCAGCGCATCGATGGTGCGGCCGATGTCGGCGCTGCTGATGCTGCCGGACAGTTGCCGGCTATGCGCATCAATGCGGGCGTCACGCGTCAGCAGATGCACTTGCTGGCCGGATGGCGTTTGCCACACACCGGGCTGTCCCGGCATCAGCAATCCGTGGCCCGACCAGTAGAGCACCAGCACATCGTCTGGTCGTAGCGTTTTGCCGAGTTGCGCCAGCTGGGCCAGGATGGCGCTGCGGGTCGGTGCTGTCGCGCCGTCGACACCGTCGGCCAGGCTGATGATATGGGTAGCGGAGAATCCTTGCGCCAGCAGCGCGCTGCGCATGGCCGGCACGTCGTAACGCGGTCCGTTCAACCATGCGCTGCGCGGCAAGGCCGGCATGGCCGAGACGCCGACCAGCAGCGCGTAGCGCTCGGCTGCCGCTGCTGGTGCGCCGATGCCAGCGGCGGCAGCCAGCAACAAGACGAGCAGCCGGCCGCGCATCAGGGTTGCGGCGCCGCCGGTCCGGGCGGGATTATGCTGGCTTCGGCCACCACGGCGTTGGCCCGCAGTTGCGCCAACGCGGCGGTGGCGTCCTCGGCTTGCAGCAGATAACGCTGTCCGCCCTGCGGCCCGCTGACGATGCGGGCATGGGCTTGCAGCAGCGCGGCCTCTACCTGCGCCAGACTGGCGTCAGCGGCGAAGCGTACCTGCAAGTTGGCGGCCGGTGCGGCGACGTTGAGCGGAGCGTCGCGCCAGACCACATCGGTGTCGGGCGCGTGGCCCAGCATCCAGCCCTGCGCCGCGCATACCGCCACCAGCGACGCCACGATGGCCGGCGTGAACTGCGGCACCAGGCGCAGATCGAACAGGCGCTGCCACCAGGCGTTGCGTGGCGGCTTGGCCGGCCGCTGCGGCTGTGCAGACTGAGGCTCCTGCAACTGCTGTGGCGACGCAGCGGTGTCGGCCTCGGCTGCCGGCGCGGCAGCGATGCGGCGATGCAGTTCATCAAGTCCGGTATCGCTATCCATGGCCGCGATCTGCGCTGCGATGGCGCCGCGCACATCATCCAGCATGGCGGCCTGCGCCTGCCATTCCGCATCGGTAGCCAGCAACGCCGCGATACGCTCCGCATCCTCGCCGGTGACGTGCCCAGTGAGGTAATCGGGCAAGCGCTCCAGCAAACGTTGTTGCTCATCCATGACGGCCACCTTCCTGTACAAACCAGCGCTCCAGGCACTGGCGCAAATTGAGCCGGCCATGGAACAGCCGGCTCTTGACGGTCCCCTCCACCGTCCCCTGAATGCGGGCGATCTCGACCACCGACAAATCTTCCAACGCCCACAACGTCAGGCTCTCGCGCTGCAGCGGATTGCGCAGCCGGCGCAAGCAATTCATCACCGCCGAGCGGCGCTGCGCATTCTCCTGCAACACCATCGGACTGGGCGCCATCATCTCCAGGTGGGTGGCGGCTGCCTGCTCCAGCTCACCCTCTTCATCCAGCAACACTTCCGCCGCCTGACGCTTGCCGTGGCGACGAATCTGATCGACCGTCTTGTTGCGCGTTAGCGTGAGCAGCCAGCTGGCGAATTCGATGCGGCCGTCGTAGCGCAGCGGCGCCCGCCACAAATCATGAAACACATCCACCGTGACCTCGTCGGCGATGGCGTCGGCATCCAATCCACAACGCAGCAGCCTGGCATGGGCAAACACCCGCACCTTGCGCGACCAGCCGCGATACAGCGCGTCGAGCGCGCGCTGGTCGCCACCGGCCATGGCCGCCAGCAGTTCGCTGGGAGCCAGCGTAGGCGTACTCAAGCCGGCCTCCGACGGGATTTTATGACGATGGGATTGGTAATCATGAGAAACATTATAGGGTCAGATCATCATCTTTTGGCAACATACAAAAAACAAAAAATAATTTGAACCGTGCTCTCCAAGGCTACGAATAACACCGCGACAGGCTGCGTGTGCGGCACTGAAACTGGAGAGGAGAAACAGCATCATGAAAAAACGCGGCAAGATTTTGCGGGACACCAACGCCGGCCCCGGCCTGCTGAGTATCGACGGCGTACAGCATCCGTTTACGCTGGAGGCTCACTGGAAGTCGGATATGCCGCCCAAGGTCGGCCTGGTGGTCGAAGCCGACATCGATGACGCCGGCGCCTTGCGGACGGTGGTCCCGGTGGCGGACACCCAACTGGCCAAGGAACAGGCAGAGTTGGCGATGCAAGCAGCCAAGGCCAAGGGCGGCGAACTGGCCGCTGGCCTGACCGCGCGTTTCGGCGTGCCGACACTGGTCGCCATGGCGGCACTGGTGGCCGGCTGGTTCTTCCTCAACACCATAGCGATCCAGATCTCGTCCAGCTACCGCATCGGACTGTCGTTCTGGAAAATTCTCGGCGTGCTTAACTCGCCGGCCACACTGATGACCAGCTTTAGCGACGCCGGTGGCGGCGGCGGTGGCGGCATCTACGCCTTCCTGTGCATCGTCGCCCTGATCGCCCCGCTGGCGCCGCAAGTCTGGAAAGACAAGCGCGCCTACCTGGGCGGCCTGCTGCCGCTGGCCTTCATGCTGCTGGTGGCGTTGATGGTCTACCTCGGCATCAGCGACGGCCTGAAGCAGGCGCAAGGCGCCGCCAGCATGTTCGGCGGTGGCCAGGGCGCGCGCATGGCCGAAAGCGTCGGTAACGAAATGCTGCGCGAAGCCATGCGCGCCATCTCCGTCGGCATCGGCGGCTACCTGTCGCTGGCGGCCAGCTTGTACCTGGCCGGCCGCAGCGCCATCCAATTCCTGGCCGCCAAGGCTTGAACCCACTCTTATTTGATCAAGGAACCATCATGCGCCACTCACTCCGTATCCTCCCTGCCGCCAGCCTGCTGACGCTGGCCCTGCTGGCCGCTTGCGGCGACAAGGCCGCCACCGCACCGACCGGCGCCGACGCCAAGCCGAACCTGGCCGACGCCGCCAAACCCGCTGTCATGGCAGAACAAGCCAAAGAGCAAGCGCGTGCCGCCCTGCCGAAAGGCGATCCAAACACGCCGGCCAGCAGCTACACCGACATCGAAAGCGGCAACCAGCTGATGTTCGCCTACCTCGGCGTAGCCGGCATGCCGATCGATTACAACGAAGTGGCCACCAGCTACTCGCGCGACTACGCCACTGCCTCCGACGAATTCAAAAAAAGCGATCTGCTGAAAGCGTTGAAAGTGAAGATCGACGCGGGTGTGGCGCAGGCAGCGCAACAGCGCTACGTCAAGCTGGAGATTGCCAGCCCGGTGCAGAAGTACGACTTCGAGAAAAAAGGCTTCCCGCTCGATTCGTCGATATGGGAAAAAGGCTCGTACCGCTACTTCGGCGACAACAGCAGTTACAAGATCGGCTTCAACAACGGCGCCAGCTTCCGCTACCTCAACGTGCCGGAAGAAGACAAGGCGCGCGTGATCGAAGGCTTGCGCAGCAAGTACGAGTCTATGCACCTGGTGGTGTACGGCTACGTCCAAGACGCCGACGTTAGCAAGAAAGTGGTGCAGGCGCAAATCCTCAAGGTCGAGCTGGTCGACAAGAAGGGCAATGTGCTGGCCAGCCAGGCGGCCCAGTAATCACTCGGTTCCGACTCGGTATTTGTCGGCCTGAGCGCCGGAAAGCCACCGACATCGTCGGGTCGCAGCAAGGCACGAGCATGACCAGCGAGTGGATCGGCAAGGCCTACGTCTGCAAATAATCCGGCTAGGTGGTCGGCTCCCACCTGGGGCGGACCACCTACTCTGACGCGGGTTCCAGACCTGTTAGCAGACCGTCTGAAGCGAGAATATCGGTCACCGCTTGCTCCTCAATGGCATAGACGCCACGGGCGGCGCGCCAGACTAATTTCTTTTCCTGAAGCGCGATCAGCGCTTGTTGAACGTTTGGCACATCTACTTTAACGTCATCCTCGGCTACTTCAAGCAGACCCTTCCGATAAAGCGCCATCGTCGCAGCCTCAAACGGCGCGTAGTTGCTTCCCGTGACAGCCATTACCCGTAGGACTGCCTGCTGAATAGGCGTCAAACTACGGATGACCTTGCGCTGCACTTGGTTCATTTCCGTCGCCAGCTGACTTACTGCGTCAACGAACCTGTCTGGCCCCGTATCGGCGCTGACGTCGAAATTGAACCGCAGCGTATCGGCGGCGGCGCCCAGCAACTCCGGGCGGTAACCGGCCGCCACAAAGACTGGCCAAATTCTTTCTGGCGGCAGCGGAAACGGCAACGCCGCTTTCTCACAAAACCACGCGATGAAGTCCTTGCCGAGCATCGGGAAATCGACCATCGGCGCCCCATAAAATGCCTGGTCCTTACTATTGCGCAGCATTGCCAGCTTGTCTCGATTTGAACCCGTACAAACTAGCCGCAAGCCATGATGATGCGTACTATTCAATTCATCACGCGCCGCCTTCAGCGCAAATAGGGCGGCAATACCGGCATCGGTCGTTATCGCGTGTTGGGCTTCGTCGATGACCAGGACAATCACCTGCTCGATCTCATCCGATAGCGCGACAAGTGCGTCGGTCAACGAGATATCTTTGCTTAATCCTACGCGATCCAGATCAAAATTGACGGCACCGCCGATAGCGATCTTGCTCAATCCGGAAGCTTTGGCAAGGCGCATGACGACACCGTCATTGGTCGCCAGCATCGCCCGAATAGCCGCGACAATCACCTCGCCTGGATCTGCCGTAGGGTTGGCCCACAAGTCTGCATAAACGACGAGAGCGTCAGCGCGTTCAAAAGCCGGCCTCAGGTCCTCGCGTAAGAATGTGGATTTACCGGTGCGCCGCGGCGCGGCGAGAAATACCCCTGAACTGGCGGCACTGCCGACTGCGACAGTCAACACTTGCCGGGCAATCCTCTCCGCAAGCTCCGGTCGATGGAACAATTCTGGCGAGTGGGACATGGTCTTATCTTTATAGATAATTATAGAGCGATTATAGACCAATTATATTGACGCTTTTACTTGCTCTAAAATGTAAAAAATCCCCATAAATTCAAAGAGTTATGGGGATTTTTACTTTCCAAAGCTAAGCTGCTTTAGAACGGAATATCATCATCCATATCCGAGAAGTTCGGTGCTGGACGTGGGGCTGGGCGCGGTGCTGGTGCCGGGGCCGCCATTTGTGGACGCGGGGCTGGCGCCTGGCGCTGTGGTGGGGCTTCGTAGCCGCCGCCACCGTAGCTGTTGCCGTCATCCATGCCGGCGTCGCCGCCACCTGCGCGGCCGCCCAGCATCTGCATGTTTTCCGCGATGATGTCGGTTGCGTATTTCTCTACGCCATCTTTATCGGTGTACTTACGGGTCTGCAGACGGCCTTCGACGTAGACCGACGAACCTTTTTTCAGGTACTGGCCGACGATTTCCGCCAGACGGCCGAAGAACGAAATACGGTGCCACTCGGTCAGCTCTTTCTGCTCACCGGTGTTACGGTCTTTCGATTTATACGAGGTCGCCACGGCGATGTTGGCGATCGCATCACCGCTAGGCATGTAGCGAATTTCAGGATCGCGACCCAGATTGCCGACGATGATGACTTTGTTGACTGATGCCATTTTATTAAAACTCCAAATGTGTTCGGCGAAAGTAGAAGTTTAGCTCACTTTTGGCTTGGGACCCTAGATTCCGCACGCCGACCGTTTGTTATCGCTCAAAATCCGTGTTGCCCGCCTGGTGGAAGACCAGCTCTTCCACCGGCTTGCCATTGCACAGGTGGTCGTCGATGATGCGGTCCATATTCTCGGGCGTAACGTTGTAATACCAGGTGCCGTCCGGCTGCACGCACATGATCGGACCGCCCTTGCAGGCGGCAAAGCAGCTGACCCGGCTGCGCTTGACGCGCAACTCGCCTTCGTTCAGTCCGGCCGCCTTGAACTTGTCGCCCAAACTGTCGAACAGCGCCTGCGAGGCGCCGTCCTGGGCGCAGCGCGGACCGGTGCAGATCAGGATGTGGCGGTAGTAATTGCCGATTTTCGGCTTGATCACGGCGTCAGTCATGCTTCGCTCTCCTCGCTGGCGGCGGCTTCGGCTTCCACCGGTTCATTCAAAGTGTCGCGGATGTAGTCGGCCGGCAGGCGGTGGCGCGCAGCCAGCGTCTCGATGCTGTCGCCGGCCGCGTGTTCGGCTTGCAGCGTCTCCAGCCAGCCCAGCAGGCCGGTGGACAGCGAACGGCCTGCCTTCTCGCCTTCGCGCGTGGCGCCGCCCTCTTCCATGTCGTACTTGTTGGCGTAGCCGCGCGGCGTCACCATCAGGCCGTAGCGCACGAAGGTATTGCTGTTGCCGATCAGGACGGTGCTGAGCATGCCGATGTCGGCTTCCGCCATCGAATCCAGCGTGGTGAAGACGATGTTCTGGCGACGGCGGTAGCCGCTCTTGACGATGGCCACCGGCGTGTCCGGACGGCGATGGCGCAGGAACAAGCGTTGTGCTTCAACGATCTGGCGCGTGCGGCGGCCACTCTTCGGGTTGTACAGCGCGACCACGAAATCGGCCATGGCCACCGCGTCCAGGCGGCGGGCGATGGTCGGCCATGGCGTCAGCAGGTCGGACAAGGAGATCGCGCAGAAGTCGTGCGTCAGCGGCGCGCCAACCAAGGCCGCGCAGCTGTTCAGTGCCGAGGCGCCGGGAATGATTTCCACCTGCACCGGATCGTCCGGCGTCCAGCCGGACTGGAACAGCACTTCATAGGTCGGCCCGGCCATGCCGTAGACGCCCGCATCGCCCGACGAAATCAGCGCCACCTTCTTGCCGGCGCGCGCCGCTTCCAGCGCGCTGATGGCGCGGTCCAGCTCTTCGGTCATCGACTTGCGGATGATCTCCTTGCCTTCGATCAGATCCGCCACCAGCTTGATGTAGGTGACGTAGCCGATCACCACATCCGCTTCGGCGATGGCGTCACGCGCGCGTTGCGTCATGTGTTCTACGCTGCCGGGACCAATCCCGACCAGCATGATTTTTCCTGCTCCACTCATGGTGTTTTCCTTGCGATGGAGACGGTGGCGTTGCGGCCGTCCGTCCCTTTGTGTTTATGTTTTTCGACGACCAGCGCGGTCATCGGCGTATTCGGTCCGGCGGCCAGCAGCGCCGCCGCTTCGCTGACCGATGGCGTGCCGGTGTACTTGCGCACGGTCTCGGATGGATGCGGCACGTCGACTGCGGCCAGTTGTTCGGCTTCGTAGAAGTGCAGCGGCCAGCCGTTTTCCTCGGCCAGCGCCAGCAGCGCCACTTCGTCCTTCTTCAGCGTGATGCTGGCGGCGGCCACCACTTGCTGCGGCTGCGCGCCAGCGGCGGCCAGCGCGGCCTGCACCGCTTCGCGCACCGTCACCAGCAGCACGCCGCGATCGCAGCCGAGGCCTATGGTGAACGCTGGACTCATGCTTCCTGCGGTGGACGGTAGACCACCAGGCGTTCGGTCAGCGCGGTCCAGCGTTCGGCTGGCACTTCGGCGTGCGTGACCCACAGCAGCGCGGCGTAGCGGTCCAGCGGCACGTCGTCAAAGCTGGTGAAGCGGTGGATGTTCTCCGGCAGCGGCGTCGGGCGGGTCCACCAATCCGGGCTGCCGGCTTCCTGCACGAAGGCGATTGGTTCGCCGTTGACGACGTGCGCCGAGACGCGCGTGATGTTGATCTTCGGCGCTTCCACCTTCCAACCGAGGTGGCGTCCCAGGATATCGACCGGGATGGTGCGGCCGACGTCGGACGCGGTGGTCAGCACCGGCGCGGCGCCCAGCAGGTCGGCCACGCGTTCGCTCCATTCGTTGGCGCCGCCGACGTGGCCGGACAACACCGGAATAACGTACTGGCCGGCGTCGTCCACCACGATGATGCCTGGGTCTTCGTCCTTGCTGCGCAGGTGCGGCGCGATCAGGCGCACCACGGCGCCCAGCGAAACGAAGAAGATGATCTGGTCGTAACCGGCGAACAGCGGGCCAATTTCATCGCGCAGTGCGCCGTCGTAGGCGCGCACGGTATTGCTGGCCTCCGCAAACGTGGCGGCGAATTTGGCCGAGGTGCAGATGTCCGCTTCCGGCAGGTCGGTGGCCAGGCGCGCGGCCTGTGCGGCGCCGTGCTTGGTAATGGCGACCAGGCATACGCGCGGTGCCGGCTGATTGATGATGGTGCTCATGCAGTGGTCTCCAGGGAGTGAGGTTGTGGGCCATCCTTGCGCAGGCAGCCCTTGATACGTTCACCGCGAATGCGGTGCGGGTGTTTGATGATCAGCAGCGACAGGTAACTGACCTTGGTGCCGCGCAGCGTCAGGATGTCGTTGCCGCTGAAGCGGCGTTCGTCCGGCGCGCCAACGCGTTCGATGAAGTGCGCGCCGTCCAGCAAGTCGCGGCGCTCCATCCAGTCGATCAATTCGTCGAGGATGGGCTTCACCTTCATCAGGATCAGCGTGTCGAAGTCCGGCAGCAGGCGGTCCACTGCACTAACGCCATAGGCTGCCGGCACGATGGCGACCGTGTCGTCCTGCTCCGAGAACGGCACCGGCACTTTCGCGCAGGCGGCGGTGAAGGAGTTGACGCCGGCGATGATCTGCACCGGCACCTGCGGGTCGATGGCGTTGACCGTTCGCGCAAGGTGGCCGAAGGTGGCGTAGGTACTGGCGTCACCTTCAACCAGGAACAGCACGTCGCGGCCTTCGCGCAGCCATGGCAGCACGGTGTCGGCGGCGCGCAGCCATGCGCGGCCAAGCTTTTCGCCGTCATGCGTCATGGGGAACAGCAGTTGCGTGTGCTGCTCCGGCGGCGTGACGCCGGAGCGCACCACGATGTCGAAGGCGTAGCTTGGCGTCTTGCCGCTGCGTGCCGGGTAGACCCAGATAGTGTCGCGACGTTGCAGCGCTTCCCACGCGGCGCGCGTGATCAGACCTGGGTCGCCGGGGCCGAGCGAGATGCCCCACAGGGTGCCGGGCTTAGTCGCTTGATCAGTCATTCTTGGCCTCCCGGCGCGCGCAGACGATCCATACCGGATTCTCGGCCGCCATGCGGTGCATGTGCAGGATAGGCTTGCTGCGCGCGGCTTGCAGTTGCAGCACGTCCCAGCTGACGCCTTCCATCGCTTGCAGCGTGGCGGTGGCGGTGGCGAGGTTTTCCAGCGTGACGAAGTTCATCACCAGCGTGCCGTGAGGACGCAGGCGCGCGATGATGCCGGCGATAAGCCCCGCCAGTTCGCCGCCGGAGCCGCCGATGAAGACCGCATCCGGATCGGGCCAGGTATCCAGCTGCTCCGGCGCTTTGCCAAGATGCAGACTGTAGTTGCTGATGCCGAAGGCTGCGTGATTCTGCCCAGCGATGCCGAAATCGGCGTCGTTCTTTTCAATCGCGTAGACGTGGCCTTGCGGGCAAAGGCGCGCCGCCTCCAGCCCCACCGAGCCGGAACCGGCGCCGATGTCCCACACCACGCTGTCCGCATGCAGTTGCAGGCGCGCCAGACTGACGGCGCGGACTTCCTGCTTGGTGATCAGGCCTTTCTCCGGCTGGCGTTGCGCAAACTCCGTATCGGCCAGGCCGAATCGCACCGGCCGCGCGGCTGGCGTTATGCGCCACAACAGCACCACGTTGAGCGCGGCGAACTTCATCTCGGCCGCTTGCTGCGGCGTCAGTTCGGCCAGCACGCGTTCTTCCGGTTGCAGCAGGTTTTCCGCCACCGCCATCAGGAAGTCGTCGCCCAGTCCTTCCGCCACCAGCAGGCGCGCGATGCGGTCGGGCGAGTTGTCAGGGCTGGTCAGGATCAGCAGGCGCGCATGCTGGCGTGTGGCTTGCGCCAGCGCGTACAGGCCGTGACCCGGCTTGGCGCCGCGCTGCCACTCGCCCGCGTCCTTGGCGTGCACCGAGACGATGCGCGCATCCTGCCACGCCAGGCCGATGCGCGCACAGGCCAGCTGCAAGGTCGACAGGTTGGGCAGGATGTCCAGCGCTTCCACGCACAGGTGCTGCGCCAGATACGGCGCAATGCCGTGGCACAGTGGATCGCCGGTGGCCAGCACCACACAGGCCAGGTTGTCGGCGCGCGCGGCACGGACCCACTCCGGCACTTCTTTCAGCTTGCCGGTGAGGTCATGGCGCACTGCGCCGCTTTTGAATTCGCGTTCCAGCAGCGCCAGGGTGCGCGCGCCGCCGATGATCACATCAGCACTGCGCAGCAAGGCCAGTGCGGTGGCGTTCAGGCTGGCGACGCCGTCATCGAGCACGCCGATGACGCGGCAGGGATTGGGATCTTTGATTTCCATTCTTAGGTTTCCGGTAAGTGATCGACGCCTGTGCGGCCAGCGCTGGCGGGACGTTCGTGCGGTTCGGCCGGCGCGGACCAGACGTCCGCCACCTGCACGCCGCTGAAATCGCACACCAGCACGCGCAACTGGAACGCGCGGCCATAGCGGTCCGGCGCGGTCAGCGTGTCGATGGCGGCTTGCGCCAGTGCGTGGTGGAAGGCGTCGCCCAGGCCGCGTTCCACCATCAGCTCTGCGCCGAAGCGCGCGGTTTCGGCGGCGGCCATGGCGGCGCAGTCTTCTTCTGTGGCGCCGATGCGGCGGGCGATTTCCGCCACCAGATCGGTATCGACTTCGCTGCGGTTAGCGTGGGTGATGGTTTCGCCTTGCGCGATCTTGGTCAGCTTGCCGACCATGACCGCCATCACCACCAGCTCAATGCCTTGCGCGACCACTTCATCCAGCGCATAACGCAGGAAGTCGCCCATCTGCACAAAGCAGGCGGACGGCAGTTCGGGACGCTCAGCGCGCAGCGTCGTCATGGCGAAGGTTTCGGTGCGGCCGCCGGTGGTCAGCGCGACCAGGTTGTAGCCGGCGGTCGAGGCGACCTGCACGCCCTGCACCACGCTGGCGCGCCACGCGGCGGTGGAATACGGCTTGACGATGCCGGTGGTGCCGAGGATGCTGATGCCGCCCAAAATGCCCAGGCGGGCATTGGTGGTTTTCTTCGCCATCACCTGACCGTCCGGCACGCTGATGGTGACTTCGATGCCGTGTTCCGCCAACAGCGCCGGTGCGGCTTCGCGCAAGTTGTCGGCGATGTTCTTGCGCGGGACCGGATTGATGGCCGGACCGCCCACTTCCAGGCCGAGGCCTTTCATGGTGACGGTGCCGACGCCATCGCCTGCCACGTACGAGACCACGCCGGCTTCACCGGGCAGCAGGCGCAGGTCGACTGTCATGTGTGCGCCGTCGGTGCAATCGGGATCGTCGCCGGCAAACTTGACGACCATGGCGTGCGCGCGGCCATCGCCGCAGCTACCGTCATGGATGGCGAACGTCACCCGGCTACCGTTGGGTAGCAGGCTTTCGATTTCTGCCGGTACTTGTCCGTGGACGAGACCCAGCACCGCCGCGCGTGCAGCGGCAGCGGAACAGGCGCCGGTGGTGAAACCGGTACGGGTGCCACGTTCGGCAGCCGTTTTTTCCTTCATGGCGCGGCCTTTTGACGGGCTTCGGCCAGCGACAGCAGCGCATGCAGCGTCGCCACCACCAGCGTGGAGCCACCCTTGCGGCCACGGATGACGATCCACGGCACGTCGGTCAGTTCGGCCATCAGGTCTTTGGATTCAGCGGCGGAGACGAAGCCCACCGGCATGCCGACCACCAGCGCAGGCTTGACGCCTTCTTCGCGGATCAGGCGTACCAGCTCGATCAATGCGGTAGGGGCGTTGCCAATGCCGATGATGGCGTTGTCCAGCAGACCGAGACGGTGCGCCTTGCGCATCGCTTGCACGGCGCGCGTGGTGTCTTCGGCTTTGGCGGTTTCGATGACGTCCGGGTCGCTGATGAACTGGTGGGGCTTCATGCCGAAGTGGCCGAGGCGCGGTTGCGACAGGCCGGAGCAGATCATTTCAACGTCGGCGACGACGGGCGTGCCGCCTTTCAGCATGGCCTGGACGCCGGCTTCCACCGCGTCTGCATGGAAGTCTGTCAGGCCGTTGAAATCGAAATCGGCGTTGGCGTGGATCATGCGGCGCACGATCGGCCACTGGCCTTCGGTGTAGGTGTGCGGACCGACTTCGGCGTCAATGATGGCGAAGCTGTCGTGCTCAATAACCTGGCCGGCGCGCGTTAGCTGCTCGGTGACGGTGTTCACGGTGCTCATGCTGGATGGCTTTCAGACTTGGCGTGTGGATGATCGTGATCATGTGCGTGATCATGATGCGCATGGTCGTGATGCGCGTGATCGTGGTCGTGGGCGTGGTCATGCGCGTGGTCGCCGTGTGCATGGGCGTGATCCTCGTGCGCGTGCTCCTGGCCGGGCGCGTGATCATGCGGTGCGTGATCGTGCGTATGGGCGTGCGAGTGGCCGTGGCCCAGATCATGCGCGATGACGCGGTAAGTACAGCCATCGCACGGCAGGCGGCTATCCGGCACACCGGCGCGCAGATCTTCCACGCGCTGGTCCATCAGCTCAAAGATCTCTTTCTCAAAGCCGAAATGCTCACTGCAAGCAAAGCGTACCTGCGGATACTGCACGCGCAGATGTTCCACCTGACGATGAATGCGCTGCATCAGCGTGCCGGTGTACAGGTAATACGGCAGCACCACAATCTGGCGCATGCCCAGCAACACATGGCGCTGCACGACCTTCTCCAGGCGCGGCCACGTAATGCCGGTGAACGCCAGATCGACCAATTCATGATCACCCTCTTCCAGCAGCCAGCGCGCCATCTTGGCCATTTCGCCATTGGCGCCACGGTCGGACGAGCCACGACCCAGCACCACCACACCAGTGGTGGTTGGATCAGGCATATCCAGCGCGTTCATGGCCTTGCGCAGGCGGCGCTTGAGGATCGCCAGGATCGGATCGCATGCCGTCAGGTGTGGCGCCAACAGAATCTCGGTCTGCGGGCAAGCCAAACGCGCCTGTTCGATCGCTTCCGGAATCTCCATCTTGACGTGACCGGCGGCGTTCAGAATCAGCGGCACCACCAGCACGCGGCGCGAACTGCGCGCGGCGCTCAGCAAGGCGGCGTTCATCTCCGGCGGCGCAAACTCGATGAAGCACAACTCAATGCGCCAATCCGGACGGCGCGCGCGCCACTGCTCCGTGAATTCACGAATCTCCTGGTTACCGGAGTCCTCGCGGGAACCGTGGCCGACAATCAGGATCGTGTCCTTGGAAACTTGGTTCATGCGCTCGCCTTTCTGAAACGATGGGTAAATGTAGGGTCATACAATTTGGAGCGCGCCAGGGTTTCCCAGTGCAGCGCGCCCAGCGTGGGGCTGGCGACGATCATCGCCTGGCTCGCAATGCCGGCCTCCCGGCACTTCTGTTTGATATCGGCCAGCGTGCCGCGGACGATTTTTTGTTCGCCCGGCCAGCTGGCCTTGTGCACCACCAGCATCGGCGCGTCCTCGGCCCAGCCGGCGGCGCGCAATGCGGTTTCCACCTTGTGCATCAAGGTGATCGACAGGAAGATGCAAATGGTGGTGCGGTGTGCTGCCAGGCTGGCGAGATCTTCGCCCTCCGGCATCGGCGTGCGGCCTTCCACGCGGGTGAGGATGACGGTTTGCGTCACCTCGGGCAGCGTCATGGATTCGCCGGCGGCGGCCATCGAGGCCATCGCCGACGACACGCCCGGCACCACCGACCATTCGATGCCGGCGTCGGTCAGTGGCCGCGCCAGTTCGATCAGCGCGCCGTACAGCGCCGGGTCGCCGGTCTGCAGGCGCACCACAGTGGCGTGCCGGCTGGCCTGGTCGATCAGCCATGCGGTCATGTCTTCCAGCGTCATGTCCTTGGAGTCGCGGATGGCGCAGCCGGGCGGCGCGTATAGCGTGACGGCGTGATCGACCAGCGAACCGGCAAACAGCACCGCACCAGCTTGCGACAGCAGCTTCTGGCCTTTGACGGTGATGAGTTCCGGGTCGCCGGGACCGGCGCCGACGAACCAGATTTTTCCGAGGGTGGTCATGCAGTGATTACTCCTGATTGTTTGAGTGCGCGCAGCGTATCCAGCAGGGCGTCGACACTGCGGGGCGCCGGGCCTTTCGGCAGCACGCCGAGAGCCACCAGTTCCGCGTGCAGCGCCAGTGCGGCCGGTGGTCGCTGGCCGGCCGCTTGCAGCACGTCAGTCTGCGTGGCCAGTTGCTGCGCCGGGCCGGAGGCGATGCAGCGGCCGGCCGCCATCACGTGGATGTCGTCGGCCCAGCGCAGTGCGAAGTCGATGTCGTGGGTGGACAGCAGGATGGTGACGCCGCGCGCGGCGAGTCGGTCCAGCAGTGCTGTCAATTCGGTTTGCATGGGGGCGTCGAGACCGGCCATGGGTTCGTCCAGCAGCAGCACATCCGGTTCCATCGCCAGCACGCCGGCGATGCAGATGCGCTTTTTCTGGCCGAAGCTCAGTTGGTGCACGGCGCGGCGGGCGTGACTGCGCAGGCCTACCGCATCGAGTGCGGTGGCAACGCGCTGGCGCACCTCTTCCGCACTCAGGCCGAGGTTGAGGGGGCCGAAGGAAACGTCTTCTTCCACCAAGGCGGAGAACAACTGGCGGTCCGGGTTCTGGAACACCAGGCCGACGCGGGTGCGCAGCGCGGTGAGGCCTTTGCGGCTGTAGTCGAACGGTTGGCCTTCCTGGCGCAGCGTGCCGGCGGTGGGGCGCAACAGGCCGTTCAGGTGTTGCAGCACGGTGGTCTTGCCGGCGCCATTGGCGCCCAGCAGTGCGTAGCGGCGGCCACGGTGCAGCGCCAGCGTGCAGTCGTCCAGGCCCGCGCTGCCATCGGGGTAGACGTAGCTGACGGCTTGCAATTCCAGCAGTGGCGCGCTCACAGGCGGTCTCCCAGTGCGATGGCCAGCATCAGCACGCCCGCCAGTGCGGCGCTGGTCATTTGGCGGCTGGCTTGCGGATAGGCGGTTGGCAGGAAGCGCAGCGTGCCCTGGTAGACGCGGGCGTCGGCGGCGGTTTGCAGCGCGGCGGCGCGTTGCCAGACCTGGACTGCCATCTGGCCGGCCAGCAGGCCGGTGGAGCGCCAGGCCTGGCGCCAGTTGCGGTAACCGAGACGCGCAGTTTGTGCGGTGATGCTTTCGTCCCACGCCTGGCGCATGACGAACAGCATGCGGTAGCACAGCACCATCAGGTCGAGCAGCAGTTCTGGCGTGCGCAGTTTGCGCAGCAGCGCGAGCAGGTCGGGCAATGGTGTTGTCAGCACGAGGCCGAGCATCGCGGCCAGCATGGCGAACGAGCGCAGGGCCAGATGCTCGATGGTCGGCAGCATGGTGGTGGTAACGTTCCAATGGCCGTTGGCGTCAGGGCCAAACAGCATGGTCAGGCAGGACAGCAGCAGGAAGCCGAGCGGCGGCAGCGCGACCGCGATGTAGCTGCGCAGTTGCACGCGCGCGCCGAGCAACGCGGCCAGCACCAGCATGGCCGTCAGCACGGCGAATGCCACAGGGCTGCGCGCCAGCCAGGCCGCGACGAAGCCCGCCAGCGCAAACAGCGCCTTGGCAGCAGGTGCCACATCGCGCCACCGGCTGGCGTAAGCCGACGATTCAATCAGCACGTTGATCCTGCGGCGATGAGACCTTCGATGCGCGTTCGCGGGCGACGGAGAGGCCGAGCCAGAAGCCGATCACGCCGGCGCCGATGGCCGCTTGCAACGCAAACAGCAGCGACGCGATTTCATCACTGGCCGGCTCGAACACCGGCGCAAACCACGGCTTGTAGCCCGGCGCGATATCGCCGATGGCGCGCTGCGCGCGGTCGTCCGCACCGGCAAACAGCGCAGACGCTTCGCCACCCTGATTGGCCGGCGGCGCGCTCACCAGCCATAAAGGCAGCACCGTCAGCGCGACGATAGCCAGCCATACCAGCACGGTACGGGCCTTCATGCGCCGCCCTTCCGCGCGCCCAGCATCATCACCGGCAGCGAACGCAGTTCGTGGGCGTTGAAACGCACCATGGCGTTCACCACCAGCACCGTCAGCAAACCTTCGCTGATGGCGATCGGCACCTGCGTCAGCGCAAAGATGCCGGCAAATTTGAAGAACGACACACTAAAGCCGCCCACCGCCGCCGGAAACGCCAGCGCCAGTTGCACCGACGTGGTCACATACGTCGCCAGGTCACCCAGGCTGGCAGCCATGAACACCGCCACCGAGCGCGAAAAGCCCATCGCGGCCACCGCGCGCAGCACGCCGTACGACACAAACGGCCCCACAATCGCCATCGAAAACACATTCGCACCGAGCGTGGTCAAGCCGCCGTGCGCCATCAACAGCGCCTGGAACAGCAGCACCACAAAACCCACCGGCACCATCGCCACCGGCCCAAACAACGCCGCGCCGAGACCCACCCCGGTCGGGTGCGAACAACTGCCCGTCACAGACGGCAGCTTGAGCGCGGACAGCAGAAACGCGAACGCCGCCGCCACACCGAGCAGCATGCGGCGTTCAGGATGCGCCTGCAGGTCGCGGCCGATGGCGCGCAGGCCCCAGGCCAGAAAAGGTAAGGAAACGGCTGCCCAGCCGAGCGCGTGCGCTGGCGGCAAAAAGCCTTCCATGATGTGCATTCGAAACCTCCCGTCGAATGGGCTGGATGGACACCAAGGCGGGAGCAGAGAGGACGGTCGACGGAGGGCGTGGGACTGGCGGCCGGGGTCGACAGCGGCTTCCCGTGACCCCGGGGAATGGTGCTGGACTTTTTGGGCCGGTATTCTGGCTCGCCTTCATCCTTCTCCGTGTCTTCCCGCGTGTGACGGCAGTGACGTGTTGACGGAGTCGTCAGGCTTACAGCAGCGGGGGCTGCACCGGAATTACACCGGTTTCCCGTTTAACGCCTTTACAACAAAATTCGGCGCACCCAAGGATCGCATCTTACACTAGCCGCCGGACACGTGCCAAGCTAAACCCAAACCACGCCGCAGCCGGTATCATTCGTCTTGAATCGTCTAAAAGGGAATGTATGGCAGCGCTGGGGAAAGTCTATTTGATCGGAGCAGGGCCGGGAGCGGATGACTTGATCACCGTGCGCGGTGCGCGTTTGCTGGCGCAGGCCGACGTGGTGTTGTACGACGCACTGGTCACGCCTGAAATGCTGGCCCTGTGTGCGCAGGCCAGGCTGATTTCGGTCGGCAAACGCTCCGGCCAGCGCTCGACCGCGCAAACGCTGATCAACCAGCAACTGGTGGAATGCGCGCAGCAATACCAGTTGGTGGTGCGCCTCAAGGGCGGCGATCCGATGCTGTTCGGCCGCGCCGACGAAGAGTTGCGCGCGCTGGAAGCGGAAGGCATCGAGGTCGAAGTGGTGCCCGGCATCACCACCGCGCTCGCCGCCGCCGCCGCCACCAAGCAACCGCTGACCCGCCGCGGCGTGGCCCGCAGCGTCGCTTTCTTTACCTCCAGCACCGCGCCGGACGAGCCGGACCATCCGGCGTTACCGGAAACCGATACTCTGGTGCAATACATGGGTGGCCGGGAAGCGGCCGCGACCGCAACGCGTCTGCTGGCCGAAGGCCGCCGGCCCGATCTGCCGGTGGTGGTGGTGGAAAATTGCAGCCGCGTAGACCAGCGCATCCTGCGCCTGACGCTGGACGGTCTGGCCAACGGGCTGGACGCCGCGCAGGGTCCGGTGCTGGTGATGATCGGCGAAGCGCTGCAGCAACGTTCGCATCAGGCAAGTTGAAACGGCGCAAGAAAATACTGGTATTATGTACAGTGTTAGCCTGCGCACGCACGAACCAGCGCGCGCCCGGCGCAAGTAATCAAACCCGGCTATAGTGACGGGTTGACTCTAAAGGCCAAAAATCCCATGGAACAGATCCGCATCCGCGGCGCACGCACGCACAACCTGAAAAACATCAATCTTGACCTGCCACGCAACAAGCTGATTGTGATTACCGGCTTGTCCGGTTCCGGCAAATCCTCGCTGGCGTTCGATACGCTGTACGCCGAGGGCCAGCGCCGCTATGTGGAATCGCTGTCGGCCTACGCCCGCCAGTTCCTGCAACTGATGGAAAAGCCGGATGTGGACCTGATCGAAGGCCTGTCGCCGGCCATTTCGATCGAGCAGAAAGCCACTTCGCACAACCCGCGTTCGACGGTTGGCACCGTGACCGAGATCCACGATTATCTGCGTCTGCTGTACGCGCGCGTCGGTACGCCTTATTGCATCAACCACCCGGACCAGGCGCTGGCCGCGCAAACCGTCTCGCAGATGGTCGACGCGGTGCTGGCCCTGCCGGCCGACACCAAGCTGATGATCCTGGCGCCGGTGGTGGCCAACCGCAAGGGCGAGCACTCCGACCTGTTCGAGTCGATGCAGGCGCAGGGCTTCGTGCGCTTCCGCGTACAGAGCGGCACCCATGACGCAAAAATCTACGAAGTAGACGACCTGCCGAAGCTGAAAAAAACCGAGAAACACACCATCGACGTGGTGATCGACCGCGTCAAGGTCAGCCCGGATATCAAGCAGCGCCTGGCCGAGAGCTTCGAGACCGCGCTGCGCCTGGCCGACGGCCGCGCCGTCGCATTCGAAATGGACAGCGGCGCCACCCACGTCTACTCCAACAAGTTCGCCTGCAATATCTGCGGCTACTCGTTGCAGGAGCTGGAGCCGCGCCTGTTCTCGTTCAATAACCCGATGGGCGCCTGCCCGGAGTGCGACGGCCTCGGTCACATCGAGTTCTTCGATCCGAAGCGCATCGTCGCCTTCCCTAACCTGTCGCTGGCTTCCGGCGCGGTCAAAGGGTGGGACCGTCGCAACCAGTTCTACTTCTCGATGCTGTCCAACCTGGCGGCGTTCTACGAATTCGACCTGGACCTGCCGTTTGAAAAACTGTCGAAGGCAGCGCAGGACGCGGTGCTGAACGGCTCCGGCAAAACCTCGATCCCGTTCACCTATATCAATGAGCGTGGCCGCACCGTGGTCAAGGAACATACCTTCGAAGGTGTGGTCAACAACCTGGCGCGCCGCTATCGCGAAACCGATTCGATGGCGGTGAAAGAAGAACTGTCGAAGTTCATCAACGAGAAAAAATGTCCTTCGTGCGAAGGCGCGCGCCTGCGCATCGAAGCGCGCTTCGTCAAGGTCGGCACCGGCAAGCAGGAAAAGGCCATCTACGAGATCGCCGAGAAGCCGCTGCGCGAAACGCTGTCGTTCTTCGAGCAGCTGAAACTGAAAGGCGCGAAGAAGGACATCGCCGACCGCGTGGTAAAAGAGATCATCTCGCGCCTGCAATTCCTGAACAACGTCGGCCTGGATTACCTGTCGCTGGACCGCAGCGCCGACACCCTGTCCGGCGGCGAAGCGCAGCGTATCCGCCTGGCGTCGCAGATCGGCTCCGGCCTGACCGGCGTGATGTACGTGCTGGATGAACCGTCGATCGGCCTGCACCAGCGCGACAATGACCGTTTGATCGACACCTTGCGCCATCTGCGCGACATCGGCAACAGCGTGCTGGTGGTGGAGCACGACGAAGACGCGATCCGCACCGCCGACTACATCGTCGACATGGGGCCGGGTGCCGGCGTACACGGTGGCGAAGTGATCGCCGCCGGTTCGCTGAAGGACATCATGAAGAACAAGAAGTCGCTCACCGCCCAGTACCTGAGCGGCACGCGCAAGATCGAGGTGCCGGCCAAGCGCCACATCGCCGATCCAGACAAGCAGCTGGTGATCACCGGCGCCACCGGCAATAACCTGAAGAAGGTCAACCTCAAGCTGCCGGTGGGCCTGATGACCTGCGTGACCGGCGTTTCCGGCTCCGGCAAATCGACGCTGATCAACGACACGCTGTTCCCGGCGCTGTCGCGCCACCTGTATGGTTCGCAAACCGAACCAGCGCCGCACGACACCATCAGCGGCCTGGAACACTTCGACAAGGTGATCTCGGTCGATCAGGCGCCGATCGGGCGCACACCGCGCTCGAATCCGGCCACCTACACCGGTTTGTTCACGCCGATCCGCGACCTGTTCGCCACCGTGCCGACCGCGAAGGAACGCGGCTACAGCGCCGGCCGATTCTCGTTCAACGTCAAGGGCGGCCGCTGCGAAGCGTGCCAGGGCGATGGCGTGATCAAGGTCGAGATGCACTTTCTGCCGGACGTCTACGTGCCGTGCGATGTTTGCCACGGCAAGCGCTATAACCGCGAAACGCTGGAAGTCCACTACAAGGGCAAGAACATCACCGAGATCCTCGACATGACGGTCGAAGACGCGCACGAGTTCTTCAAGCCGGTGCCGGTCATCGCCCGCAAGCTGCATACGCTGCTGGACGTGGGCCTGGGCTACATCAAGCTGGGTCAGAGCGCGACCACGCTGTCGGGTGGCGAAGCGCAGCGCGTCAAGCTGTCGCTGGAACTGTCCAAGCGCGACACCGGCCGCACGCTGTACATCCTGGACGAGCCGACCACCGGCCTGCACTTCCACGATATCGACCTGCTGCTGAAAGTGATCCATCGCCTGCGCGACCAGGGCAACACGCTGGTCATCATCGAGCACAATCTCGATGTGATCAAGACCGCCGACTGGATCGTCGATCTGGGACCGGAAGGCGGCGCCGGCGGCGGCAAGATCATCGCCAGCGGCACGCCGGAAGAAGTGGCGGCCAATCCGGCCAGCGTCACCGGCAAATACCTGGTACCGCTGCTGAAATAAAATGAAACGGGATCTCGCCCCCACCCGCCTCGATCACATGATCGACATCGTCCAGTTGCATACGCTGGACGAGCAGCGGGTGGCGACGGCGATCCCGTTTCTGTCGCTGCTGCGTTCTTCCCATCCCACGCCTGTTACCAAGGGCGTGCTCAAACCATCGTGCTGCGTGATCCTGCAAGGGCACAAGCGCGTGCACCTGTCCGACGAAGTGCTCGATTACGGTCCCGGCGAATACCTGGTGGTGTCGGTCGACATGCCGGCCTCCGGCCACATCGTCCGCGCCACCGCCGACAAGCCCTACCTGCTGCTCAACATCGAGCTCGATCCGCAGGAGATTGCAGCCATCGTGCTGGAAGCGAAAATCACCATCGATTCCGAACAGCCGGTGCGCGGCGCCTTCATCGGCCAGACCGATGACGTCTTGCAGGAGTCCTTGTACCAGCTGGTGCGCTTGCTGCAAGCGCCGCCGGCGGAAGCGGCCTTCCTGGCGGTGGGACTGAAGCGCGAAATCATCTACCGCATGCTGAACGGCCCTTACGGCCGCCAGTTGTACCAGAACGTGGTGCTGGACCAGCAGGACCGCGGCATCAGCAAAGCCATCGCCTGGCTCAAGGACCACTACGATCAGCCGATCAAGGTGGAAGAGCTGGCGCAGGCCACCAATATGAGCGTCTCCAGCCTGCACCACCGCTTCAAGGCGGTGACCAATATCGGGCCGATGCAATACCAGAAGCAGCTACGCCTGCAACGGGCGCGCAGCCTGCTGCTGAACGGCGAGGTTGACGCCACCACCGCCGCGTACAAGGTCGGCTACGAGAGCGCCTCGCAATTCAGCCGCGAATACCGCCGCCTGTTCGGCGCACCGCCTATGCAGGACATCAAGAAACTACGGACCGCACCATGAAGATCAATAAGAAGCGCCTGCTGCCGCTGGGCATAGGCTTGTTCGTGTTTGCCATGGTGGGACTGTTGGCCGACAAGGCGTGGTCGGAGAAGCAGCAGCAGCTGGACCTGATCACCGATTTCTATCGCGACCATCTGGCGCGGCCGGACAAGCGCCAACCGAGCCAGGTGCCGCCGGGCTTCTTCACGCCGGAACTGGAAGCGCTGGTGGACGCCAACAACCAGCTTTGCTATAGCCTGTCGCGCAGTGACGATATTTGCGGCTATGGCGCCGACAGCGATGTATTCCTCGATGCGCAGGAAGCCTCGCCCAGCCTGGACTTCGAGCGCTCCAGCTTCCGCATCAGCCGCGTCGGCGACAACGTGGTGGAGGCCACCTTCAATGTCTATCCCGACATGGGTACCGCCTACGACCGCCAGATCCGCTATGTACTGGTGCAGGAAGACGAAGGCTGGCGCGTGGACGACATGCTGTTCTCGCAAAACCGTTCGATGCGGGTTGAACTTCTGCAGGAGAACGACGCCATCCTGGCCCGCGCGCGCGACCTTGGCGACACCGCCAGCTGGGTGTTCAACTATCTGCGCAACGAGGACATGCTGGACCGCGCGGCGCGCTTCATCGCCTTCCCGGTGCAGGTGTGCGACCAGTACGGCGTCTGCGCCGCCATGAAGCGCGACGACCCGCGCCTGATGCAGGCGCTGGACTACCTCTCAGACAACAAAAGCGACACCGACGTGCTGCCGCGTCCCGGCGAAGTGCAGGCAACCGACGGCAAAGTCATCCCCATCGGCGCGCTGGACTTCACCTTCCAGAACCGCGCCTGGTGGGTAACCAAGATCGACCTGCGGCGGCTTCAGGGCATCAAGCCTGCTTCTGGCTTGCCACCCACTGTTTGATGTGCGCCTCCAGTACATCCATCGGCAAGGCACCGGCGCCCAGCACCTGGTCGTGGAAGGCGCGAATGTCGAAGCGGTCGCCCAGTTCCTTGCGGGCGTAGTCGCGCAGTTCAAGAATCTTTAGCTGGCCGATCTTGTAGCCCAGCGCCTGGCCCGGCCAGACGATGTAGCGGTCGGTCTCGCTCTGCACTTCCACTTCCTCGATGCCCGAGTGGGCGTGGAAGAAGTCCACTACCTGCTGGCGGGTCCACTGCTTCGAGTGCAGGCCGGTATCCACTACCAGGCGGATCGCGCGCAGCATCTCGTCCTGCAAATGGCCGTAGTAGCTGTATGGGTCTTTGTAGAATCCTAGCTCCTCGCCCAGACGTTCCGAATACAGCGCCCAGCCTTCCGCATAGGCGGTGTAGTTGCCTTGCTGGCGGAAGTCCGGCAGGCCCTGGATCTCCTGCGCCACGGTCAGCTGCATGTGGTGACCGGGTACGCCTTCATGCAACGCGGTGGTTTCGATATCGATGGTGGAGCGGTGCGCGAAGTCGCCGGTGTTGACCATCACGCGGCCCGGCCGCTTGCCGTCCGGGGAACCGGACATATAGGCCGCAGCGGAAGCGCCCTTCTCGCGGAACTCCTCCACCGGCTTGATCTCCACTTTCCCCTTCGGCAGCACGCCAAACAGGTTAGGCAGCTGGAGGTACATCTGGTCCGTATATTTCTGATACAGGTCGATGATCTCCTGGCGCGATTTCGGATGCAGTGCCGGATTGGCGGCTACCGCTTTGTTGAAGGTCTTCAGATCCTTGTAGCCCAGCTTCTGCGCGGTCGCCAGCATCTGGCCTTCGATGCGGGCCACTTCCGACAGGCCCAGTTGGTGGATCTGCTCCGGCGTCATTTCGGTGGTGGTGGAGGCTTGGGCCTTGAAGGCATAGCGCGCCGCGCCGTCCGGCAGCGACCACATGCCGACGTCCTTGCGGCCGTATGGCAGGTATTTGGTCTTGGTGTAGACCGCCAGTTTTTTATACGCCGGCGCCACGTCGTTCTTCACCGCCGCCAGTACTTCCTTGCTCAGGCGTGCCTTGTCGGCGGCAGAGAACTCTTTGGGGAATTTCTTGATCGGCTCCGCGTACGGCGAATCGGCCGGCTTCATGGCCGCCACGTCTTCGCACTGCTTGACGATTTTCGGGATCAGGAACTGCGGCGGCATCAGGTGATCGCGCACGCCGTTCTCCATCTGCACGCGGGTCTGCTCGAACAGCTTGGGCAGCGCGTGCAGGCGCTGGATGTAGTCCTCGTAGTCCTTCACCGTTTCGAAATTCAGCGCCGAGATAATCATCGGCGTATCGATATGCACGCCGGAGTTCTGCGCCAGCGGCATCTCCCAGTCCTTGAAGCGCGCGCCGTCCACATTCTGCTGCAACTGGCGCACCATCAGTTCGCGATTGAGCTGTTCCTGCAATGGGAAGCCAGTGGTATCCACCGCCTGGAAGCGCTTGAGGAAGGCGGCGCTGGCCTGGATGTCGGCGTCAATGCCGGCCTGCGAGAAGTCCGACCATTTATCGTTGTAGCGCTTATCGCCCAGCAGCGAGGCCCATTCGGGACTGGTGCGCATGGTGTACTGCCATTGCTCGGTGAGCAGATTATTCAGCGCCGCACGGCGCGCTTCCAGGTCGGGCGCGGTGGTGTCGGCATGGGCCACGCCCAAAAACAGGGCAAACAACAAGGCGCTGGCGGCGCCGATGCGGGTGGTGGTGATCATGTGGGCCTATCGTAAAGAGGTGGTGAGCTTGCACTGTAGCGCCAGCGCCGGCAAGCTGCGGCCCAATTGTGACGAAACGCTAAAACCCCGGCGTGGAATGCAGAATCAGGCAACCATGCGGCAGGAATCCCACTGATGCGGCGGCGCGCGAATTCCTAGAATGGCTCCATCAACTTACCCAAGGAGCTGTCATGCACACCATCGATCACATCTACATCAACGGCCAGTTCGTCACGCCGCACGGCACCGAAATGTTCGACCTTATCAATCCCACCACCGGCCTGCTGGACGGCCAGGTGCGGCTGGGCGACGTGGAAGACACGCGCCGCGCCATCGCCGCCGCCAAGGCAGCCTTCCCGGCCTTCTCGCGCACCACCAAGGCGGAACGCGGCGCCATGCTGCAACGCCTGCACGATGCGGTGCTGGCGCGCGCCGACGATGCGGCCGATGCGCTGATCGAAGAATACGGTGGTCCACGCAACGGCAGCGTAGGCCGTTCGCGCTACACCGCGAATATGTTTTTGGATGTGAAGAAGGTCATGGACGATCATGAATACGTGAAGACCGTGAACAAGTCCAAGGTGGTGCTGGTGCCGGTGGGCGTGGTCGGCATCATCACGCCGTGGAATTCGAGTGCCTGGTTTGTCGCCAACAAGGTGGCCACGGCGATTGCGGCCGGCTGCACGGTGGTGGTCAAGCCGAGCGAATTGAGCGCGCGCCAGAACCAGATCCTGACCGAAGCCTTCCACGCGGCGGAACTGCCGCCGGGCGTGGTTAATATCGTCAACGGCCGAGGCGACGTGGTCGGCGCGGAGCTAAGCGTGCACCCGGATATCAACAAGATTTCGTTCACCGGTTCGACGCCGGTCGGCAAGCAGATCGCCCGCCTCGGCGTCGACACCATGAAGCGCGTGACGCTGGAACTGGGCGGCAAGAGCGCCAACGTGATCCTGGACGACGCCGATTTCGCCAAGGCGATTCCGAATGCGATCGCGGCCTGCTACATGAACAACGGCCAAGCCTGCATCGCCGGCACGCGCCTGCTGGTGCCGGCGCATCGTCTGGAAGAAGTGAAGGCGCTGGCCAAGGCGGCGGCGGAAGCGGTGGTGGTCGGCGATCCACATGACGCCAGCGTGTCGCTGGGCCCGATCGTCACGCAGAAGCAGTTCGATCGCGTGCAGCATTACATCGGCGTGGGCATCGCGGAAGGCGCGGAACTGGTCACCGGCGGACTCGGTAAGCCGGTCGGTCTGGAGGCGGGCTACTTCGTCAAGCCGACCGTGTTTGCCGGCGTGACGCCGTCGATGACCATCGCCAGGGAAGAAATCTTCGGCCCGGTGCTGTCGATCATGACTTACCAGACCGAAGAGGAAGCGATCGCCATCGCCAACGACACGCCCTATGGCCTGCAAGCCTACGTCAGCTCGACCGACCTGGCGCGCGCCAACCGCGTCGCGGACCAGATCGTGGCCGGCCGGGTGCATATCAACGGCATCCATGACGACCTGATCGCGCCGTTCGGCGGCTTCAAGCAATCGGGCATCGGCCGCGAGTTCGGGCCGTACGGGCTGGAAGCGTATCTGGAACCGAAAGCCATCCTCGGCGAGACGGCGCAGTACCGCTAACGCGCCTTGGACGCGGCGGGCGCTTCGATCAGGTCGGCGACCTGACGGAACACCTGCTGCGGCTGCTCGGCAATCAGCACGTCGACGTTGTTGAAGCCCCAGGCCACGGCGCCGAAGGCGATGCCGGCTTCGGCCGATACCCTGGCGTCGCGGATCTCATCGCCGATCAGCATCACATGCTCGCGCGCGATGCCCGTGGCGGCGAGCACCTTGCGTATCTTCGGCAGCTTGCCGAACAGCGAAGCGCCGCATTCGAACTGGCTGAACAGTGCCGAAGTCTCCGGCCCCAGGATCGTCAGCACATTGCTGCGCGAGTTGGAGCTGACGATGGTCAGTTGCACGCCTTGCGCCTTCAGCGCGCGCAGCGCCTCATCCATGCCGTCGAACAGGCGGATGCCGTCGGTGTTGCGGCCCATGCTGGCGCGCATGAAGTTGGCAATGGCGGGCAGCTTCCACAGTGGCACCTGATGGAGCGTCATCAGCTGCCGCGCGTCGAGGTCGCGCAACGCTTGCCTGCGGCTGGGATCGAAGCGCTTGAAACCGTACTTGTCGGCGGCTTCGTCAAACACCTGCAAGAACACCGGCAGGGTATCGGCCAAGGTGCCGTCGAAATCAAAGATGATGAGTTTGCGGTTCAAGTGGTTCCCGGCACAATGTGAGGTGCACCATTATGCCGGTGTATTCAAAACAGGATGAAGTCTTCGTTGCGGTTGGGCAGCGAACGCAAGGTGCGGCCCAGTCGCGGCCACAGCAGGCAAAGCAGGACGAGCAGCAACAGCAGGATGGTTTTCATGGTCGACTCCGTTTTCGCACACATGTGCGAAATTTGGTGAATAAAAAGGCAGGCTCAGGCCATATCGTTAAAACTCTTGTAGGTCGAGATCAGGCGGCTGAAGGCGCGTTGCATGCGGCGCAGCGTCTGGTCGTCGTGCAGAAAGCGGGTGTCGTGAATCAGGCCGACCACCAGGCTGTAGATCTCGTACACCAGCTGGCCGGGATCGGTATCCGGCCGCAACTGGCCCAGCTCCATCGCCTGCAGAATGGTCTTGCGCAGCGAGGCGCGCCAGGCCATCACGCCTTGTTGCAGGCGGTCGCGCAGTGGGCCTTGCTGGTCGTCGAACTCGAAGGCGCCGGCGCTGTACAGGCAGGAATTGCGCAAGCCCTCATCGGCGACGCGGCTGGCCCAGGCGTTGACCTGGGCCGTCAGGCGCGGCAAGCCACGCGGCTGTTGCAGCGACGGCAGGAAAATCTCCGCGCCAAAGCGGCGGTCGTACTCATCCAGCACGGCCTCCTGCAAGGATTCCAATGAACCGACGCGCGAAAACACGCCGCTCTTGCTAATGCCGGTGCGCTTGGCCAGCTCGCCCAGCGACAGCTTGCCGATGCCGTCGGTGGCGGCCATATCCAGCGCCGCCTCCAGAATGGCGGCGTAGGTGGCTTCGCTTTTTGCGGTCAGGGTATCCATGGACTGCACTTTAGCACAGGTGTGCGAAAATGCAAGCAAAAAAAACAGCGCATATTGCTATGCGCCGTTTTTGTCTCCTCCACCGTGGCTTAGCGGGCCAGGCGCTTCTCCAGCTCGGCTTTCACGGCCGTCAGTTCTGCCGGCAGGCGGTAGGCCAGTTTGGTGAACAGTTCTTCATGCAGCTTCAGCTCTTCGCGCCAGGCGTCCTTGTCGATCGAGGTGATCGTCTCGAATTCTTCCGGCGAGAACGGCATGCCGTCCCAGTGGATGTCGCCGAAGCGCGGGGTGGTGCCGAAGATGTTCTCGACGCCGCCGGCTTCGCCTTCGATGCGTTCCAGCATCCACTTCAGCACGCGCATATTGTCGCCGAATCCAGGCCAGACGAAGTGGCCCTGCTCGTCGGTGCGGAACCAGTTGACGCAGAAGATCTTCGGCAGCGTGGCGCCTTCGATTTTCTCCACTTTCTTGCCCAGGTCCAGCCAGTGCTGGAAGTAGTCGCTCATGTTGTAGCCGATGAACGGCAGCATGGCGAACGGATCGCGACGCACTACGCCCATCTGGCCGGCAGCGGCAGCGGTGGTTTCCGAGCCCATGGTGGCGGCCATGTAGACGCCTTCCACCCAGTTGCGCGCTTCGGTGACTAGCGGCACGGTGGTCGAACGGCGGCCGCCGAAGATGAAGGCCGAGATCGGCACGCCGGCTGGATCATCCCAGGCTGCGTCGATGACCGGATTCTGCGTGGCCGGCACGGTGAAGCGGGCGTTCGGGTGCGCAGCCTTGCCGGTCGATTCCGGCGTCCAGTCCTTGCCTTGCCAGTCGATCAGGTGGCTTGGGGCCGGCTTGCTCAGGCCTTCCCACCAGACGTCGCCATCATCGGTCAGCGCGACGTTGGTGAAGATGGTGTTCTCGCGCAGCGAGGCCATGCAGTTGTAGTTGGTTTTTTCGTTGGTGCCAGGGGCCACGCCGAAGTAGCCGGCTTCCGGGTTGATGGCGTACAGCTTGCCGTCGGCACCCGGCTTGATCCAGGCGATGTCGTCGCCAATGGTGGTGATCTTCCAGCCGTTGAAGGTGCCTGGCGGAATCAGCATGGCGAAGTTGGTCTTGCCGCACGCCGACGGGAAGGCTGCCGCCACGTAGTGCTTCTTGCCTTCCGGCGATTCCACGCCGAGGATCAGCATGTGTTCGGCCAGCCAGCCAGCGCCGCCATTCTGGGCGTCCTGGAAGCCCATGTTGGAGGCGATGCGCAGCGCGAAGCATTTCTTGCCCAGCAGCGCGTTGCCGCCGTAGCCGGAACCGAAGGACCAGATTTCGCGGGTCTCTGGGTAATGCACGATGTATTTGGTCGAATTGCATGGCCATGCCACGTCCTGCTGGCCGGCTTTCAGCGGCGCGCCGACAGTGTGCACGCACGGCACGAATTCGCCGTCGGTGCCCAGCACGTCATACACGGCCTTGCCCATGCGGGTCATGGTGCGCATATTGACTGCCACGTATGGCGAGTCCGACAGTTCCACGCCGATGTGGGCGATTGGCGAACCCAGCGGGCCCATCGAGAACGGCACCACATACATGGTGCGGCCGGTCATGCAGCCGTCGAACAGCGGATGCAGGGTGGCGCGCATTTCAGCCGGGTCCATCCAGTTGTTGGTCGGGCCGGCTTGTTCCTTGGTGGTCGAGCAGATGAAGGTGCGGTCTTCCACGCGGGCGACGTCGGTCGGGTCCGAGCAGGCCAGGTAGGAATTCGGACGCTTTTCCTGGTTCAGCTTTTTCATGGTACCGGCGGCAACCATCTCCGCGCACAGGCGGTCGTACTCTTCTTGCGAGCCATCGCACCAGTAGATGCGGTCCGGCTTGGTCAGGGCGGCGATTTCGGCCACCCAATTGATGAGCTTTTGCTGTTTGATGTAAGCTGGTGCGTTCAATGGTGCAACGCCTCCCATCACGGGCTGATTCATGATACCTCCAATGCTAATAAAGAATTCGGTGGCGGCAGATCGTCGTCAGCTTATGGCTAGCGCTCAGAGGTCCATTCGAAATGGGTCGGCGGTCATACGGCGGTCGTGGCGCGGGTCGGATCTCGTGGTCCGGCCTTGTATTTTCGGCCGATTGTACACCCCTCAACAAAGGTTCCATACGAAAATGTAGGAGAATTAGTTGAGTAAAGTAGTAGGCTATTTGGCTTATCTCTGGGGCTGTTATTTCCCTACGAAATTTCTTAAAAGATCGTTCATCTTCCATGAAAATCGCAATTCTCGATGATTACCAAAATGCAACTCCAAGTTTGAAATGCTTTGAGTTGTTGGCAGGCTACGAAGTAAAAGTGTTCAACAGCACGACTCGTGGCCTCGGCCAGCTGGCGATCCGGCTGGCGCCCTACGACGCACTGGTGCTGATCCGCGAACGCACCGCCTTTAACCGCGCCCTGCTGACCAAATTGCCGAACCTGAAGTTGATTTCGCAGACCGGCAAGCTGGCCGGCCACGTCGATGTGGCGGCCGCCACCGAGCTGGGGATTGCGATTGCAGAGGGCATCGGTTCGCCGACCGCGCCGTCGGAACTGACGTGGGCGCTGATCATGGCGGCGGCGCGCAAGATCGTGCCATATGCGAACAACCTGAAAGACGGCCTGTGGCAGACCGCCTCGATCAACCCCGAGCTGAACGGCCTGGGCTTCGTGCTCAAGGGCCGCACGCTGGGCATCTGGGGCTACGGCAAGATCGGCCAGACGGTGGCCGGCTACGGCCGTGCCTTCGGCATGAACGTGATGGTGTGGGGCAGCCAGGCCAGCCGCGACAAGGCGGTGGCGGACGGCTACACGGCGGCCGCATCGCGCGAGGCTTTCTTCGAGCAAGCCAATGTGCTGAGCCTGCATCTGCGCTTGAATGACGCCACCCGCGGCATCGTCAACGCCGAGGATCTGGCGCGCATGCGGCCGGATGCGCTGTTCGTCAACACCAGCCGCGCCGAGCTGGTGCAGCCGGATGCGCTGGAACAGGCGCTGCTGAAGGGACGGCCGGGCAATGCGGCGCTGGACGTGTTCCACTCGGAGCCGCTGGCGGCCGATTCAGCGCTGCTGCGCATCCCCACCGTGCTGGCGACGCCGCACCTGGGCTACGTCGAGCAGGACAGCTATGAGCTGTACTTCCAGCATGCGTTCCAGAACGTGGTGGCGTTTGCCAATGGCACGCCGGCCAACATCAATAATCCAGACTACGCTCGTCAGGCACGCCAGTCAGATTGATGCGCGGGGCCGGCATCACATGCACCTTGCTCCACAGGCCGGCCCAGCCGGGCGGCCAGGTGATGTCCGGACCGGCATAAGGCGGCAGCGTGGCGCGCACCGGAATCACCGGTACCGGCGGCATGTCGGTCAGCGGGCCGCCATCAGGCCGCTGCATGTCCAGGCTGTACATATAGCCGGGCAGCAGCGCATCGCACACGCTGGCGAACCAGGCGGTGTGATCTTCATCGCGGCCCAGCGCCTGCGCCAACCCTTGCGGATCGAATTTCGCCAGCGCGTGGATCAGCTCATCGGTGCTGGCGCCCGGCGTATCGCCCCAGCCCATCACCGGATTGCTGTTGTAGTCCGCGCCCGAGCCATACCAGCCTTCGCGCCACGGCCGTTGCATCCAGTCGCGCTGGCCGGTAAACAAATGCCAGCGCCAGTGCAGCCCGGACGGCTTGGGCCAGGAATACAGGTATAGCTTCTGATAGCCGGCCTGATGCAGCGCGCGCACCATCGCCATCAGCCGCGCGTGCGGCATGCGGTCGGGCGGCGCGCGGCGGAACAGGATCGCTTCGCCATCGGCAAACTGCACCTCGTCGGTGGACAGATTGAGGTCGAGCGTGCGCGACTCGCTACCGAAGCGGGCGGAAATCCAGCCGGTCAGCAAATTGACCGTCGTGATTACTCCGTAGCCACGGTGGCGGTGGAAAATAACAGTGCCGGGAGCGAGCGCTTTCATGATCAGCTAAACGAACAAAGAAACCAGTGTAGACATAGTCTACCCAAGTTTCCAGTGCGAGGTTTGGGTTATGATGCACATCCATTCTTTAGCATACGTTTTTATCATGACCCTGCGCATCCTGGCCACCGGCGGCACCTTCGACAAACACTACAATGAACTGAACGGCACCCTGGGCTTCGCCGACAGCCACGTGCCGGACCTGCTGAAACGTTGCCGCCTGACCATCGATGTGGCGCTGGAACAGCTGCCGCTGATGGATTCGCTGGACATGGTGGATGCCGACCGCGAGCGCATCCTGGCGTCGTGCCGCGCAGCCGGCGAAAAAGCCATCGTCATCATCCACGGCACCGACACCATGCCGCAGACGGCGCAAGTGCTGGGCCCGGCCAACCTGGGCAAGACCATCGTGCTGACCGGCGCCATGATTCCTTACGAGATCGCCAATTCCGACGCCCTGTTCAACCTCGGCTTCGCCTCCGGCGTGGCGCAGACCCTGCCGGCCGGCGTGTACGTCGCCATGAACGGCAAGATCTTCGCCTGGGACAATGTGCAGAAGAATAAGGCGGCTGGCGTGTTCCAGCCGCTGTAACGCCTTCCTTATTATTTACGCGTTGGCGTCAGCAGATGCTGCGGCGTCTCCGGCGCGTAAATATTCAACTGCAAGTGGCTGGCCGCGTGCCGATGTAGCGCATCCGGTGCGGCCGGCGCCGCCTCGGCCTGGTACGAGGCCATGGCCTGCGCCAGATCACGCACCCGCATGCTCATCACCGTGGCCGTGGCTTGCTGGGCTTCCTTGGCCGCCGTCAACACGGCCAGTTGCGCCGTGCTCAGGCCGGCCGTCTGCGCCGTCGTGAAGACCGTCGCCTGCCTGGCCGAGAAAGCGCCCAGCTGCGCGGTCGACAGCACTTTCAACTGCGCGCTGCTGAGCGCGTGCAAATCCGCCGTTTCCATCACCGCCAGATCTTCCGTCTCCAGCGCCGACAGCGTGGTCTTGCTAAGCGCGACGACTTGCGCCGTGGTCAGCGCCACCATCTGCTCGGTGGTCAGCGCCACCGCCTGCGCCGTACTCAGGCTGGCAATCACCTGCGTCGACAAGCCGCCGAATTGCGCCGAAGTGAGCGCCGCCATGTCGTGCGCGGACAGCGTCTGGTATTGGCGCGATGTCAGGCCGGCCAGTTGCTGCGCGTTCAGCGTGGCAAACTGCGCATCGCTCAGCGCATTCAGCGTGCTGCTGGACAAGGCCGCTACCTGACGCGAACCCAATGCGGCGATCTGGTCGGTGCTGAGCGCAGCCAGCGCAGTGGCCGACAACGACCCGATCACGCTGGCGTTCAGCGCCGCCACATCGTCCGTCGCCAGGCTGGCGATCATATCGCTGTACAGCGCGCGGAATTGCATGCTGCTCAGCGTGGCAACCTGGGTGGTGGTCAGCGCGCGCAGCTGGTCGCTGGACAGCGCCTGCATCTGATCGATGCGCAGGCCGGTGATGGCAGCCGGTTTCAGAGCGGCGATTTCCTCTTCACGCATCTGCTGCAGCACGTCGGTGGTCAGCGCGGCCAGATGCTGGCTGCCCAGGCCGGCGGCTTGGGCGGTGGTCAGGCCGAGGATCTGGTCACTCTGCAAGACCGCGAACTGTTTCGCGCTGAGACCGGAAATCGCCAGGCCGCTGAGCGCGGCAAAGTCTTCCGGCTCCAGCGCCGCAATCACCTGTGTCGACAAGGCGCCCAGCTGGGTGCCGGTCAGGCGCGCCACTTGATCGGTGGTGAGCGCCACCGCCTGCGCGGTGGTCATGCCGGACAACGCGGCGGTGCGCAGCTGCACAATCTGGTTGGTGGCGAGGTAGCTGATGTCATGCGCGGCGCCACCGAGCGCGGCAAACTGCGCCGAGTTCAGCGAAGCGATGAAGGACAGCGGCAGCGCACCCAGGTTTTCCAGCTGGATGGCGGCCAGATTCTCGGTCGACAGCCCGCCCAGCTGGGCCGCCTTGAGGCTGGCCACCTGCGCCGTGTTCAACGCCAGGAACTGGTCGGTGCGCAGCGCGTTCAGGCTGGCCGAGGTGAGGGCGCCGACCTGGCGCGTGGTCAGCGCGCCGATGCGGTCGGCGTCCAGCAACGCCAGCAAGCGCGTGCTGATGCCGCCGATGGCCGCCAGGCCCAGCGCCGACAGATCGTCCAGTCCCAGCGCGGCGAAAGTCTCGTCGGACAGCGCATTCAACTGGCGGCTGCCGATGCCGGCCAGCGCACTGGTGCTCAGCGCTTGCAGGCGATGGACATCCAGCGCCTGGAACTGCGCAGTGCCGAGCGCGCCGATCTGCCGGCTGGTGATGGCGTACAGCTGCGCATCGCTCAGCGCCAGCACCTGGTTCACATTCAGCACGCCCAGCTGGCGCGTGGTCAGTACCGCGATGTCCTGGGTTTCCATCGCCGCCAGTTCGGTGGCGCTGAGGCGCGCAATGAACATCGTGTTCAGCGCCGCCACCTGGCGGGTGGTCAGCGCGGCGATCTGATCGGAGCGGAACACATCCTGGCCATCCTCGTGCGGACGCGACAGATAAGGCAGCTGGACCAGCGTCAGCGCGGCGATCTGCGCGGTGGTGAGCGCGCGCAATTGATCGGCGGTGAGCGCAGCCAGCTGGGCCTGCCGCAGCGTGGTCAGATGATCGGTGCGCAGCGCGGCCAGCGCTTGCGGGTCCAGCCCGCCGATGCCCTTGGGGTTGAGCACCAGCACCTCCGCCGCCGCCAGCGACGCCACCTGGCTGGTGGTCAGCGACGACATGAAGCGGGTCGATTGCGAGGCGACGGTCAGCGCCGCCAAGCCGAAGGCGGCGACATCGGCCTCCTCCAGCGCAGCGATGCTGGCCTCGGGCAGGGCGGACAGTTGCGCGGCGGTGAGGGCGCGCGCCTGGGACGTGGTCATCGCGACCAGGTAATCGGTGGACAGCGAGGCGAGATCGGCCGTGGTCAAACTGGCGATCAAGCGCGTGCCGCCGGCCGCAAACTGCGCGGTCGTCAAGTTAGCGTTAAAGCTCATGGATTTTCCTTTTTATCGAGCGCTGAAGTGGAAGACCGGCGGACGAACCCAGCCCGCCGCACACGCGGCTAGCCGGGGGAAAAGGAAATTCAGAAATCCGGGGTCAGGTCCGGCACTTGGACACGAGCACAACCGTAGCAGCCGCTACAGTTGTGCTCGTGTCCAAGTGCCGGACCTGACCCCGGAGTTAGCGCGCTGCCAGCAGCCCTTGCGTGGCGCCGGCTTGCAGGGCTTTGAGGCGCTGCGTGTCGGCATCCGTGTGGGCGGCGTTGGTGACGCGCAGGCCGGCGGCGCTGTAGTGCTGCAACGCTTCCGCCAGGCGCGCGCTGTGCGTCGCCAGCTGGCCACTCGCCGGCGCCGCAGCGCTGCCGCCTGCCGCATCCGCATAGCTCGACATCGCTTGCGCCATGCCACCGACATTGCCACTCAGGCCTTGCACAAACCAGACGTCGGCCGCCGCGTGCGACTGGCCGTCGTCGGTGGTGTAGGTCGACGTCATGCCGACCAGGTTGCCATTGTCGAGCGCGCTGCTACGCTGCACGTCCAGCTTGAGGCTGGTGATGTGCAAGGCGGCCAGGGTCTTCAGCTCATCCGGCTGGCTGACGCCGTCCGCATTCGCGTCCACCCACACGCGCAGGTCGCCAAACTGCGCGTCCTGCGCATCGATGACGCCGTCACCATTGCTGTCGATCGACGCCAGTGCCTGGTAGCCGTTGCCGGCGGTGCTGCCGTCGGCCAGCCTGGTGGCCGAGCCGAACAGTTCGCTGCCGTCGTTGATGATGCCGTCATGGTTGCGGTCCAGCGCCAGCAAGCCGTCGCCCTGGCCAACCCAGCCGGTGGCGCGCTTGACGCCGCTGGCGGCCAGGTCGAACTGCACGCCGGCGTCCAGGCCCAGCGTGCGCACGCCATTACCGTCCAGGTCCAGCACCAGCGGCGTGACGAAGGTCATCGCCGCTTTCTGTTCGGCCGTGAACACCGCCTGCTGGGCCGTCGACAGGTTGTTGTATTGCGTCGCCGTCATCACATGGGTTTGCGTGGTGGTCAGCTGCAACAACTGGGCATTGCTCAAGGACGTCATCTGATACGGCGTCAGCGCGCGGATCTGGCGCGTGCCGAGGCTGGCGATATCGCCCACGTCGATGGCGCGCAGGTTGTCCGCGCTGAGGTCGGCAATCAGGGCGGTGCTCATCGCCGCCAGCTGGGCGCCGGTAAAGGCCGCCATTTGCGCCGCCGTGAATTGCTCGGCGCTATCGTGCGGAATCAAGGCCGCCAATTGCTGGACGGTCAGCGACGATACCTGGCGCACCGTCAACGCCTGCAACTGGGCATCGCTCAGCGCACTGATGACGCCGGTGCTGAGCGCGGCGATATCGACCGCTTCCACCGCCGCCAGCGAGGCCGGCAGCAGGCGCGCCACCGCCGCCGAATTCAGCGCGGCAAACTGCGCCGACGTCATCGCCTGCAATTGCGCGGTGTTCAGCGCCGCCAGCAGGTTGCCGTCGCGCGCCGCCGCATTCAGCAGTTGCGGGCTGATCAGGGCGATGTCGTTCGGGTCCAGGTAGCGCACTTGCGACGCCGCCAAGGTGGCCAGCTGCGTGCTGGTCAGCGCCGCCACCTGCCCCCCGGTGAGCGCAGCGATCTGGTTGCTCTTCAGCGCCAGCAGTTGCTCGGTTTTCAGGCTGCCCACCACGGCCGGCTTCAACATGGCAATCACGCCGGCGTCCAGCGCGCCGACCACCGTCAGCGGCAGCACGCCCATTTGCGCCGCGCTCAGGGCGGCGATCTGGTTGAGCGTCAGCGCCGCCGCCTGGGCAGTGCTGATGGTGGCAAAGGTGCGCGTGCTCAGCGCAGCGATCTGCGCCGTGCTCAGCGCGACGAGGCCGCCGCCCTGGCTGCCCAGCGCGCCCAGCTGTTCCGGCGTCAAGGTGGCGATGGCGGCAATGCTGAGGGCCGCCAGCGCATCGTTACCGAAGGCGGCGATGTCGTCGACCGTCAGGCTGCTGACTTGCGCCGCCGTCAATGCATGCACCTGGGTCGTGCTGAGCAAACTGAGCTGCGCCGTGGTCAGGCCGTCCAGCTGGTAAGTGCTGAGCGCCGCCAACTGCGCGGTGCTCAGGCCACCCAGCTGCAAACGGCTCAGGCCGTGCAGGAAGGCCGGCGCCACCGATTTGATCTGCGTCAGGCTGAGCGCACCGATCTGTTCGCTGGTAAAGGCTTGCACCTGGGACGAGCGCAGCGCTTGCAGCGCGGCGGTGGCGATCGCGGCGACCTGCGCCGTGCGCAGCAGGCCGAAGTTGACCGCCTGGCCGAGGCTGTTGGTGCCGAGGGCGCCGATCTGGCTGGTGTTCAGGGCCGCCACCGCCTGCGTGCTGAGGGCGCCGACATCGCTGTCCAGCGCCACCACATCGGCCGTCGAGAGTCCGGCCACCTGGCGCACGGCCAGGGCCGCCACTTGCTCTGCGGTCAGCGCGGTCATCTGCGCCGGCAACAAGGCGCTGACCTGGCCCGACGTCAGGCTGGCGATCTGGCGCGTAGTGAGGCTGAGGAGTTTCTGGGTGCTGAGTTGCGCCAGGCCGGCCGCGTCCAGGGCGCTGACGGCGGCAGTGCTCAATACCGACAACTGCGCGCCCGACAGGCTGATCACGCTGGCGGCCGACAAGGCGCCTGCCTGTGCGCTGTTGAGCACAGCAACCTGGGCGGTCGACATCATCACCAGCTGGGCCGTGCCGATGGCCGTCATCTGGGCCGATGTCAGGCCGGCGATCGCGCTGGTACGCAGCGCCGCCAGCTCTTCCGCCTTCAGTCTGGCGATGGCCGCCAGCGACAGTCCGACCAGCTGGGCGCTGGTGATCGCCCCGGCCTGCTCGACCGTGATGGCGGCCGCCTGTGCGCCCGTCAGGCCGCGCAGCGCCGCACTGCCCAGCGCCGCAAACTGGCCGGTGCTGAGCACTGCGAACTGGTCACCGCTGAGGCCGGCCAGCTGACTGGACGACAAGCCCTTGAGGGTGCTGGTGCGCAGTGCGGCGATATCGGTGAGGTCGAACACGCCAAGATCGGCGGTCGACAGGGCCGCCAGCTGCGCGCTGCTCAAGGCCATGACCTGGTCGGAGCTCAGCGCCGCCGCCTGCGCGGAGCGCAAGCCGGCCAGCGCAGCCGGCCGCAAGGCGGCAATCTGGGCCGTGGTCAGCGTGCCGATCGCAGTATGGCCGCTGCCGAGCGGATCATTCCCCAGTACGCTCAACTGCGCCGAACTCAGGCCGGCAATCGCCGCCGTCCTCAGCGCCGCCAGCAACTCGGGATTGAGGGCGCCGATGTCGCTCAGCGACAGGCTGGCCAGTTGCGCCGAGCTCAGCGCCGCCAATTGCGCCGACTGCAGGCTGAATATCTGGCGGCTGCTCAGCGCGTTCAACTGGCTACTGTTCAACGTCGCGATCTGGCGGGTGGCCAGCGCGGCGACTTGCTCGGGACTGAGCGCGGCCAGCGCGCGCGTGGTCAGGCTGGCAATCACGCCGGTGTTCAGCACGGGAATGTCGCTCAGTTGCAAGCCCAGCAGCCCTGCCGAGCTGAGCGCGGAAAACTGGGCGGCGTTCAGGACCGCGATTTGCTGGCTGGTCAGGGCCGCCACCTGGTCGCTACCGAGCGCGGCCACCTGTGCCGTGCTCAACCCGCTCAGGGCGGCGGTGCGCAGCGCCGCCACATCGGCCGTCTCCAGCGCCGCGATGTCATTGCTGCTCAAGGCGCGCAGTTGGGCGCTGCTCAATACGCTGGCCTGCAAGGTGCTCAGGGCAACGATCTGGTCGATGCTGAGCCAGCCGATGGCGCGGGTGCCCAGCGCCGCGATCTGCGTGGTGCTGAGGGCGCCGAACAGGTTACCGTGCGGATCTGCACCCAGCGCCGCCAGTTGCGTGCTGCTCAGCGCCTGCAGCATCGTCGTGCTCAACCCGCGCAGGCCGTTGCTGCTCAGCGCGGCAATATCGGCCGTCGACAGGCCCGGCAGGTTGCGGCTGGTCAGGCCGGCCACTTGGCTGCTGCTGAGGAAGGCCACTTGTGCCGCACTCAGCGCCGCCAATTGGGCGCTGCTGAAGACGGCGAATTGCTGCGAACCCAGCGACGCCAGCTGCGCTGCATTCAGGCGCGCAATCAGGTCGGCCGACAGCGCGGCCAGCACCGCCGGGCCCAGTGCAGCCAGGCTGTCGCTGGAGAAGCCGGCGATGGCGTCGGTCGGCAGCACGGCGCGCTGCTGGGTGCCGAGCGCGGCAAACTGGGCCGGCGTCATCGCGCTCAGCTGGTCGCTGGTCAGCGCCCCCACTTGCGCCGTGGTCAGCGCGGCGATGGCGTTGGTGCGCAGCGCAGCGAAGTCAGCGGCTTCAAACGCGTGGATGATCGCGGTCGACAGCGCCTGGACCTGCGCGCTGTTCAGCGCGGCGGCCTGGCGCGTGCCCAGCGCCATCACTTCCGCGGCAGTCAGGCCCGCCAGCGTGCTGGTGCGCAGAGCGGCGATCTGGGCCGTGCTGAGCGCCGCCACATCCAGTCCCAGCGCTGCCAGTTGTTGCGAACTCAGGCTGGCGATGACCGCCGTGCTGAGCGCCGCCACGCCGGCACTGCTGAGCGCGGCGACGGTGTCGACACTGAGGCCGCCGATCTGGCGGCTGGTCAGGGCGGCCACCTGGGCCGAACGCAGGCTGGCCAGCTGGTCATCGCTGAGCGCGTTCAACTGTTCGATGCTGAGCACGGCGATCTGGCGCGTGGCCAGGCCGCTCAACTGTTCGGTCTGCAGGGACGCCAGGCGCGCGCCGTCGATGGCGGCAATGGTGGCCGTGGCCAGCGCGCCGAGGTCGGCGCTTTGCAGGCCGGCCAGGCTCGGGGCACTCAGCGCGGCCAACTGGCGCGCGCTCAGCACGCTGGCTTGCGCGGTGGTCAGGGCGCTGACCTGATCGCTGCTGAGCAGCGCCAGCGCCGCCGTACCGAGGCTGGCAATGACGCTGGTGCGCAGCGCGGCAAAGTCGGCCGTCTCCAGCGCCGCCAGCAGGGCGTTCGGCAGCGCCGCCACCTGGCTGCTGGTCAGCGCGGCGGCTTGCGCGGTGGTCAGCGCGAGCAACTGATTGTGGGTCAGGCCGGCCAGTGCACTGCTGCGCAGCGCGGCGATCTGGGCGGTGCTCAGCGCGGCAATGGCGGTGCCCCCGTCCAGCAAGCCGATGGCGGCCAGCTGCTGGGAATTCAGCGCCGCCATCACGCTGGTGGTCAGCGCCCGCAAGGCGCGGGTGCCGAGGGTGTTCAGGTCGTCTTCGCTCAGCGCGCTGACCTGTGTGCTGTTGAGACCGACGATCTGGGCGGTGCTCAGCGAGGCCAGCACCGCCGCATCGAGGGCCGCCACTTGCGCCGTGCTCAGCGCGGCAATCTGGCGCGAACCGAGGCCAGCCAGCTGCGTCACGCTGAGCGCCGCCAGCAGCGACGGGCTCAGTTGCGCGATCACGCTGGTCGACAGCGCCGACAAGGCGCCGCTGGACAGGCCGGCCAGGGTCTGGTTGCTGATGGCCGCCAGCTGGCGGCTGCTCATGGCCGAGAACTGCGCCGTGGTGAAGGCGGCGAATTGGGCGCTGCTCAACACCGCCATTTGCTGGGTCGACAGCGCGGTGATTGCATTGGTGCGCAGCGCGCCGAGGTCGGCGGCCGACAGGGCGTGGATGGCGGCGAGCGACAGCATGCTGACCTGCGCGCTGCTCAGGGCGGCCACTTGCCGGCTGCTCAGCGCAGCGGCCTGGGCGGCATTCAGCGCCACCAGCGTGGCGGTGCCCAACGCGGCAATCTGCGCCGTGGTGAGGCTGGCGATGGCGCTGAAATCGGCGCCGCCCAGCACGCTGAACTGCGCCGACGTCAGCGCGCCCATCGCCACCGCATTCAGGTAAGGCAGGTCACCGCTATCGAGCGCGGCAATATCGGCGCTGGACAAGCCGGCTACCTGGCGCGACCCCAGCGCCGCCAGTTGCGCGCTGCGCAGCCGGCTGACTTGCTGCGGCGTCAGGCCAGCAACCTGGGCGCTGCTAAGCGCCACGATCTGGCGGGTGGTCAGGGCGCCCAGCTGTTCGCTGCTCAGTTGCGCCAGCACGGCCGTGCCCAGCTGGGCGACGGCGCCAGTGCTCAGTGCCGCCAGGTCGGCGCCGGACAGGCCGGCCAGCGCGGCGTTGCTGAGCGCGGCGACCTGGCTGGTGTTCAGTGCGGCAAACTGCGCCGTGCTCAAGCCGGCCAGCTGGCCGGCCGACAGCAGCGCCATCTGGCTGGCCGACAGGCCGGCGATGGTGGCGGTTTTCATCGCCCCCAGGTCGGCCGCTTGCAGCGCGGCCAGGTTGGCGCTCGACAAGGCGGCCAGCTGGGTCGCATTCCAGGCCGTGGCCTGGCGCGTGGTCAGGGCCACCGTCTGGCCGCTGGTCAAGGCGGCCACCTGGGTGCTGCCCAGGGTCGCCATGGCTTGGGTGCTCAGTTGCGCGAAACCGGCATCGCTGATGGCGCGCACGTCGTCGGCAGAAAATGTGGTCAGCTGTGCGGCGCTCAGCGCGCCGAACTGGGCCGCCTGCATCAGCGCGATGTCGGCGGTTTGCAGCGTGGCGAAGTTGGCGGTGCTCAGTGCGGCGATGTCGGCGGTTTCAAAAGAGGCGATCGCGCCGTGGGCCAGGCTGGTGAAGGCGCGCGTCCCCAGCGCCGACACCTGGGCCACGCTCAGCGCGGCGATCTGGTCCGGATTGAGCGCCGCCATCAGCGCGGTGGTGGCGGCGCCGGCGGCATTCAGCACGGCCGGGCGCAGCGCCGGCACTTGCGCCGGCGTCAGGGCGGCGATGTCCGCCGTGGTCCATGCCGCCAGCTGTTGCGAGGTCAGATTGGCGATCTGCAGTGTGGTCAATCCGACAGGGCCGCTCATAGGAAGTTCCTCTTTTGATAAGACTTTTCACTATAGCAGAATTTGTCTTACTTTCCTCATGGCAATGCACATTTTTTTGCATTTACCAACGAAAAAATGCCGCGAAATCAACGACTTCGCGGCATTTTTAACTGAAAGGCAAGGGATGTGGGCGATTATGCCTTGGCTTCGCCGCCCAGCGCTTCCACCACGTCGGCCATCAGCTTGGCCAGTTCGCCGGTCATCAGCATGAAGTCGCCGTCGAAGCGTTCGTCGTCATTGCGCACGCCGGCGTCTTTTTCGTCCAGCACATCCAGCGGCTTGACGCCCTTGATCGCCAGCGATTCGGTCAGCACGAAGGAAATCTTGCTGTCCCAGGTCATGGCCAGGCGGGTGCACTGCTTGCCGGCGGCGATGTGGCGGCGCACTTCTTCCGGGTCCAGCGAGTGCTTGACGTAACGCACCGCCGCCTTGCTCTCGCCTGTGGCGCGCAGTTCGGTGTCCATGTCGACCGTGAAACCGGCCGGCGCTTCGTCGGTTTGCAGCCATTCCGTCATCACGCCCACTAGCGAGCGCTGCACGCGCAGGCTTTCCAGCGGCATGCGGTCGACCGCCTTCAGCAGCAGCTTGATGACTTCATCGGCCTTGGCCGGGCTGGCGGCGTCCACCACCAGCCAGCCGTTGACCGGGTCGATCCAGGTCCAGACGTTGCCGCGGATCGAGAAGGCGCGCGGCAGCAGTTCGTCGGCCACGCGTTCCTTCAGTTCCTTCATGGCTTTCTTGCCCGGCGCAAAACCCTGGGCTTCTTCCATTTCGGCGGCGCGCGCCTTGGCGACCTGGTTGATGACGCTGGACGGCAGCAGTTTTTTCTCGGTGCCGAGCACGATCAGCATCTGCTTGTTGACCACGTGGACCAGGCCGCCGTTAGGACGCGGCTTGTCCCAGCCCTGGCGCAGCAGCTCGTTGCTGCTGGCCGGCGTGAACGCGTTCGACGACAGCGCTTCTTCCAGTTGTTCGGGAGTGTAGGCCCAAGGGGCCGGCAGACGGTAAATCTGTAGATTCTTGAACCACATAAAGTTGACTGGCCTTGTTTCGGAAATTGCAAAAGGAGCGCCATTTTACACGCTGGCGCACACCCGGTCTCAGGCGAATAGATCGCCCTGCACCGGCTGTTGCGCGCTGGCCATGGCGCCGGGAGGTTCGAGCGTGCTGGCACGCACGCCCAGCAGGCGCAGCTTGCGCTGCAGCGGCACCCGCTTCAGACATTCGCGCGCCGCCTGCAGGATCGCGGCCGGTTCGGCCACCGCCTGCGGCAGCGTCACATTGCGGCTGACGATCTGGAAATCGTCATAGCGCAGCTTGATGCTGATGGTGCGGCTGACGTAATCCTTGCGCTTCAGATCGTCCGCCAGCCGCTCGCACAACGTGGTCAGGATGCCGGACAACGTCGCCCGGTCCTGGCGCGCATGCAGGTCGCGCTCGAAGGTGGTTTCGCGCGACATCGACTTGCTCTCGCGGCTGGTGGAAATTTCGCGATCGTCGATGCCCTGCGCCACCCGCGCCAGCCACGCCGCGTAATGCGCGCCAAAATAATCCTGCAACAAGCCCTGATCAGCCTGCGCCAGCTGACCCACCGTCTCGATGCCCAGCGAGGCCAGCTTTTCGGTGGCCTTGGGGCCGATGCCGTTGACCTTGCGCACGCCCAGCGGCCAGATGCGGGTGGGAATATCGTCAAAGCCCAGCACCGTCAGGCCGTTCGGCTTGTCCAGATCCGAACAGATTTTCGCCAGCAGCTTGTTGGGCGTGATGCCGATCGAACAGGTCAGACCGGTGGCGTCCTGCACCGCCTGCTTGATGCGCGCGCCGATGTCCTGCGTCTCGCCGTCCACATGGGTCAGGTCGACGAAGATTTCATCGATGCCGCGGTCTTCGATATCCGGCGCGATGCTGGCCACCGCCTGCTTGAACAGGCGCGAGTAATGGCGGTAGGAATCAAAATTGGCCGGCAGCAGGATGGCGTCCGGCGCCAGCTTGGCCGCCTTCATCATGCCCATCGCCGAACCGACGCCGAACGCCCGCGCCTCGTAGGTGGCGGTGGTGATCACGCCGCGGCCGACATAATCGCGCAGGCGCTTGAAGACAAACGAGCCATCTGCGCGCTGCTCGGGATCGTAGCCACGGCCGCCGATCACCACCGGCTGGCCGCGCAGCTGCGGATAGCGCAACAACTCCACCGACGCAAAGAAAGCGTCCATGTCGATATGGGCAATGCGGCGCGCGGTGTCGGCCATAATACACAAATAATACTGTAAATACGTACAGTATCCACCGAAAATCGTCGGCATGCAAGTTGCCGATGCTACACTCGTTGCATGACCAGATGCCTGTTCACTTTGTTGCTAGCTTTATGGCTGCCATTGACTGCCGCGCAGGCCGTGCCGCTGGACCCGGCCTGCACCCCGGCGCGGGTGGGCGTCAGCGATCTCGGTTACTCCTCCTACCTCGACGGCACAGTGATTCGCGGCAGCAATATTGACGTGCTGGCCGAAATCCAGCTGCGTAGCGGCTGCCAGCTGAATGTGCGCTGGTATCCGCGCAGCCGCCAGCAAGCGCTGTTCTTCAGCAACGAACTGGAAATGACCGGCGCCTCGCTGCGCACGGCCGAGCGCGACCGCTACGGCATCTGGCTGCCCTATACCTGGACCCGTTTTGAACTGGTGCTGCTGGGAGCGGACGCCGGCAAGTTCCACAGCCTGGCCGACTTCGTCGATCACAGCAACGCGCGCCTGAATATCACGCGCGGCATCTTCTACGCGGCCGAGGCGCAGCAACAGCTGGCGCTTGCAACAGCAAGGCCGGCTGGAATACGTCAGCGATTTCGGCGTGGTGTTCCGCAAGATCAAGGCCGGCCGCGCCGAAGGCACGCTGGCGCCCGCCACCATCCACCTGCTGAACCAGCGCCTGTTCGGCCTGACCGCCAAAATGAGCGCGACGTGGGTCAGCGAATCGCCACGCATGATGGTCGGCCTGTATGTGTCAAAGAAAGTGCCGCCGCACATACTGCAACGCTATGCCGACGCGCTGCGCTCGATTGTGCTCGACGGCACCATGCAGAAATTCTACGAACGCTACCTCGGCGCCGACATGGGCCACCGGCTGTTCGACAACGGCACCCGCGACCTGCTGAATGCCTTGCCGCCGCCACGCTAAAACAATTTTCTAAATAATTTACAAAACCCCTTGCAGAACCGAATCGGCCTCCTATAGAATACGGCCTCGTTCAGCAGTTGTCGCAGTTAAATGAAACAACGCTGATAAGTTTTCTGGGTGCTTAGCTCAGTTGGTAGAGCGGCGCCCTTACAAGGCGTAGGTCGGGAGTTCGAGCCTCTCAGCACCCACCAGCTAAACTTATAAAAAACGAATTGGAGCGGTAGTTCAGTTGGTTAGAATACCGGCCTGTCACGCCGGGGGTCGCGGGTTCGAGTCCCGTCCGCTCCGCCAATATTCAGAAGAAGGGCCCGATGTTCGCATCGGGCCTTTTTTTCATTTGCATTTCAGAATTAGCATGTAAGCTGATCGGCAATGAAAAATGCTTATCTCCATTTCCGTCTACGCCTGGCACGGCACGCGCTGCTGCACTTCGCCGCCAGCCTGAAAAGTTCCCTCGAATATATTTTGCTCGGCTTCGGCCCGGTGCTGATCGGCCTGGTCGCCGTGATCGCCCTGCCCGGCTTGTTTGCCGCCAGCCAGCCATGGCCGGAAGCGCTCGGCCTGTTCACTGGCCAGACGCTGCTGGGCACATTGCCGGTCTGGCTGCTGCGCAAGCGCCTGCATCCGGCGACGGTGATGCTGTGGAGCCGGCCGCTGCCGATTTCGCCGCGCAGCAAATGGCAGGCTGATGCTGCCGTCGCCGGCCTGATCGTCGGTCCGCTGAGTCTGGTCTACGCCATCTCCACCGCGATCTGGTTTTTCCAGTGGCCGGACTGGCTGCGTCCGATTGCGCCGCAAGCACTGCTGATCACTGTTGTCTCGCTGCTGCTGGCCTGGCTGTTGTCAGCACTCATGCTGCATCATCGCAACCGCATACCTGCTGCGCGCAAGCCCGGCCGTTCCCGGCCTGCGCCGACTCAATACATCGCGCAACGCGGTGGCATGGCGCGCTACTGGTATCGGCTGTTCTGGCTGCCGTTCTGGCGCGCGGAAAATGTCATCGGCATTCAGCAAACCTTGCTACTGGCCGGCGCGCTGCTTAGCATCGGCGTGTGGATGGCGCATCCGCCCTTGGTGCCGCCAGCCTTGTGGGGCGCGTGCGCCGCGTTAATGACCATGCTGCTGACCGACCGTGGCGACAAGGCCGTGGCCGAGCAAATCGCGCTGCTGCGTCCGGTCGCCGCCGGCTGGCCGCTGCGCACCGCATCGCTGTATCGCCTGGCAATGCTGGCGACACTGCTGCCGGGACTGGCCGTGCTCGGCTGGTTCGCCGTGCTGACGCTGGGCCGCAGCGCCGGCGGCTACAGCCACACCGTCGCCACCGTCTGGCTGTCCGTTGCCGCCACCGCCCAACTGGCCGTGGTCGCGCTGCGCAAGCTGAGCGTGCGCGGCCGCGTCGGCCTGGTGATCAGCGCCATCCTCATCCTGACCGCAATCGGAAGTGAATTATGGAATTAAGAATCGAACAGCTCAGCTTTGAATACGCCAGCCATCCGCTGTTCAATCAATTCAATCTCAAGCTCGGCAACGGCATCACCTGGCTGCGCGGTGAAAACGGCGCCGGCAAGACCACGCTGATGAAACTGGCCGGCGGCGCGCTGACGCCGCACGGCGGCCATATCTGGCTGGACGATCTTGAGTTGCAGGCGCAGCCGCTGGCTTATCGCCTGCAATGCTACTACTGCGGCGGCGACACGCCGCAACTGCCATGGCTGACCGTGCGCGAGGTGCTGGACATGCACGTCTCGCTGTATGCCAGCGCCGATGCCGAACTGCTCAACGCCGAGCTGGCCGCCTTCCACCTGCTGCCGACGCTGGACCAGCCGGTCACCACGCTGTCGCTGGGCCAGCACAAGAAGATGCAGTTGTCGCTGGCCTTGTCGCTGCCAGTTCAACTGCTGCTGATTGACGAGCCCTTCAACGGCCTCGATGTCGATGCGGTAGCCTACCTGCGCCAGCAGCTGGCCGCGCCGGAACGGCTGGCGCGCCAGTGCATCCTGCTGACCAGCCACCTGGAACCGCAACTGCCGCTGGTGCAGACCGTGCAGCTTTAAGTTGCCACCCGCCGCAGCGCTTCGCTCAGGCGGTCCACCTGCGCTTCCGAGGTAAAGATCGACGGCGTGGCGCGCACACAGGCGCCGGCCGCCAGCCCATCGCGCGGCACGGTGAACACGCCATGCTCCTTCAGCAGACGGCGCGCCAATGCATTGTTGTCCGCCATCGAGGTGCGGCCGCGCAAGCGGAACGAGGCAATCGCACTGCTCAAACGCGGATCGGACGACGCCAGCAACTCCAGGCCGCTCACATCGCGCACCGCATCCAGCCAGCGGTTGCGCAGCCGCGCCAGCCGAGCCTGTTTATACGCGACGCCTACCTGTTCATGCAGGTCGAGTGCCAGCGGCAGGGTCACATACGCGGCAAAGTTGAGCGTGCCGGTGTGCACGCGGGTACGCACATCGCCACGGTCGTCCTCGCCCATATACGGATCGACGGCGCGCACCCGGCCACGGCGAATGTAGATCGCGCCGACGCCCACCGGCGCGCCTATCCATTTATGCAGGTTGATGCCGGCGAAATCCGCATGCAGATCGGGAATCCGCATATCCAGCTGGCCGAAGCCATGCGCCGTGTCGACGATGGCGTCGATGCCGCGCTCGCGCGCCATGCGGCTGATCTCGGCCACCGGCAGCACCATGCCGTTGCGGTGGTTGACGTGCGTCAGCAGCATCAGCTTAAGGCGCGGGTAACGCGCCATCGCTTGCGCGTAGCTGTCGATGACCGCCTCGTAGCTGGCCGGCTCCGGCATCGCAATCGATACCACCTCCACGCCGCGCCGCTGCTTCAGCCAGTGCATGGTGGTGATCATATTGTCGTAGTCGATGTCGGCGCACAGCACCACATCGCCCGGCTGCAGGCGGTTGTAGCCGCTGATCAGGATTTGCAGTGCTTCAGTGGCGCCGCGCGTAAAGGCGATCTCGTCGGCCGAGACACCCAGCGCCAGCGCCGCCCGCTGCCGTGCCGATTCAAACTCGGCGGGAAACTGCAAGCGGCCGTAGTAGGAATTGCCGTGATTGGCGTCGGCCACATGGCGCTGATAGGCCTCCATTACCGGGCGCGACATCGAACCCCAGTAGGCGTTGTCCATCATCGCCACGTCCCGCTTGATGTCGTACTGCGCGGCGACCGACTGCCAGTAGCCTTCGTCAGCAGCCAGCTCCTGCGGCGACACCGCCGGCCGCACCGGCATCGGCGATGCCGCCAGTGTGGCGGTCGGCGCCAGCAGCGCGCCAGCCTTCAGCCACCGGCGGCGCGTGGGATTACGCAGGCTCAAAACTTCACCGTGTAATCGACGTACAGATTGCGGCCGTCGGTATCGTACGGCGCGTTGCGCGAGTAGATCAGGCCGCGGCTGGCCTGGAACACGGCTTCGTCCGGATACTTGTTCAGCACGTTGTCGACACCGAAGCGCAGCGACTGTTTGGACGTCAGCTTGTAGGTGGCGGCCAGGTCGAGGAAGCGCATCGCACCGAAGCGCTGGAAGATGTCGCCGGTGGCGTTGCCGGTGCTGTCGGTCCAGCTGCCGTAGTAGCGCGCGCGCACCAGCGTGCTCCAGCCGCCCTGGTCATACGATGCGCTGAAGGTAGCCTTCTGGCGCGGCAAGCGTTCTTCGAACACCACGCGCTGGCTCTCATTGGTGGCGATGCTGGACTTGCCGCCGTCGATCTTGGTTTCGTTGTAGTTGTAAGCCGCAGTCAGGTTCAGCTTGCCGACGCCGAGACGGTGCAGATAGCTGCCCACTACATCCACGCCCTTGGTGGTGGTGTCGAAGTCATTGGTGAAGTAGCTGACCGAGGTGTAGCGCAGCGGATTGGGCACACCGGCCGGCACCGCGAACGAGGCCGAAGTGCTGAAGCGGTCGCGCAGCTTGATGTTGTACAGGTCCACCGAGCCGGACAGGCCGCTGGCGTCTTTCCACGTCAGGCCCAGCGACAGGTTCTTGGATTTTTCCGGTTGCAGCGGCTTGGCGCCCAATGCCACCGCCAGCGGATCGTTGTTGGCCAGGCGGCCGCTGGTGAACACCAGCAGCGTCTTGGTGTCCAGGCCCTGGCTGGTGCTGTTGGTGTTGAGCTGGCCCGGCGTTGGCGCGCGGAAGCCGGTCGACCAGGAACCGCGCAGCGCGAAGTCCGGCGTCACCTCGAAGCGCGCCGACAGCTTGCCGTTGACGGTGTTGCCGAACTCGGAGAAATCTTCATAACGCACGGCGGCGCCGATGGTGGCCTGCTTGCTCAGCGGGACTTCGACGTCGGCATAGGCGGCATAGCTGTCCTGGCCCCATTTGCCGGACTGGATATCGCTGAAGCCCGGCGCGCCATTGGCGTTGGCGTCGAGGCCGGCAGCAGCGCCTGGGCCTACCGCGTAGGAGGCCGGATCGCCGGCCTTGACCGAATAAGTCTCGTTGCGATATTCGGCGCCAACGGCGAGGTTGACCGGCTGCGACAAACCCGCCACGCGCCATTCGTAATTGAAGTTGGCGTTGACCAGTTTTTCTTCCTGCGTCAGGCGGCCGAGGTAGAACGAAGTCGGGCTGGACGGGCCGAGCGAGGCGTTGATCGAGTTGTGCAAGCCATAGTCGATGGCGTTGCGGCCGTAGGAGGCACTGACGTCCCAGCCCAGCGCTTCGCTCATGCGACCGCGCAGACCGGCCAGCAGTTGCATGTCGTTCTGCTTGTTGGTGTACTGCGGGCTGAAGCCGACCGGATAAATGCTGCGCACATCCCAGCCAGGGAAAATCGTGGTCAGCTTGTAGACCGTGGTGCCGGTGTCCGGATTGCGCCAGTTGAAGTCCGAGGTGCCATCGCTGTGCGCGAACAGGCCGTAGCTGTAGGCTTCCAGCTCGTTGCCCAGGTCCAGCGTGGCGTTGTAGCCGAGGTGCTGGCTTTCCAGTTCCGGCTGGCCCCAGCGCTGCACCGGATTCGGTACGCTCAGCGTTGGATGCGCGGCCTGGAATGCGATGGCGTCCGGACGCTGGCGGGTGCGCGAGGTCGGATCGGATTGCGCTGCCTCGGCAAACAGCGCGATGCGCGCATGCTCGCCCAGCATGAAGCCGTACTTGGCGTGCAACTCGTTGGCCTTGCCGTCGCCTTCGCTGTATTGCGAATGCTGGGCGGTCAGTTCGCCGCCGAGGCTGTCGTCCAGAATGATGTTGATGACGCCGGCAATCGCGTCCGAACCGTATTGCGCCGAGGCGCCGTCACGCAGCACCTCGATGCGCTTGATGGCGCTGCTCGGAATCTGCGCCAGGTCGGGCGCCTGCGCACCGCGCGCACCCAGCAGCGCACTGCGGTGGAAGCGGCGGCCGTTGACCAGCACCAGCGTCTGGTCCGGCGACAGGCCGCGCAAGGTGGCCGGGCGGACGAATACCTGGCCATCGGCCATCGGCAGGCGCTGCACCACGTACGACGGCACCAGCTGGGCCAGCACGTCGTTGAGGTCGGACGAGGCGACGGCGGCGATGTCCTCGCGGCTGAACACGTCGACTGGCGCCAGCGTGTCGAACTGGGTACGGTTGCTGGCGCGGGTGCCGGTGACGATGATGGACTGTTGGCTATCTGCGGCGGTGGTGGCGGTGTCGGCGATGGTGTCGGCGTGGGCGACCATCATGGCCTGGCAGGCGCACAGCGCGGCGGCGCTCGCAATTTGGCTACGTTTGATATTCATCTCTGCTCTGCTGGTTGTTGTGGTGGGATTGCGGGCGCCAGCTTAGCGGCCGAGTATGTCAAGGGTATGACCTTGCAAGTGACGCGGCGGCGGCAAATATGTGATGAATTAGCAACAATTCCCTTTGGGTGGCGGCAGCCGCCGTAAAACCGGCGACAATGGATGCTGCCCCGTTATTTCCGCAGGAGTTTTGCCTCATGTTTGGCCTGTTCAAGTCCCCCGCCCTGTCACCCCGTTTGCTGCGCCTGAAAGATTCGGCGCTGTTCGATTCGCTGACCCCGCTCGAACTGAAAATCATCGACGGCCTGATGCACGAGCGCCGCTACCTGGCCGAAGAAATCATCTTCGACGAAGGCGAGGAAGGCCAGGCGCTGTACCTGGTGACGTCGGGCCGCGTGATCATCAGCCGCCAGCTGGGGGCGGGACGCGAAGTGGTGGCGGAACTGTCGTCCGGCTCCTTCTTCGGCGACCTGGCGCTGCTGGACAACGCCCCGCGCAACGCCCAGACGCGCGCGCTGGACAACTGCGAACTAGCGGTATTCTTCCGCGCCGACTTCATGGGCCTGATGGAAACCGATCCCGTGATCGGCTACAAGATCTCGCTGGCCCTGGCGCGCCACATCGGCCGCCGCCTGCGCGACTGGATGACCGGCAAGCCGCAACTGGAGGCGCTATGAATCTGCTGCCGACGCAACAGCGCGGCGGGCCGGTGGTGTGGAGCGGCATCATCGCCGCCACCTGCGGGCTGCTGTTCCTGTTGCAGCAGATGCTGTTCCTGGCCGTGCCCTTCCTGCTCGGCATCGTGCTGTACTACATTCTGCAACCGCCGACGCAGCGCCTGATCCGCATGGGCTTCAGCCAGAACGCCGCCACCTTCATGGTCGGCACGGTGTCCCTGCTGCTGGTGGCGCTGGCCGTGCTGGCGGCGGTGTACTGGAAATCCGCGCCGACCACCTCGTGGCAGGAAATGCTGGGCATCTACCTGGCCGGCGGGCTGGAATTCGTGCGCCATACGATGGTGGCGCTGGAGCAGCAGTTCCCCTTGCTGAAACAGGTGGCGCTGGCCGACACCGTCAACCAGCGCATGAGCGAATTCACGGGCGACTTCATCCAGTCGCACCTGACCGACATTTTGGTGACGGTGGTGGCGTGGCTGCCGTCGCTGCTGCTGGCGCCGTTCCTGACCTTCTTCTTTTTGCGCGACGGCCTGCGCTTTAAAAAATTCCTGGCGCGGGCGGTGCCGAATGCCTTCTTTGAACGCACGCTATGCCTGCTGCATGAAGTCGACCAGACCGCGCACCGCTACTTCAAGGGGCTGATACGGCTGACCGTGCTCGACACAGCGGTGCTGGCCTTGGGCTTGTGGGCGATCGGCGTGTCGTCGCCGCTGGTGCTGGGGCTGATTGCGGCGCTGCTGGCGTGGGTGCCGTATGTCGGTTCGATCGTCGGCTGCATGCTGGTGGTGATGGTGGCGTCGACCGATGCGCCGTCGCAACCGTCGGTGGCGTATATGGCAATCGGCGTATTCATCCTGGTACGCCTGCTGGACGACTTCGTCTTCATGCCGTTGACGCTGGGCCGCAGCCTGCACATCCATCCGCTGATTACCGTGCTGATGATTTTTATCGGCGGCTCGGTGGCCGGCGTGGCCGGGCTGATGCTGGTGCTGCCCTTGCTGGGCGTGGTGATGGTGATCGGCGAAACGCTGGGCAGGCTGATCACCGACCCACGCTTGCGCGCCCGCCACCGCAACGCCATGGCCCTGCGCACCAAGCAAGCCAGCTACGACCTGACCTCCTAGAGCCATATCAAACGTGCGCCGCAACACACGGCGTACACTGGCCTGAGATCTATACAGGAGGCGATTATGAGATTCGACAATCTTACCTCGGAAGAAATCCGTGAGATTTGCAGGGCTGTCGACGAAGATATGCGCAACGAACGTGCAGGCAAACCGCGCCCCAAGAAGTTCTTCGATGACTGGCCCAGCGCGCATTTCACCAGTGAAGAAATTCGAGCTGCATTAGACGCAGCATGGAAAGAGACATTCAAGAATTAAATGGGCCATCATCATGCCTGCCATGTATCAATTACTCGCGCAGGAATGCAGCAGCGAAGCCCTCGCTATCTTCGCCTATACCGTTTATAAACAGCATAAAGCTGAGTCACTGCGCGCAATTCTTGAAAAGAACGGCAAAGAAGCTACGCAAGTCGAACTAGAAACATTTTATCTTTCCTGCTGTACTCCGAGCATGCGCAAGATGTACGTGCAGCAAGCCGAAAAATTAATGCAGCAATTAGTTGGGAAAACGCTGGAGCTACGCAAACGCGAGTTGGAGCAGGATTTTTTGGCGACGAAGGTAGGGGAACAACTGGAAGTGATTCAAGCCAACCAACAGCAGAAGCGTAGTTGGAAAGGGTGGGCAGCAGATGTCAGCGGCAATCTGGCTGTGAATTTTGTCACCATTCTGGTGATTGCCGCACTGCTGTTTGGCTTTCGGGGATTGGATAATATGCTCGGCGAGTTCGGGCGAAACTCGGGGGTGCTGAAGAAATAAACAAAAACGGGAGCCGAGGCTCCCATTTTTGTTTAATGCCGGCTTAGATTACGCGGTCATCGCGTGCTTGTCGGCCGACTCTTCGACGACTTCTTCGTCGTCAGAGCGGATCAGGTGATCGAAGGCGGACAGTGCCGCTTTCGCGCCTTCGCCGGTGGCGATGATGATCTGCTTGTACGGCACGGTGGTGACGTCGCCGGCGGCAAACACACCCGGCAGCGAGGTCTGGCCACGCGCATCGACTTCGATCTCGCCATGACGCGACAGGGCTACCGTGCCTTTCAGCCACTCGGTATTCGGCACCAGGCCGATCTGCACGAACACGCCTTCCAGCTCAACCTTGTGCGACACGCTGGTGTTGCGGTCGGTGTAGCTCAGGCCGTTGACGATCTTGCCGTCGCCGTGGATCTCGGTGGTTTGCGCCGAGGTGATCACGGTGACATTCGGCAGGCTGCGCAGCTTGCGTTGCAGCACCGCGTCGGCGCGCAGTTCAGCGCCAAACTCGATCAGCGTCACATGCTTGACCAGGCCGGCCAGGTCGATCGCCGCTTCCACGCCGGAGTTACCGCCGCCGATCACCGACACGCGCTTGCCCTTGAACAGCGGACCATCGCAATGCGGGCAGTAGGCCACACCGTGGTTGCGGTATTCCTTCTCGCCCGGCACGTTGATTTCGCGCCAGCGGGCGCCGGTCGCCAGGATCACCGACTTGGCTTTCAGCACGCCGCCGGAAGCGGTATGCACTTCGGTCAGCTTGCCTACCTGCACCAGCTTGCTGGCGCGCTGGGTGTTCATGATGTCCACTTCGTATTCGCGGACGTGCTGTTCCAGCGCCACTGCAAATTTCGGGCCTTCGGTGGCCTTGACCGAGATAAAGTTCTCGATCGCCAGCGTATCCAGCACCTGGCCGCCGAAACGCTCGGCCAGCACACCGGTACGGATGCCTTTGCGGGCGGCGTAGATCGCCGCTGCCGCGCCGGCTGGGCCACCGCCGACCACCAGCACGTCGAACACGTCTTTCTTGCTGATCTCGGCTGCCTGGCGGACGCCGGCATTGGTGTCCAGCTTGGCGAGGATTTCCTCGACCGAGGTACGGCCCTGGCCGAAATGCTGGCCGTTCAGGAACATCATCGGCACGGCCAGGATCTGGCGCTCTTCCACTTCCTTGGCGAACAGGCCGCCATCGATGGTGGTGACTTTGATGCGTGGGTTAATCACCGACATGGCGTTCAGCGCCTGCACCACGTCCGGGCAGTTATGGCAGGTCAGCGACATGAAGGTTTCGAATTCGTAATCGCCATCCAGGTTGCGGATTTGCTCGATCACGGCTTCGTCAAATTTGATGGTGTGGCCGCCGACTTGCAGCAGCGCCAGCACCAGCGAGGTGAATTCGTGGCCCATCGGAATCGCGGCGAAACGCACGGCGATATCGGTGCCAGCACGGTTGATGCTGAACGACGGTGCGCGGACGCCCGCTTCGGTGCGCTCGACCAGCGTGATTTTGTCGCTCAACTCGCTAATTTCGAGGAGCAGTTCTTTCATCTCGCGGGCTTTGGCGCTGTCATCGAGAGAGGCGACCAGCTCCAGTGGGTAAACCACTTTTTCCAGGTAGGCTTTCAACTGGGTTTTGAGGGTAGCGTCCAACATGATTTTCTTCCTTTACAAATATTTAGGCGTATGCCGGGCCGGACGCCCGGTCCGGCATCGCGGTAACTACTTGTGTGCTGCTTTGTTGCTCAAGATTTAGATCTTGCCAACCAGGTCCAGCGATGGGGTCAGGGTCGCTGCGCCTTCGGTCCATTTAGCTGGGCAAACCTGGCCTGGGTGCTCGGCAACGTATTTAGCTGCTTTAACTTTGCGCAGCAGTTCCGAAGCGTCGCGGCCGATGCCGTTGTCGTGCACTTCCAGCACTTTGATCTGGCCTTCTGGATTGATCACGAAGGTACCGCGCAGTGCCAGGCCTTCTTCTTCGATCATGACTTCGAAGTTGCGCGACAGGGTGCCGGTTGGGTCGCCGATCAGTGGGTAATTCACTTTCTTGATCGCGTCCGAGGTGTCGTGCCATGCTTTGTGAGCGAAGTGGGTGTCGGTCGACACGCCGTAAACTTCCACGCCCAGTTTGGCGAATTCAGGTTGGAAATCGGCCAGATCTTCCAGTTCGGTAGGGCAGACGAAGGTGAAGTCGGCTGGGTAGAACATCAGGACCGCCCACTTGCCTTTCAGGGTCTCGTCGCTGACCTCGATGAATTTACCTGCGTGGTAAGCCTGGGCCTTGAATGGTTTGATTTGGGTATTGATCAGGGACATGGTGGTTTCCTCGTTGGGGTTGTGAATCATTGAGACGCCAGTGTAAGGCTTTTCCCGCCATTTGCAAAATTGATTGTTCCAATAGTTTCAATTGGCTTTGACTATCGACGCTGCAAGCGGCATAGCATTATCGCGCAGGAAGGCGTCGAACTGCTCGGCTGGCATCGGCTTGGCAAATAGATAACCTTGCCCGTAGTCGCAGCCGGCGGCGGCCAGCAGGTCGCGCTGTTCGGGCGTCTCCACGCCCTCGGCGATGACTTTCAGGCCCAGCTTGTGGGCCATGACGATGATGGCTTCCGACAAGGCCATGTCGCTGGATTCGGGCGCCAGGTTGCGGGTGAAGGAGCGGTCGATCTTCAGGTAGTCGATGTCGAACTTCTTCAAATAGGACAGCGACGAGTAGCCGGTGCCGAAGTCGTCCAGCGCGACCTGGATGCCGGCGTCGCGCAGTTGCAGCAGGCGGTTGCTGACCGCGCTGCTGGCGTCCAGCAGCAGCCCTTCGGTGATCTCCACCACCAGCGACTGGCCGGGCAGCGCCAGCGATTGCAAATGCGCCAGCCAGCCCTGGTAAGAACTGCCCTCGCGCTGGAATTCCAGCGGCGACTGGTTCAGGCTGACCTGGAACTCGCCATGCACCTGCTGCCGCCAGCGCTGCACCCAGCGCGCCGATTCGTGGAACACCCATTCGCCGATCTCGACGATCAGCCCGCTCGCTTCGGCCAGCGGAATGAATTCCAGCGGACTGACCAGCCCGCGCTGCGGATGGTTCCAGCGTATCAGCGCCTCAGCCTTGTGGATGGCGCCGCTTTCCAGGTGCACGATCGGCTGGAAATACAGCGCGAACTGCTGGCCCTTGAGCGCGCCGCGCAGGTCGTTGGTCAGGCGCATGCGGTTCAGCGCCGCCACCTGCAAGGTCGGCGTGAAATAGCTGTAGCGGTTGCGACCGGCACCCTTGGCCGCGTACATGGCCTGGTCTGCGTGCTTGAGCAGGTCGTCGATGTCCAGCGCGTCGTCCGGGTACAGCGTGATGCCGATGCTGGCCGAGACAAATGCCTGCTCCTGGCCCAGATCGAACGGCTTCAGCAAGCTGTTAAGAATGGACTGGGCGATGCGTTCAACATGGTCCGGCGCCTCCAGCTCGGTCAGGATGACGGTGAATTCGTCGCCGCCCAGGCGCGCCACCGTGTCCGACTTGCGCACGCAGGCGCTGATGCGGCGCGCGGCATCGATCAGCAACACGTCGCCCTGCTGGTGGCCGAGCGTGTCGTTGACTTCCTTGAAGTGGTCGAGGTCGATGAACAGCACGGCAATGCGCGACTTGTCGCGCTGGCTCTTGAGCATGTCGTGCGCGAGCCGGTCGAGGAACATGCGGCGGTTGGGCAGCTGCGTCAGCGTGTCGAAATTGGCCTGCTGCCAGATCAGCGCCTCGCTCTGCTTCTTGGCGGTGACGTCCTCGATCATGCACAGGTGGTGCGGATGGCTGCCGGCCTCGGGTTCGATGGCGTTGACCGAGACATCGATCCAGGTCACCGTGCCGTCCGGCCGGAACAGCCGGCTGAGCGCCTTGAAGCTGCTGATCTGCTGCGTGGTCAGCAGCGCCATCTCCGCCTTGATCTGCACCACATCGTCAGGATGGCCCACTTCCAGCCAGCGCAGCGCCCGCAGCTCATGCTGCGAACGCCCCAGTATCTCCTGGTAACGTGCATTGATATCGCGGTATTCATACGTGATCGAATCGATCAGCGCAATGCCCAGCGGTGACGCCTCGAACATGGTGCGGAAGCGCCGCTCACCGTGGCGGATGGTTTCCAGCGCGCGCTTGCGCTCGCGCGCCAGCAAACTGAAGTGAATGGCCGCGCCCAGCACCAGCAGCAGCACCACGGCCACCAGCAGCCGGTACAGCCACGCCAGGCTGGCGCGGGCGGTGTCGACGCGGTACATAAAGCCGTCGAAGCGTGCCTGGCGCAGCATCATACCCAGTCCGGCGTAGACGTCGGCAATATGCTGCCAGCGGTCCGGATTCATGTAGCCGATTTCCACCAGCACCGGCTGCACCAGCGGCACCATCTGGCGCGCTTCGTACAGCAGGTGCTGGCGGTCGCTGCGGCGGGAATACTTGCTGAGTATCATATCCGCCGCCTCTTCCTGGTGGCTCATGGCCCACTGCCAGCCTCGCATGCTGGCGGCGCGGAAGGCGCTCACGCGTGCCGGATGGTTGGCCAGCTCCTGCTCGCTGGTAAACAGGTTGTCGCCGTAGAAGTCGATGCCGACCGAGCGCGGGCTGTAGATATCATATGGAAAGCCGAGGCGGTCGAAGGTGTCCGGCTCGTTGGTGGTATAGATCGCCATGGCGTCGACCTTGCCGTTGATCAGGTCATCCGGATTGAAACTGTGCTCGACGCGCTGGAAGCTGGTGGACGGTACGCCTTCCTTGGTCAGATAGGCCAGCAGTTCGTCGGCGTTGCCGAGGTCGTCGGTGAGGGAGCCGATCATGGCGCGCTTGCCGATCAGGCGGCGGATATCAGGTTCGGCGCCGCCCTGGCGCATCGCCAGCGCATACGGCGAATGCTGGAAAATCACGCCCAGCACCACCACCGGCTTGCCGGCCATGCGCGCCAGCAGCAGGCTGCTGCTGCCGGTGCCGTATTCGGCCCGGCCGGCAATCACATCGCGCTCGGGCGCATTGCCGTCCGTCCCTTCGAGAATTCGCACGTCCAGCCCGGCTTCGCGGTAATAACCCAGCTCCAGTGCAGCGTAATAGCCGGCAAACTGGAACTGGTGGACGTGCTTGAGTTGCAGGGTAACTTTTTCCAGCGCCAAGGCCGGAACCGCAGCCAGCAGCAAGGCGGCAGCGGTGCACAGCGCGGCAAGGGCGGAAAAGCGCACAGTCACAGAGTTCCCGGGACGATAGGCAGTGGCTCTAGTGTAGCCGCTTCGACGCCGGCGCCACACAAAAAGCAACGGACGGCCGGGCTGATGCCCGCCGTCCGTTGTTGCGCCGCCAAGCCGCGATCAATACGCCACGTTGACCGGCGTCGCCGAGTTGGTTACGGTGCCGTTGCCCAGCTGGCCGTTGCCGTTGCGGCCCCAGGTCCACAAGGTGCTGTCGGCCCGCAGCGCGACCGTATGGGCGTTGCCGGCCGCCACGGTTTTCCAGGTTTTCAGGTCGCCGATCTGGACCGGGAACAGGCTGTCGGTATTGCCATTGGTAAGCTGGCCTTCCGCGTTCGAGCCCCAGCCCCACAGCGTGCCATCGTTCTGCACGCCGACACTGTGCGACAGGCCGCCGGCGATGCGGGCCCAGTTCTTGGCCGTGCTGACCGGCACCGGCGTCGGCTGCAGGCTGTTGCCGTTATTGCCCAGCTGACCGGAATCGCCCCGGCCCCAGGCGAACAACGCACTGTCGGTGCTGATCGCCAGCGTGTGGAAGCTGCCGGCCGCCACCGACAGCCAGGTCGCCGTGCCGATTTGCACCGGCGCGACGACATTGCCGCTGGTGGCGCCATTGCCGACCTGTCCAAAGGAGGTGTCGCCCCAGCCCCACAGCGTGTTGTTGCTCTGGATGCCCACGGTGTGGGAATCGCCGGCCGCCACCGTCAGCCAGTTGGCAGTGCCGATCTTGGTCGGCACGCGCTTTTCGTCGGTGGTGCCGTCGCCCAGCTGGCCATTGACATTGCTGCCCCAGGTGTACAAGGTGGACACGGTGGTGCCAGCGCTGCCGGTGGTGCCGGTGCTGGTCACACTCTGCAGCGCCGCCACGTGGGCGCGGCCGGCCGAAACGAAGCTCCAGGTCTTGGCGGTGCCGATCTGGACCGGCGTGAGGCGGTCGATCTGGGTGCCGTCGCCCAGCTGGCCATTGAGGTTGTAACCCCAGGCCCACAGCGTGCCGTCGGTGCGGATCGCCACGGCGAAGCGGTCGCCCACGGCCACCTGCTTCCACAGCGTGCTATTGCCGGACACCGTGACCGGCGCGCTGCGGTCGGTGCTGGTGCCGTCGCCCAGCTGGCCGCGGATGTTGGAGCCCCAACTATAGAGCTTGCCGTCGGTCTTGAGGCCGATGGTCTGGTTGCCGCCGGCGGCCACCTGGGTCCACGGCGAAGGGGCGATCACGGACAGTGCGATCGTGCCGGTAATGCTGCTGTCCGTGGCGGTCACGGATTCGGTGCCGACACCCTTGGCGGTGACCAGGCCGGTGGACGATACTTGCGCCACCGTGGTGGCGCCGGACTTGATGGCCCAGACCGCGCTGGTCAGCGCCTTGGTCGAACCGTCCGAATAGGTGCCGGTGGCGGTCAGCTGCGCGGTGGTGTTGGTCACCATGGTGGTCGGCTGCGCCGAAGTCACGGCAATGCTTTTCAGCGTCACGGCCGGGGTCGAGGGGGTGCTGCTGCCGCCGCCACCACCGCACGCGGCCAGCACGGCAAGCAGCGGTACCAGCAGGAACGAAGAGAATTTAAAGTTTTTCATGATCATCCAATTCACAGAATAAAGTCTGCGGTGCAAGCAGTGTAGCCCGCCTCGGCAGCCGCACATCACACAAGCAGAACTGAATTATCCACGTTATTAAGCCGATACGGCAATTTAACAAGATTTCTTCTGAGAACGGATAAAAAAAAGCACCCGAAGGTGCTTTTTGCAAGTTAGCGCTTGCCTTACTTGCGGCCGCGCGGGGCGCCGCCGGTAGCCGGCCGTCCAGGATTGCCGCCCTTGGCCGGCGCTGGCGCCGCCTTCTTGACCTTGATGGTGTCCAGGATCGACGGCTTGGCCTTGGTCTCGATCGTCGCGCGCGCCGTCAGCGAACCGGTGAGCGCGTTCGGCTTGCCACGGCTGCCGGCCGGCATGCCACGCTCGCGACGGCCTTCGCCCGGCGCCAGCATCGGCATCGCGCGCTTGCCTTGCGACGCCTTGAAGTTCTCTTCGCCCGCCGTGTACGGCGGAATCAGATGGCGCTCGCCGGTGCCGATCAGATCGCCACGGCCCATGTTACGCAGGGCGTCGCGCAGGATCGGCCAGTTCTTCGGATCGTAGTAACGCAGGAAAGCCTTGTGCGCCTGGCGCTGCTTCAGGCTGCGCGGCGTGAACACTTCTTCCGAATCCTCGGTGACCTTGTGCAGCGGGTTGCGGCGCGAGTGGTACATGGCGCTGGCCATGGCCATCGGCGTCGGCATGAAGGTCTGCACCTGGTCCAGGCGGAAGTTGTTCTTCTTCAGCCACAGCGCCAAATTCAGCATGTCTTCATCGGTGGCGCCCGGGTGGGCGGCGATGAAGTACGGAATCAGGTACTGCTTCTTGCCGGCTTCCAGCGAATACTTCTCGAACAGCGCCTTGAACTCGTCGTAGGCGCCGATGCCCGGCTTCATCATCTTGCTCAGCACATTGCTTTCGGTGTGCTCGGGCGCGATCTTCAGCAGGCCGCCGACGTGGTGGGTCACCAGTTCCTTGACGTACTCGGGCGAACGCACCGCCAGGTCGTAACGCAGCCCGGACTGGATCAGGATTTTCTTGATGCCAGGGATGGCGCGCGCGCGACGGTACAGCTTGATCAGCGGATTGTGGTTGGTGCCCAGGTTGACGCAGATCGACGGGTAGACGCACGACAGGCGGCGGCAGGTGGTCTCGATTTCCTTGTCCTTGCAGGCCAGGCGATACATATTCGCGGTCGGGCCGCCCAGGTCGGAAATGATGCCGGTGAAGCCCTTGGTCTTGTCGCGGATGTGCTCGATTTCGCGCAGGATCGACGGTTCCGAACGGCTCTGGATGATGCGGCCTTCGTGCTCGGTAATCGAGCAGAAGGTGCAGCCGCCGAAGCAGCCGCGCATGATGTTGACCGAGAAACGGATCATTTCCCACGCCGGGATATTGGCGCCGCCGTAGCTCGGGTGCGGGCCGCGGGCGTAGTTCATGTCGTAGACGTTGTCCATCTCGTCCATCTGCAGCGGCAGCGGCGGCGGATTCATCCACACGTCGCGGTCGCCGTGGCCTTGCACCAGCGCGCGCGCATTGCCCGGATTCGACTCCAGGTGGAACACGCGCGAGGCGTGCGCATACATCACCGGATCGCTGGCGACGGTTTCGAACGACGGCAGGCGCACCACGGTCTTGTGGTGTTTTTCCAGCTCCATGGCGCGGCGTTCTTCGCGGCTCATGATGCGGATCGGCTTGTATTCGGACGGCGCCGGTGGCGGTGGCGCCGGTTCGGCAACGGCCTTGGTCGGCTCGACCATGGCCGGATTGGTTTCTTCGCCCGGCTTGGCGTTCGGATCGTTGCTGGTGGCGCAGGTCGGCGAATTCGGCTCGACCATCAGGTATGGATCGATATGCTTGTCGACCTTGCCCGGCGTATCCACGCGGGTACTGTTGTGCACGCCCCAGTCTTCATTCGGCATCCAGCCGGCCGGCACCAGGAACGAGGTGCCGCGCAGGTCGCGGATACTCTTGATCGGCTCGCCATCGGCCATGCGCTTGGTCAGGTCGACCAGCGCGCGTTCGGCGTTACCGAAAATCAGCATGTCGGCCTTGGACTCAAACAGCACCGAACGGCGCACCTTGTCCGACCAGTAGTCGTAGTGGGCGATGCGGCGCAGCGAGGCTTCGATCGAGCCGATCACCACCGGAATGCCGGGGAAAGCTTCGCGGCAACGCTGGGCGTAGACCGTGACAGCGCGGTCCGGACGCTTGTTCGGCTCGCCGTTCGGGGTGTAGGCATCGTCCGAACGCGGCTTGCGGTCGGCGGTGTAGCGGTTGACCATCGAGTCCATATTGCCGGCGGTGACGCCGTAATACAGACGCGGCTTGCCCAGCGCGCGGAAGGCGTCCACCGACAGCCAGTCCGGCTGGGCGATGATGCCGACCCGGTAGCCGTTGGCTTCCAGCAGGCGACCGACGAGGGCCATGCCGAAACTCGGATGGTCGATATAGGCGTCGCCGGTCACCAGGATGACATCGCACTGATCCCAGCCGAGCACGTCCATCTCTTGACGGGTCATCGGCAGGAAAGGCGCAACAGCAGCGCGGGCAGACCGCTTCGGGACGGCCGCAAATAAATTGGTAGGGGGGTTCATATGGGGCCGTATTGTACCGGAGTTAGCCCCGTTCCGCTCACGCGGTCGTGAATTTCCTTTTACTTTTCAAACACTTGTGCGAAAACGATATCAAATGCCCATGTTTGACAGGATCGTGCCCAGCTCGCGCAGGCCCGACTCCAGCGTCGGATGCTTGGCGGCGAACTTGGCCGACAGCTCCTGCGAGCGCTCCGCCAGGCCGTACGTGGTGGACTCGCCGGGGGCCGGCTCGGTGCCGCGCTCCAGCAGCGTCTGGATATCGCCGTTGAGCTGTCGCAGCAGTTCCTGCAATTCCTCATCGACCGGACCGGCATTGGCCAGATTGGCGTGCAGGTTCTTGAGCGAGGTTTTCAGATTGCTGTCCATAATCGTTCCCTGTTTAGAATGTGGTGGCCAGATACAGGGCTTCGACCTGCGTCCTGGCCCACGGCGTCTTGCGCAAGAACTTCAGGCTGGACTTGATGCTGGGATCGCTGCTGAAACAGTTGATATCGATCCGCTGCGCCAGTTGTTCCCAGCCATAGTAGTCGTGCAGGCGGGTCACAATCGCTTCCAGCGTTACGCCGTGTAGTTGGTTATTCATATGTACTCAAAAATCAAAGGCTGGGATGATTGTACACAAAGTGGCCGACATTCCAGTGTGATGCTTAACGCAAGCTTTTGTGCCAGATCAGTATAGGCTGCGCCGCGCCGCTCTAGAGTGACTTCTTTTTCCCTGGAGAAGCTCATGATGCGCGCCGTCATCTGCAAAGGCGACCCGACCTCCCATGGCGGCAAAGTCCTCGAAGGCAACGAACTGGTCACCACCAACGGCCGCGCCGTGGCGCAGCTGGGGCACAAGACCTTCTGTCCGCAATGCAAGGGAACCTTTCCCATTATCGAAGGGCTGGACTTCCACACCTACGCCGGCATCGGCACCGCAGTCGAAGGCATGAAGACCGCCTGCGGCGCCAAGCTGATCGCCACCCAGCAGCAGATGGTGATCGACGATGGCGGCAGCAGCGGTGGCACGACGGACAGCGCGCCCGCACCGGCCAACAGCGCAGCACCCACCAAGCAACAGGCGCCATACAGCGGCGCCTTCCGCGCCGTCGACGACACCACCGGCCAACCGGTCGCCGGCCTGCCCTACCGCATCGAACTGCCCGACGGCCGCACCGTGCGCGGCGTGACCGATGAAGACGGCCACACCCAGCATGTCAGCAGCGACAACCCGGACACCGTCAAGCTCTACTGGGAAACGGAGGCCAGCGATGAACGATGCTACCAGCAGTACACTTGACACCAATGCAAGCGTCACTACGGTTCCGGTTCACGCCCAGCGCAGAGTAAGCTACGAGTTCGACACTAAAGCAACCAGAGCCGACCTAGCTATACCTTACGTAGTTATCGTCAACGGCAAAGTCCAGGGGCCGGACAAACCGAGAAGACTCAGCCGCGAAAACCGTAAGATCGCTGTCACCGTAGAAGCCGGTAGCAAGGTAGCGCTTTACCTCAACAGCGACGTTCACCCCAACCACCGTCGCAATCCTGTATATGAAGTAACCGTCAATGACAAAAACGTTTCTGTGAAGATCACAGAAAAAACCGGCAATGACGATCCTGATCCACCAACACTCAAGCCGGTTCCTGCTACGCTTTCACTCAGTCCGGATACTGACTTCTATACAGCTAAGCTAACGGGCAACATATGGATGACGATATCGCACAGGTACACCGAGGCGGAGGCTAATGCATTATTGCCTGCCAATACCGACCCTGTTGTCCGGAAAGCAGTTTGCAGCATTTACCGAGGATTAGGGGTAGGAAAGCTAGACATACCGCTCCGCGGGGAAAGCGGAGTTTTACACGTCAGCTTCATCAATCAAGGCAACCCCCAGGCCAATATCTCTCGTTGCTCCCTCTCAAATGACGTACTTCCCAGGACGCATCCTTGGGCATTTATGGCTTTGTTTGATATGGCGCGTGACACACAGCTTTCTCAATTGCACATTACATCATGTTGGCGACCTTCTTTAGGCTCCATTGCACACCGGGCCGGACTCGGCATCGACATAGACGTCGTCGCCACCTCAAACAAACGAATAAATATCAATCGTGTCGGCTTAACGGTGCCCGACACCTCTGACAATCCGAATATAACAACTCATGAAAAAGAACTGTTAGCTGCGTGTACCAATGCTCGGCTCCAAGAAAAACTTCATCGCGATAAGGAAATCAGGGAAGCCGCCAAGGCCAACTGCGACAGTTGGGAAAACGAAGTGGAGAAAAATGAACCTCAACTTATTCGAAGCATTCGTCGGAAACTGCAAGCATTGGAAGTAGTCGAACAAATTCTAGATCCTTGGTATATCGAATTAAATACGAAAGATTCTAAGAGCCAAAAAACTAACGCGCAATCAAGCGATAACGAAAGAATTCATAAAGACCATCTGCATATCACTATCAAGGACGCCAAAATTTATGACTAAAGATCTCTTTCTGTGTACCGCCATTTCGGCCGTTCTGGTACAAGCAATCTTTACAAATAGCGCCAGTGCGTCTGATGAAGATCCCTCTCTCACTTGGATTGATGTGCGCTGGTCAATTCGATACTTATTATTCGTAGACACAGTAGCCGGCAAAGCCGAGTCCATTCGCTTAGCTAAACGCAACAACCTGCTTGACGCGACAAAGAAAAAAAATTTTATTTATCTCAACAGCCAAGAACTACTGCCCACGACCAACCTTGTTGCCGCGCCAAATGCTGAAACAATTACTACTGCATTGCTGAGTTTTGATGAAGCCGGAAGGCTGATTACCAATGATAGGAGATTACGCGGGTTCGCTGGCAAGCTATCAGAGTTAGGACATGTAGTATTGGTTCGACCAAATGTGAATCATACCAAGCCATACGACTTGGTGTATTGGGCGCAGGGGATCCCCGGAAATTCAAGTTTCGGACCAAGTCCATGCATCTTCCTGGATAAAATTCGCTACGAGGACGATTGGAAAACTGGTGATTATCCTGGGGACTTCGGCTGCCGTGAATGGACTGCGCAGCTGTTCAATGACGAACGCCCCTACATCGACGTTACCACTTACACCAAACGCGGCAATTTCATCGGTGAATTCGTCGGCTGGTCGCGCTTTAAAGACGCGCCCAAACCGATCATCGGCATGAATGGCAAAACCTGGCTATGTCTGCATGAGTGCCCGGCAGGGGAACAGCCAGGTATGATCAACGACATACAAGCATGGGGCCGCAAGCACAACTATCCCCTACCTGTTCCACCGCTGTATCAACCTGAATATCCAAACAAAAACTACAAGGACGATATTCAAGAGCTCAACCACGATTGACACACACTTGGAGCACATCATGCATAGAATCAGAATTCAGCTGGCAGGTCTGTTGATGTGTTTGATGGCATCGTCACACGCAGAGGATCTCACCAAAGCGGAACAACACGACTGGATCGAACGCGACTGGGAGATTCGCTATTTGCTATTTGTCGGCCCGGAAAAGGACCGGGCAAAAGACTACCGGGAAGCGGAGCAAATGAACGCGAGAGCTGCGAGGAAGGGCTCTACTTATCCCCCTGAATATCCCGATAAAAACTACTACCGCGATATCGCATGCGAGTAGGCTGATCATGGACCAGCGCTACTCGTCTTGAAGATTACTTATCGGTCAAACCACGGCGTTCCAGCAGCGGTTCGATCTTCGCATCGCGGCCGCGGAAGTTGCGGTACATTTGCATCGCGTCCATGGTGCCGCCTTTGGACAGCAGCATCTTGCGGATAGTCGTCGTTCTTGCGCAGCATGTCCGCCGTTTTCGATGAACCAGTCGACGGTGCTGGCGTCTATTTGAGTTCGAGGCTTCACCCGAGCTTTTGTGCCAGATCAGTATCGGCGGCGCAGCGCCGCTCTACAGTGGCTTCTTTTTCCCTGGAGAAGCTCATGATGCGCGCCGTCATCTGCAAGGGCGACCCGACCTCCCATGGCGGCAAAGTCCTCGAAGGCAACGAGATGGTCACCACCAACGGCCGCGCGGTGCCGCAGCTGGGGCACAAGACTTTCTGTCCGCAATGCAAGGGAACCTTTCCCATTATCGAAGGGTTGGACTTTCACACCTACTCCGGCATCGGCACCGCAGTCGACGGCATGAAGACCGCCTGCGGCGCCAAGCTGATCGCCACGCAGCAGCAGATGGTGATTGACGATGGCGCTGGCGGTAGCGCGGCGGCGCCGGCCAGCGCCGCCGCGCCCGCCGCCAAGGATCGTGCGCAATACAGCGGCGCCTTCCGCGCCGTCGACGAAACCACCGGTCAGCCGGTCGCCGGCCTGCCATACCGTATCGAACTCCCCGACGGAAGCATCGTACGCGGCGTCACCGATCAAGATGGCTACACCCAGCATGTCAGCAGTCATACTCCGGACACTGTCCATCTCTACTGGGAAACGGAGATCCACGATGACTGACGCCGCCTGCAAGCTCGACGCCAGCGCTGCCGTCAAGACAGTCCCTGTCTGTGCCAAGCGCATGGTGTGCTACGAATTTGACACAAAGGCTACGGATGCTGGCGTGGCAATACCCTATCTGGTTGTTATCAATGGAAAAATCGACGGCAAGTTGAACAAGCTTGACCGCTCACGGAAGATCATGCGCACGGTCAATGTGGGAAGCACGGTTGCCCTCTATCTCAACAGCGACGTCCATCCGGATCATCGCAGTACACCGGTATATGCGGTAGAGGTGGGCAACAACCATGTGCTGATCAGGATCACAGAGAAAACCGGCCAGCATGCCGATCTTCGGCCAGTCATCGGCACACCGTCGACACGCGGCCCGGATAAGCCGGGTGAGCCGGCGCAGGACTGCTATCAAGCCCCATTGACCGGCAACATCTGGATGACCGTCTCCCATCGCTACACGGAAGTGGAGGCCGACAAATTGCTGGCCTTAGATACTGCGGTTGAGATCAGGCAGGCCATTGGCAGCATTTATCGCGGACTGAAATCGGCCAGACTCCAAATACCGCTGACGATGAAAACCGCAGACCGCGTACAAACGCTGAACGTCGCCTTTGAGGAGAGCGGCAATCCACAGAAAAACATTGCTGGCATCTCCACAACAGCAGATGTCCTGACACGCACGCATCCATGGGCATTTGAGGCCCTGTTCAAGGAGGCCAGCAAGCTGGGTATTACTGACATGTTGATCACCTCTTGCTGGCGCCCATGCTACGGCTCCATCGCGCACCGCGCCGGCCTCGGACTCGACGTTTGCTACATCGCCACGCCCACTCAAAAAGTGAAAATCAATCGTATCGGCTTGCTTTTTAAAGGACACTCTAACAATCCATATGTTTCGGATGCAGAAAAAAAATTACGCAACGAATCCCTGGCATTGCAAGCACACGCTAACAATAAATCCGATCAGGAGGCCACGCAAGCCGCGCGCAACAAGCGCAATGAGCGCGTCGAGGAGATGGACAAAACCCAGCCCAAGGTGATGAGTGCCCTACGAGAAGGGCTACGCATCCAGCCAGTTGTTGGGCAGCTATTAGATCCTTGGTACATCGATTTAAACACCCACAGCAATACCAGCCGGTCCATCAATGAACAGCAGAGCAAAACCGAACAGGGGCATGCCCATCATTTACATATCACCATCAGAGAGCCCAAGATATATGAATAAGCAAACTGGCATGGTTGTTTTCAGCCTGTTACTCCTACAAGACAGTATTCAGGCCGCAGGATTGCAAGATGACTCACCTTCACGGCGGTGGCTCAATGTTCCCTGGGAAGTGCGTTATCTTTTGTTCACCAATACCCAGCAACGCTATGCCGAAGGCTATAGATTGGCAAAATTACAGAATACGCTGGATGGGAAAAAAGGCAAAAGTTACGTCTATCTCGACGCATTGGAACTGATCAAACCGACAGCCAATTTTGTCACCCCTGGCGCGCGAACCATCACCACCGGCATCATCACCTTCGACCAGCAAGGCGCCGTCACGACTCCTGACGGCGAATTGCGTAAATTCTCGGGGAAACTATCGGCGCTAGAAAATCTCGTACTGGTACAACGCACAGCGCCGATGGCAAAACCCTATGAATTGCTGTTCTGGTCGCAAGGTATTCCGGGCAACCTGGCTTTCGCACCGGGGCCATGCACGATGCTCGATACCCTGCGTTACGAGGATGAGTGGAGGAGCGGCGACAAACGAGGTGACTTCGGCTGCCGTGAATGGACTGCGCAGCTGTTCAATGACGAACGTCCCTACATCGACGTTACCACCTATACCAAACGCGGCAACTTCATTGGCGAATTCGTCGGCTGGTCCCGTTTCAAAGATGCCCCCAAACCGGTCATCGGCATGAATGGCAAAGCCTGGCTTTGCCTGCATGAATGTCCAGCTGGAGAAACGCCCGGCGTGATCGGCGACATAAAGGCATGGACCCGGAAGCACCGCTACCCGATGCCTGTTCCACCGCCATATCAGCCTGAATATCCAAACAAAAACTACTACGACGATCTGCACGAGATGGAAGAAGACTAAGTATTGCGAATCGCGCAGGCCTTGAGTTGGACGTCTGCTACATCGCCACACCAACTGAAAAAGTCAAAATCAATCGTATAGGCTTGCTGCTAAAAGGCCATTCCAACAATCCATACGTCTCGGATAAAGAAAAGACGCTGCGCGCAGAGTGGCAGGAATTGAAAGCTCGGGCAACGCGTGAAAAGGATGTAAAGACTATCGATGCCGCAGCAGAAAAAAGAAGCGAACAGGTGTCAGAGATGGAGAAGAGTGAGCCAAAAATATTGCGCGACCTTCGTGCTGGCCTCATACGTCACTGCGCGGTGAGTCAGCTACTGGATCCTTGGTACATGAATTTCAACACTCATGGAACCGGTGCGGCGAACATAAATGACCAGCAAAGCAAGGTGGAAAAGGGCCACGCCCACCATCTGCATATCACGATTCGGGAGCCCGGAATAATATGAGTCATCTGCACCCAATGATCATTTTAGCTGCTGCATGCACGATATATCAAGCGTCAGCTAACGCACAAAACACTGAAGACCATTCGCGGGTCTGGCTGAACGTGCAATGGGACATACGTTATCTTCTATACGTCACCACAGAAACACGCCAGAAGGAATGGCAACTCTTGGCGAAAGAAAAAAATGCCAATGACGGCAAAGAGGAAAAACACCACGTTTATCTTGATGCGATGGCGTTGGTTAAAAAAAACGCTGTCTTTGCGACACCACAGTCTTCAAACATTGCTACCGCGCTGATCACCTTTGACCATCAAGGTAGAGTGACCAGCGACGTTGCATTATCTGGCTTCACCGGAAAACGAACTGTGCTGGATTATCTTGTCCTGATGCGTGATAGTGCGCCAGCAGAAAAACCGTACAGTCTTCTTCACTGGTCTCAGGGTGTGCCCGGCAACATGACGTTCGGCCCTGGGCCATGCACGATGCTGGACATCCTACGCTATGAGGACGATTGGAGAAGCGGCCGTTATCCAGGCGACTTCGGCTGCCGTGAATGGACCGCACAGCTGTTTAATGATGAACGCCCTTATATCGACGTTACTACCTACACCAAACGCGGCAATTTCATTGGCGAATTCGTCGGCTGGTCACGCTTTGAAGATGGCTCCAAACCGATCATCGGCATGAATGGCAAGACTTGGTTGTGTCTACACGAATGCCCAGCTAGAGAACGGCCCGGTTCGATCAATGACATCCAGGCGTGGGCCCGCAAACACAACTATCCCGTACCTGTTCCACCAGCGTATCAGCCTGAGTATCCAAACAAAAACTATTGGGACGATATCAACGAGCTTAACCACGATTGAATTGGCTCAACCGTGATATTGAGGCCTGGACAAGCAGACATGGTTATACCATGCCTGAACGCCCTCGCCATCAGCCTGAATACCCTGATAAAAACTACTATCGCGATATCGTATGCGAATAGGCTGACCATGGGCCAGCTTACTCGTCTAGAAGATTACTTCTCGGTCAATCCACGACGTTCCAGCAGCGGTTCGATCTTCGCATCGCGGCCGCGGAAGTTGCGGTACATTTGCATCGCGTCCATGGTGCCGCCTTTCGACAGCAGCATCTTGCGGAAGTAGTCGCCGTTCTTGCGCTGCATGCCGCCGTTTTCGGTGAACCAGTCGACGGTGTCGGCGTCCAGCTTCTCCGACCACAGGTAGCCGTAGTAGCCGGCCGAGTAGCCGCCCGCGAACACGTGCGAGAAGTAGGTGGTGCGGTAGCGCGGCGGCACCGGCGCGTAATCAACGCCGGCGTCCTTCAGCGACTTCGCCTCGAAGCTCAGGACATCCGTCGGAATCTGCGATACGCCCAGCTGGTGCCATTTCTGGTCCAGGATCGACGCCGCCAAGTACTCGGTGGTGCGGAAGCCTTCGTTGAATTTCTTCGACGCGATTACCTTGTCCAGCAGTTCCTGCGGCATCGGCGCGCCAGTCTGGTAATGCTTGGCGTAGTTGGCCAGCACCGCCGGATCGACCGACCACATTTCATTGACCTGCGACGGGAACTCGACGAAGTCGCGCGGCACGCGGGTGCCGGAGAAGCGCGGGTACTTCACGTTCGAGAACATGCCGTGCAGCGCATGGCCGAATTCGTGGAAGGCGGTGCGCAGCTCGTCGTAGGTGAGCAGCGTCGGCTCGCCCGGATTCGGCTTCGGAATGTTGAGGTGATTCGCCACCACCGGGTGGGTGCCCATCAGCGACGATTGCGACACGTAGGCGTTCATCCAGGCGCCACCGCGCTTGTTGGAACGCGCGTAGTAGTCGCCGATGAAGATCGCCAGCTGCTTGCCGTCGGCGTCGAACACGTCCCACACGCGCACGTCCGGATCGTACACCGGCAGATCCTTGCGCTCCTTGAAGGTCAGGCCATACACCTTGTTGGCGGCGTAGAACACGCCATTGGTGATGACGTTATTCAGTTCGAAGTAAGGACGCAGCTGGTTCTGGTCGAAGTTGAAGCGCTCGGCGCGCACCTTGTCGCTGTAGAACGACCAGTCCTGCGCAGCCAGCTGGAAGCCGCCATTTTCTTTGTCGATCACCTGCTGGATCTCGGCGCCTTCCTTCTTCGCGTTGGCGACGGCAGGGCGGGCGAATTCGGACAGCATCTTGTTGACGGCTTCCGGATCGTGCGCGGTCTGGTCTTCCAGCGAGTAGGCGGCGAAACTTGGATAACCCAGCAGCGCTGCCTTCTCGGCGCGCAGCTTGGCCAGCGACAGCACCACTTGGGTGTTATCGAACTTGCCGCCATGGCTGCCGCGCGCCAGCGACAGCGCCATCAGCTTCTCGCGCACTGCGCGGTTGGTCAGCACCGCCAGGCTGGCCTGGCCGGTGGTGTTCACTACCGGGATCAGGAACTTGCCGTCCTGGCCCTTGGCCTTGGCGGCGGCAGCGGCGGAGTCGATCGCCTTGTCCGACATGCCGGCCAGTTCTTCACGCGTGTCGACCACCAGCGCCGAGGCGTTGGCTTCTTCCAGCACGTTCTGCGCGAAGGTGGTCTGCAGCTTGGCCAGTTCGGCGTTCATCGATTTCAGCTTGGCCTTGTCGGCATCCGACAGTTGCGCGCCGGCGCGCACGAAGTCGGTGTTGTAGCGTTCCAGCAGATACTTCGACTCCGCATCCAGGTGCAGCTTGTCGCGCTTGTCGAACAGCGCCTTGACGCGGGCGTACAGTTTGCTGTTCAGGCGAATCGCGTCGCTGTGGGCGGCCAGTTTCGGCGACAGCTCGCGCTCCAGCGCCTTGAAGGTGTCGTTGGTGTTGGCGCCCGACAGGTTGCCGAACACGCTCGATACGCGCGACAGCAGCTGGCCGGATTTTTCCATCGCCACGATAGTGTTGTCGAAAGTCGGCGCGGCCTTGTTGTTGGCGATCGCCTCGATCTCGATAGCGTTCTGGCGCATGCCTTCTTCAAACGCCGGCGCGTAGTCTTCGTTCTTGATCTTGTCGAAGGCGGGATAGCCGAACGGCAGGGTGCTCGGCTTGGCGAACGGATTCGATGCCGGCAGCAGCGACGCAGGTTCCGCATGCGCGACGCTGAATACTGCCGCGATGCTGGCGGCGATAATGACGTTGGTACGATTCATTGAAATCTTTCTAAAATTATTTACCGTTCAGGCCACGACGTTCCAGCAGCGGCTCGATCACAGGATCGCGGCCGCGGAAGTTGCGGAACAAATTCATCGCATCGTCGGTGCCGCCGCGCGACAGCAGCTTGGCGCGGAACCAGTCGCCGTTCTTGCGTTGTAGGCCGCCGTTTTCCTTGAACCATTCGACGGTGTCAGCGTCCAGCTTTTCGGACCACAGATAGGCGTAGTAGCCGGCCGAGTAGCCGCCGGAGAAACTGTGCGAGAAATAGGTGGTGCGGTAGCGTGGCGGCACCGGCGCGAAGTCGACGCCCATGTCTTTCAGCGACTGCGCTTCAAACGCCAGCACGTCGGTTGGAATCTGCGCAGGGGTCAGCTGGTGCCAGCGCTGGTCCAGCAGCGATGCCGACAGATACTCGGTGGTCAGGAAGCCCTGGTTGAATTTCTTCGACGCCAGCACCTTGTCCAGCAGCTCTTTCGGCATTGGTTCGCCGGTCTTGTAATGCTTGGCGTAGTTGGACAGCACCTCTGGCCACACGGCCCACATCTCGTTGACTTGCGACGGATATTCGACGAAGTCGCGCGGCACACTGGTGCCGGAGAAGCGCGGATACTTCACGTTGGAGAACATGCCGTGCAACGCGTGGCCGAATTCGTGGAAGGCGGTCTTCACTTCATCATAGGTCAGCAGCGTCGGCTCGCCGGCCGGCGGCTTCGGAATGTTCAGGTGATTGGCCACCACCGAGTGGGTGCCCAGCAGCGACGATTGCGAGATGTACTCGTTCATCCATGCGCCGCCCTGCTTGTTGGAGCGGGCGTACATATCGGCGATGAAGATGGCCAGCTGCTTGCCGTCGGCGTCAAACACATCGAACACGCGCACGTCCGGGTTGTACACCGGCAGATCCTTGCGCTCCTTGAACGACAGGCCATACAGCTTGTTCGCGGCGTAGAACACGCCGTTGGTCAGCACGTTGTTCAGTTCAAAGTAAGGCTTCAGCTGGTTCTCGTCGAAGGCGAAGCGCTGTGCGCGCACCTTGTCGGTGTAGAAGGCCCAGTCGGAGGCGTCGATCTTGAAGCCGCCCTTGTCGGCATCGACCACGGCTTGCAGGTCGGCCGCTTCTTTCTTGGCGTTGTTGACGGCCGGCTTGGCCAGTTCGCTCAGCAGCTTGTTGACCGACGCGGTGTCGTGCGCGGTCTGGTCTTCCAGCGAGTAAGCGGCGAAGTTTTCATAGCCCAGCAGCGTGGCCTTTTCGGCGCGCGCCTTGGCGATCTTCAGCACCACTTCGCGGTTGTCGAATTCACCGCCATGGCTGCCGCGCGCCAGCGACAGCGCCATCAGCTTTTCGCGCACTGCGCGGTTGGTCAATTCCGCCAGCGGCGGCTGGCCCGAGGTGTTGACCACGGCGACCAGGAATTTGCCGTCCTGGCCTTTGGCCTTGGCGGCAGCGGCGGCAGCATCGATGGCGGCTTGGCTCATGCCGGCCAGTTCTTCGCGCGTGTCGACCAACAGACCGGAGGCATTGGTTTCCTTCAGCACGTTCTGGGTGAAGGTGGTTTGCAGCTTGGCGATAGTGCCGTTGATGGCTTTCAGTTTTTCCTTGTCGGCGGCCGACAGGTTGGCGCCGGCGCGAACGAAATCGGTGTGGTAGCGTTCCAGCAGGTGCTCGGATTCCGCGTCCAGCTTGAGCGCGGTGCGCTTGTCGTACAGCGATTTCACGCGGGCATACAGCTTGGCGTTGAGGTAGATGGCGTCGGCATGGGCGGCCAGTTTCGGCGACATTTCGCTGTCGATGGCATCCAGCTTATCGTTGGTGTTGGCGCCTTGCAGATTGCCGAAGATGGTTTGCACGCGGGTCAGCAGCGCGCCGGATTTTTCCATCGCCACGATGGTGTTGTCGAAACTCGGCGCGGCCTTGTTGTTGGCAATGGCGTCGACTTCCTTCAGTTGCTGGCGCATGCCTTCGTTGAAGGCAGGGATAAAGTGCTCGTCCTTGATTTTGTCAAACTGCGGGTAGTGGAATGGCAAGGTGCTGGCGGTGGCCAGCGGATTGCCAGCCAGGGTAGCCGGAGCTGCCAGCACAGTCTGGGAAAAAGCCAGGCCAAGAGCGGCCGCGACTACAAGCATTTGAGGACGGGACATATTCTTCTTTCAAAAAACGCCAGAGAAAATGCTGACACGGTAACAATGCAGCACGTTAAGCGTTAGATCATAGCAGCGCGCTATGGCGACCGTCACTGGCAAAACATGCTGCACTGCACATGATCGGAAACAGGGCGTGTTTTCCGAACAAAGCTCTGTCCTATCGGAAATTTACGAATACAGTCGCGCACGATTGACCGTGAGATATCAAAATTATATTATTTAGGTGCTATGCGACCCCTCTATCTGACCATGCTGCTGGGCCTGAGCGCCGGCGCCACCGCTGCGGACAACGTCACGCAGGCCGACCTGACGCGCATCCTGCCGCCGCCCGGCCTGTATCGCGTGGAGGACGACGCCACCATGACCCATCTCAGCAATGGCATGAGCGTGCGCGACCAGAGCAACCAGAGCGGCACCCTGGCCACCTACCACAGCCCGGACGGCCACACGGCGCAGCAGCAGATCAACCATCCACAGGCAACCATCTGCGTACCGCTGCGCAAGGCGAATGCCCCGCTGCTGCCAATCGCCATGGGCACGGCGGCGTGCAAGACCTTGTCCACCACCGTCAGCGGCGACACGCTGAGTCATGAGGCGCAATGCGCCATCGGCCGCACCGCCTTTACCATCACGCGGCTTGGCAACGACCAGTGGGAATATACCGACGACAATGAATGGGGCGCTGGCGGCATGGCTAGGAACAATCCGGCGGCGATGCGGCCGATGGTGGAGCAGATGGCGCGTAACGCGCCCACCGAAGCCGATCGCGCCAAGGCCAGGCAGTTGCTGGCCCAACTGCCACAGCTACAGGCGCAGTCCGAGCAGCAAATGGCGGCCGCCTTGGCCGGCGCCCGGCAGGCGCTGAAGGAAGCACGCACGCCGGAAGAAGTCGCCGCCATGCGCAAAGTGGTGCAGATGCTGGAAAACCAGGACAGCCTGCCGGCCCAGAACAAGTCCAGCGGCAGATCGCGCTGGACCCGCATTGCCGACAGCTGCGGCGGCGCCAGCGCTAAGAAGTGAAACGCGCCTCGATGCGGCGGTCCGGCATGAACCACAGCAGTGCCACAGCGGCGTAGAGTGTGAACGAAATCCACACGTGCAGGAAGGCAGCCGGAATCGCCAGCAGATACAACACCACCGAAGCGATGCCCTTGAACTCCTTGCCCACCGCCACGCCTAGCACGGCATCGCGCGGGTTACAGGCGATCAACGATTTTTCCAGCAAGGTATAGGCGGCCGCGCACATCACCAGCATGGCGCCATATAGCGCCACCGGCAGCGGCGCAAATTCGTTCTCTCCCATCCAGCCGGTGGCGAACGGCAGCAGCGACAGCCAGAACAGCAAATGCAGGTTCGCCCACAACACGCGGCCATTGACCACCGATGATGCATGCAGCATATGATGGTGGTTATTCCAGAAAATGCCCACGTAGACGAAGCTGAGCACATAGCTGCCGAACACCGGCAACAGTTCGGTCAGCGCCGCCCAGTCCGCCCCATGCGGCACCTTCAACTCCAGCACCATAATCGTAATAATGATGGCGATAACGCCATCACTGAATGCTTCCAACCTGCCCTTGCCCATAATCATCCTAGTTGTTTCTGGTTCATTCATCTTGCGATCAAGAGTATAAACCGTAGCACCGTGAGCAGAAGCTATTACTAAGGTCGCTACTCGCGGATTTCCGGTTCAGTCAGTTGCGCCAGCAGTACCAGCGATTCCTGCCACCCGAGGTAGCAGGCTTCGGTCGGGATGACGGCTGGGATGCCTTCCTGCACCACCTTCATCTCGACACCGCAGAACACCTCACGCAGCGTGACCGTGGTTTGCATCTGGCCTGGCAAGTTGGGATCGTCAAAGACGGCGGTGTAGCGCAGCTTTTCGCCCGGCACCAGTTCCAGGTATTCGCCGCCGAACGAATGGCTGCCGCCGGTGGTGAAGTTGGTGAACGACATGCGGTATGAACCGCCCACCCTGGCGTCCAGTTGATGTACCTTGCCTATGAAGCCGTGCGGCGGCAGCCACTTGGCCAGCGCATCCGGATCGAGGAAGGCGCGGTAGACGCGCTCGGCGCTGGCTTTCAGCACGCGTTGCAGTTGTACGGTATTGGTGGTCATGATCGATTCCCTCAAAAAGTGTGTCTGCCTGCACGACGAACCAAGGTACAGGAAATCGACATCGGCAGGCAAGATGGACTGATTGATTTTTCGTAAAGTGAGTGCCAAGCAAATCCCTATGATTCCTGATGGAAATATCGTGCCCCTTGCGGGCTGATGAAGTTACTTCTTGAGGAGCTAATTCATGGGAACCAAACATTCTGTCGCCGCGTTGCTGCTGTGTTCCACGCTGGCCTGCCACGCAGTACAACCCATCGACCTGGGCGGGTTCGCCAATTCAGCCAGCCTGGCGATCAAGGCGGCCACCTTGACTGACGCCGAGGTGGTGGACTTGGCCAACAAATCCTGCGCGGAGCTCGACAATCAAAACAACATCGCTGCGCCGGGCAGCAAATATGCCAAGCGTCTGGCGGCGGCCTTAAAGCCGCTGAATATGAGCAAGTTCAACGGCAAGCAGCTGGATGCCAAGGTTTATCTGGTCACCGACGTCAACGCGTTTGCCATGGATAACGGTTGCATCCGGGTGTTTGCCGGGTTGATGGACATGATGAACGACGACGAAATCCGCGCCGTGGTCGGCCACGAAATCGGCCATGTGCTGCTGGGTCACTCCAAGAAGTCGATGCAGACGGCCTACAGCTTGCAAGCGGCGCGCACCGCAGCCGGCGCGGCCAGCACCACGGCGGCGACATTGAGCCAGTCCGATCTCGGCGACCTGGGGCAGAAATTTATCCAGGCGCAGTTTTCGCAGACGCAGGAAACCGCCGCCGATGACCAGTCCTACGGCATTCTGTATAAAGAAAAGCTGTCGCGCAAAGGACTGGTTACGCTCTTCCAGAAACTGGCCACGCTGGACAATTCCGGACACAGCATGTTCAGCTCCCACCCATCCTCGCCCGACCGCGCGCAGCATATCCAGTCGCGCATCGACAAGGATGGCTGAGCGCCGTTACATGCCCAGCGTCTGCTCATCCAGCGTGCGGTTGCGGCCCAGCATTTTGGCGCTGTACAGCAGCGAATCGGCGCGGCGCAGCATGGCGTCCACCGTGTCGCGCGCGTGCAGTACTTCGGCGATGCCGGCGCTGTAGCACAGCGCCACGCCCAGCTCGCGCGGTCCCGCTTCTGCCAACCAAGTACGCAGGCGCTGGTCGTAGGCGCGGATCGCGGCCAGGTCGGCGCCGCGCTTGAGCACGGCGAATTCCTCGCCGCCGTAGCGGCAGATCAGGTTGCGTTCGCCGCCCACGGCGTGCATGCCCTGCACGAACAGCTTGAGTGCGCGGTCGCCGGCTTCGTGGCCGTAGGTGTCGTTGATGTCCTTGAAAAAGTCCAGGTCCACCAGCATCAGGCACAGGGGCTGCTGCTGGGCGTGGCTGTCGGCCAGGATGACGTGACCCTGCTGCATCCAGGCGCGGCGGTTGAATGCGCCGGTGACGCCATCGGTGTTGGCCAGCCACTCCAGTTCGCGCGCGGCTTCGTCGCGGTGCGCCAGCAGGATGCCCACCATCGACATCACCACCGTCACGTTGGCGGCCAGCGCAAACAGCAGGTTGGCCGGATGCGGCGCAAAGAAGTTGGGGAACTGGTCGGTGTAGAACGTGCCCAGCACGCCGCGCGCGGCGGTCACCGCCATCTGCACCAGCAGCGAGACCAGCAGCAACCAGCGCCAGCGGCCGACCGGCACCTGCGGCTTGCGGCACAGCGCCGCCGCCACCATCGCCAGTTGCAGCGTCAGCAGACCATTGGCCCAGCCGACGCGGAAGGCATAGTTGTCGAAGCCGATGCAGTAGCCCAGCGTCATGACCAGCGCCGTGATCATCGGCGCCCGCGCCACCGCTTCGCGGCCGCACCACAGGTCGAAGGCGATGGCGCTGCAGGCCAGGCCGACGGCGATGCCGGCCATCGCCAGCGTCGACAGCAGCCGGTCGCTCCAGCCACCCGCCTCCACCAGCCCGGACGACAGCAGCAATACCCAGCCCAGCGCTTGCAGGCCGACGCCGAGCTGGGCCCGGCGCGCGGCCAGATTGACCTTGCCCATCACGGCCAGCAACGCCGCAGCCATCGTCAGCAGGCTGAGCGTCATGGCTATGAGCAAAGAGGCAACATCGATGTGCATGGTGAGCAAAAGTGAGGACGTAAGGAAGGAGTATATCAAGCCCGCCTGGGCTACACTGAGGGACTTACATCGCTTAACAACAGGAAGGACGAATGGAAAACTACGCGGAACTGCTGGAAACGCTGACGCAGCAGGAAAAAGAATTGCAATTTACCGCCTTCAGCAGCGATACCGCGCTGACGCTGGGCTTGAAAATCGTGGAGCTGGCCAAGGCGCGCGAGAAGAGCATCACGGTCAACATCACCGTCAACGGCAAGGTGCTGTTCCATCATGCGATGCAGGGTGCATCGGCCGACCAGGCTGACTGGATACGGCGCAAGAACAATGTGGTGGCGCGCTTCGGCCGCTGCTCGTTCTACATCGGCATCGACCACAAGCACCGTGGCGTGGTGTTTGAAGACATCAAGTACCTGAATCCGGAAGATCACGCGGCCAACGGCGGCGCCTTCCCGATCACCATCAAGGACACCGGCATCATCGGCACCGTCACCGTCTCCGGCCTGCGCCAGGCCGAAGACCACGCACTCGTCATCGAAGCGCTGCGCGCCGTGCTGGCCTGATCAATAGTGCGGCGGGCGCTCGTGGGGGAGTTGGCCGCCGCTGCTTTGGGAGGCATTGCGCACGTGTTGCGCCAGCGAGGCGCATAGCTGTTCCAGCTTGTCGATCTGCTTCTGCTGTTCGTGGATGCGGTCGTTGAGCGAGTCCACCATGTCTTCGGCGTACGCCAGCTTGATTTCGATGTTGATGAAGCGGTCTTCGGTGTTCATGGTTGTTCCTTGTCAGGTTTGGGCGTGGCCAGGAGTTCCTTCATGCGCGCCAGGCGTTCCTTGGGCGTGATCACTTCGGATTCCAGCGGCACAGCGGTGCCCTCATCCAACTTCATTTCTTTGATAAAGCGTGACGGGTCGCAGTGTACCTGCTCCCCCGCGCGTTTGCGTTTTTTGCACCACGTGACTTTCAGCGTGCGCTGCGCGCGCGTAATCCCCACATACATCAGGCGCCGTTCTTCCTGCACCCGCGCGGCGATCGACTCGGCCGGCGCGTCGGGGTCGCCCTTGTGCGGCAGGATGCCTTCTTCCACGCCGACCAGGAACACGTGCGGATACTCCAGCCCTTTCGACGCATGCAGCGTCGACATGCGCACCGCGTCCGGATCTTCGTCCTGGCCTTCCAGCATCGACATCAGCGCCACCATCTGCGTCAGTTCCAGCACGTTCTTTTCTTCGCCGTCGCGGTCCTTGCCGCCACGGCCGCGGTCCTTCAGCCAGTTGACGAATTCCAGCACGTTCTGCCACTTGCTCTGGGCCGCGCGTTCGTCGAACATATCGTATAAATAGTTTTCATAATTAATCGCCTCCAGCATGTCATCCAGCACCTGCGCCGCGTTGTCGCCGCTGCCCGACGGGCCGGGGCGGCTGGCGCGCGATTCCAGGTTGTTGATGAAGTTGCAGAAGTCGCGCAGCGGATTCAGCTGGCGGTCGTTCAGCAAGCCTTCGATGCCGCCCTTGAACACGGCCTCGAACAGCGAACATTGCCACTGGCCCGAGAAGGTGCCCAGCGTTTCCATGGTCGACTGGCCGACGCCACGGCGCGGCGTGGTCACCGCGCGGATGAAGGCCGGATCGTCGTCGGTATTCGCCAGCAGCCGCAGGTAGCTGATGATGTCCTTGATCTCGGCCTTGTCGAAGAACGACTGGCCGCCGGAGATGGTGTACGGAATCCGCTCCTTGCGCAGCGCCTGCTCGATGATGCGCGCCTGGTGGTTGCCGCGATACAGGATGGCGTAGTCGGTCCACTTGTTCTTGCGCTGGAAATGGTCGGCCGAAATCATGATCGCCACCTGCTCGGCTTCCGTATCGTCGTTCGGCATCGCCATCACCTGGATCGGCTCGCCCAGGCCATGCTCGGACCACAGCGATTTCTCGAACAGCTTGGGATTGTTGCCGATTACCGCGTTGGCTGCTTGCAAAATGCGGGTGGTGGAGCGGTAGTTCTGCTCCAGCTTGATCACTGCCAGGTCGGGAAAATCGGTTTGCAGCGTCTTCAGGTTTTCCACCGAGGCGCCGCGCCAGGCGTAAATAGCCTGGTCGTCGTCGCCCACGGCGGTGAACATCGGCTTCTTGCCGACGCCGGTCACCATCAGTTTGACCAGCTCGTACTGGCAGGTGTTGGTGTCCTGGTATTCGTCCATCAGCAGGTAGCGCAGGCGGCGCTGCCACTTGTCGCGCACCGGGTCGTTGTTGCGGAACAGTTCAACCGGCAGGCGGATCAGGTCGTCGAAATCCACCGCCTGGTAGGCTGACAGCGTCGCCACATAGCTGGCGTAGACGCGCGCCGACTGCGCCTCGTCCTCGTCCTTGGCCTGGTTCAGCGCCAGGATCGGATCGACCAGGCCATTCTTCCACAGCGAAATATCGGTCTGGATGCGCCGCACCACCTGCTTGTCGGTGGTGATGGCCAGATCCTGGATCAGCGAACCGCAATCGTCGGCATCCATGATCGAAAAACGGTCCTTGAGGCCGACGCCATTGGCTTCTTGCCGCAAAATCTTCACGCCCAGCGAGTGGAAGGTCGACACCGTCAGTTGCTTGGCCTGCTTGGGCTGCTTGAGCAGCTTGGCGATCCGCTCCTGCATCTCCAGCGCCGCCTTGTTGGTGAAGGTCAGCGCGGCGATGGTGCGCGGGTCGTAGCCGCGGTCCTCGATCAGGTGGGCGATCTTCTGCGTGATCACGCGCGTCTTGCCCGAGCCGGCGCCCGCCAGCACCAGGCAGGGACCATCCAGATAGGTGACAGCCTGGCTCTGGGGCAGATTGAGGCCAAAAACGGGGACTTGGGTGGACATCGGGTGGGGGCTAGGAAAACGGAAAAGCAACCCCACATTGTAACAGTCCAAGCGGCTGCCACTGATATGCCGCATGTAGCGTCGCTGACAATACGCTACCATGCGGGAATCGGGCCTCCGCCTCACCTTATATTGGTTGCAATCATGAAATTTGAACACTTAATCGAAGTCAATGACCCACTCAATCCGCTGATCGATGCGCTGACCGTCAAGCAAGTCTGGGCCGGCCTGGTGCTGCGCGCCGAGTCGCCGAAACTGTTTGTGCCGCATCTGGACGAAGCCATCATCGACCAGCGCACTGACGCCGGCTTCCGCCGCCGCCTGCGCTATGGCGAACTGGTGGTGGAAGACCGCGTCGAGCTGGAACCGATGCGCCAGGTGCGCTACCGCGTGGCCGCGCAGCAGGATATCGCAGAGTCCAGCCTGATCATGACGATCGAGACGCCGAGCGAAAACGCGCTGTTCGTGCGCTTCCAGTACGAGGACAGCCACGATGAGGCGACCGACCAGGCAAACGCCATGTACGATGAATTCCGCCGCTCGGCCTATGTCGAGTCGGACATCGACACCATCGGCATGATGCGCGAGCTGGCACAGGAAGGCCGGCTGGATGCGACGTTGAATTAAGCGCTCAACTTAGTCCAGCGCGGCCCGCCCCCACACCTGCGCCATGCGCAGCAGCGGGGCGTCCAGCGCCGCCACTTGGGCGTTGGTCAATACTTCCCGGATCGTATGCAGTTCGTTGCGCGTGTCACGCTGGAGAAACACTTCCAGCGGCGCGCCGCGCGGACCGAGCACCGACTCCACATGCGGCGTGGTCGATTGCAGACCGCGCCGTGCCACCACGCCGGTCTCGCCGTTAATCAGCCGCACGTAGGTGCCGATCGGATAAATGCCCAGTTCGCGTATCACCAGCGACACCAGGTTGGTGTCCAGCGTGGTGCGCGCTTCCAGCAGCATGTCGCGCAATGCGCCGTTGGCCGTCATCACCGGCCGGTAGCTGCGCTCGGACACGCGGGCGCAATAGCGGTCGGCCAGCGCCACCAGCTTGGACAGCAATGGAATCTGCGCGCCGACCTTGCCGTGCGGATAGCCGGTGCCGTCTTCGTTTTCGTGGTGGTGCAGCACGCAGTCCAGCCAGGCTTCATCGTTGACGCCGGCGGCGCGCAGCAGTTGCACGCTCAGCGCCGGATGGGCCAGCATGCGGGCACGGTCGGCCTCATCCAGCACGGCGCTGCTGTCATGCCAACGCTGGTGATGCTCCAGCATGCCTGTATTCATGGTCAGTGCGGCCAGCGTTACCGTCATGACGTCGTTGCGGGAGCGTTGGCGGGCGCGTGCCAGCAGCACCGCAATCACTGCCGTGTTGACGCTGTGACGTGCCGCGTACGGCGCCGCCTGCTGGTTGTGCAGCACGGCGGCGGTGGCGATGTCGACGTTCAGATCGACGGCGCCATGCACCAGCAAGGCGATATCGTCCAGTTTGCGGCGGAAATCGGCCGGCGGCAGGCCTTGCGACACGGCCTGCAGCAGCGTGTTTAATTCGAGACAGGCAGCGTTGAGCTTGCGCAGCACGGAGGGCGGCTCGGACGCGGCCTCCGGCGGCACGCCATCCTCAAATACGCCACGCTCCACCAGATACGCGATCTGGTTGGCACTGGCGATCATATGTCCTTTGCGGACCAGCAAAGCGCCATTTTCACCGTAGACATCCCACGGCAGCAGCATGCCCAACTTCAAATCGGCCGCTGTCACTTTGCGTATGTTCATTGCATGATAAAGAGACTATCGACGCAGCAGCATACGGCTTTTCAGGGCCGGGTGTGTAAAATTTTTGTATTTTTGATTTAACAATAACAATCACGGCCCTGGCGTGCAATCGACGCAAGGACAATCATGCACAGGTGCATTTTTCAGATGATGCGCCAAGTCGCGCAAGGCGGTCCGCACGCCTTCCTCCACCACCGGGTGGTAGAACGGCATGTCCAGCATGGCGTCCACCGTCAGCCCGGCCTGCACCGCCCATGCCAGCAGATGGCCGATGTTTTCCGCGCGCGGACCAATCATCTCGGCGCCGAGAAAGCGGCCGCTCTGGTATTCCGCATACACGCGCAGCATGCCCTTGTTTTGCAGCATCACGCGGCTGCGGCCCTGGTTCTCGAACGACACCTTGCCGACGGCAAAGCGGCCCGGATGCGTGATGCACAGCTCGCTGTAGCTGGCGCCCATGGTGGCGATCTGCGGCTCGGTGAACGAGATCGCCAGTGGTGTGCGGCGCAGGCCGGGCTGGACGTCCGGATAGCGCGCCGCGTTTTCGCCGGCGATGCGGCCATGGTCGGCCGCTTCCGGCAGCTGCGGACGGTCGTTGTTGGCGTCCCCGGCGATGAAGATGGCGCTATCGCCGCATTGCATCGTCTGCGGATTAAACAGCGGAATGCCGTGATGGTCACGCTGCAAGCCGGTGTTCTCCAGCCCCAGCTGATGCACATTCGGCCGGCGGCCGACGGCCGACAGCAGGTAGCTGAAATGTTCGGTCTGGCGGTCGCCATTGGTGTCCTCGCTGGTGACGGACAGGCCGTCGCCCTGCGCCACCACCTCCACCACGCGGGTTTTGAAGCGCACGTCCAGCTCATCGAGCATGGCGCTGCGGGCGACGTCCAGCACTTCCGGGTCACTCAGCTGGGCGACGCTGCCGCCACGGCCGAAGATCGTCACGCGCACGCCGAGGCGATGCAGCGACTGCCCCAGCTCCAGCCCGATCACGCCGGTTCCGGCCACCGCCACCGATTCCGGCAGGTCTTCCCAGTCGAACACGGCGTCGCTATGGATGACGCGCGGACCGGCCGCGCGCCACTCGTCCGGCACAATCGGGGTGGAGCCGGTGGCGATGACGAAACGTTCCGCCTCCACTACTGTGTGGTCGTCGATTTGCAGCTGGGTCGGGCTGAGAAAGCGGGCGTGGCCGTGCAACTTGTCTTCGGCCGGGTAAGCGTCCACGCTCTCGACCACGAAGCCGACAAAACGGTCGCGTTCGCTGCGCACGCGCGCCATCACCGCCTTGCCGTCGATGCGGACCTCGCCCGCATGCACGCCGAAATCGGCGGCCGCGTGCAGCATGTGGGCCGCGTCGGCGGCCGAAATCAACAGCTTGCTGGGCATGCAGCCGACGCGCGCGCACGTGGTGCCATAGACGTTGCTTTCGATCAGCAGCGCCTGCTTGCCGCCGGCCTTGGCGGCGCGATAGCCGGTCATGCCGGCCGTGCCTGCGCCGATGACGGCGACTTCAGTGCGTAAGGTTTTCATATGCCACAAGTCTACTCCCAACTGCCAATCGTGTTTTACTTCAAAGCAAAACAGTATTAGTATGGCTTATCGTTTTCAAATTTTATAAGCTTGACTTATGGACAATCTGGACTATCGGGCGCTTGCCGTGCTGGATGCTGTGGTCAGCCAGGGCAGCTTTGAAAAGGCCGCACTGGCGCTCGGCATCAGCCAATCGGCCGTGTCCCAGCGCATCAAGGCGTTGGAGGATGCGGCCGGCCGCCTGCTGATCGTGCGCGGCCAGCCGGCCGTGCCGACCGGACTGGGCCAGCGGCTGGTGTCCCACCACCGCAACGTCAAGCTGATGGAAGCGTCGCTGGATATCGACCTGGGCAACCAGGTCAGCATGCCGGAAATCGCGCTGGCGGTGGATGCCGCCAGCCTGGCGACCTGGTTCCCGCTGAGTTTGCAGCCGCTGCTGTCGCCGCCGCGCTGCCAGCTGAATGTGCAGGTGGCAGCGCCGGAACTGGCGCTGCATCTGGTGCGCGAAGGCAGCGTGTTCGGCTGCGTGGCGGCCGGCGCGGCCGAGCCGCAGGCCAACGGTCCCCAGGTGACGCCGCTGGGCAGGATGCGCTACGTCTGCGTGGCCACCAAGGCGTTTGCCAATCACTGGTTCGGCGACGGTTTTATCACCGATGCGGTACAGCTGGCGCCCGCCGTGGTGTGCGACCGCGACATGATGAGCGGCTTCCTGCAGCAGGTGCTAGAGTGGCGCGGCGCTTATCCGCATCACACGCTGCCGCTGTCGGCGGCCAGCACCGAGTGCGTGTTCGGCGGCCTGGCGTATGGCCTTCTGCCGCTGCAACAGGTGGCTGCGGCGCTGACCGACGAGCGGCTGGTCGATCTGGCGCCCGGGCAGGTGGTCGACGTGCCGCTGCACTGGCACGCGTGGAACCTGGACACGCCCTTCACCCGCGCGCTGTCCGAACAGATCGTGGCGACCGCCCGGCGCTACCTGCTGGCCTAAATATCCAGCGGATCGACTTCCAGCGACCACTTCACGCGGCTTTTCATCTCGCGCAGCGTCAGCATCCACTCCTTGAGGAAGGCTTGCAGCGCCGGCCGTGACGGCGACTCCACCAGCAACTGCGCGCGGTCCACATTGTGCACGCGCGTCATGGTCATCGGAATCGGATCGTTGATGGTGATGCCCGGATGCTGCATGCAATCGCGCGCCATGGTCAGGAACTCGATCGCCGTGGCCAGTTCCCGCGCCTCGGCCCGCAACAACGCCTGGAACAGATACGGCGGCAACGCGGCCTGCTCGCGCTCCTCCAGCAAGGCCGACGCAAAGTGATCGTAATCGTGGTGCACCACCGCGCCGTACAGTGGATGCTGCGGATAGCGGGTCTGGATCAGCACCTCGCTCGGAATGCCAGCCCGTCCGGCGCGGCCGGATACCTGCATCAGCTGCGCAAACAGCCGTTCACTGGCGCGGTAGTCCTGCGAAAACAACGCCGTATCCGGATTCATGATGCCCACCAGCGTCAGCCGCTTGAAGTCGTGGCCCTTGGCGACCATCTGCGTGCCGACCAGAATATCCACCTCGCCGCGGTGCACGGTATCGAACGCCTCCTGCGCGCTGCCCTTCTTGCGGGTCGAGTCGGCGTCGATGCGCAGGATGCGCGCTTCGGGGAACAAAGCCTGCAAACCCTCCTCCACGCGCTGCGTGCCGCGTCCCAGCGGCTGGATGTCGATATTGCCGCAAGTCGGGCAATGGCGCGGAATGCGCATCTCCAGGCTGCAATGGTGGCAGCGCAAGCGGTGTTCGGGACGATGCAGCACCATGAACGAGGTGCAGCGCGTGCATTCGCTGATCCAGCCGCAGGATTCGCAGCAGATCACCGGCGCGTAACCACGGCGGTTGAGGAACAGCAGCGACTGCTCACCGCGCTCCAGCCGCTGCCTGATGGCCGCCACCAGGTGTGAAGTCAGGCCGTCGTTGGGCTTGTCGCGCTCCATGTCGATCAGCTTGACGGTCGGCAGCACGGCGTTCTGCACGGCCCGCTCGCGCAGTTCCAGCTTGCGATAGCGGCCGGACTGCGCGTGGTGCCAGCTTTCCAGCGACGGCGTGGCCGAGCCCAGCACAATCGGAATCTGCAACTGCCACGCCCGCCAAACCGCCAGGTCGCGCGCGGAATAGCGCAGGCCTTCCTGCTGCTTGTACGAGGGATCGTGTTCCTCGTCGATGACGATCAGCTTCAAATGTGGCAGCGACGACAAAATCGCCAGCCGCGTGCCCAGCACGATGCGCGCCTTGCCCTGGTGCGCCGCCAGCCAGTGCAGCATGCGTTCGCCCTCGGACAGGCTGCTGTGCAGCGTGGCCAGCATCACGCCGGGGAAGCGCGCGCGGATATTGCCTTCCAGCTGGGGCGTCAGGTTGATTTCGGGCACCAGGATCAGGATCTGGCCGTCCGGCTCGCGTTCCAGCACTTGCGCGCAGGCTTGCAAGTAGACCTCTGTCTTGCCGCTGCCGGTCACGCCGTAAAGCAGGGTCGGCTTGAAGCCCTGGGCGCCACCGATGGCGTCGGCGGCGATCTGCTGCTGTGGATTCAGCACCGGCATGTTGGACGGCGTGGGATCGTGCGGCGTCTCCAGCTTGGCCAGCTTCTTTAGCGCCCGGTCCAGCGCCACGGTGGTCAGCACGCGCAGGTTCTTGGGCAGGCCGGGCAGCGCCACCTCGCCCAGCGGCCGCTGGTAGTAATCGGCGGCAAAACCGGCCAGCGCCAGCCATTGGGCCGACAGCGGCGCCAGCTGGCTGCGCACGGCCAGCGCATCCTTCAACTTTTCCATAGGCACATCGGTCTCATCGACCACACCGACGATCAGGCCCACCACCTCGCGCCGCGCGAAGGACACCAGCGCCAGCTGGCCCACCTGGGGCCGCTCGGCCGGATCGCACTGCCAGCGGTAGTCAAACACCGCGTTGAGCGGCGTATCAATAGCGATTTGCAGGTAGCAAGGGCGTGGATTATTCATGCTGCACCTTGCAAAAATATCGATGCTGTATGTATCCACAGTTTCTGTGGATAACTTTGTGGACAATGGAATCTTAATCCCCGGAAAGCACTGACATTCAAGTTGGCATCTTCCAAAACCGGGTAAAAAATCAAAATTTTATCTCTTTAAAATCAATGACTTGGAAAATGCTTCCTAGGGAGCCGAAATTCGCCGTCGGAAACGGCCAGCTGTGCATAAGTGAAGTATTTAGGAGCTTTTTTTCGGGGAAATCAAGCACTTTTTTGCACCGTTTCGGCACTTTGCAGTGCACCAATCCGCCAAATTTTATCCTTATGCTCACACCAAGCTTTGCGGCTTGATAACAAGCTTGGTCAGGGTGTCATTTTTGCCTAAAAATCGTGCAACGCAACATGAATCTCAGGCGAAACAGCAATATTATGGCTAAGTCACGGTTTACTAAGTCATTTTATTTCTTGTCCACAGTTTTTGTGGATAACTTTGTGGAAAATGAAGAAATAAACTACTTGAAGCTTAGCCACAGTGTTTACGGCTTGCTAAACATTGCCCTCTGGACCACAAATTTTATCGCTTTAAATCAATGAGTTAACTCAGCATCAAGGGCTAGCCAAAAAGCACTGCCTATTATTTCCGCAGCAAAAAAAATTGTGCATAAGTCGGTCTGATCAGAGCGCGTGCAGAATAAAAAAGGGCACGTTTCTTTCGAAACGTGCCCCTCTACACGATCGAAATCAAGCTGAGCGTTGAGCCTTGCTGTAGGTGTGCACAGCTTCCACCATGGCCGCCACGCTTTCCGGCGGCGTGAACTGCGAAATGCCGTGGCCCAAGTTGAACACGTGGCCACTGCCGCTGACGCCCGGTGGGCCGAAAGCGTCCAGTACCTTATGGACTTCAGCGGTAATCTGGTCCGGGCTGGCGAACAGGATGGCCGGGTCCAGATTGCCCTGCAGGGCGACCTTGTGGCCAACCTTGTGGCGTGCCTGGGTCAGGTTGGCGGTCCAGTCCAGGCCCAGCGCGTCAGCGCCGATGTCGGCGATTTCCTCGATCCAGTGGCCGCCGCCCTTGGTGAACACGATGGCCGGGATCTTGACGCCATCCTTTTCACGCTTCAGCAGCGCCAGTACCTGGCGCATGTACTTGAGCGAGAACTCCTGGTAGGCGCCATCGGCCAGCGCGCCGCCCCACGAGTCGAAGATCATCACAGCCTGCGCGCCGGCGTCGATCTGCGCGTTCAGGTACTCGGCCACCGCCTTGGCGTTGGTGTCGAGGATGAAGCGCATCAGGTCCGGGCGGTTGTACAGCATCTTCTTGATGTTGTGGAACTCGCGCGAGCCTTCGCCCTCCACCATATAGCAGGCCAGCGTCCAAGGGCTGCCGGAGAAGCCGATCAGCGGCACGCGGCCATTCAGCTCGGTGCGAATCTGGGTCACGGCCTTGAAGACGTAGTCCAGCGAACCCGGTTCCGGCTGACGCAGGGCCAGGACATCGGCCTCGGTCTTCAGCGGGCGCTCGAATTTCGGGCCTTCGCCTTCAACGAAGTGCAGGCCCAGGCCCATCGCATCCGGCACCGTCAGGATGTCGGAGAACAGGATGGCGGCATCCAGCGGGAAGCGGTCCAGCGGCTGGATGGTCACCTCGGTGGCGTAATCGGGATTGGTGGCCAGGCCCATAAAGGAACCGGCTTTGGCGCGGGTAGCGCGGTATTCAGGCAAATACCTTCCGGCCTGGCGCATCAGCCACACAGGGGTGTAGGTGGTGGGCTGGCGCAACAACGCGCGCAGGAAGGTGTCATTCTTGAGCGGAGCAAATTGTGGCATGGAAGGCAATAGAGAACAATCAAGCCTCTATTATCGCATCCCACGCCATTTTGCGAATTTAACCCGGGGTCAGTTCTGCCAAATGTACATGGGTTCGTGTGCATTTGGCAGAACTGACCCCGAATTTTGCTCTATCATGCGGAGCACCGCGCACTGACCTTTTTGGAGCTTTTATGACATCGCCTGCTTCCCCGAACATTGCCGCCTTTGGCGCCTGGCCCTCGACCATCAGCGCTGCGCGCGTGGCGGCGGGGGCGACGCCGCTGTCGTCGCTGATGCTGGGCGGGTCCGATGGCGGCGATATCTTCTGGCTGGCCGGCCGCGCGGCCGAAGCAGGCCGCAATACGCTGCTGCGCTATCACGGCGCCACCACCGAGGAATTGACGCCGGCGCCGTTCAATGTGCGCTCGCGGGTGCATGAATATGGCGGCGGGGCGTATGCGGCGGAGGGCGAGACGGTGTACTTCTCGCACTTTAAGGATAACTGCGTCTATCGCGTAATTCCCGGCGATGCGCCGGTGGCGGTCACGCAGGCCGGCAAGCAGCGCTTTGCCGATTTTGTGGTCGACCGCGCGCGTAATCGGCTGATCGGCGTGCGCGAGCTGCATGGCGACGATGAACATGCGCAGCCGACCAATACGATCTGCGCGATCGACATCGCCGGCGGCGCCGAGACGGTGCTCGCGCAGGGTGCGGACTTTTATTCGTCGCCACGCCTGTCGCCGGACGGCCGCTCGCTGGTCTGGCTAAGCTGGGACCATCCGCGCATGCCTTGGCAAGGCACCACGCTGTGGCTGGCCGATATCAACGCCGACGGAACGCTGGCCACGCCCAAACGCATCGCTGGCGGCGAAGAGGAATCCATCTGCCAGCCCGAATGGTCGCCCGACAATCTGCTGCACTTCGTCTCCGACCGCAGCGGATGGTGGAATCTGTACCGACTGCGCGCCGACCGCGTGCGCACTGAAGGCCTGTGCCCGATGGAAGCCGAATTCGCCTCCCCGCACTGGACCTTCGGTAACAGCATGTACGGCTTCCGCTCGGCCAGCGAAATCATTTGCACCTACATCGACAAGGGCGTGAGCCGCCTGGCGCGCCTGCTGCCGGGCAGCGGCAAGCTGGAAGCCATCGCCAATCCGTACGAGGAAATCCGCGAACTGCGCGTCGGTCCCGGCTACATCGCCATGCTGGCAGGCGGCCCGACCATCCCGATGGAACTGGCGCGCATCGACTTCACCGAGGAAGGCGTCGAAATCCTGGCGCAGTCGATTGACGACTTGCCGGAGGAAGCCAACCTGTCCATCCCGACCAGCATCAGCTATCCGAGCGCCAACGGCCGCACCGCGCACGCCTTCTACTACCCGCCGCGCAACCAGGACGTGCAGGCGCCGGCAGGCAGCAAGCCGCCGGTGATCGTCATCAGCCACGGCGGCCCGACCGGCATGACCGTCAACACGCTTAACCTGAAGACGCAGTTCTGGACCAGCCGTGGTTTCGGCGTGCTGGATGTGAACTACGGCGGCAGCACCGGCTTTGGCCGCGCCTACCGCGACCTGCTCAAGGGCCAGTGGGGCATCGTCGACGTGGAAGACTGCGTGGCCGGCGCCCAGGCGCTGGTGGAGCGCGGCCTGGCCGACGGCGAACGCCTGATCATCCGTGGCGGCAGCGCTGGCGGCTTGACCACGCTGTGCGCACTGACCTTCCACGATGTGTTCAAGGCCGGCGCCAGCTACTACGGCGTCTCCGACCTGAAAGGCCTGGACCAGGATTCGCACAAGTTCGAGTCGCATTACAATGAATACCTGATCGCGCCGAAAGCGCAGGCCGATGCCATCTACGCCCAACGTTCGCCGATCAACCACACCGACAAGCTGTCACGCCCGATGATCTTCTTCCAGGGCCTGGACGACAAGGTAGTGCCGCCGCAGCAATCGGAAATGATGGTCGACGCGCTGAAAAAGCGCGGCATCCCGGTCGAATACGTGCCGCTGGAAGGCGAAGGCCATGGCTTCCGCAAAGCCGAAAACATCATCCGCACGCTGGAAGCGGAGCTGGACTTCTATCAAAACATCTTTAAGCTGAATCACGCATGACCGATCCCAAGCTGCTCGTCGAATTCGATGCGCTGCCATTTAACGAAAAAGCCATTCTCGCCCTGCTCGCCCTGATCGGCGAGCCGACGGGACGCACCGCCATCCTCGATCACCTGAACCATGCACGCATCGAGCAGGATAACGACGGCAATCTGTACACCGTCGCTACGCTGGACGATTCCATGTCGCGGCTGGAGCGCCTGGCCTTCATCAGCGTGGTGACGGGACGCGGCTTTATCTGCAATCCCAAGCTGCGCTGGCCGGCGATCCGTTCCGCCATCGGCACCCATGCGCTGGAAGACCTGTGCGCCGCCTACGCGGAGCTGGTGCCGATGCGCCAGACCTGGAACAGCATGGAGCCGCGCAGTTACCGCGCCGGCATGGCGCGCCTGCGCATGGGCCTTCTGCGCGGCCACGGCCCGCAACAGATCCAGCAGGTGCTGGCGTTCTGCCTGGGCAGCTACGAGGCGGCGCAGCTGCATCCGATCGTCGATATCTTCGGCCGCCCATTCGAGCCGGGCATGCTCGCGCTGGTCCACCCGCTGCTGCAAGACGATGTGCTGGCGGTGCTGCTGCAAAACGCCCAGCACGAACCGGCCACCGCGCCTGCAATCCGCGAATTCTGCGAGATGCATATGCAGCGCCGTCACGGCGACGTCAATTCCGAACTGCGCATGGCGATGGCGGAAGACGCGCTGCTGTGCGGCCGCCTGGACGACGCCAAGCGTTACCTGGAACGCACCGTCGGTCCGCAAAGCCAGTACCTCGCCAGCGTAGTGGTGCTGCTGCGCGGCGCCGCCAGCGCCGCCATTATCGGCTTTGACGCCGCGCTGAAAACCCTGCGCCGCGACACCGGCAAACGCAAGCAGCTGTTCACCGGCATGGGTGCGCAGCTATACCTGCTGTCGGCCCTGCGCAGCGCCGACGCCAAGCACCTGAAGGCGACGGAAGCCTACCTGGAAATCGCCGTCAAGCTGCCGAGGAACCACGACAGCGCGGTGCACCAGCAGATCGACATGCTGCGCCAGATCCGCGCCGGCGTCATGCAGGTGGACGCGGTGTCGGCGCTGCCGTGGGAACCATCGCTGCAAACGCAGATGTTCCAGTACCTGCTGTACTTCTGGCTCTCGCTGCCGCAACTGCAGGAGCGCAAGGAGCAGTTGCAGGAAATGGTGAAGACCGCCGAACGCGCCGGCTATATGTTCATCGCCAGCCAGGGCGCCGCGCTGCTGGGCCAGATGGGCGACGCCGCGATGCAGACGCACGCGCAAGCCTTGCGGTCGCGCTTCGGCTTCCCGGACCTGAGCACCTGGTTCGAGCGGCAGGAAGGCTGGCAGCGCCAGCTCACCGCGCTGATCAACCTGCACCAGCCGACTGCGCCGGATGCGGCGGGCAGTTCGCGCCTGGTCTGGCTGCTGACCTTCGATCCACGCCACGGCCTGACCGACATCGCGCCGGTGGAGCAGAAACGCGATGCGCGCGGCCTGTGGAGCAAGGGCCGCGCCGTGGGCCTGAAGCGGCTGCGCTTCGAGTCCGAGCAGTTCGACTTCCTGACGCCGCAGGATATCCGCGCAGCGGAGGCCATCACGGTGGCGCATCGCGGCTACCAATCCACCGGTTTGACTTACGAAATCGACCCGCAGCGCGCCGCGCCGATGCTGGTGAATCACCCGCTGCTGTACTGGTCCGATTTGCCGGATATGCGGGTGGAGATGCTGTCCGGCGAACCGGAGCTGCTGGTCAAGCGCAGTCCCGGCAACCTGGAGCTGCGCTTGCAACCGCCGATCCCGGACGATAACTCGTCGGTGGTCATCACCCGCGAGACGCCAACGCGCCTGCGCGTGGTCAGCATCCTCGATGAGCACCGCAAGATCGCCTCTATCGTCGGCGATGCGCTCAACGTGCCGTCGCATGCGGAGCAGCAGGTGCTGTCGGCCATCAGCGCCATCTCGTCGCTGGTGACGGTGCAGTCGGACATCGGCGGCGCCGCGCCGGACATGGAGCAGATGGAAGCCGACATGCGCCTGCATCTGCACTTGCTGCCCTACCAGCACGGCCTGAAGATGCAGATCCTGGTGCGGCCGCTGGTCAATGGCGCCTATTACAAGCCGGGCGACGGCGCCGACAGCGTGATCGCCGACATCGGCGGCAAGCCGGTACAGGCGCGCCGCCAGCTGATCGACGAACGCGATGCGGAGCGCGACCTGATCGCCAGGTGTCCGGTGCTGGAATCGGCCGAGCAGGAACACGGCGAGTGGCTACTCGGCCAACCGGCGCTGTGCCTGCAACTGCTGGTGGAATTGCAGGCGCTGGACCCGGCCAGCATCGTCATCGCCTGGCCGGAGGGCGAGAGCTTCCGCGTCACCAACAAGGTCGAGACCAAGCAGCTGCGGCTGGCCATCAAGAGCAACAAGGACTGGTTTGCCGCCAGCGGCGAACTGCAAGTGGACGAGGGCAAGGTCATCGACCTGCGCACGCTGCTGCAGATGATGGAGAAGAGCCACGGCCGCTTCGTTGAACTGGGCGAGAACCGCTATCTGGCGCTGACCGAGGAACTGTATCGCCGCCTGCAGGAAGTATCGGCCTATGGTGAGCTCACCGCCGACGGCGTGCGCCTGCATCCGCTGGCGTCGTTTGCGCTGGAAGAACTGGCCGACGATGTCGGCGGCCTCAAATCCGACAAGCTGTGGAAAGCGCATTTGTCGCGCATGCAGGAACAGACCACGTTCGAGCCGCAACTGCCAAGCACTTTGCAGGCGGAGTTGCGTGACTATCAGCTGGAAGGCTACAACTGGCTGTCGCGCCTTGCCCATTGGGGGGTGGGCGCCTGCCTGGCCGACGATATGGGTCTCGGCAAAACGCTGCAGGCGCTGGCGCTGATGCTGTCGCGCGCGCCGCAAGGCCCGACGCTGGTGATCGCACCAACCTCGGTCTGCATGAACTGGATGAGCGAAGCCGCGCGCTTCGCTCCGACGCTGAACGTGCAGTTGTTCGGCGCCGGCGACCGCGCGGAGCAGCTGAACAATCTGCACGCCTACGACGTGGTGGTGACCAGCTACGGCCTGCTGCAACTGGAGTCGGCGCTGTTTGCGGGCGTGCAGTGGAATACCATCGTGCTGGATGAAGCGCAGGCCATCAAGAACGCCGCCACCAAGCGCTCCGCTGCGGTGATGGCGCTGAAGGGCGAGTTCCGCATCGCCGTCACCGGCACGCCGCTGGAGAACCATCTGGGCGAGTTGTGGAACCTGTTCCGCTTCATCAATCCGGGCCTGTTGGGCAGCATCGAGCAGTTCAACCTGCGCTTCGCCGCGCCGATCGAGAAACCGCAGGATCACCGCGCCGAACTGGGTGCGCGCAAGCGCCTGCGCCGTTTGATCCAGCCCTTCATCCTGCGCCGTACCAAGTCGCAGGTGCTGACCGAGCTGCCGTCGCGCACCGAGATCACACTGGAAGTCGACCTGTCGGCCGACGAAACGGCGCTGTACGAATCGCTGCGCCGCGCCGCGCTGGAGAATCTGGAAAAGGTCGAAGGACCGGCCGAGAAGAAATCGATCCAGATCCTGGCCGAGATCATGAAGCTGCGCCGCGCCTGCTGCAATCCGAATCTGATCGCGCCGGAACTGGGACTGGCCAGCAGCAAGCTGGCCGCCTTCGCACACCTGCTGGAAGGCCTGCTGGAGAACAAGCACAAGGTGCTGGTGTTCAGCCAGTTCGTCGACCATCTGGCGCTGATCCGCGCGCATCTGGATGAACAGGGCGTCAGCTATCAGTACCTTGATGGCTCGACCTCGATGGCCGACCGCAAGAAGCGCGTGGATGCCTTCCAGGCCGGCGTCGGCGATGTGTTCCTGATTTCGCTGAAGGCGGGCGGGGTCGGCATCAACCTGACGGCGGCCGACTACGTGATCCACATGGACCCGTGGTGGAATCCGGCGGTGGAAGACCAGGCCTCGGACCGCGCGCACCGCATGGGCCAACTGCGGCCGGTGACCATCTACCGGCTGGTGGCGCGGCACACCATCGAGGAAGGCATCGTCGACCTGCACCAGCACAAGCGCGACCTGGCCGACAGCCTGCTGGAGGGCAGCGATGTCAGCGGCCGCATGTCGTCGTCGGAGATGTTGGCGATGCTGCAAGAGGGCTTGAAAAAGTAATTCGGCTTGTATCGGACGCTCTCAAGCGGCCAGATTAGTGATAATCTCCTCCGCTTCAGATACAAGGCTGCATATGATGATTAAGACAAGATTCGCACTGGCTGCGTTGATGGCGGCTCTGGCCGCCGCGCCAGCCGGCGCCGCTACCCACCACAAAGCCACACCGGCCAAGAAAAGCAACGCCAAGGCCAGCAGCAGTTCCAGCAAGGCCAAGCACACCAGCAAATCCACCAAGGGCAAGGCTGCCGCCAAGTCGTCCGGCAAAGCCCGCGCTGGCGCAGCCGTTGCTGCGGCCGCCGCCGTGCCGGCGCTGAAGGTATCGTCCGAACGTTGGGCCGACCGCCAGTTCGACAACCTCAGTAACCAGTTCCTCAACGCGCTGTGGCGCATCGATTCGGAAAGCGCGATCTACGCCGGCAAGTACGATACCGCCGCCGTGCTGACCGTGCCGACCAAGGACGAGCAAGCCAAGGAGCTGGCCTTCATCGGCGACTGGCTGCAGCGCTTCGGCGCCATCAAGGTCGCGCAACTGTCACCCAAGCAGCGTACCGATCTGGCGCTGCTGGTCAACAAGCTGGAAGGCGATCGCTGGCGCCTGACCACGCTGCGCGAGTGGGAGTGGAATCCGGCCAGCTACAACGTCGCCGGTCCGATCGATCTGGTGCTGAACACCGAATACGCGGCCCAGCCGCAGCGCCTGCGCACACTGCTCAAACGCATCGCCAGCATTCCGGCCTATTACGATGCGGCGCGCGCCAACATCGTCAATCCGACCCGTGAACATACCCGCCTGGCCATCGCGCAGGCGCCTGGCGTGCAGTCGCTGCTGACCGAAGTCGACAAGGTGGCGCAAGCGTCGATCCTGACGCCGGTGGAGAAGCAGCAGTACACGCAGCGCGTCAATGCGGCGCTGACCGCGATCGATGCCTACGTCGCTTTCCTGACCGAGCTGGACAAGCAGATGGACACCAAGGGCCGTCGCACTTTCCGCCTCGGCAAGGACTTGTATGAGCAGAAATTTGCCTACGATATCCAGTCCGGCAGCACCGCCGAGCAGACTTATCAGAAGGCGCTGGCGGCGCGCGAAGAGCTGCTGGCGAATATGGACAAGCTGTCCGATGAGCTGTGGGACAAGACCATGGGCAACACCGCCAAGCCAGCCGACCGCTTTGCCAAGATCGGCATGGTGATCGACAAGCTGTCGGCCCGCCATGTGGCGCGCGAGGATTTCGTCAACGAGATCAAGCGCCAGATTCCGGCGTTGCAGGAATACGTGATCAGCCATAACCTGCTGACGCTGGATCCAAACAAGCAGCTGGAAGTGCGCGCCACGCCGGCCTATGCGGCGGGTGTCGCCGGCGCCAGCATTGATGCGCCGGGACCGTATCGTCCACAGGACCGCACCTTCTACAACGTCACGCCGCTGGATGGCGCGACGCCGGAAGCGGCCGAGAGCAGCCTGCGCGAGTACAACTACTGGATCCTGCAGATCCTGAATATCCACGAGGCGATTCCGGGCCACTACGCGCAGCTGGTGTATGCCAACCGTTCGCCGTCGATCGTGAAGTCGATCTTTGGCAATGGCGCGATGGTGGAAGGCTGGGCGGTGTACGGCGAGCGCATGATGCTGGAGTCCGGCTACGGCGACAACGCGCCGGAGATGTGGCTGATGTGGTCGAAGTGGAATCTGCGCAGCGTGACCAATACGATTCTGGATTACAGCGTGCATGTGCTGGGCATGACGGAAGAGCAGGCCATCGATCTGCTGACGCGCCAGGCCTTCCAGACGCGCAGCGAAGCGGTGGAAAAATGGCATCGGGTGCAGGTGTCGTCGGTGCAGCTGACCAGCTACTTCAGCGGCTACAGCGAGATCATGGAGTTGCGCGAGCAGCGCAAGCAGCAGCAGGGCGCCAGCTTCAACCTGAAGCAGTTCCACGAACAATTCCTCAGCTACGGCAGCGCGCCGGTGCGGGTGATCAAGGGCTTGATGACGCAGTAGTCCTGCGTTCGCTCAAATAGATGGGCAGGTGATTCGATACGATGGGGAACGGCTGTGCGCCAGCCGTTTTCTGCTACGATCAAATCGGGGAGGTACCATGAATATGCCCATCAAATTCGACACCCTTGAATACACCAGAAGCCTGATTGAGGCCGGCATCCCGGCGGCGCAGGCCGAAGCTCAAGCCCTGGCGCTCAGTCAGGCAATGGCGGAAGCGACCGTCTCACCAAGCGAGATGGTGCTGCTGCGAACCGATATGATCGCGCGAATAGAAATGTTACGTGCGGATATCTACGCCAAGCTTGAAGCGTTGGAAGAACGCTTTAACGCTAAGCTGGAAGCGATGGAGCAGCGCTTCAATGACAAGCTGGAAGCGCTGGAACAGCGCATCCGAGCCAAGTTGACTACAGTTTATTGGATGGTGGGTATTTCACTGACGTTGCATGTCGTCACGATCGGCATACTCGTGAAGATACTGGACCGACTGCCTTAGATCAGGCTTTCTCTTCCGGCGCCGTCGACATGCGGACGAACAGCGGCGCTACCAGCAGGCCCAGCTCGAACAGCAAGCACATCGGAATCGCCAGCGAGAACATCGACACCGCATCCGGCGGCGTCACAATCGCCGCGATCACAAACGCGCCGACAATCGCATACGGACGAATCTCCTTCAGCTTGGCCACCGACACCAGGCCCATGCGCACCAGGATCACTACCACCACCGGCACCTCGAAGGTCGCGCCAAACGCCAGGCACATCGACATCACGAAATCCAGGTAGTTCTCGATATCCGGCGTGACCGCAATCGACTGCGGCGAAAACTCGGCAATGAACTGGAACACCCGGCCGAACACCAGGAAATAGCAGAACGCCACGCCCGACATGAACAGCACCGACGACGAAATCACCAGCGGCGCAATCAGCCGCTTCTCATGTGCATACAGGCCCGGCGCCACAAACGCCCACAGCTGATACAGCACCCACGGCAGCGACAGGATGATGGAAATCACCAGCGTCACCTTCATCGGCACCAGGAACGGCGAAATCACGCCGGTCGCAATCATCTTCGAGCCCACCGGCAGCGAGCGGATCATCGGCTCGGCGATGATGTCGTAGATGTGCGAAGGCCCCGGCCAGATCATCAGCCCGATGCAGACCAGCGCAATGCCGATCGAGGCCTTGACCAAACGATCCCGCAGTTCGATCAGGTGAGAGATAAAGGTCTCTTCGCCCTGGTTAGGTGTAGTCATTTAATAGAAGGAGCTGTTGGTAGGACCGCGTGGACGGAAGCGGGCTACCCGCGCCGCACCCGAGGTCACATGCTGCTTGCCGCCATTGCGCTGCTTGTACCAGTTGGGGATGGCCGAGTTGCGCACCAGCTTCTTGCGGCGGAACTCACGCGCCTTGCGTGCCAGGTCGTCGGTGGTCACGCTGCCAAACGCGGTATGCGAATACGAAGAGGAACTATCGGAACTATCCGACAGCGATGACGACGAGGAGATATCGCTGAAGGCGTTTTCCACCTCAGCCTTATTCTGCGCAATCGAGTTTTCCACATCCGTCTTCACGGCCTGGGCGGCGTCCTGCACTTCCTTCTGCAGGTTGCGCAATTCTTCCAGCTCGATTTCGCGCGTGACTTCGGACTTGACGTCATTCAGGTAGCGCTGCGCGCGGCCGTACAGCGTCCCGGCCATGCGCGCTACCTTGGGCAGCTTTTCAGGACCGATGACGACCAGCGCAATCACGCCGATGACAGCAAGTTTGGTAAGACCGAGATCGATCATAAGAAGGCGCTACTTACTTCTTCTCTTTCGCATCGACATCGATGGTGCCCGGGGCGGCCGGCGTGGTCGGCTTCTCTTCGTCGCCCTTGACGCCATCCTTGAAGCCTTTAACGGCCTTACCGATATCCGAACCCATATTGCCCAGTTTCTTGGTGCCAAACACCAGCATCACGATAACCAGAACGATCAGCCAGTGCCAAATGCTAAATGAACCCATCATATTCCCCTTGCGAAGCGCATGCGCTCCAGATTTATTCGTTGATTCCCAGAACTGCTGCGACAGTATACGCCAAGCATCAGTCTCTGAGGTAAATGTGGCCGTTTCGCGCTAAATCAACGCTGGCCGCGCCATGGATGGGCGCCGCCGATCACATGCAGATGCAAATGGTACACCTCTTGACCACCATCCGGCCCACTGTTGATCAGCGTCTTGTAGCCGGCGGACGGTGCGCCATCCGCATCATAGCCGACTGCGCAGCCAAATTCCTCTGCCAGTCGGGGGGCCAGCGCCAGCATTTTGCCCAGCAGCGCCGGTTCGCCGGCCGCATCCTGCAGCGTGGCGTAGTGCTGTTTCGGGATCACCAGCAGGTGCACCGGGGCGGCCGGGTTGATGTCCTTGAAGGCCAGCAGATCGTCATCTTCATACACGGCGGTCGAAGGAATTTTCTTTTCGGCTATTTTGCAAAAGATGCAGTTTTCCACGCGGGGCTCCGGTTATTCTTTACGGGATGCTTTTTCTTCGATGCCGGACACGCCTTCACGGCGCGCCAGTTCATCGAGTACCTGCTGCGGCTTCAGATCGAACTGGGCCAGCAGCACCAGCGTATGGAACCACAAGTCGGCCACTTCGTACAGCACCTTGCCGCTGTCGGCGCCGGCGCGGGCGTCCTTGGCCGCCATCACGGTTTCGGTGGCTTCCTCGCCGATCTTCTTCAGGATGGCGTCGTCGCCCTTGGCGAACAGCTTGGAGGTGTAGGAGGTGGCGGGGTCGCCGCCATTGGCCGGCTTGCGCGATTCGATCACGTCGGCCAGGCGGTCAAGAATGGTGCTCATTTGCCTGCCTTGTAAATATCGGATGGATCTTTCAGCACCGGCTCGGTGTTCTGCCAGTCGCCTTCCTGGGCGTCGCCGGCGAACTTCTGGAAGAAGCACGAGTGGCGGCCGGTATGGCAGGCGATGCCGCCGGCCTGCTCGATCTTCAGCAGGATCACGTCTTCGTCACAGTCCAGGCGCACTTCCAGCACCTTCTGCACGTGGCCGGACTCTTCGCCCTTGTGCCACAGCTTCTTGCGCGAACGGCTCCAGTAGACGGCCTCGCCCAGCTCGACCGTCTTGGCCAGCGCCTCACGGTTCATCCAGGCGAACATCAGCACGTCATTGCTGCCGGCCTCCTGGGCGATCACCGGCACCAGGCCGTGTTCGTCCCACTTTACTTTTTTCAGCCAGGCAGCCTTCGGCTGGATCGGTGCATTCATCATGCCGCTCCATCCAGACGCATCGGAATGCCTTGCTGCGCCATGAAGCGCTTGGCTTCCTGCACCGAATACTGGCCGAAGTGGAAGATGCTGGCAGCCAGCACCGCATCGGCCTTGCCCAGCTTGATGCCGTCGGCCAGGTCTTGCAGGCCGCCGACACCGCCCGAGGCGATCACCGGAATGCCGACCGCGTCGGACACGCCGCGCGTCAGGCCGAGGTCGAAGCCGGACTTGGTGCCGTCCTTGTCCATGCTGGTCAGCAGGATTTCGCCGGCGCCCAGCTGTTCCATTTTTTTCGCCCACTCGATGGCGTCGATGCCGGTGGCCTTGCGGCCGCCGTGGGTAAACACTTCCCACTTGCCGGGCGAAGTCTGCTTGGCGTCGATCGCCACCACGATGCATTGCGAACCGTGCTTCTGCGAGGCGTCGAACACCAACTGCGGATTCGACACCGCCGACGAATTCATGCTGACCTTGTCCGCGCCGGCGTTCAGCAGGCGGCGCACATCGGCCACTTCGCGCACGCCGCCACCGACGGTCAGCGGAATGAACACCTGCGACGCCACCGCCTCGATGATGTCGAGGATCAGGCCACGGTTGTCGCTGGTGGCGGTGATGTCGAGGAAGGTCAGCTCATCGGCGCCCTGCTCGTCGTAGCGGCGGGCGATTTCCACCGGGTCGCCGGCATCGCGCAGCTCGGTGAAATTGACGCCTTTGACGACGCGGCCGTCGGTCACGTCGAGGCAGGGGATGATGCGTTTAGCAAGCATGTTATTCGTCTTCTTCTTCGATCAGGTCACCGCTCAACTCGTCGGCGCGCAGCTGGGCCGATTCGAGGTCGATGGTGCCTTCGTAAATCGAGCGGCCGCAGATCACGCCTTCGATGCCTTCGTCCTGCACCGCGCACAGCGCTTCGACGTCGGCCAGGTTGTGCAGGCCGCCCGAGGCAATCACCGGAATCTTGACGGCTTGCGCCAGCTTGACGGTGGCTTCGATGTTGACGCCGCCCATCATGCCGTCGCGGCCGATGTCGGTGTAGATGATCGATTCCACGCCGTAGGCTTCGAACTTCTTGGCCAGGTCGATCACTTCGTGGCCGGACATCTTGCTCCAGCCGTCGGTAGCAACCTTGCCGTCCTTGGCGTCCAGGCCGACGATGATGTGGCCCGGGAAGGCGCCGCAGGCGTCGTGCAGGAAGCCCGGCTCTTTCACCGCAGCGGTGCCGATGATCACATAGGTGATGCCGGCATCGAGATAGCGTTCGATGGTATCCAGGTCGCGGATACCGCCGCCCAGTTGCACCGGAATTTCTTCCAGATCATTTTCTTCCGCGAAGTCCTGCACCGCCTTCAGGATGGACTTGATGGCGGCCTCGTTCTTCGGCTTGCCGGCGAAGGCGCCGTTCAGGTCGACCAGGTGCAGGCGGCGCGCGCCTTGCTTCAGCCAATGCAAGGCCATCTCGGCCGGATCTTCGGAAAATACGGTGGCGAGTTCCATATCACCTTGTTTCAGGCGAACGCAGTGACCGTCTTTGAGGTCGATGGCAGGAATAAGCAGCATGATGGTGTCAGTTAGATGAGAGAGTAGAAATCAAGGGTTCCAGTGAACAAAGTTCTTGTACAGCTGCAGTCCGGCCGCGGCGCTTTTCTCCGGGTGGAACTGGGTCGCAAAAATATTATCACGGGCGACGGCACAACTGAACGGCGCACCGTAGACAGTTTGGCCGACGGTGTGCGCGGCCTGTTCCGGCTGCGCGAAATAGCTGTGCACGAAGTAGAAGTACGCGTTGTCCGCAATATCCTGCCACATCGGATGAGACGCCGTTTGCGTCACTTGGTTCCAGCCCATTTGCGGAACCTTGAAGCGCGAACCGTCTTCCTGGGTCTGGCCGTCCAGCTGGAAGCGCACCACCTTGCCGGGCAACAGGCCGAGGCCGGCGGCGTCGCCTTCCTCGCTGCCATCAAACAGCATTTGCTCGCCGATGCACACTCCCATCAGGGGGATGTTCTTCGACGCATGCAGCAATGCTTCCTGCACGCCGGACTCACGCAGGCTGCGCATGCAGTCCGGCATGGCGCCCTGGCCGGGCAGCACGATGCGGTCGGCGGAGGCGATATCGGCCACCGCGCCGGAAATCAGCACATTGGCTTCCGGCGCCACGGCGCGCAGCGCTTGCGCGACCGAGCGCAGATTACCCATGCCGTAATCAACTACTACGATTTTTTTCATGGTGTCTTCTTACAGAGTGCCTTTGGTCGACGGGATGGTGCCGGCGGCGCGTGGATCGAGTTCCGACGCCATGCGCAGCGCGCGGCCAAATGCTTTGAAGACCGTCTCGCACTGGTGGTGGGCGTTGGTGCCGCGCAGGTTGTCGATGTGCAGCGTGACCAGGGCGTGATTGACGAAGCCGCGGAAGAATTCCAGCGTCAGGTCGACGTCAAAGGTGCCGATCATCGCCCGCGTGAACGGGATGTGATATTCGATGCCTGGGCGGCCGGAATAATCCAGCACGACGCGCGACAGCGCCTCGTCCAGCGGCACATACGAATGGCCGTAGCGGACGATGCCCTTACGGTCGCCGATGGCCTTGGCCACCGCCATGCCCAGCGTAATGCCGACGTCTTCCACCGTGTGGTGGTTGTCGATATGGATGTCGCCGGTGGCTTCCACTTCCAGATCGAACAGGCCGTGGCGGGCGATCTGGTCCAGCATGTGGTCGAGGAAGGGCACGCCGGTGTTCAGCTTTTGCTTGCCGGTGCCGTCCAGGTTGATGGAAACGCGGACTTGCGTCTCGTTGGTATTGCGGATGATTTCTGCGGTGCGGTTCATGAAAAGCTCGCGATGGTGTCAGGCTGCCTGCGATGCGGCGAAGGCATCGAGGAAGGTGGAATTTTCTTCCGGGGTGCTCACGGTGATCCGTAAACAATTGGTCAGCACACTGTGCATTTTACTCACATTTTTGACTAATACCTTGCGGGACAGCAGTTTCGCGTAGGCATCGTCGGAATTGGGCACGCGAATCAAGATAAAATTCGCCGCCGACGGAAAAACCTCCACGCCGGGCAGACGGGCCAATGCAGCCGTCAGATCGGCGCGTGCGGCGCGCAAATTGGCGGCCTGCTGGTTCAGCACATCCACGTGGTCGAGCGCGAATTCAGCCGCAACCTGGGTCAGCACGTTGATGTTGTAAGGAGGCCGCACTTTGTCGAATTCCGCCAGCAATTGCGGCGCCGCCGACAGATAGCCGAGGCGGATGCCGGCCAGGCCCAGCTTCGAGACCGTGCGCATCACCACCAGGTTGTTAAATTCCGGCAGGCGGTGCATAAAGGTCTGCTGCGCGAACGGCTCGTAGGCTTCATCCACCACGGCCAGGCCGAAACCGTCCAATGCCTTGATGATGGCGACGATGTCGTCTTCGGCGAACAGGTTGCCGGTCGGGTTGTTCGGGTAGGACAGGAACACCAGCGACGGCTTGTGCTGTTCGATCGCCGCCAGCATCGCCGGCAGGTCCAGCGTCAGGTCGGCCTTCAGCGGCACGCCGACGTAATCCATGCCGGCGAATTGCGCCGAGCGCTGGTACATGACGAACGACGGCGTCGGCGCCAGCACGGTGCTGCGGCGGTCCTGCGTGGCGCAGGCCATGCACAGAATGGAGATCAGTTCATCCGAGCCGTTGCCGAGGATGACGTCATAGCCGGCCGGCACGCCCAGCTTGTCGACAATGCGCTGCTTGACCGTGCTGTAGGAAGCTACCGGGTAGCGGTTCAGCGCCACGTCGGCCAGGCGCTTGGCCAGGTCGTCGCGCAGATGATGCGGCAGCTGGTAAGGGTTCTCCATCGCATCCAGCTTGATAAAGCCACTCGCATCGGCAACGTGGTAGCCGGCTGCGGCGCGCACGTCTGAGCGGATGGTGCTGTTAATCAGGGTGTCGATGGCGGACATCTTACTTGGGCTCCTATGAATTGACGGTACTTCGGGGTTTCTTGGGTTTCTTCGGCGGCGGCGCCGGCACTTCGGGCATCGCCAGACGCTCGGCGATAATCGCGCAGTAATCCGGATTCAGCTCGAAGCCGACGAAATGTCGGCCGGTGCGCTTGGCTGCTATCGCCGTGGTGCCGCTGCCCATGAACAGGTCCAGCACCACGCCGTCCGGCGGGCACGAAGCCTTGACCATGCGCTCGATAATCTCCAGCGGCTTTTGGGTCGGATGGTCGGCGCGCTCCGGATGCTCGCGGTGCAGGCGCGACACGCTCCACAAATCCTTCGGGTTGTAGCCCACTTCCAGCCACTTGGCGCCGATGAAGATGGAGCGCGAGCGCGCCTTCTTGGTGGCGGCGTCGTACGGAATGCGCACCGCGTCCAGGTCGAAGTAGTAGTCCTTGCGGCCGACGAAGAAGCCGATGGTGTCATGCACCGACGAGTAACTGCGCACGCTGCCGCCCATCGACGGCACACGGCGGTCCCAGATAATTTCGTTCATCATCGTCATGCGCTTTTTCAGCATGACGAAAATCTCCGGCGAAAAACGCCAGGTCAGGAAGATGTACAAGCTGCCGTTGGGCTTCAGCTTGGGCAGGGCGGCATCGATCCACTGCTCGGTCCAGCGCAGGTATTCGTCCACCGTTTGCTGGTCCGATGCATTGCCGTAGTCCTTGCCGAGGTTATACGGCGGGTCGGTCAGTATCAGATCGATGGAACCATCCGGGATGCGTGCCAAACCGGCCAACGCATCCTCACAGAAAACCTGATTGATCCACGTATCTGTCATTACTTGATACGCAGTTCCGCGCTGCGGGCGTGCGCCTGCAGGCCTTCGCCGTACGCCAGTTCGGCCGCGACCTTGCCCAGCGTTTGCGCGCCGGCTTCGCTCACATAAATGATCGACGAGCGTTTCTGGAAATCGTACACGCCCAGCGGCGACGAGAAGCGCGCGGTGCGCGACGTCGGCAGCACGTGGTTAGGACCGCAGCAGTAGTCGCCCAGCGACTCGGACGAGAAGCGGCCGAGGAACATGGCGCCGGCGTGACGGATCTTGTCGGCCCATTGCTGCGGCTCGACGGCGGAGATTTCCAGGTGCTCGGCGGCGATGCTGTTGGCGATGGCGCAGGCTTCGTCCATGTCGCGCACTTTGATCAGCGCGCCGCGGTCGCCCAGCGAGGTGCGGATTACTTCCTGGCGTGGCATCTGTGGAAGTAGCTTTTCTATGCTGGCTTCCACCTTGGCGATGTAGTCGGCGTCTGGGCACAGCAGGATGGCTTGCGCCAGCTCGTCGTGCTCCGCTTGCGAGAACAGGTCCATCGCGACCCAGTCAGGATCGGTAGTGCCGTCAGCAACAATCAGGATTTCCGACGGGCCGGCGATCATGTCGATGCCGACCACGCCGAACACGCGGCGCTTGGCCGAGGCCACGTAGGCATTGCCAGGGCCGACGATCTTGTCGACGGCCTGGATGGTTTCGGTGCCATGCGCCAGCGCGGCGACGGCTTGCGCGCCGCCGATAGTGATCACGCGGGTGACGCCGGCAATCGCGGCGGCGGCCAGCACCATCTGGTTCTTCACGCCGTCCGGCGTTGGCACCACCATGATGATTTCTTCGACGCCGGCGACGTGCGCCGGAATCGCGTTCATCAGCACCGACGATGGGTAAGCGGCTTTACCGCCCGGGACGTAGATGCCGACGCGGTCCAGCGGCGTGACGCGCTGGCCCAGCACCGTGCCATCCGGCTCGGTGTAGGTGAAGCCGTTCAGTTCCTGCTTCTGGCGTTCGTGGAACACGCGCACGCGGTGCGCGGCGACTTCCAGTGCCTTGCGCTGCGCGTCCGGAATCGCGGCCAATGCGGCCTGCATTTCTTCCTGCGAGATTTCCAGCGCCGCTATGCTGGTGGCGCCGCCGTTCGGAATGCGGTCGAAGCGGTTGGTGTATTCGAGGACGGCGGCATCGCCGCGCTGTTTGACGTCCGCCAGAATGCCGGAGACGGCGTTCTCGATGGCGTCGTCGGTGCTGGCTTCAAACGCCAGCAGCGTGTCCAGACGCTGCTTGAAATCGGCCTGGCTGGAATCGAGCTTGGTAATCATGGCGTTCACTTTTTGGAAGCGCGTTCAAACGCTTCGAGAATAGGTTGCAGACGCTCGCGTTTCATCTTCAGCGCGGCCTGGTTGACGATCAGGCGCGACGAAATATCCATGATGGCCTCGACCTCTTTCAGGTCGTTGGCGCGCAGCGTATTGCCGGTGCTGACCACGTCGACGATGGCGTCCGACAGGCCGACCAGCGGCGCCAGCTCCATCGAGCCATACAGCTTGATCAGATCGACGTGCACACCCTTCTTGGCGAAGTGCGCGCGCGCCGTCTCGACGAACTTGGTGGCCACGCGCAGGCGCGCACCCTGACGCACCGCGGTCTCGTAATCGAAACCGTTGCGGACCGCGACCGACATGCGGCACTCGGCGATGTGCAGGTCGATCGGCTGGTACAGGCCTTCGCCGCCGTGCTCCAGCAGCACATCCTTGCCGGCCACGCCGAAGTCCGCTGCGCCATGCTGCACATAGGTCGGCACATCGGTGGCGCGCACGATCAGCACGCGCACGTTCGGGTCATTGGTCGGCAGGATCAGCTTGCGCGAAGTCTCCGGATTCTCGGTGACGGTGATGCCGGCTGCTTCCAGCAACGGCAGGGTGTCCTCGAAAATACGGCCCTTCGACAGCGCAAGGATCAGCTGCTGGGAGTCGGCTTGGAATGCACTCATGATGATTATTTGATTCGCTGGATGTTGGCGCCTACGGCGGAGAGTTTGACTTCCATCTGATCGTAGCCACGGTCCAGGTGATAGATGCGGTCGATCAGCGTTTCACCGCGCGCGGCCAGGCCGGCGATCACCAGCGAAGCGGAGGCACGCAGGTCGGTCGCCATCACAGGCGCGCCAACCAGCTGTTCCACGCCTTTGATAAAGGCGGTGTTGCCATCGGTTTCAATTTGCGCGCCCAGGCGGTTCATCTCCTGGACGTGCATGAAGCGGTTTTCAAAAATGGTTTCCGTCACGCGGCTGGCGCCTTCGGCGATGGTGTTCACCGCCATGAACTGCGCCTGCATGTCGGTCGGGAAGCCAGGGTATTCGGTGGTGCGGAAAGTGACGGCGGTCGGACGCTTGTCCATCTGCGCGCGGATCCAGTTGTCGCCGATGGTCAGTTGCAGGCCGATCTCGCGCAGCTTGTCCAGCGCCGCATCCATGATGTCGACGCGGGTGTTGCGGATGGTGATGTCGCCACCGGTGGCGGCTACGGCGCACAGGAAGGTCGCCGCTTCGATGCGGTCGGAGACCACCGTGTGCTTGGCGCCATGCAGCTCGGCCACGCCCTGGATCACCAGGCGGTTGGTGCCGATGCCTTCGATCTTCGCGCCCATGGACACCAGCAGGTGCGCCAGGTCGGTCACTTCCGGTTCGCAGGCGGCGTTTTCCAGCACGGTCTCGCCTTCGGCCAGGGTCGCCGCCATCAGCAGGTTCTCGGTGCCGGTGACGGTGATCATGTCGGTGACGATGCGCGCGCCTTTCAGCTTGGCGCACTTGGCGTAGATGTAGCCGCCTTCAATGGTGATGTCGGCGCCCATCGCCTGCAGACCCTTGATGTGCTGGTCGACCGGACGCGAACCGATGTTGCAGCCTCCCGGCAGCGAGACCTTGGCTTCGCCGAAGCGCGCCAGCAGTGGCCCCAGCACCAGGATCGAGGCGCGCATGGTTTTCACCATTTCATACGGCGCTTCCAGCTTGGTGATGGCGCTGCCGTTGAGCGTGACCTTGTCGTTGTCCTGCGTGACTTTCAGGCCGGTTTCGCCCAGCAGCTTGAGGATGGTGGCAACGTCGTGCAGGTGCGGCACATTGGACAGTTCCAGATCGCCGGCGGTCAGCAGGCCCGCGCACAGGATAGGCAGGGCGGCGTTCTTCGCGCCCGAAATGGTGATGTCGCCTTGCAGGCGGTTACCGCCTTGAATCAGAAGCTTGTCCATGCTTATCCTTGGTATTCTTCAGGGGTGAGGGTTTTCATCGACAGCGCGTGGATTTCTTCGCGCATGCGGTCACCCAGTGCGGCGTACACCAGCTGGTGGCGCTGGATCGGGCGCTTGCCGGCAAATGCCGGCGAGACGATCACCGCCTGGAAGTGCTGGCCGTCGCCTTCCACTTGAAGGTGGGTGCATTCGAGACCGGCCGAGATATAGCCGTGGATGAGTTCTGGAGTAGTAGGCATGATAAGTCCTTGAATTTTAGTGGCGCAGGCGGTAACCGCTGCGCAGCAAACGAATCGCCAGGAACGACAGCACCACCAGGAAGGCCGAAACAATGGCCAGGCTCACCAGCGGGCTGACGTCGGACTGGCCGAAGAAACCGTAACGGAAGCCGTCGATCATGTAGAAGAACGGATTCAGATGCGACACCGCCTGCCATACCGGCGGCAGCGAGTGGATCGAGTAGAACACGCCGGCCAGGAAGGTCAGCGGCACGATCAGGAAGTTCTGGAACGCCGCCAGCTGGTCGAACTTTTCAGCCCAGACGCCGGCGATCAGCCCCATGGTGCCGAGGATGGCGGCGCCCAGCAGGGCAAACGCCAGGATCCACAGCGGCGCCGCGAACGACAGGTGGGCAAACCAGGCGGTCACCAGGAACACGCCCAGGCCCACCATGATGCCGCGCACCATGGCGGCGATCACGTAGGCCGAGAAGATCTCCCAGTGCGACAAAGGCGTCAGCAGCACGAACACCAGGTTGCCGGTGATCTTGGACTGGATCAGCGACGACGAGGCGTTGGCGAAGGCGTTCTGCAGCACGCTCATCATCACCAGGCCCGGAATCAGGAACGAGGTGTAGTTGACGTCCTGGTACACCGTGACGCGGCCTTCCAGCACATGGCCGAAGATCATCAGGTACAGCATGGCGGTCAGGATCGGCGCGGCAATGGTTTGCGTGGCGACTTTCCAGAAACGCAGGATCTCCTTGAAGACCAGCGTACGGAATCCGGCGGAGAGGAAGTTCATACGGTACCTTTGTCCATGATCTGCAAGAAGATATCTTCCAGATCCGCTTGTTGCAGTTGCATGTCGTCGATGATGGCGCCCGATTCGCGCAGGCGCGCCAGGATTTGCTCGACTTCCGCATATTCATTGATGCGCAGGCTGTACTTCTTGCCGTGCTCCGACGCTTCCGGATGCGTGATCAGGTGGCGCAAATCGTCCGGCAGGTCGCCGTGCTTCATGTTGACGATCAGCTGCGAGCCGGAGATGCGGCGGATCAGCGAGGCCATGCTGTCCAGCGCCACCACCTGCCCCAGCTTGAGCATGGCGACGCGCTTGCACATGGCCTGCGCTTCTTCCAGGTAGTGAGTGGTCAGCACCACGGTGTGGCCTTCGCGATTCAGGCGCGAGATGAACTTCCACAGCGTCTGGCGCAGCTCGACGTCGACACCGGCGGTCGGCTCATCGAGCACGATCACCGGCGGCTTGTGCACCAGCGCCTGCGCCACCAGCACGCGGCGCTTCATGCCGCCGGACAGCGCGCGCATATTGGTGTCGGCCTTGTTGGTCAGGTTGAGGTTGTGCATCACCTCGTCGATCCAGGCGTCGTTGTTTTTCAGGCCAAAGTAGCCCGATTGCAAACGCAGCGTCTCGCGCACGGTGAAGAACGGGTCGAACACCAGTTCCTGCGGCACCACGCCCAGCTTCTTGCGCGCTTCGCGGAAATCGCTGACCACGTCGTGGCCGTGGATCTTGACCGAGCCGGCGTCTGGCCGGATCAAGCCGGCGATGATGGAAATCAGGGTGGTCTTGCCGGCGCCATTCGGCCCCAGCAGGCCGAAGAATTCGCCCTCTTCGATGCTGAGGGACACGCCGCCCAGTGCCTGGAGCGACTTGTAGCGCTTCTCGACATTGCTAATTTGGATCGCTGTCATGCTTGACTTATCAATAAGGTTGCGGCGGCCGATGCGGCGCGCGCGAAGATGCTGCGGACGCCACAGCGCTGCGACTGTGGCAACGTTCAATTATAGGGGAAATTCAATCGGTCCGAGCCGGACCGGGGTTTACTGCAGGCGGCGGGGTGGGGCGGAGGTCAATGGGGATGGTGGTTGGCCGAGTCGGCGGCCACGGCGGTCTTCTTGGCGAAGACCGTCTCCGGCGCCTTCACAGGCGCAAATTCATCGTGCGCCGGATTGCGCGCCAGGTTCGGGTCCTGCTCCAGCGGCACATCCGTTGGGAACAGCAGCGAGCACACGCCGTACAGCTTGGTCAGGCTTTGCAGCGCCGGCGGCAGGTTTTTCAGTTCCAGCTTGATGCCGGCGTCGTGCGCGGCGCGCTGCCAGGCCAGCATCACCGACACCGACACCGAATCCACCGTCAACACATGGCGCAGGTCGAACGCGGTCTGGCCAGCCTTGATGGCGGCATAGCCACGCTGCAACGCCGCGGAGGCGTTGAGCACGGTCAGGGACGTGAGCGATTGCAGGTTGTCGATGGGGTCGGTAACGGCGTTCATGGCGTCAGCTTATTTTTTTGGTGCAGCAGTGTTGAGGGGCTTGGCGGCCAGCGACTTGTTCTTGTCGGTCAGCGCCTTGATCAGGCCGTCGATGCCACCCTTCGAGATTTCCGACGCGAAGGTGCCTTTGTAGGTCTCGACCAGCCACGCGCCCAGCACGTTGATGTCGTAGATCTTCCAGCCGTTCGGGCCTTTGGCCACGCGGTAGTTCAGCGGAATCGGTTCGCCACGGGCCTGGTTGACCTGCGAGCGCACTTCGACGTCGGTATCGGTCGGGTCAGCGCGCAGCGGCTTGAACTCGACGGTCTGGTCTTTTACCTGCGACAGTGCGCCGGAATAGGTGAACACCAGCAGCTGGCGGAACTGCTCGGTCAGCGCCTTCTGCTGGTCCGGGGTGGCGTCACGCCAGAAACGGCCCGAGGCCAGTGCGGTCATGCGCTGGAAGTCGACGTACGGCAGGATCTTGGTTTCCACCAGGTCGATGACTTTTTTGGTGTCGCCTGCCTGGATGGCCTTGTCGCTCTTGGCGGTGTTGAGCACGTCCGAGCTGATGCGCTTGACCAGCGCGTCCGGCGCTTCGTCGGCAGCGTGGGCGGCGTTGAACGCCAGTGCGACAGTGGCCAAAGCGATAAATTGTTTAATAAATTTCATTGTTTATGCCTTATGAGTGGTTCTTCAGGTCACTGGCTGTCAGGTTTTGCAGCCGGTGTGCCGGAGTTTAACTCTTTTGCCGCCGGTTCGGATGACACGGGGGCAGAAGTTTCAGCAGTATCATCTTTTTCCACTTTACGTGGCGCATAGTCGGCGTCCGGGTGAATCTGGCTCTCGCGGCGCTGCAGATAACCGTCGCGCAGGAACTCATAGCGGTCCAGCGAAGCGGCTTCCAGCAGGGTCGAAGCGTCCAGCAGGCCGGCGCGGGTATCGACCACGCGCAGCACGGTGCCGATATTGCGCACATTGGTCGGGTCCTTGTAGCGCCAGATGTCGCCGGAGATATCCACCGGCAGCGCCACCGTGTCACGCACGGTGGACGGGCCCAGCAGCGGCAGCACCAGGTACGGGCCGGAATTCACGCCCCACACGCCCAGCGTCTGGCCGAAGTCTTCCTTGTGCTTCGGCAAGCCCGCTTCCGAGGCGATGTCGAACAGGCCGAGGATACCGAGCGTCGAGTTCAGCGCGAAGCGGGTGACGTCGGTCATGCCGTCTTCGCCTTTGCCTTGCAGGAATTGATTGATGGCGGTCCAGGCATCGCCCAGATTGCCGAAGAAGTTGCCCACGCCGGTCTGCACAAAACTCGGGGTGACGTTTTTATAGCCCGTGGCCACCGGTTTCAGCGCATATTCATCAACTTTATCGTTGAAATTGAACATGGCGCGGTTGTAGCCCTCGTACGGGTCACGCGGATTCGGGCCGGCGCAACCGGCCAGCAGCACGGTGACGCCCAGCGCCAGCGCAACCTGGCGGAATTGTTTTACGGTACGGCTCATTATTTGCTGTCCTTTCCTTCGGCGGCTTTGCTGTAGATAAACTGATTAATCAGGTCTTCCAGCACGGTCGCCGATTGGGTCCGGGCGATTTTATCGCCGGCCACCAGATTGTTAGTATCGCCACCAGCATCAATGCCGACGTATTGTTCACCCAGCAGGCCGGCCGTCAGAATCTTGGCCGAGCTATCCTTAGGGAACTTGTAATTCTCTTCCATATTCAAGGTTACCAGCGCCTGATAGCTCTTGTCATCAAACTTGATCTCTCCCACACGGCCGACCACCACACCGGCGGCCTTGACCGCTGCTTGCGGACGCAGGCTGCCGATGTTGTCGAATTTGGCGCTGATGGCGTAAGTTTTGCCCCAGGACAGCGAACTGGTATTGCCGGCCTTGAGCGCCAGGAACATCAATGCGGCCACGCCGATGACGATGAACAGACCGACCCAGACATCCAGAGATTTACGTTGCATAATTATTCCTCAGTTCTAATCTTTTTATTTGCTAAACATCAGCGCCGTCATCATGAAGTCCAGCCACCAGATCATCAGCGACGAGATCACGACGGTGCGGGTGGTGGCGCGCGCCACATCTTCCGGCGTCGGCTGCGCTTCGTAGCCCTGGTACAGGGCGATGAAGGTGATCGCCACGCCAAACACCACGCTCTTGGCAAAGCCGTTAATAATATCTTTCCAGAAGTCGACCCCACCCTGCATCTGCGACCAGAAGGCGCCGTCGTCGACGCCGATCAGCTGCACGCCGACCAGCCAGCCGCCCAATACGCCCACGGCGCTGAACATCGACGCCAGCAGCGGCACCGACAGCGCGCCGGCCCAGAAGCGCGGCGCCAGCACGCGCTGGATCGGGTTGACGGCCATCATTTCCATGGCGGACAGTTGCTCGCCGGCCTTCATCAGGCCGATTTCGGCGGTCAGCGAGGTGCCGGCGCGGCCGGCAAACAGCAGCGCGGTGATGACCGGGCCCAGTTCGCGGGTCAGGCCCAGCGCCACCAGCAGGCCCAGCGATTGCTCGGCGCCGTATTTATTCAGCGTGTAATAACCCTGCAGGCCCAGCACCATGCCAACGAACAGGCCGGACAGGGTGATGATCAGCACCGAATAATTGCCGATGAAATGCAGCTGCTCGATCACCAGTCCCGGCCGGCGCAACAGGCCGGGCGACACGCCCAGCATATTGGCGAAGGTACGGAAACCATAGCCGATGCTTTCCACATAGTCGCGCAGCGGCGCGCCCAGGCGGGACAACCAATTCTTTACACTCATACATGCACTCCCAGGCCCAGATCGTCGGCCAGGGACTTGCCTGGATAGTGGAACGGCACCGGGCCGTCGGCTTCTGCGTTGACGAACTGCTTCACATACGGATCGGTGGACACGCTCATTTCAGCCGGCGTGCCATGCGCAACAATTTTGCCCTGCGACAGGAAATACACATAGTCGGCAATGGCAAAGCTTTCCTTGACGTCGTGCGACACCAGGATGGTGGTCGAGCCCAGCGCCGTGTTCAGGTTACGGATCAGGTTGGCGGTGACGCCCATCGAGATCGGATCCAGGCCGGCGAACGGCTCGTCATACATAATCAGTTCCGGGTCCAGCGCGATGGAACGCGCCAGCGCCACGCGGCGCGCCATACCGCCGGAGATTTCGCCCGGTTTCAGCTTGGCGGCGTTGCGCAGGCCCACGGCTTGCAACTTCATCAACACCAGGTTGCGGATCAGCTCTTCCGGCAGGTCGGTATGCTCGCGCAGCGGGAAGGCGACGTTCTCGAACACGGTGAGGTCGGTAAACAGCGCACCGTGCTGGAACAGCATGCCCATCTTGCGGCGCAACAGGTACAAGCCGGCGGTATTCAGCTTGTGCACCACCTGGCCCTGCACCTTGACCTGGCCGCGCTGCGGGCGCAACTGGCCGCCGATCAGGCGCAACACGGTGGTCTTGCCACTGCCGGAGCCGCCCATGATCGCAACCACCTTCCCGCGCGGGAAGTCCATGTTCAAGCCCGTCAGGATCGCGCGCTTGCCATAGGAAAAGTGTAAATCACGGATTTCGACTAGATTTGGCACGACTGAACTCATTTTTTGGAATGGCCGTATTGTAGTGCAGAAACGTCAATCTCTGCTGAGGGCCCCTCCGGAGCGGGGCAAAAAGTCGGATAACAATACAGATAATACAACACTACTGAACCCAAAGTCAGCAATTTACACCGGGAACGAAATGTTACATTCAGTACAGTGCCGCATAAAAAAACCGGACACGGTCGGGGATCGCCCGTCCGTATCCGGCAGAGAATCAGGCCGAGCCTGATTACCGCGTCAGGGATTACCGCGGCAACTCGGAACTGCCCATCAGGAACTCGTCGACCGCGCGCGCGCACTGGCGGCCTTCGCGGATCGCCCACACCACCAGCGACTGGCCACGGCGCATGTCGCCGGCGGCAAATACTTTGGCTGCGGAAGTTTTGTAGCAGCCATCACCATCGGTGGTGGCCTTGGCGTTGCCGCGTGCATCTTTGTCCACTGCGAACGCATCCAGGATGGTGGCGACCGGCGAGACGAAGCCCATGGCCAGGAACACCAGGTCGGCTTTCATTTCGAATTCCGAGTTCGGTACTTCCACCATCTTGCCGTCTTTCCACTCGACACGGCAGGCGATCAGCTTCTCGACCTTGCCGCCCTTGCCTTCCAGGCGCTTGGTGGCCACAGCCCAGTCGCGCTCGCAACCTTCTTCGTGCGACGACGAGGTGCGCAGCTTGGTTGGCCAGTACGGCCAGACCAGCGACTTGTTCTCTTGCTCCGGCGGCATCGGCATCAGTTCAAACTGGGTGACCGAGGCGGCGCCGTGACGGTTGGAGGTGCCGACGCAGTCGGAACCGGTATCGCCGCCGCCGATCACCACCACATGCTTGCCGGTGGCCTTGATCTGGTCTTTCACCTTGTCGCCGGCGTTGACCTTGTTTTGCTGCGGCAGGAAGTCCATGGCGAAATGCACGCCTTTCAGCTCGCGGCCCGGCACCGGCAGGTCGCGCGGCGATTCGGAACCGCCGGCCAGCACCACGGCGTCGAAGTCTTTTTGCAGGTCTTCCGGGAAGATGGTTTCCTTGGCCCAGTTATTGACGTTGGCCGGGAAGTCCTTGCCGATCAGCACGCTGGTGCGGAAGGTCACGCCTTCGGCTTCCATCTGCTTGACGCGGCGGTCGATGTGCGACTTTTCCATCTTGAAGTCTGGAATGCCGTAGCGCAGCAGGCCTCCGACGCGGTCTGCTTTTTCAAACACGGTGACGGCGTGGCCGGCGCGCGCCAGCTGCTGGGCAGCGGCCAGGCCGGCAGGACCGGAACCGACCACGGCGACTTTCTTGCCGGTCTGCTTGCTTGGCGGCTGGGGCACGACCCAGCCGTGTTCCCAGCCTTCGTCGATGATCTTGTGCTCGATCGACTTGATGCCGACCGGATCTTCGCTGATGCCCAGGGTACAGGCCGATTCGCACGGCGCCGGGCAGATGCGGCCGGTGAATTCCGGGAAGTTGTTGGTCGAGTGCAGCGTGTCCAGCGCTTCGCGGTAGTTGCCGCGATACACCAGGTCGTTCCAGTCCGGGATGATGTTGTTGACCGGGCAGCCGTTGTTGCAGAACGGGATGCCGCAGTCCATGCAGCGCGCGCCCTGTACCTTGGCTTGCTCATTGGTCAGCGGAATGACGAACTCCGCGTAGTTTTTCAGGCGCGTTGCTGGCGGCAGATAGCTTTCTTCCTGACGCTGGAATTCCATGAAGCCGGTGATTTTACCCACGATATTTTTCCTTCGTAATCTTGTGACGCTGACTTAAGCAGCAACTGGTTGCACGACTGCGGCTTCGTTCGCCACATCCTCGGCCATTTCGGCCAGGGCGCGTTTGTATTCGCTAGGGAATACCTTGACGAATTTGCCGCGGCTGTCGGCCCAGTTGTCCAGCAGCAGGCGCGCGCGCGTGCTGCCGGTGTGCTTGAAGTGACGCTCGATCAAACGCTTCAGGATCACCTCGTCGGCCTCGCGACCGTGGTCTTTGTGCTGCACGTGGAAGGTGGCACTGTCGATCGACTGCTCCTTGGTGCTCAGCACGCGCTCCAGCGTCACCATCGAGGTGTTGCAGCGCGATTCGAAATCACCGTCCGGATCGTAGACGTAGGCAATACCGCCCGACATACCAGCCGCGAAGTTACGGCCGGTATGGCCCAGCACCACGACGGTGCCGCCGGTCATGTATTCGCAACCGTGGTCGCCGGTGCCTTCGACGATGGTGGTGGCGCCCGAGTTACGCACGGCGAAACGCTCGCCGGCCACGCCATTGAAGAAGGCTTCACCGGCAATCGCGCCGTACAGCACGGTATTACCGATGATGATGTTGTTCACCGCCCAGCCACGGAACTCAGTATTCGGACGCACGATGATGCGGCCGCCCGACAAGCCCTTGCCGACGTAATCGTTGCCCTCGCCGACCAGGTCGATGGTGATGCCGTGCGCCAGGAAGGCGCAGGCCGACTGGCCCGCCGTGCCTTGCAGCTGGATATGGATAGTGTCGTCCGGCAGGCCGGCGTGACCGTAACGCTTGGCCACTTCACCCGACAGCATGGTGCCGACCGTGCGGTTGACGTTGCGCACCGGCGAGATGAAGGACACGCGTTCGCCTTTTTCCAGTGCTGCTTTCGCCTGAGCGATCAGCTTGTGGTCCAGCGCCTTGTCCAGGCCGTGATCCTGCTCCATGGTGTGGTAGATCGAATGACCGTCCTGCACTTGCGGCTGGTAGAAGATGTTGCTGAAGTCCAGGCCTTGCGCTTTCCAGTGCGAGATGGCTTTCGACTTGTCCAGCAGATCCACGCGGCCGATCAGCTCGTCATAGGTGCGGATGCCCAGCTGGGCCATCAGCTGACGCGCTTCTTCGGCAACGAAGAAGAAGTAGTTCACGACGTACTCAGGCTTGCCCGAGAACTTGGCGCGCAGCACCGGATCTTGCGTGGCGACGCCGACCGGGCAGGTGTTCAGGTGGCATTTGCGCATCATGATGCAGCCCTCAACCACCAGCGGCGCGGTGGCGAAGCCGATTTCATCGGCGCCCAGCATGGCGGCGATGACGACGTCGCGGCCGGTACGCATCTGGCCGTCGGCCTGGACACGGATACGGCTGCGCAGGCCATTCAGCACCAGCGTCTGCTGGGTTTCAGCCAGGCCCAGCTCCCACGGCGTGCCGGCGTGCTTGACCGACGACAGCGGCGAGGCGCCGGTGCCGCCGTCATGGCCGGCCACCACTACGTGATCGGCCTTGGCCTTGGTCACACCAGCGGCGACGGTGCCGATACCCACTTCCGACACCAGCTTGACCGAAATCGAAGCGCGCGGATTGGCGTTCTTCAGATCGTGGATCAGTTGCGCCAGATCTTCAATCGAGTAAATATCGTGGTGCGGCGGCGGCGAAATCAGGCCCACGCCCGGTACCGAGAAGCGCAGCGTGGCGATGTATTCCGACACCTTGTGGCCCGGCAGTTGGCCGCCTTCGCCCGGTTTGGCGCCCTGCGCCATCTTGATCTGGATCTGGTCGGCCGAGTTCAGGTAAGCCGCAGTCACGCCGAAACGGCCCGACGCCACCTGCTTGATGCGCGAACGCAGCGAGTCGCCCTCTTGCAGAGGAATATCGACCACCATCTGCTCTTTGCCCATGACCGAAGCCATGGTCTCGCCCTGCTTGATCTTGATGCCTTTCAACTCCATGGTGTAGCGCGATGGATCTTCGCCGCCTTCACCGGTGTTGGACTTGCCGCCGATGCGGTTCATGGCGACGGCCAGCGTGGCGTGGGCTTCGGTCGAAATCGAACCCATCGACATCGCGCCGGTAGCGAAACGCTTGACGATCTCTTTGGCTGGCTCCACTTCGTCCAGCGGAATCGCCTTGGCCGGATCGATCTTGAACTCGAACAGGCCGCGCAAGGTCAGGTGACGCTTGCTCTGGTCGTTGATGATCTGCGCGTACTCTTTATAGCTGGAGAAATTGTTGGCGCGGGTCGAGTGTTGCAGCTTGGCGATCGCGTCCGGCGTCCACAGGTGGTCTTCACCACGCACGCGGAAGGCGTACTCGCCGCCGGCGTCCAGGTGGTTGGCCAGCACCGGATCGTCGCCGAAGGCCAGGTTGTGCAGGCGCAGCGCTTCTTCCGCCACTTCAAACACGCCGATGCCTTCCACGTTGGACGAGGTACCCTTGAAGTATTTGTCGACCAGCGATTTATTGAGGCCGACAGCCTCGAAGATCTGCGCGCCGCAGTACGACATATAGGTCGAGATGCCCATTTTGGACATGACCTTCATCAGGCCTTTGCCGACCGCCTTGGTGAAGTTGTAGACGGCTTTCTCCGCCGACATATCGCCCGGCATGCCGGCCGCCATTTCGGCCAGGGTTTCCATCGCCAGGTACGGGTGGATCGCTTCCGCGCCGTAGCCGGCCAGCAGGGCGAAGTGGTGGGTCTCGCGGGCCGAGCCGGTTTCCACCACCAGGCCGGTCGAGGCGCGCAGGCCTTTCGACACCAGGTGCTGGTGAATGGTCGAGGTGGCCAGCAGTGCAGGAATCGCAACGCGGTCCGGGCCGATCGAACGGTCCGACACGATCAGGATGTTGTGGCCGGACTTGACCGCATCCACGGCTTCCGCGCACAGCGACGCCAGGCAGGCTTCAACGCCTTCCTTGCCCCAGGCCAGCGGGTAGCAGATGTTCAGCTCGTAAGCCTTGAACTTGCCGCCGGTATGCAGGGTGATGTTGCGCAGACGCTCCATGTCGTCGAAGCCCAGGATAGGCTGCGACACTTCCAGGCGCATCGGCGGGTTGACGTTGTTGGTGTCCAGCAGGTTAGGCTTGGGACCGATGAACGACACCAGCGACATCACCATCGCTTCGCGGATCGGGTCGATCGGCGGGTTGGTCACCTGGGCGAACAGCTGCTTGAAGTAGGAATACAGCGGCTTGAGCTTGTTGGACATGACGGCCAGCGGCGAGTCGTTGCCCATCGAGCCGGTGGCTTCTTCGCCGGCGGCAGCCATCGGCGCCATCAGGAATTTCAGGTCTTCCTGGGTGTAGCCGAACGCTTGCTGGCGGTCCAGCAGCGACGGCACGGCTTTTTCGCCCGGCGCCTGCTTGTCCTTGGCGCGGTTGTGCGCCAGCTGGCTTTCGCTCAGCTTGATTTCGTTGAGCTTGATGCGCACCGCGTTGATCCAGGCCTTGTACGGCTTGGCGTTGGCGTAGGTGTCTTTCAGCTCTTTATCGTCGACGATGCGGCCGGCTTCCAGGTCGATCAGGAACATCTTGCCTGGTTGCAGACGCCATTTCTGGATAATTTTCGACTCAGGAATCGGCAGCACGCCGGATTCCGACGCCATCACCACCAGGTCGTCGTCAGTCACGATGTAGCGGGCTGGACGCAAACCGTTGCGGTCCAGCGTGCCGCCGATGTAGCGGCCGTCGGTGAACGCCATGGCGGCCGGGCCGTCCCATGGTTCCATCATGGCGGCGTGATATTCGTAGAACGCGCGGCGATTGTCGTCCATCGTGCCGTGATTTTCCCAGGCTTCCGGGATCATCATCATCATTGCCTGGGCCAGCGGATAGCCCGCCATCAACAGCAGTTCCAGCGCGTTATCGAAGCAGGCGGTGTCCGACTGGCCTTCGTAGATCAGCGGGAACAGCTTTTGCAGGTCGTCGCCCAGCACGGCCGACTTCATCACGCCTTCGCGCGCGCGCATCCAGTTGAAGTTGCCTTTGACGGTGTTGATCTCGCCGTTGTGGGCGATCAGGCGGTACGGGTGGGCCAGCGGCCATTCCGGGAAGGTGTTGGTCGAGAAACGCTGGTGCACCAGCGCCAGCGCCGAGATGCAGCGCGCGTCTTGCAGGTCTTTATAGTAGACACCGACCTGGTCGGCCAGCAGCAGGCCTTTGTAGACGATGGTACGGGCCGACAGCGAGGCCACGAAGAATTCTTTGCCGTGGATCAGTTTCAGCGCCTGGATGGCGTGGCCGGACGATTTGCGGATCACGTACAGTTTGCGTTCCAGCGCGTCGGTCACCATGATGTCGGCGCCACGGCCGATGAAGATCTGGCGGATCACCGGCTCTTTGGCGCGCACGGTCGGCGACATCGGCATGTCGGTATCGACCGGCACGTTGCGCCAGCCCAGCACGACCTGGCCTTCGGCGCGCACGGCGCGTTCGATTTCCTGTTCGCAGGCGATGCGCGACGCGTTTTCCTTCGGCAGGAACACCATGCCGACGCCGTATTCGCCTGGCGGTGGCAGTTCCACGCCTTGCTTGGCCATTTCGTCACGGTAGTACTGGTCCGGAATCTGGATCAGGATGCCGGCGCCGTCGCCCATCAGCGGGTCCGCACCCACCGCGCCCCGGTGATCGAGGTTCTTCAAGATCAGCAGACCCTGTTCCACAATCGAGTGACTCTTATTGCCCTTGATGTGGGCGACGAAACCGACGCCGCAGGCGTCATGTTCGTTGGACGGATCGTACAGACCTTGTGCTTCCATGGCTAAACTCCAAAACTGATTGGCTTGAGAGACAAGATTAGTGCAACGCAGCGTAAACCTCAAGCATAACAATTAGGGTCGGAGTCAGATTAAATTTTCCTCAGAAGCTTATTTATTTAAATGGGGACAGAGTGAAGCCCTATTCGGCGGAAGGCTTTATTTTGAATGGCCGGCCGCGTTTTGCCGGCAATACCTGGCGTTTCATCTTCTTTTGCAGGGCGGTCTGGAACTGTGGCGAGCCCAGCGGCCAGCCTTTGAGCAGCGCATTGCTGATTAAAGTGATTTCGTCGGCGCTCAAGGCCGGCTCTGACAGTGCGCTGTAGGCCGCCTCGCGCTGGAATGGCGTGTTGCCCAGTTCCCAGACCTTGGCGTGGTCAGTGACCAGTCCGTCCGGGCGGATGCCGGCGTGGTGGCAGTAGCTGGACCACGGATAATCCTCGGCGCGCGCCACCAGGCCGTTGCGCACCGGGTTGAACTCGATATAACGGCTGCACAACATAAAGTAGGCGTCGGCATCGATCAGCGAAGTTTTGTATCTTCCGTTCCACAAAGTTCCACTGCGGACATATTTTTGATTGAAATAGGGCACGTAATAGCGGCCGACCCACTGCATCATCTGGCCCAGACCGTTGTCGTCGGACGGCGTCAGCAGCAAATGCAGGTGATTCGGCATCAAACAATAGGCGTGGATGGCGACTTTGTAAGTCTTGGCGGCGGTGCGCAGCCATCCGAGAAAGGTTTGATAGTCTTCGGCGTCGAGGAACACATCCTGGTTGTTGAGACCGGTCTGGATGACGTGGTGGGGCTGATTCGGGACGATTAAGCGGGGCAGGCGAGCCATACAGATAACAAAAAAGGGGAGATCGAAATGCGATTCTACCCTTGTTGCCTGACTCTGTCCCTATTTAAGACAGGTTGAAACTGGCCGACAGGCTGTAGCCTTCGCCGTAGGCGCTGCGCAGCGGCAAGTCCTGGCCGAGGCCGGTACGAGCTTTCTTGCGCAGGCGATACACCAGCATGTCGACGCGGCGACCGGCATCCGGATCATCGCCGCCGATACCGGCCACGATGACCTGGCGCGGCACCGGCCGGGTATTGATGGTCAGCAGGTGCAGGAAATTGCATTCCTTCTCGGTCAGCGTGATCGCCATGCCTTGCAGCTCAAGTTGGCGAGCGCTTACTTTCAGCGTCCACTTGCTCGGCAGCGGAATCGTCTCCTGCGGGCCGACGCGACGGTCGAGCGCTTCAATGTGCGCCGCCAGTTCCGGGAATTTGATAGGCTTGGTCAGGTAGTGGTCCGCGCCCAGGCGCAGGCCCAGGATGCGGTTGTCGAACGCCACCCGGCCGGTCAACACCAGCAAGCCGATCTGCGGATACAGCTGGCGCATGCGTGGGATGACGTTGAAGCCATCCTCGTCCGGCAGGCCCAGGTCCAGCACGACCACGCCAACGTTGCCCTGGCTCAAAGCCGACCACATGTCGCTGGCGTTGTTGGTGATGTGCACTTCGTGTTCAAGCTCAGTCAGGAACTCGGCCATCTCCTCGGCGTAGTCCAGATTGTCTTCCACGATGAGTATTTGCGTCATTGATGCGCCACTTCGTTCAATTGTTGAGCAATTGTGCCCAAGACTTGGGACAATCAGCTTGCGTCTGGGGAATTATCACTGCTGGCCCCAGCCCGCGCAAGGCTTTTCCCGGCATTGGCCGCGATGGGCAGCCAAATCCGAAATTCCGTGCCGCTTTCAGAAACATTTCTCGCAGTAACAGTACCACCGTGCACATCAACAATGGAACGCGCCATATACAGGCCCAGGCCCGATCCCGCCACACTGGCGGCATTGCTACCCCGGAACGCTTTGTCGAACACCTTGGGCAAATCCGCCTCCGGTATGCCGGCGCCATGATCGCGCACCAGCAGCTCGACGCCACCTTCCGTTGCAATTCTCCCCACCAATTCTATCGGAATATTATCCTCTGTGTACTTTATTGCATTGTCCAACAACATTTCCAGACATAAACGCATGCCGGACGGGTCGCAACGCATCCATTGCGGCAAGCCTTCGGTCCGCACCGTGACCTGTTTGCGGCGTCGCTGGGCCTGTTCGGCGGCGGTTTGCAGCAGGGTGGCGGGATTGACTTCGTTGGGCTGGCGCTCGCGGCCGATGCTGGCCATGCGGTCCGGCGACAGGTATTCGTCCAGCATCGCCAGCATGCGGTCGACTGCGGTCTGGATCTTGCGGTAGCGCTTGCGCGTGCCTTCGTCGTGGTGGGCGCCGGTCATTTCCAGCCGCTGCACGGCGCCGTCGATGGTCGACAGCGGCGTGCGGAATTCGTGCGACAGCATGGAGGCAAACTTTTTCTGCTGCGCCGCCAGCTCGCGCCGGGCGCTGAGGTCGCGCACCACGCCGACCACGGTGGCCGGCACGCCGTGCCCGTCGAGGATCAGCGTCGATTCGATTTCCACCGGCACCTGGTGGCCGTCGGCGTGCGCCAACTCGGTTTCACGCAGCAAGCGACGACGGCTCAAATCGCCGTCGGCGTAGCGCGCCAGCCGCGCCTGCAAGTCCTTCAGCAGGCCGTGGGCCAGCGTCCTGGCGGTTTCCAGCGTGTAGCCGAACTGCCGTTCGGCCGCCGGGCTCAGCCAGGTCAACTGGAGCGTGGCGCAGTCGGCCATCCAGCTGATCTCGCTGCTGTGTTCCAGTAGCAGCCGGTAGCGGGCCTCATTTGCTTGCGACTGCTGTAGTGCCGCCTGGAGTTCCGCTAGCGTCTGCGTCATGATTTACTCCACCAAGGGTGCGAAGATCTGTTGCAGGTCTTCCTGGGTCAAGGCCATCTTCTGCGATTCGCCTTCGGCCAGGATCGATTGCGCCAGGTCCGATTTCTTCTGTTGCAAGACCTGGATCTTTTCTTCCAGCGTGCCTTTGGCGATCAGCTTGTACACGAACACCGGTTTGTCCTGGCCGATACGCCAGGCGCGGTCGGTGGCCTGATTTTCCGCCGCCGGGTTCCACCATGGATCATAGTGGATAACCGTATCGGCCGCCGTCAGGTTGAGGCCGACGCCGCCGGCTTTCAGCGAAATCAGGAAGATCGGCACCGCGCCCTGCTGGAAGGCGGCCACTTGCGCGCTGCGGTCCTTGGTCTCGCCGGTCAGCAGCGCGTACGGAATGTCGCGCGCTTCCAGCTCTTCCTGGATCAGCTCCAGCATGCTGGTGAACTGCGAGAACACCAGGATCTTGCGCTTTTCTTCCAGCAAGTCTTCGATCATCTGCATCAGATCGATCAGCTTGGCCGACCCGGCCGCCTGCTGTTTCTTGGTGGTGGACTTGACCAGGCGCGGATCGCAGCAGACCTGGCGCAGCTTGAGCAGCGCTTCCAGAATCACGATCTGGCTGCGCGCCACACCCTTGCGGTCGATTTCGTCGCGCACTTTCTGGTCCATGGCAAGGCGCACGGTTTCGTACAGGTCGCGCTGGGCGCCGGTCAGTTCGACCTTGCGCACCATCTCGGTCTTCGGCGGCAGTTCCTTGGCCACGTTGTCCTTGGTCCGGCGCAGCAGGAACGGCTTGATGCGGCGGTTCAGCAGCGCGCGCCGCAGCGGATCGTCGGCACGCTCGATCGGATGGCGGAACACGGAGTTGAAGCCCTTCTCGTCGCCCAGCAGGCCGGGCAGCAGGAAGTGGAATTGCGACCACAGCTCGCCCAGGTGATTCTCCAGCGGCGTGCCGGACAGGCACAGCCGGTGACGGGCGCGCAGCAGGCCGGCGCTCTGGGCCGCCTTGGAGCGGGTATTCTTGATGTAGTGCGATTCGTCCAGGATCACCAGGTGGAAATCGTGCTCGCGCAGTTTTTCCTCGTCGCGCGGCAGCAGCGCATAGGTGGTCAGCACCAGGTCGGCTTCTTCGATCTGGTCGAACTGGCCCATGCGGTCCTTGCCTTGCAGCAGCAGCACCTTCAGGCCGGGCGCAAAGCGCGCCGCTTCTTCCTGCCAGTTGCCCATCAGGCTGGTAGGGGCGATGACCAGCGCCGGCGCCGTCAGACGGCCGGCTTCCTTCTCGACCAGAATGTGTGCCAGCGTTTGCACCGTCTTGCCCAGGCCCATGTCATCGGCCAGGATGCCGGCGAAGCCGTATTCGCGCAGGAACTGCATCCACGACAGACCATCGGTTTGATAGTCACGCAGCGTGGCTTGCAGGCCGGCCGGGGTGGCGACCCGCGTCACCGAACCGAACTGGTTGAGGCGGGCGCCCATGTCGCGCAATTCCTCGCCGCCGGTCCATTGCAGGTCCAGGTTGCGGGCCAGCTCGTCCAGGCGGGCTGCATCCAGCGTGGCCATGTGCACCGAATTCTTGATTTTGTCGCTGAAATACAACTCACCGAGCGTATTCAGGATAGGCCGCACGCGGCCCCACGGCAGCGCGACGCGCGAACCGTCCGCCAGCGTGGCCAGCATCTGGTCTTCGGCGCCATGCTGCGCGATGACTTTCGGATTGAAATCGTTGGGGGCGTTGCGGATCAGTTGCACCAGCACCGGCAGCAGCGGCACCCGCTCCTGGTTGACCATGATGCCCAGTTCCAGATCGAACCAGGCATGGCCGCCGTCGGCCGGATCTTCCACCACGTCGGCGTACCAGTCGCCGACTTCCACCGTGTCGTAGCGGTATTTGGCGGTTTTCTCGATTTTCCAGCCGGCTTCCTTCAGCGCGGCGATGCCCTCGCGGGCGAAGCGTATCCACTCGGCCTGGCTCGGCAGCAACACTGCGCCCTTCAGGCTGCTCAGCGGCAGCGTGGTCGGCGCGATGAAATGACGTTCGGTCAGCAGCGCCAGCGCGGCCTGCTCGGCCTCGTTATCGCGCTGGATGATCTCGGTGACCTCTCCCTTTTGGCGGACCACACGCTGCGACGGATCGAACGACACCCGTTCGCCGTCGTAGTCGTAGGACAGCACGGCGAAATCATGCCAGCGCTGCAGCGAGCCGTCGGCCAGCATTGCCGCTTCCAGCGTCAGCACCGGACGCGGCTTGACGTCGTCGCGCATGCGCTGCGGCAACGGTTGCGGCAGCGGCATCAGCCCTTGCAGGCCGTGCGCCAGCAGCAGTTGCGAGACCCGCATCTTGTCGTTATTGGTCAGCAGCGGCGCCTGCGCCACCAGCGCTTGCAGGTCGGCCAGCGGAATCGTGGCGCCGCCCTGGTTCAATTGCAGCACGCCGCACGACAGGTTATCGATGTACCACGGCGGATCGGTCGGCAGCATGTAGTCGACCTGGTCCGCGCCGACGTGCTTGGCGCCCGGCGGCGGCGCCACCTGCCAGCCGAGCCGCAAGCCCTTGCCTTCTTCGCGCCAGGCCAGGTTGGCCTCGCGCAACACGCCACCTTTCAGCGGATACACCAGGCCGTTGCCGACGTCGGCCCACGAATTGGCCCACAGCAATTTGTCCTGCTCGGCCAGCATATTCAGCAGCGCCGCGCCGATCTTGCCGCGCGGTTCGGTGGCCGAGCCGGTTTGCGAATTCTGACCGCTGCGCATGGCGACGAAGAAACGGATCAAGTCTTCGTCGTTCGGCGTCATGAAAGTCGGCGGGGTCGACAGCAGCGAGAACACTTCGCTGACCGGGCTGGCCGCCGCCACGTCGCCGTTCGGCCGCAGGCGCGCCTTGTACAGGCACAGCGCCACATGGCGGCCGCCGCTGGTGGGCGCCAGCACGTAAATCAGCTTGTATTGGGTTTGCTTGGGGTCGTTATCGACCGGCGGCGGCGCCAGCTTGGCTTTGGGGTGCGCTGCCGCATCCACACGCTGCAGCCAGGTGGCGACAGCGTACGACAATTGATTCGCGGGCGGCGCAGGGCGCGTTGGGGCCGGTGCTGGAGCAGCAGGGGCGGCAGGGGCGTCGTCGCGGGTAAAATCCATAGGTCGCATTGTTGTTCAAAGATGGTTCAAAAACGGCAACAGGCAATATTATCCGCCATTGACGCGTTCGTGTTTACGTATTCTTGCTAAAAACCTGTCTGCCAAAGTGGGCTTGCCCACGTTCCCATGGCAAAAGCATGGAAACTTCGTGCTGATGTCGTATTATTCCGGGCTTGTCTGTCTAGGATTCTTCACCATGTTGCCTTCCATTGAACAACGTCTCGCCCTCGAACTGGCGGCCAAACCAGCCCAGGTAATTGCCGCCGTCGCCCTGTTGGACGAAGGCGCCACCGTGCCCTTCATCGCTCGTTACCGCAAGGAAGTCACCGGTGGCCTGGATGACGTCCAATTGCGCCTGCTCGAAGAGCGCCTGCGTTACCTGCGCGAGCTGGAAGACCGCCGCGCCAGCATCATCGCCTCGATCACCGAGCAAAACAAAATGACACCGGTCTTATTAGATGCTGTCATGCACGCAGAAGACAAGACCCGCCTCGAAGACTTATATCTTCCCTATAAGCAAAAACGCCGCACCAAGGCCCAAATCGCCATCGAGGCCGGTCTGGCGCCGCTGGCCGACGGCCTGCTGGGCAATCCCGAGCTGAATCCGGAGACTGAAGCCGCCAATTTCCTGCGCGAGGCCTTCACCACCACCGACGGCAACAATCCGGGCGTGGCCGACACCAAGGCCGCGCTGGACGGCGCCCGTCAGATCCTGATGGAACGCTTTGCCGAAGATGCTACCCTGCTTCAGTCGCTGCGTGAATATGTCCAAGAGCATGGCATCGTCGAATCCAAGGTTATTGAAGGTAAGCAAGAAGAAGGTGAAAAGTTCGCCGACTACTTCGATTACACCGAAAACCTGTCGTCGGTGCCATCGCACCGCGCCCTGGCGTTGATGCGCGGCCGCCGCGAAGGCATGCTGGACGTCACCCTGCGGCTCGATTCCGAACCGGAAAAACCAAAGTGGGACGCCCCGCACAATCCGTGCGAAAGCCGCATCGCCGCCCGTTTCGGCATCAAGAGCAGCGGCCGTCCGGCCGACAAATGGCTGTCGGACACCGCCCGCTGGACCTGGCGCGTGAAAAGCTTCATGCACCTCGAAACCGAACTGATGGGCGCGCTGCGCGAGAAATCCGAGCTGGACGCCATCACCGTCTTCGCTACCAACTTGAAAGCCTTGCTGCTGGCGGCCCCGGCCGGCCAGCGCGCCACCATGGGCCTGGACCCGGGCCTGCGCACCGGCGTTAAAGTGGCCGTGGTGGACGCCACCGGCAAGGTGGTCGATACCGCCGTCATTTATCCCCACCAGCCGAAGAACGACTGGGAAGGCTCGCTGCACACGCTGGGCAAACTGGCCGCCAAGCACAATGTGTCGCTGATTTCGATCGGCAACGGCACCGCCTCGCGCGAGACCGACAAGCTGGCGCAAGACCTGCTCAAACGCTTCCCTGAGCAGAAAATGAACAAGATCGTCGTCTCCGAAGCGGGCGCGTCGGTGTATTCCGCCTCGGAATACGCGTCGCGTGAGCTGCCGGACATGGATGTGTCGCTGCGCGGCGCGGTATCGATCGCCCGCCGCCTGCAAGATCCGCTGGCCGAACTGGTCAAGATCGATCCGAAATCGATCGGCGTCGGCCAGTACCAGCACGATGTTTCACAAACGCAGCTGGCGCGCACCCTGGACGCGGTGGTCGAGGATTGCGTGAATGCGGTCGGCGTCGACGTCAACACCGCCTCGGCGCCGCTGCTGGCGCGCGTGTCCGGCCTGTCGTCGTCGGTGGCGACGGCGATTGTCAGCTACCGCGACGTCAAAGGCGCGTTCACCTCGCGCGCCGCGCTGAAATCGGTGCCGCGCCTGGGCGACAAAACGTTTGAGCAGGCCGCCGGCTTCCTGCGCGTGATGGGCGGCGACAATCCGCTGGACGCCTCGGCGGTGCACCCGGAATCGTATCCGCTGGTGGAAAAAATCCTCGGCGATATCCAGAAGGACATCAAGGCCGTCATCGGCGACAGCGCACTGATCAAGCGCTTGCAGCCGGCCAAGTATGCCGACGAGAAATTCGGCGTGCCGACCATCACCGATATCCTGAAGGAGCTGGAAAAGCCGGGCCGCGATCCGCGTCCGGAATTCACCACCGCCACCTTCAAGGAAGGCGTGGAGGAAATTCGCGACCTGCGTCCGGACATGATCCTGGAAGGGGTGGTGACCAACGTCGCCGCCTTTGGCGCGTTTGTCGACATCGGCGTGCACCAGGACGGCCTGGTGCACATCTCGGCGCTGTCCAACACCTTCGTCAAGGATCCGCACACGGTGGTGAAAGCCGGCCAGGTGGTCAAGGTCAAAGTGCTGGAAGTGGACGAGAAGCGCAAGCGCATCGCCCTGACCATGCGCCTGTCCGACAGCGCGCCGCAAGCCGGTTCGCAGCCGCAGCAGCGCGGCGACCGCAATGACCGCCGCGCCATGGGCCAGCAACAGAAGCAGCAGACCCGCGAACCGGCAGCCAGCGGCAGCATGGCCGCCGCCTTCGCCAAGCTGCGCGGCTAAGCCGGCCGCTCAATCCGGGGCGCTGCTCAGGCGCCCTGGACGTCCTTCATGCGCTTCGACAGCTTGGCCAGCGAGATCAAGCCGACCACGGCGGTACCGACGAACATGCCCCACGCCAGGTCTTCAGCGTATTCCTGCCGGGCCGGAATCAGCCAGTACGCCAGCGCCTCGGCCGCCACAATCAGCGCAAACAGACGGATTACGCGCAGGTACTTGGCGGCGTTGTCGGCGCGCTGGGTGAAAATCTCGGTGCTGGCGCCGGCCGCGCGCGCCTTGCGCCAGCAATGCCAGCCCACCGTCGACGTCACCAGTTCCCAGCCGGCATCCTGGAACAGCTGCTTGTATTCCGCCTTCGGGCCGAAGTAGCGCACATCCCAGCGATACGCCACATCGGCCGGCGCACCGCGCTCGAACGTGTGGACACAGCACACGTTGGTACTGCGCAAATGCAGGCCTTGCGCCGCCATCTCCTGCAGCCACTGCTGATGTTCTTCATCCTGCCACACGTACCAGATCTTGAATTTCCGTACCAGCTTGCCCATAACTGCTCCTTAAAATTAAGCTGCGTGCTGCAATGCCCGCGCATTGCTCAGCATGATTTCCAGCCGGCGCACCTGCTCCGCCAACACCACCTTGCCCAGTTCCGTCAGCGCATAGACCTTGCGCCGCTCCTCTTCCGCCACCTTGACGATCAGTGCCTGTTTTTCCAGCGTGCCGAACACCCCGTACAAGGTACCCGGCCCCAGCGTGACGCTGCCGGCGCTCATGCTGTCCACCTTCTGCATGATGGCGTAGCCGTGCATGGGCTGGGTCAACGCCAGCATCACGTAAAAGGTCGCTTCCGATAGGGGCAGGTATTTACTGTAGTTAATATCCATCTCTGTATCGCCTTTCGCTATATCGAGTCCCGATATACATAATACATGGATTTTTTTGGACGTCAACACGCCAGAGGCACATTTCTTATAAAATGTCGGCATCCGATATTTAATTCACCGAGGCAGCTATGAGCGACGTACAAACCTGGATCAAAGAAACCGTGACCAACACCCCGGTGGTGCTGTTCATGAAGGGCACCGCCCAGTTCCCACAATGCGGCTTCTCCGGCCGTGCCATCCAGATCCTGAAAGCCTGCGGCGTCGAGAACATTGCTACCGTCAACGTGCTGGAAGATCCGGAAGTCCGTCAGGGCATCAAGGACTACTCGAACTGGCCAACCATCCCTCAGCTGTACGTGAAGGGTGAATTTGTCGGCGGTTCGGACATCATGAACGAGATGTTTGAGTCGGGCGAGCTGAAGGCCCTGCTGGATGCCTGATCGGCCCAAGCGGATCGTCATTGCCATCACCGGCGCCACCGGCGCGGTGTATGGCGTGCGTCTGCTACAGCATTTGCAACACCTTGATGGCGTCGAGACGCATCTGATCGTCTCCGAAGCCGCCGTCCTCACGCTGCACCAGGAAACTGGCTTGCAGCGGCGCGAGGTTGAATCCCTGGCCCATGTGGTGCACAAGGTGCGCGACGTCGGCGCCTCGATCGCCAGCGGCTCGTTCCAGAGCGACGGCATGATTATCGCTCCCTGCTCGATGAAAACCCTGGCGTCGGTGGCCCATGGCCTGTCCGACAATCTGATCGCGCGCGCGGCTGACGTGGTGCTCAAGGAGCGCCGCCGGCTGGTGCTGATGGTGAGGGAGACCCCGTTCAATCTGGCGCACTTGCGCAACATGACGGCGGTCACGGAAATGGGCGGCATCATCTTCCCGCCGCTGCCGAGCTTCTATCACAACCCGCAGAGCATTGAGGAGATGGTCGACCACACGGTGGCCCGGGTGATCGATTTATTCGGCATTGAACATGCGTTGGCGCCGCGCTGGGCCGGTCTTAAGGGACAGGCCGCCGGCGACATCTAAGAGCGTTAGCGCTTCCGCGCTGGTTCAGCGAATATCGTAGTTCGAACTGCTGGCACGCTTCAATTCCCGCGCTTCTTCCACCATGCGACGATGGGCGATGCGTTTGCGCATCACCTCGGCATGCTGTTCGGCGGTCATCGGTGGGGCGGTCATTAAATCTTTCAGCTGTGCGACATTGCTGTAGTTGCTTTTCATAAGACGGCTCAAAGCATGACTCCCCAAAAAATAGGTACTGCCCTATTGTGCCTTAAATCCGTGTCGCAACCATGACAATTCGCAAACGTAGCGAAAATAAAAAGCGTTTCGCCACGCCCGAACAAAAACCGGCCGATTGTGAAACTTGTTTCATGTTTGTGAGGAACAGGCGGCCTTGCCGCCGGCTCCCCTATTTCCGTAGTAATACGTAAAAATAACTACTTTTGGTAGTTGACACGCACCAGCATCCGGATAAATTCCCGCGCAATCTGGCGATGATGCTCGTCCAGACGCTGCAAATCGGCGATCAGCTTGACGTCGGCCGACTCGAAGCGCGACAGGTTGGCGCCGTTGTCGCCGTTTGGTGCGCCTTCCTCCGGGCCGCCAAAGCGCAACCACTCGGCGGGCACGCCCAGCCATTGGGCGATCATGCGCAGCTTCTCCTGCGTGGGAATAGCCTCGCCAACCAGCCATTTACGGGCGGCGTGCACGGTAATCGGTCGACCATCGAAACGAATATTGAATTCGCGCGCCAGCCGGGTCGGGCTGTCGGGCGAATAATGGGCGTTCTTGAGAGCCTGTTGGAGTCGCTGGCTAAAGCTTTCGCGTTCATTAGAGGAATTCATATTGACACTATTTCACGTTGCTTCATGAAAGTCAGTCTCTTCGAGAACAGCCTCGATTGTGACTTTATGGGATTTTATAATTAACATTTCATCCTCTGCCAGTACCAACGTCAGTGGAATAACCAGGCGAATTTTATTCGGTCCAGAAGCGCGGATGAATATCATCCTGCCGCGCTGCCTTTCACGTCGCACGATACCATTCCGCATGCTGGCGGTCACGCTGAGTCCGCTGCTTGATGCGGGAACGGTGTTTTTCGCGCTACAATCACTTTGCCGTTAACGTAAACGGAAACTACTTAGACCACCCATGTCCACCTACACCATTACCGAACTGGCGCGTGAATTCGACATCACTGCGCGTGCAATCCGCTTTTACGAAGACCAGGGCCTGCTGAGCCCGTCGCGTGAGGGCGCGGGCGGCCGCAACCGCGTCTACACGCCGCGCGACCGCACCCGCCTCAAGCTGACTCTGCGCGGCAAGCGCCTCGGCCTGTCGCTGGCCGAAATCAAGAGCCTGGTCGACATGTACGAGACGCCCAAGGATTCAGCGGCGCAGATGCACCGCTTCCTGACCGTGCTGGCGCAGCACCGCGAAACGCTGGAACAGCAGCGCGAAGACATCGAAATGTCGCTGGCCGAGATCCAGGCCCACGAGGACGAATGCAAGCGCATGCTGGAAGCCCACGCCGTCACTTAACCCAATTCGGGGTCAGTTCTGCCAAATGCACACGAGCCCATGTACATTTGGCAGAACTGACCCCGGGTTGGGTGCTTGACGTTTACGTTAACGTCACATCGGCGTATCATGGCCGCTCCGGACCCAAAACAGAATAGAGGAAGACATGCTCCATCTCCCAGGCCTGACCTTTGACCATGGCGAGGATATCGCCGCGCTGCGCGAGGCCGTGCAGCAATTCGCCGCCGCCGAGATCGCCCCGCGCGCGGCCGAAATCGACCGCAGCGACCAGTTCCCCATGGACCTGTGGCGCAAGATGGGCGAGCTGGGCGTGCTCGGCATCACCGTGCCGGAAGAGTACGGCGGCGCCAACATGGGCTACCTGGCCCACATCGTGGCGATGGAGGAAATCTCGCGCGCCTCGGCCTCGGTCGGCCTGTCCTACGGCGCCCACTCGAATCTGTGCGTCAACCAGATCAAGCGCAACGGCACCGAAGAACAAAAACAAAAATACCTGCCCAAGCTGATTTCCGGCGAATACATCGGCGCGCTCGCCATGTCCGAGCCGAACGCCGGTTCCGACGTGGTCAGCATGAAGCTGCGCGCCGAGTTCAAGGGCGACCGCTGGGTGCTGAACGGCACCAAGATGTGGATCACCAACGGCCCCGACGCCGACGTGCTGGTGGTCTACGCCAAGAACGACCTGGAAGCCGGCCCGAAAGGCATGACCACCTTCCTGATCGAAAAAGGCTTCAAGGGCTTCTCGATCGCGCAGAAGCTCGACAAGCTGGGCATGCGCGGCTCCCACACCGGCGAGCTGGTGTTTGAAGATTGTGAAGTGCCGGCCGAGAACGTGCTGGGCGGCCTGGGCAAGGGCGTCAACGTGCTGATGTCCGGCCTCGACTTCGAACGCACCGTGCTGTCCGGCGGACCGCTGGGCATCATGCAGGCCTGCATGGACGTGGTGGTGCCTTACATCCACGACCGCAAGCAGTTCGGCCAGGCGATCGGCGAGTTCCAGCTGATGCAGGGCAAAATCGCCGATATGTACTCGACCATGATGGCGTCCAAGGCCTATGTGTACGCGGTCGGCCAGGCCTGCGACCGCGCCACCTCGCCGGAGCAGATCCGCAACCTGCGCAAGGACGCCGCCGGCGCCATCCTGTACAGCGCCGAGAAGGCCACCTGGATGGCCGGCGAAGCGATCCAGACGCTGGGCGGCAATGGCTACATCAACGAATATCCCGTCGGCCGCCTGTGGCGCGACGCCAAGCTGTATGAAATCGGCGCCGGCACCAGCGAGATTCGCCGCATGCTGATCGGCCGCGAGCTGTTCGCCGAAACCCGTTAATGGAGATTTGAACATGAATGATCCTATCGTCATCGTGGGCGCAGCCCGCACCCCCATGGGCGCCTTCCAGGGCGACTTCTCGGCCAAGGCCGCGCACGACCTGGGCGCCGTCGCCATCCAGGCCGCCGTCGAGCGCTCCGGCATCGACGGCAAGCTGGTGGAACACGTCTACTTCGGCAACTGCCTGATGGCGGGCCAGGGCCAGGCGCCAGCGCGCCAGGCGCTGTTGAAAGCCGGCCTGCCAACGTCCACCGGCGCCGTCACGCTGTCCAAGATGTGCGGTTCGGCCATGCAGGCCGCGATCTTCGCGCACGACCAGCTGATCGCCGGCAGCGCCGACGTGGTGATCGCCGGCGGCATGGAGTCGATGACCAACGCGCCCTACCTGGTGCCGAAGGCGCGCGGCGGCTACCGCATTGGCCACGGCATGCTGTTCGATCACATGATGTACGACGGCCTGGAAGACGCTTACTCGCGCAACGAGAAAACCGGCGAAGGTCGCTCGATGGGCACCTTTGCCGAAGACTGCTCGGCCAAGTATGCATTCACGCGCGAGGCGCAGGACAACTTCGCCATCGAATCGGTGAAGCGCGCGCAAGTCGCCACCAGCGAAGGCTACTTCAAGTGGGAAATCGCGCCGGTCACCGTGACCTCGCGCGCCGGCGACACCGTCATCGACAAGGACGAAGGCCCGCTGAAAGCCAAGGTCGAAAAGATCCCGACGCTGCGCGCCGCCTTCAAGAAGGACGGCACCATTACCGCTGCCTCGTCGTCGTCGATCAACGACGGCGCCGCCGCGCTGGTGATGATGCGCGAATCGAAAGCCAAGGAACTGGGCCTGACGCCAATCGCCCGCATCCACGGCCACGCCACCTTTGCGCAGGAACCGAACTGGTTCACCACCGCACCGATCGGCGCCATCGAAAAGCTGTACAAGAAAATCGGCTGGAGCACCAAGGACGTCGACCTGTTCGAGATTAACGAAGCCTTCGCCGCCGTGCCGATGGCGGCCATGCACGATCTGGACATCCCGCACGACAAGGTCAACATCCACGGCGGCGCCTGCGCGCTGGGCCACCCGATCGGCGCTTCCGGCGCGCGCATCATCGTCACGCTGCTGGGCGCCTTGAAACGCACCGGCGGCAAAAAAGGCGTGGCGGCGCTGTGCATCGGCGGCGGCGAAGCGACTGCGATGGCAGTGGAGCTGGTGTAAATGGCGACGGCACTGATTATCGGCGCCTCGCGCGGCATCGGGCTGGAGCTGGTCAAGCAATACCGCAACGACGGCTGGCGCGTGATCGCCACGGCGCGCAAGCAGGAAGACTGCGACGCGCTGGCGGCGCTGGGCGCCGAGCCGCACAAGCTGGATGTGACCAACTTGGAAGCGGTGGCCGGCATTGGCTGGAAGCTGGATGGTGAAGAATTGGATGTCGCCATCCTGAACGCGGGCGTGTACGGCCCGCGTCACGACGGCTTTCCGGCGCAGGCGGACTTTGATGCGGTGATGCACACCAATGTGCTGGCGGCGATGCGTTTGCTGCCGGTGTTGGCGCCGCTGGTGTGCGCGTCGCGCGGCGACGGCAAGCTGGCGGTGCTGTCCTCCCGTAAGGGATCGTTGAGCGAGCGCACCTCGCCTTCGGGATCGCTGTACCGCGCCAGCAAGGCTGCGCTGAATTCCGTGCTGATCGACACCGCGCTGGTGTTCGGCAAACAGGGCGCGACTTGCGTGGCCTTCCATCCGGGCTGGGTACAGACCGACATGGGCGGCGCCGGCGCCGACATCACGGTGGAGCAGAGCGCAACCGGCATTCGCGCCACGCTGGCGGCGCTGCCTGCATCCGAACAGGCGGTGTACCGCGACTACGCCGGCCACACCATCGGCTGGTAAAAAAAAACGAGACACGCAATGATACTGAGCCAGGAACATGAAATGATCCGCGACGCCTTGCGCACCTTCGCACAGGACCGTCTCGTCCCCAACGCCGCCCGCTGGGACAAGGAACACCACTTCCCCAAGGAAGAACTGAAGGAGCTGGCGGCGCTGGGCGCCTTCGGTGTCGCGGTGCCGGAAGAACTGGGCGGCGCCGGCATGGATTACGTCTCGCTGGCCCTGGTGCTGGAAGAAATCGCCGCCGGTGACGGCGGCACCTCCACTATCATCTCGGTCAACAACTGCCCGGTATGCAGCATCGGCATGATGTACGCCAACGCCCGGCAAAAAAAACAGTGGCTGCGGCCCCTGGCGCAAGGCGACATGCTCGGCGCCTTCTGCCTCACCGAACCGCACACCGGCAGCGACGCCGCCGCCCTGCGCACCACTGCCACGCGTGATGGCGACCACTATGTGCTGAACGGCGTCAAACAATTCATCACCAGCGGCAAGCACGCGGACGTCGCCATCGTCATGGCCGTCACCGACAAGAACGCCGGCAAGAAAGGCATCAGCGCCTTCTGGGTGCCGACGTCCACGCCGGGCTATATCGTCGCCGGCATCGAGCAGAAGATGGGCCAGCACTCGTCCGACACCGCGCAAATCGTGTTTGAAAACTGCCGCATCCCGGCCGAGAATCTGATCGGCGAAGAAGGCCAGGGCTACAAGATCGCCTTGTCCGGACTGGAGGGAGGCCGCATCGGCATCGCCTCGCAATCGGTCGGCATGGCGCGTTCCGCCTACGAAGCCGCGCTGCGTTACGCGCGTGAACGCGAAAGCTTCGGCAAGCCGATCTTCGAACACCAATCGGTGCAATTCAAACTGGCGGAAATGGCGATGCAGATCGAAGCCGCGCGCCAGTTGATCCTGCACGCCGCATCGATGAAAGACGCCGGCCTGCCCTGCCTGAAGGAAGCCGCCATGGCCAAGCTGTTCGCCTCCGAAATGGCGGAGAAGGTGTGCTCCGACGCCATCCAGATCCACGGCGGCTACGGCTACGTCAGCGACTTCCCGGTAGAACGCATCTACCGCGACGCCCGCGTATGCCAGATCTACGAAGGCACCAGCGACATCCAGAAAATCCTGATCGCCCGCGCGCTCTAACCCTCGTCATTCCCGCGTAGGCGGGAATCCATAACCCGCTTCAAACACAGATATCCAAAAACAAATCCCGCCATAAGGGATTTGTTTTCTGTATCAGCTCAATCTTCCAATCACGCCGCCATTTCTTGATCTGCTTTTCTCGAGTAATGGCAGCGTAGATATCTGTGTGCTGTTCGAACCAAACCAACTGCTTGACGTTATATTTTTTGGTGAATCCATCGACAAAACCCTCACGATGCTCGTAAACCCGGCGAATGAGATTTGATGTCACTCCGAGGTATAGCGTGCCATACATACCGCTGGCCATCATATAAACATAGCTGATCTTGTCCATTTTTCTCTCATCCTTCAAGTCAGTGAGAAAAATGGTTGTGTTGTTGGGTGTAGCTAGCTTTGACTTAGCGCATATGTTCTATGGATTCCCGCGTACGCGGGAATGACGGTGGCTATTTTGCTCCTGTGACATCTGCCACCACCGCTTCGCCGATGGCGTAGAAATTGCCGCCGGCGATGTAGTGCAGGCTGCGCCACTGCGGATCGGCGTTTTCGAACGCCCAGTGGCCATTCTGGAATACGCGGTCGTCCGCATATGCAGCCACCACTTCGCCGATGAACAGATCGTAGACCTGTTCATTGCGCGGCTCCGGCAGCACTTTGCAGATCAGCCATGCCGATGAACCAACGACCAGCGGCACATCGTAGCCTTCAACCTTGAACAGCTGCACGTCGGCCTTGGCCAGCTTGTCCGGCGTATCGACGGCGCTGGTGTGGCCGACATCGTAGGTCAGCTGCAGCTGCGCCATGTTCGGCACCTGCAGCACGAAGTAGCCGCTCTGCTCCACCAGCGGACGCGTGGCAGTGGCCTTGTCCAGCACCACGGTCACCTTCGGCGGCGCAAAATCCAGCGCGCAAGACCACGCCGCCGACATCACATTCTGCACCCCGCCATGGCTGGCCGACACCAGCACCGTCGGCCCGTGATTCAATAAACGATATGCCTTCGCCAGCTCCACCGGCTTGATATGCTGATCCAATCCCTGCTCCTTAATTGCGCGGCATAGCGACGTACACCACCTTGCCAATCACCGCACTGGCAGGCACAAAGCCCCAGAAACGGCTGTCCATACTGTTGTCCCGATTATCGCCCATGACGAAATAGCTCGCTGCCGGCACCGTGCAGCTCAGCGTCTCGCCATCGTCCGTGCATTCTTTCGGCAGCGCCAGGTCGCCGCGCGGCACCCGCGCCGGCGCCTGCTCACGCAAAAGAATGTCATGCTCTTGCTGACCGAATTTTTCGCGATAGCGCTTCAGGTACATCAGCCGCTCGTCGTCCAGATAATCCTTCAGTTCCTGGCCGCGACCATCCACGCCATTCACCAGCACATGCTTGTCGCGGTAGACGATTTTGTCGCCGGGCAGACCAACCACGCGCTTGATGTAGGACTGGCTCGGATCGACCGGAAAATCGAATACCAGAATATCGCCACGCTCCAGCGGCGCCCAAATTGCGCCATGACCGAGCCGGTGTCCCATGCTGCCGTAGTAGCCGAAGCCCCACTTCTGCACCATCACATTGGCGCCGACCGGCAGCGCGGGAATCATCGCCGAGGAAGGGATCTTGAACGGCTCATACAAAAATACGCGCAGCGACACCATGACGATGGATGCCGCCACCGCCACGCCAACCAGCCCATACCAGCGCGAATGCCATGGCCGCTGTTCATCAAATGTGCGCTCGCCGGCAAAGCGGTAGGCGCGCCAAATCCACAGCACCGTCAACGCCACCGAGACCAGGCCAAACAACAGCGGCGACTGATGACCGGGCACCAGGAAGCCGGCGGTGCCCACCACCAGCCCCGCCACAAAACTGAGCAACGCCCAGCGCGGCGCGCCGACATACAGGAACGCCAGCGGCGCGGCCAGGATACTCAGGACAACGGCAATCCACTTTTTAGGTTTCAAAACATCTCCAGACGGACGGCCAATGCCGCCAAGGTGACAAACAACACCGGCAAGGTCAGACACGCGCCGACGCGGAAGTAGTAACCCCACGTGATGCGCGTGCCTTTGTTGGCCAGCACGTGCAGCCAAAGCAGCGTGGCCAGGCTGCCGATCGGCGTGATCTTCGGACCGAGATCGCTGCCGATCACGTTCGCATAAATCATCGCTTCGCGCACCACGCCCTGCGCCGACGACGCATCCACCGACAAGGCGCCAATCAGCACCGTCGGCAGGTTGTTCATGATAGACGACAGAATCGCCGTCAGGAAGCCGGTGCCCAGCGCAGCGCCCCACACGCCATGCTGGCCGCACCAGTCCAGCGCCGTTGTCAGGTAGGCCGTCAGCCCGGCGTTGCGCAAGCCGTACACCACCAGATACATCCCCAGCGAGAAGATCACGATCTGCCACGGCGCATGCAGCAGCACTTCGCGCGTGGAGATGCGATGGCCGCGCGACGCCACCACCAGCAGCACCGCCGATCCTACCGCCGCCACCACGCTGATCGGCACGCCCATCGGCTCGATGACGAAGAAGCCAATCAGCAGCAGGCCCAGTACCCACCAGCCGGCGATGAAGGTGGCGCGGTCGTGGATCGCCAGCGCCGGGTTCTTGATCTGCTTCACATCGTAATCGGCCGGGATATCGCGGCGGAAGAACCACATCAGCGCCGCCAGCGTGGCCGCCACCGCGACGAAGTTCACCGGCACCATCACCGCCGCATAACGCGCGAAGCTGATGTGGAAGTAATCGGCCGAGACGATGTTGACCAGGTTCGACACCACCAGCGGCAAGCTGGCCGTATCGGCGATGAAGCCGGCCGCCATCACAAACGCCAGCGTGGCCTTGGCCGAAAAGCGCAGCTCCAGCAGGATGGCGATCACGATCGGCGTCAGGATCAGCGCCGCGCCGTCATTGGCAAACAGCCCGGAGACAGCGGCGCCCAGCAGCACCAGCATGACGAACAGCCGCTTGCCGCTGCCGCCACCCCAGCGCGCCACGTGCAGCGCCGCCCATTCGAAGAAGCCGGCCTTGTCCAGCAACAGGCTGGTGATGATGATGGCCACAAAGGTAGCGGTGGCGTTCCAGATGATGTGCCAAACCACCGGAATGTCGCTGACGTGGATCACGCCCGCCAGCAGCGCCACCAATGCCCCCAGCGACGCGCTCCAGCCGATACCCAGCCCACGCGGCTGCCAGATCACCAGCACCAGCGTGGCGATGAAAATCAGGATGGCGCTCAGCATGCGGCACCGAGCGTGCCAATGCGGTCCAGTGCTGCTTGCGACAGCGTCGGCGCGGCCAGAAACGCCTCAATGCGCGCTCGGAGGATGCGGTAAGTCTCCTCGAAGGCCGCCTCGATTTCTTCATCGCTGCCCACCAGATGGCTCGGATCTTCCACGCCCCAATGCGCGCGCAGCACCGGACCGAGATAGGCCGGGCAAGTTTCGCCGGCCGCGCTGCCGCACACGGTGATCACCGCATCCGGCGTCACCGGCAGCGCATCCCACGATTTGCTGTAATAGCCTTCGGTGGAGATGCCTTTGCGCTGTAACAGCGCCACCGCGCGCGGATTCAGCTGGCCGGTCGGCTGGCTGCCGGCGCTGAGCGCCCGCCAGCCCTCGGGAGCCAGATGATTGAAGACTGCTTCGCTCAACAACGAGCGGCAGGAGTTACCGGTACACAGAAAAAGTATATTCATCGTTAGCAGGAGCCGCCACCGCAGCAGTTTTCAGTTAAAAATCCGATCAGTTCATTCATGGCGCCGGTATCCGCCGAGTAGATCACAAAGCGCCCGTCCTGGCGCGACGAGATCAGGCCGGCATGCGCCAGCTCTTTCAAATGAAACGACAGGGAAGACGGCGCAATCGCCAGTTGCTCGCCGATTTTGCTGGCGGCCAGGCCAGCCGGCCCGGTCTGCACCAGCAGGCGGAACACGGCCAGGCGGCTCTCTTGCGCCAGAGCCGCCAGCGCGGCCAGGGTTTGTTTGGTATCCATGCGGCCTATGCTAGCGCAATTGATTCCACATTTCAAATAATATCGAAATGAATCGCAAAATTAATTGGAGACGAAGCCGGAGCGGATGTCGATCAATTCGGAGGCGGGAAGCGCGCGCTGCACGTCGGCGATCGCGCTGGAGAGGGCGGCAGCGGCGCTGTCGGCCGGACGGCGGAAGTCCAAGACCAGATTGCCGGCGCGGTTGAAACTCAGCAGCGCATCCTCACAGCCGCCGGCGGCCAGTTGCGCTGATAATTCGTCGTAATCGTGATCCTGGGTGGCCAGCCGGTATCTGAGCGTAAAAGCGAATTCCATCGTGCTCCTCCCATCCGCACTCCAGAATAGGCCGACGCTGCCTGGCGCGTTTGGGCGAACGCAAAGGACGCACAAAAATGCGGACGAAAAAAAAGCCCACATCTCTGCAGGCTTCGTTCCAATGTATTACCTATGCTTCAATCGTACCGGTCTCCAGGGCTATCTGCCAAGTGAGTCGGCGTCTCAGGCGCCCATGCTATCTGCATAGTGCCCCTAACGTGTAAATCGACTAATGTCTTCGGGATTACAACTCCGGTTTCTGCGTCACCTGCGCCATCGAACTTACACAACTCTGGGCGCGGCGCATCGGCCGGATGTGGGACTGTTTGCTGGGCAAACCTCAACCACAAACAAAGTGTACCACAGTTTTTGTGCAACGCACAAATTTATTTTGAAATAGTTTCGGTGACCAGCGGCTTGGGCGCCTGCTTCGGCGCTTCGCGGCCGGCCCGTTCAAACTCGGAAATCACCTGCGCACCGAACAGCAGCAGGGTGGCGCCGATCTCCAGGCTGAACATGACGATGATGGCGGTGGTCATCGAGCCATACACCACGTTCACCTGCGACAGCGTGGAGAAGTACCACACCAGGATGCGGCGGGCGATTTCCCACAACAGCGCCGCCGTCACGCCGCCGATCAGCGCATGCGACAGCGACAGCCGGCCCACCGGCATCACCAGGTAAATCGACGACAGCACCAGCACCTCGCCCGCCAGCCCCAGCAGATACAGCAGCACGCCCGACACACCATTCAGCGACCAGCTATAGCCGAACAGCTGCACACTCTCCTGGCCCAGCACCTGCAAGCTGCCGGCCACCAGCGTCACCAGCAGCATGCCGGCGCCCAGCGACAGGATGTAGCAGTAGGGCATTACCGCCGAAATCAGGAAATGCCGCCGCCGTATCTCCACCCGGTGCTTGAAGATCACGCACATGGCGTTTTCCAGCACCGTGAAGGCTAGCGAACTGAAGAACAGCATGGTGACCACCAGCACGCCACCGACCAGGTCGCGATGTTCCAGGAAATGCGCCACCTCGGCCACGATCGGCTGCGCCTGCCCCGGCACCAGCCAGTTCAGATAGCGGCCGACCGCCGCCAGCAGTTCATCCTGCGCAATGATGTGCGACAGCGCCACCACCGCCAGCATCAGCAGCGGCAGGATCGACAGCAGCGAGTAATACGCCACCGCGCCCGCCAGCAGCAGGCCTTGGTTGGCGCGGAAGCCTTTCAGGCATTGCACCGTGAAATCCATGGGATGACCGGCAACATAGGCCAGCGCCCGGCGGTTGAGTAAGTTCATCTTGTCATTGTAGGCACCGCTCAGTGCGCGGTATGTGCGTCTACGTCCAGATAGCGCCAGTTGGTGAACTCCACCGGGTGGCGACGGTAATTTTTCAGCCACGGCTGTTGCAGGTCGGCGGAGATAGGATGCGTCAGCAACACCCACGGCGTGTAGGCGTGGATGAGTTGCGCCAGTTCATCATACAACGCGGTGCGCTGCGGCGATTCCCCCATCAAGCGGGCTTGCTCGTAGCGTTGATTGTAGGCAGGCAGGTTGAAGCGCGCGTAGTTGGCGCGGCCGGCGTTGGGACCGTACAGCAGCTGGTAGAAATTATCGCCATCGGGGAAGTCGGCCACCCAGTTGGTCTCAAACATCATCACCGAACCCAGGCGCGAAGCCTTGATGATTTCGGTTTTCTTGTCGCTCTTGAAGGTGACGTTGAGGCCGATCGCGTTGAGGTTCTTGCGCCACAGCTCGTCGCGCAGGCGGCCGACGGTAGAGGCTTCGCTGTGCATCACCAGCGTCAGCGGCTTGCCGTCCGGCTGCATGCGATAGCCGCTCTTGCCCTTGCGGTAGCCGTAGCGGTCCAGCAGCGCATTGGCCAACGCCGGATCGTAGGCGACCGGGCTGCGGTAGTCGGGATCGTTGCCCAGTACATTGGGCGGCAGTGGCGTCACGGCCGGCAGCGCCAGGCCTTTCTTCATTTGCGCGATGTCTTCGGCGCTGTTGTAGCCGAGCGCGATGGCGCGCCGCAGCGCCACCTTCTCCTTGCTATAGCCGCCGATTAGCGGATCGTCCATGTTCATCCACATGTAATACGTTTGCAGTACCGGAAACGGCGCCAGCACGATGCCTTTGCGGGCCAGCTCGGGCTGCAACTGGTTGTCAGCGGTCAGCACCATTTCCTTCATCGACTCCGGCACCTGCTCCAGGAAATCAAATTCGCCATTCAGGAAGCCCAGCACGCGCGACTGGTATTCCTCGACGATCTTGATATCGATGCGGTCGAGGATGGGCAGGCGCTGTCCCTGGAATTCGGTCGGACGAAAGTCGCGGTTGGCCAGCAGCACGATCTGGTCGCTACGCTTCCAGCTGCCGATCTTGAATGGGCCGGTGCCGATGGGATGGTTGCCGGCTTGCGCGCCGTAAGCCTGCACCACTTCGCGCGCCACCACGGACGTGGCCGGCATCGCCAGATAGAACAGGAAGTTGGGGTCGGGCGCTTTCAGGCGGATGCGCAGCGTGAACTTGTCCACCGCCTCGATGCCGGCCACGCCGTCGAACAGATACAGCCACGGCGATTTCAGCGCCGGATCGTACAGGCGCTTGAGGCTGTAGACGTAATCGTCGGCGGTGGCCTGCCGGTGCGCGCCATGAAAAGCGGCATCCGGCGTGAAGTAGACGTCCTGGCGCAGATGGAAAGTATAAGTCTTGCCGCCGTCGCTCAGCTCCGGCATGGCGGCGGCCGTGTTGGGGATCAGTTTGACGGGACGGGCCAGGTAATCGTAGCGCAGCAGCGGGTCGAACAGGTTTTCCAGCAGGCTCAGGCTGGCTACGTCGGAGGCCACGGCAGGGTCGAGCGCGGTTTCGCCGGTGCTGAGGAAGGCGTGCAGCACTTTCGGCGCGGGCTCGGCATGGCCAGCGACCGTGATGGCCAGCGCCAGCACGGCGGCTGCACAAGTTTTCAGCATCCTTCCCATGATTCCTCGCACGGTAAAGCGGCAGCTTATAACTTTTTGCGCTTGCTTACCCGCTATACTTTGCAAATTGCCCACTGCATACACGAAAAATGTCGCTCAACTACATCTGGTCTGGCTTCTTCCTGGTGGGATTTCTGGCCGCGTTGGCGCAGTTCCTGTTCCTGGGCGACACGGAAATCTTCAAGCGCATCATCGACGGCACCTTTGACTCGGCCCGCACCGGCGTGATGGACATCGCCCTGCCGCTGGCCGGCGTGATGACGCTGTGGCTGGGCATCATGAACATCGGCGAAAAAGCCGGCGCCATCGACCTGCTGGCCAAGCTGATCGCACCGTTCTTCTCGCGCATCTTTCCCGGCGTGCCGTCCAACCACCCGGCCACCGGCCACATGGTGATGAACTTCTCGGCCAACCTGCTGGGCCTGGACAACGCCGCCACCCCGTTCGGCTTGAAGGCGATGGAAAGCCTGCAAACGCTCAACCCCAACAAGGACGAACCGACCGACGCGCAAATCATGTTCCTGGTGCTGCACACCTCGGGCTTGACCTTGATTCCGCTGGCCATCATGGCGCAGCGCTCAATTCTCGGCGCGGCTGATCCGTCCGACATCTTTATCCCCTGCATGGTGGCGACCTATGTGGCGACCATGACCGGCATCATCGCCGTCTCCATCCGCCAGCGCATCAACCTGTTCAACCGCGTGGTGGTGGGCTGGCTGGGCGGCATCACCGCCTTCATCGTCGGGCTGGTCTGGTACTTCACCAATTATTTGACCAAGCCGGAGATTGAAACCTTCTCCAAAGTCTTCAGCAACTTCGTGCTGATGGCCGTGATCGGCGGCTTCATCATCGGCGCGCTGCGCAAGAAGGTCAACGTCTACGAGGCCTTTATCGAAGGCGCCAAGGGTGGCATCCAGACCTCGCTGACCGTGATTCCGTATCTGGTCGGCATGCTGGTGGCGATCAGCGTGATCCGCAATGCCGGCCTGCTGGGCTTTGTGGTGCAGGGCTTCAGCTGGCTGTTCGGCCACCTCGGCGTCAACACCGACTTCGTCTCGGCGCTGCCGACCGCGCTGATGAAGCCGTTGAGCGGCAGCGCCGCCAAGGCCATGATGATCGACACCATGCAAACCTATGGCGTCGATTCCTTTGTCGGCCGCCTGGCCTGCGTGTTCCAGGGCTCGGCTGACACCACTTTCTACATCGTCGCGCTGTATTTCGGCTCGGTCGGCATCCGCAAGACGCGCTACGCGATCTCCTGCGGCCTGATCGCCGACTTCGCCGGCGTGCTTGCTGCGATTGCGATTTCCTATGTTTTCTTCCACTAAATTGTTACGCCGTCTGCTGGTTGCCGCGCTGATCGCGGCCGGCGCTGCCCACGCTGCGGATCTGCCGGAGCCGGTGGCGCGGCTGATGCAGTCGTCAAATATTCCGCCCGAAGCGGCCGGCATCATCGTCATGCGCGGCGATACCGTGCTGGTGTCGCACAACCCGCAGCAAAGCATGCAGCCCGGCTCCACCATGAAGCTGTTCACCACGCTGACGGCGCTGGAGCAGCTGGGACCAGTATTCCGCGGCCGCACCGAATTGCGCAGCAGCGCTGAAGTCGTCAACGGCGTCCTGCAAGGCGACCTGATCCTGCGCGGCGGCGCCGATGCCGACTTTAACGAAGACGTGCTGGGCCACATGCTGCAAGCGCTGCGCAACCAGGGCATCCGCCGCATCAAGGGTGACATCATCATCGACCGCCTGCTGTTCACGCCATCGCGGCCGGATGCGGGGCAGCCGCCGTTTGACGAATATCCCTGGGCCTACTACAACGTCATCCCGAACGCGGCGCTGATCAACACCAACCTGCTGAAAGTGGAAATGCGCTCCACCGGCAACAAACTGTCGCTGGTGATGCTGCCGGAAATGGAAAAAGTCAGCATCCGCTCGGAGATGAAACTGACCGATGCCGCCTGCGCAAGCTGGGAAAACGGCTGGCGCACGCCGGACTATTCGCGCAAAGGCGACCGCATCGAAGTGGTGCTGCACGGCAGCTTTCCGAAAGACTGCACCAAATCCACCAGCATCAACGTGCTGGACAGCCAGGACTTCCTGGCGCGGCTGCTGCTAGCCGAATGGAGCAAGCTGGGCGGCTCGTTGAGCGGCGAAGTGCGCGAGGCCGCCATCCCCGTTGCGCCGGCCGACGCCACCCCTGCACCGGTAGCGACCACCCGCCTTCTGGCCGAGCACGTCTCCCGCACGCTGCCGGAAATCGTCCGCGACACCAACAAACAATCCGACAACACGCTGGCCCGCACCATCTTCCTCAGCCTGGGCAGCCTGGAAGCCGATCCGCAACTGGGCAGCAAACCGCTGCCACCGGACGCCGGCGGCGCCAGCACCTCGATGCGCGCTGAAACCGCGATCCGCGCCTGGCTGCAGCAGCACAACATCGACGGCAACGGCCTGATCCTCGACAACGGCTCCGGCCTGTCGCGCAGCGAACGCGCCACGCCGGCGCAACTGGCGGCCCTGCTGCAAGCCGGCCTGAAAAGCCTGTGGATGCCGGAATTTCTCGCCAGCCTGCCGGTCGCCGCCACCGACGGCACCATGCGCCGCCGCTTGAAGGAAAGCCCGGCCGCGCAGCGCGCGCGCCTGAAAACTGGTAGCCTGACCGGCATGATCGCCATCGCCGGCTACGTGCAGGACGCCAACAACCAGCCCTGCATCGTGGTCGCCATTCTCAACGACGCCCACGTCGCCAACGGCGCCGGCCGCGCCGTGCTGGACGAATTGGTCGACTGGGTCGCCCGTTCCGGCAACTAATCAGGAGTACCGCATGAAACAACGTCAGTTAGGTAAGCAAGGATTAACCGTCTCGGCCGAGGGGCTGGGCTGCATGGGCATGAGCAATGTGTATGGAGCGGCGGATGAGGGCGAGTCGATCGCCACGCTGCACCGGGCGATTGAGCTGGGAATTAATTTTTTCGATACGGCCGAGGTGTACGGGCCGTATCACAATGAGGAGCTGCTGGGCCGCGCCTTCAAGGACCGGCGCAGCGAGGTGATCCTGGCGACCAAGTTCGGCTTCGATATCCGTGACGGCGTGCGCCATGCCGTGACCAGCGATCCGGCGCACATCCGCGTGGCGGTTGAGGGTTCGCTGCGCCGCCTGGGTACCGACTACATCGATCTGCTGTACCAGCACCGCATCGATCCCAAGGTGCCGATCGAGGATGTGGTCGGCGTCATGGGTGAACTGGTGAAAGAGGGAAAGGTGCGCTACTTGGGCCTGTCCGAGGCCGGCGTGGCGAATATCCGTCGTGCCCATGCGGTGCATCCGATCAGCGCGCTGCAAAGCGAGTATTCGCTGTGGGAGCGCAATCTGGAGGCGGACATCATTCCGGTACTGCGCGAGCTGGGTATCGGCCTGGTGCCGTTCAGCCCACTGGGACGCGGCTTCCTGGCCGGCACCGCCAAGCGGGCGGAGGAATATCCGCCGACCGATTTCCGCCATCAGGACCCACGCATGCAAGGCGCGAACTTCGATGCCAATATGCAGGCGGCGCAAACGGTGCGCGAACTGGCCGCCGCGCGCGGTCTGGCGCCGGGCCAGGTTGCGCTGGCCTGGGTGCTGCAACAGTGTGACGATATCGTGCCGATTCCGGGCACGCGCCGTCGCGCCAACCTGGAGCAGAACGCCGCCGCTGCCGACGTGGTCCTCAGCACCGCCGAAATCGCCACGCTGGAAGGCGCGCTGGAACACATCGCCGGCCTGCGCTATAACGATGAGCGCATGGCCACCGTCGACCGCTAAAACACCAGCCCCCCGCCGCCCTTCCGCCGCAGCGCGGGCGAGTGGCAGGGCACAGTTGGCGATGCCGCTTGACCTCATTGCGACAACTGTCGCATAATGATGGCAACAGTCGCACATGGAGTCGCACGTGTCTATCTTCGCTATTTTTACCGGTCTGGAGCCGCTAGCCCTGCGCTTTGCGCTGGCCAGCGCCGGCTGCGTGGCCGCCGGTCTCGGCGTGTGGGCGGTGACGACCTTGTGCCGCCGCTGGCTGCCCGCCATCGCTGCGCAGCGCTCCGTGTGGCTGCTGGGCCAGTGCACCGTCGTCGCGGCCTTCCTGCTGATCCTGCTGCCGCAAAGCGAACGCCTGCGCATGCTGCCGCCGATCGATATCGAAAACTACGCCATGCCAGCGCCTGCCGCGCGCGCCGACGCCAGCACCACCGCACCCGCCACCGCCGCCAAAGACGCGCCGACCACCATCTCGCCGCAAACCCTCCTCACCTACACCACCCAAGGCTGGCTGCTGCTGTACGCACTGGGCCTGGGCTACACGATGATCCAGCTACTGCGCACCCGCCGCACGCTGGACGCACTGGCCTCCGCCGGCAACCGCACCAACGCCGCACCAGTCCACACCATCGAAATCGACGCGCCGATCTCGCCTATGCTATTCGGCCTGCTGCGTCCACGCCTGCTGCTGCCGTTGCATCTGCGCGGTTTTGATGAAGACCAGCGCCAGATGATCGTCGAACACGAACTGACGCACTGGCGCCGCCACGACCTGCAATGGGCCAGCGCCGGCATCGTGCTGCAAACGCTGCTCTGGTTTAATCCCTTCATGCGCCTGCTGCGCAACCAGCTGTCATGGGCACAGGAACTGGGCTGCGACCGCGACGTGCTGCAAGGCCGCCCGCAAGCGCAACGCAAAGCCTACGCCGCCGCGCTGATCGCGCAACTGAAACTCCAGCAAACGCCCATCGCTACCGCACTCGCCTTCGGCCATGTCACGCCCGATACGCTGGCCGACCGCATCGCCTTGATACGCACACCCGCCAAAGCCCTGCGAGGACCATGGACCCGCATCGCCACGCTGGCCGCACTGGCCGCCGTGCTGGCGACCAGTCTGGCGCTGCAACCATCGCTGGCATCGCAAAGCGCCAGCCTGCTGTCCTGCACCGCGCTGGTGGACGCCGCCACCGGCCAGTCGCTACGCCGCGACGGCCAATGCGGCGAACGCGCCACGCCCGCCTCCACCTTCAACATCGTGGTCGCGCTGATGGGCTACGACAGCGGCATCCTGGCCGACGAACACACGCCGGTCATCAAGTACCAGCCAAGCTATCGCACCTGGGACCACGCCGACTGGCGCATCGACACCGATCCTTCCAGCTGGATCAAATACTCCAACCTGTGGTACGCGCAGCAGGTCACCACGCGGCTGGGCGAAGACAAGCTGCGACGCTACGTCAGAGGCTTCGGCTACGGCAACCAGGACGTCTCCGGCGACGCAGGCAAGCATAATGGCCTGACCCAGTCGTGGGTAGAATCCTCGCTGACGATTTCGCCCGACGAGCAGGTCGCCTTCCTGCGCAAGATCGTCAACCGCCAGTTGCCGATTTCCGCCAAAGCCTACGACATGACATCGCGCATCCTGCATCCGCAAACGCTGGCCAACGGCTGGACCATCTACGGCAAAACCGGCACCGGCTCACCGCCTCTGATCAACAGCGACGACGACCGCCAGTACGGCTGGTACGTTGGCTGGGCCACCAAGGGCAGCCGCACCATCGTCTTCGCCAACATGACGCTGGACCACCGACAGGACGTCTTCGCCGGCCCGCGCATCCGCGACGCCTTCCTGCGCAACGTCGCCACCCAACTCGACACGCTTTAACCCACCACCCACCCAAGGAGACATCTTGTCTACACTGAGCCGCATGGCATTTGCCATCGCAGCAGGCTGCTGCATACCCGTCGCCGGCGCTGCCGACCTGCAAACCGTAGTCGATCAGGCCATCAAGCCGATCATGAAAGAGCACGACGTGGCGGGCATCGCCGTCGCCATCACCATCGACGGCAAGCCGGCTTTCTTCAGCTACGGCGTGGCGTCGAAGGAAAGCGGCACGCCGGTCAGCGAACACACTCTGTTTGAACTGGGCTCGGTCAGCAAGACCTTCACCGCCACCATGGCGTCGTATGCGCTGGTGCAGGGCAAGCTGTCGCTGGACGATCATCCCGGCCGCTACGTGCCCAAGCTGAAAGGCACGCCGCTCGACAAAGCCACGGTACTCAACTTCGGCACCTACACCGCCGGCGGCCTGCCGTTGCAGTTCCCGGACGACGTGAGCGACGATGAACAAGGCATGCTGACCTACTTCGGCCACTTCAAGCCGAGCGCCGCGCCGGGCCAGGTGCGCGTGTATTCGAATCCCAGCCTCGGCATGTTCGGCCACCTGGCCGGCCTGTCGCTGAAAGCCAATCCGGCCGACGTGCTGGAAAAGCAGATCCTGCCCAAGCTGGGCATGACCCATACCTACCTGCGCATGCCGCCAAGCGCGATGCCCAATTACGCCTGGGGCTACAACCAGGAGAACAAGCCAGTCCGCATGGGACAGGAGCTGTTCTCGGGCCAGACCTACGGCGTGCGCTCCAGCACCTCGGACCTGATCCGCTACGTGCAGGCGAATATCGATCCGAGTCACCTGGACGCCACGCTGCGCAGCGCCATCGAAGGCACGCACATCGGCTACTACCGCGTCGGCGGCATGGTGCAGGGACTGGGTTGGGAACGCTATGCGATGCCGGTGTCGCTGGACACGCTACAGGATGGGAACTCCAGCAAGATGAGCCGCGAAGCCAATCCGGCCACGCTGCTGACGCCACCCAAGCCGCCATCCGACAACGTCTGGTACAACAAGACCGGCGCCACCAACGGCTTCGGCGCCTACATCGCCTTTATCCCGGCGAAGAAAATCGGCATCGTCATTTTGGCGAACAAGAACTACCCGATCGCCGACCGCGTCAAGGCCGCTTATGCGATCCTGAACGCGCTCAAGGACTGAGGTTATTGGCCGCCATCCGCTGCCGGCGCGGTGGATGGCGCAGGCAAGTTAGGCAAGGTAGGCACAGGACTGGTCAGCACATCGAGAATGGCGGCGGTTTCCGCGTCGGGCGTGCCGTCGTACAGCGCCGGGCGGTATTTGGTCTGGAATACCGAGATGACGTTGCGCGTGGCCTGATCCAGTTCGCCGGTTTGCGGCACGGCGTAGCCATGGTCGGCCAGCTTGCGCTGGAACCAGGCCACTTCCGGCAGCTGCTCCTGGAAGCCCGGCAGGCGCGCCGCCACGCGACTGGCTTCCGGCCACGGAATCAGGCCGGCATCGGCCAGCTGCTTCCACGGGAACAGCGGCCCCGGGTCCTGCTTGCGCTGCGGCGCGATATCGTTGTGGCCGAGGATATTCCCCGGCGCGATGTTGTGGCGCTTGACGATATCCTTCAACAGCAAAATCAACTGGTCGATTTGTGACTGCTTGAATGGCGCATACACGCGACCCTCCGGCGTCTCCTTGAAGCCCGGATTGACAATCTCGATGCCGATCGAGGCGGAATTGAGCTGGTTGTAGATCTTCCAGCTGCTGTAGCCCGCGTGGTTGGCCTGGCGCGATTCATCCACCAGCGTGTAGAAGAACGGCGGATCGGTATCGGTCAGCAGGTAGTGCGCGCTGACGTCGGCGGTGGTCAGCGTCTTGATCGAACGCGGCGTGTCGCTCACCGTGTAATGCACGATGATGTACTTGATACGTTCGCTCTGCGCGCGCGCTGTCAGCGTATGGTCCAGCCGAGGTCCGGGCGGCGGCACCGTGGCGCAACCGGCGACCAGCGCGGTCAGGGCAAGCAGGGGAACTATCTTCATGGCGTCTCTCGGCTATCGATTCAATCAGGGGAGTGTAGAGCAATCCGCGCCGCAGCGTGGTGCGCCAGCGTGTGACGCTGCGTCAGCGACAAGGTAGCTGGCAGCGCGGCGCGCATGCTTTGCGCGATCAGCGGATGCAGCTGCGCCGCCCGTCCGCCCAGCGTGATCGGACGCGCGCCGTAGCGGCCCACCAGCGCCAGCGCAATGCGCGCCAATTCGCGGCCGGCGTTTTCCAGGATCGACCGCGCCACCGGATCGGCATCCGCGCTGGCGGCGACGGCCAGCGCCAGGCTGCCGATGGCGCCGCGATCCTGGCCGTAGATGAACTGGCGCGACAAGGCCCAGTCGCTGCCACCGATCTGGTCGAACACCGCGCGCGCCATAGCCGACTGCTGCCACGCGCCCGGCTGCTCATCTTCCAGCCGCCAGATATGCCGCATGGCCTCGCGTGCGATCCAGAATCCGCCGCCGCCGTCATCCAGCGTCACGCCTCGTCCACCGGCGCGGTGGAACTGGCCGCCGGCGTCGATCCACGCGGCGATGGAGCCGGTGCCGGCGTACACCAGATAGCCCTCGCCCGGCGCAAAGTTGTCCAGATACGCGATCTCCACGTCGTTGCGCATGCTGATGGCGGCCGGCGCGATCTTCAGCGCCTCCGCCAGCAACTGCGTCACCTGCGTGCTGGCGCCGTCAAAGCCGGTCAGGCCGGCGCACGCGCGCAGCGGCTGGCCGGAGGCCCGCACCTGCGTCGCCAGCATGGCGAAGATGCCGCGCACCGCATCGCGGCCGGCGGTGCTGTTCATCTGCGTGGCCGACATGCCGCCCACGCTGCCCTCGGCCACAATCGCCCCCGCCGCATCGGCCAGGGCCCAACGGGTTTGCGTGCCACCTGCATCGATGCCCAGACCGAGATCGCTCATCATCAGCTCCGTGTGTAGACCTGTATCCGTTCGCTTTCATTCCCCAGGCGGTCGACCGCGCTGACCACCACCGACTGCGCCGCCGCACCCGCCGCGTCGTCGGCCAGCAGCAGCACCGGACGCGATGCCGGCGCTACCGCAAAGCGCCACTCATTGCCGTAGCGCGACCAGATCGCATAATGCGCCACCGGCTTGCCGGCGCCGGCGGACAACTTGACCGCCACGCCATTGCTGTCACGCCGCGCGGCCGCTTGCGGCACGGCCGGCGCATCGTTGCCCAGCCACGGCGTGGGCGGCGTCAGCGCGGCGGTTTGATACGCCTGCGTTCTCAGTTGATCGCTGATGCCCTTGCGGTTCTCCATCAGCGCCGCAATCGAGAAGTGCAGGTGGCCGCGCACGCCGCTGCGGCTGCGCGTGACGCCGATCTGTTTGACGATTTCCTCCGGCGCGAACGCCTTGGCGCTGTTGTCGATGCGGCTGGTGTACAGGCCAGGCCACACATGGCGCGCGTGCGTGTTCTGCGCCAGCCAGTAATCGAGCAGCACATCGAACGCCTGCGGCGCCTGCGCCACCGGCCAATACAGCTGCGGCGCAAGGTAGTCGAGCCAGCCGTTGGCCAGCCACATTTCCGCGTCCGCATACAGTTTGTCGTACTGGCTGAAACCGACGATGCCGGCGGGACGACGGTCCGGCCGGCCGATGCCAAAGGGGCTGATGCCGAAGCGTACCCACGACTTCTCCTTGTGGATGCCGAGGTACATCGCTTCGATCAGCGAGTTGACGTTCTGGCGGCGCCAGTGCGCGCGGTCCAGCGTGCCGCCGGACAGCAGGTAACGCTGCCATGACAGCTGGTCCGGGAATTCCAGTTCCTGCTTGCCGCCGCTGCTGGTGCTGGCGTCCAGCGCCACGCCTTCCGGCCCGGCCGCATTCGGCGTATCGATCGGATACGGATAGAAGTAATCGTCGATATGCACGCCGTCGATATCGTAGCGGCGCACCACGTCCAGCACCACGTCCAGCGTGTGCTGCGAGGCGGCCGCTTCGCCCGGGTCCATCCACAGATAGCGGCCGTAAGGCTTGATCACCTCCGGCAGCCTGCGGCCGATATGGTTGGCGGCCAGCGGCGACTTGGCAGTGGCGTGACGCGCGCGGTAGGGATTGAACCACGCATGCAGTTCCAGCCCGCGCGCGTGCGCCTGTTCGATCCAGAATTGCAGCGGATCCCACGGCTGCGCCGGCGCGCGTCCCTGCTGGCCGGTGAGGAATTCCGACCACGGTTCCAGCTCGGACGGATAAATCGCATCGGCGCTCGGCCGCACTTGCAGCACGATGGCGTTCAGATTCAGCGCCCGCGCGCGGTCCAGAATGGCGAGGGCTTCGGTTTGCTGCTTGGCCATGGTCAGGTTGCTGCGGCTTGGCCAGTCGATATTGGCGACGGTGGACACCCAGGCCGCGCGGAACTCACGCGGCGCCGCCGGCGGCATAGTGGGATCGAAAGCCACCGCCGGTCCCGGTGCCGGCAACGATCCGGCTGGGGCCGGTACTGCGGGACGGGCAGACGTCGTCACGCCAGCTTCTGGCACGGGCGCAGTCGGCGTACTGGAACATCCATCAAGCAGCGCCGCCAGACCAGCCGCCACGCCAGCCGACAAAGTCAGCCGCTTCTTCGCATTAAAAACCAAAACCACTCTCCGCATCAGTTGAGACCGTATTGTAATGGCTATTGCCGGCCAAATTCGGCCGGGATGCGCACCCGTGCGGCCAGCACAAACGCCGGCAAAGTCGAAATACACGCCCAGATGAAGAACTGTTGATAACCCAGCTGCTGCTGGATCCAGCCGCTGACCATGCCCGGCAACATCATGCCGAGGGCCATGAAGCCGGTGCACAGCGCATAGTGGGCGGTTTTATGTTCGCCATCGGCCACCAGCACCATGTACAGCATGAAGGCGGCAAAGCCGAAACCGTAGCCGAACTGCTCCACCGCCAGGCACAGCGACACCAGCGCCAGATTACCCGGCAAGGCCGTGGCCAGATACACAAACACCAGGTCCGGCACGTGCATGACGACCACCATCGGCATCAGTGCGCGCTTGAGGCCGAAACGCGACACCACCACCCCGCCGGCCAGCCCGCCCAGCACCAGCGCGCACACGCCGATGGTGCCGTAGACCAGGCCGAAATCCGACGTGCTGAGGCCGAGACCGCCCTTGGCGCGCGGATCGAGCAGGAACGGCGCGGCCATCTTCAGCAACTGCGCTTCGCCGAGGCGATACAGCAGCAGGAAGCCAAGCGTAACGCCGATCTCCTGCTTCTGGAAAAAGCTGCGGAACGTGTGGACAAAATCCTGCCACAGCGCGCCGCCGGCCGTGTGGCGGCGATCGTCACTTGGACGCGGCAACATCAGCTGGTGATAGCCGCACAAGGCCAGAAACAGCACCGCCATCAACGCAAACACCACCGACCAGGCGTGCACCGGATCGCCGGTGGCTTTCATCAGCTGGCCGGCGAGATACACCAGACCGCCTTGCCCGCTGATCATCGCCAGCTTGTAGAACGCGCTGCGCACGCCAACGAAAGCGGCCTGCTGACGCTGGGTCGGCAAGCCGAGCATGTAGAAACCATCGGAAGCGATATCGTGCGTGGCGGACGAGAACGCCATCAGCCAGAAGATCAGCAGCGTCCAGCGGAAGAAATCGGGCGCGTGCAGCGTGAGCGCCACCGCCGCCAGCCCGGCGCCGCCGACCAGCTGCATCAGCACCGTCCAGCGGCGCTTGGTGCCGAACATCTCCACAATCGGCGACCACAGCGGCTTGACCACCCACGGCAGGTACAGCCAGGCGGTATAAAACGCCAGATCGGCATTCGAGATGCCGAGGTTTTTGTACATGACGGTCGACAGCAGCATGACCGCGACGTAGGGCACGCCCTGGCTGAAGGACACGCTGGGCACCCAGGCCCAGGGATTTGCGTTGCGACTGGTTATTTTCATCGCAGGTACGATACGGTTACCTTCCACAGAACGCAACCAAATCATGTACCTGCTGACGTATTTGCTGATCCTGCTGTCCTACCCGCTGCTATTTCTGATGATCACGCCGTTCATCCTGGGTCCCGTGACGATCTACCTTGGCTTCCGCGCCTGGCGCAACAAGCTACGAAAGCAGCCCGGCATCAGCGGCCTCGGCAAACTCTTGGCGGCAAACGCCATGCTGATCGCCACCGCCTCGATGATTTTCGAGATCTACATCATCAACACCCAGTATCGCGTCTAATCCGTAATCCGGGGTCAGGTCCGGCACTTGGACACGAGCACAGCCCTAGTCTTCGCTAAGGCTGTGCTCGTGTCCAAGTGCCGGACCTGACCCCGGGTTTTAGTCTAGTGCGGTGCGGAGGTTGCCGTCGGTGGCGTCCAGCAGGGCTTGTGCCTGGTCGGCAGGGAGGTGTTTCAGTAGTACGACGATGGCGGTTTTGACGTGGAAGTGGCTTTGCTCCAGCGCTGCGCGCGCGGCGGCTTCGGTGGCGCCGGTGGCGTGCATGGTCAGGTGGATGGCGCGCTCCACCAGCTTGACGTTGGTCGGATGCAGGTCGACCATCAGATTGCCGTAGACTTTATGCAAGCGCACCATCAGCGCGCTCGACAATGTGTTCAGCGCGATCTTTTGCGCCGTGCCGGCCTTGAGCCGGGTGCTGCCGGAGATCACTTCCGGGCCGGTATCGAGGCAGATGCCGATGTCGGCCCCACCCAGCAGCGGCGTGCCAGGATTGTTGGCGATGCCGACCGTCAGCGCGCCCACCGTGCGCGCCGCCTGCAACGCGCCCAGCACGTACGGCGTGGTACCGGACGCCGCCACCAGCAAAATCACATCGTTGTAGTTGGGATAGAGCAGGCGCAGGTCGGACGCACCCTTGTTGCGGTCATCTTCCGCCCCTTCGACCGCCTGGAACATCGCACCCAGGCCGCCGGCCAGCAGCGCCATGGCCCGCTCCGGCGACCAGGAAAAGGTCGGCGACAGTTCCACGCTGTCCAGAATCCCCAGCCGCCCCGAGGTGCCCGCGCCGACATATACCAGCCGTCCACCGGCCGCCACGCGCGGCGTCATCGCCGTCACCGCCGCGCTGATGCTGGCCGCAGCCGCCTTCACCGCCTGCGCCGCCAGCGCCTGGTCGTCGACCAAGGCATCGACCAGGGCCTCCACCGGGTAGAGGTCCAACTGGGGATGCTGCGTACTCGGCGTCTCGGTCTTGAGCATGGGATTTAAGTAGCGCGGCGCATCTCCGCGACGAAATCGTAGTGATCGCTATGGCAATACGAATGGGTCAGCTCCATCGCCTCGCCGGTTTCCAGATAGGCAATCCGGGTGATGTACAGCAGCGCCTGGCCCTCCGGCACGCCCAGCTGCGCCGCCAGGTCGGCCGACGCATTCATCGCGCGGATGTGCTGCAAGGCCCGAGCCGGCGATTTGTTGATGCTGTCCAGATACTGGTAAAGCGAGTTGCCGACCGCATTCGGGTCGTTCAGCACCGTTTGCGGCAACACCGACACCTCGTACGCCATCACCACGTCATCGGCCAGCCGCAACCGTTCCAGCCGCGCCACCTTGGAATACGGCGACAGCCCCAGGCTCAGCTGCTCTTCCGGCGTCGGCGCGACGATGGCGCGCTTGAGCCAGCGCGAACCGGGAATGTGGCCGCGCTGCTGCAACTGTTCCGAAAAACTGGTGAGGTTGGACAGCGGCTGTTCGATGCGCGGCGCAATATAGTTGCCGGAGCCGCGACGGCGCACCACCAGTCCCTGGTCCACCAGCTGGTCGATTGCCTTGCGCGCGGTGACCCGCGAAACGTTTAACAGTTCCGACAAAGTGCGTTCCGACGGCAGCGCCTGATCCACCTGGTAGCGGCCATTGAGCACATCGTCGCTCAATTTGCGGGCAATTTGCATGTACAACGGCGAACTGTCGTTGGCATCCGCCTTGAATTCAAAACTGGTCTGGCTCATTCAATTCTCCTCACTCCGCTAGTGTAATAGCGATGCGGAAAACGGTGTGCGCCGCGTGCGGTGTGAAGCAACAATATTTCTACAAGTAGCGTAACTCCGGACCCGGCGGAATGCGCATATTTGGCGGATAATGCGGGGTTTGCACCACCAGCCGAGACTGTTTCCGACCATGTCCAAGAAGTCCACCGCGCCTGCCAGCTGCCCCTGCGGCGGCCCGTCGCTCGCCACCTGCTGCGGCCCGTACATCGCCGGGACCGCCATCGCGCCCAGCGCCGAGGCCCTGATGCGCTCGCGCTATACCGCCTACGGCCAGCGCAACGAGCCCTACCTGCTGGCCACGTGGCACGCCAGCACCCGTCCAACCGAGCCCATCATGAGCGACGAGGAAAAGGTGCAATGGCTGGGACTTGAGGTAAAATCTGCTTTACGTTTACGTCAACGTAAAGCAAATGAAGCCGACCTCACCCGGGATACGGTGGAATTCGTCGCCCGGTTCAAGATCAATGGCCGGGCCCAGCGCCTGCACGAGATCAGCAACTTTGTACGCGAACCGGCAGAAGGAGGAGACCTGCGCTGGTTTTACGTTGACGGTAGTTTTCCAGAATAGACAGACAAAGGAAAAGCCATGCCGCACATCGAAAGCAAGCTCAACCCTCGTAGCGAGGATTTCAAGGCCAACGCCGCCGCCATGCAGGCCGTCGTCGACGATTTGCGCGACAAGGTCGCCAACATCGCGCTCGGCGGCGGCGAAGCGGCGTCGGCCAAGCATGTGGCGCGAGGCAAACTGCTGCCGCGCGACCGCGTGCAGATGCTGCTCGATCCCGGCACGCCTTTCCTCGAACTGTCGCAGATGGCCGCCTACGCCATGTACGACAACGCCGCGCCATCGGCCGGCATCATCACCGGCATCGGCCGCGTGGCCGGCCAGGAATGCGTGATCGTCTGTAACGACGCCACCGTCAAGGGCGGCACCTATTACCCGATGACGGTCAAGAAGCACCTGCGCGCGCAGGAAATCGCCGACCAGAACAACCTGCCGTGCATCTACCTGGTGGACTCCGGCGGCGCCAACCTGCCGAACCAGGATGACGTCTTCCCTGACCGCGATCACTTCGGCCGCATCTTCTACAACCAGGCCAACCTGTCGGCCAAGGGCATTCCGCAGATCGCGGTGGTGATGGGTTCCTGCACCGCTGGCGGCGCCTACGTGCCGGCGATGAGCGACGAATCGATCATCGTCAAGGAACAGGGCACCATCTTCCTCGGCGGCCCGCCGCTGGTGAAGGCCGCCACCGGCGAAGTAGTGACGGCGGAAGACCTGGGCGGCGGCGATGTGCACACGCGCCTGTCCGGCGTGGCCGACCATCTGGCGCAGAACGATTTGCATGCGCTGTCGCTGGCGCGCACCATTGTCTCGAATCTGAACCGCACCAAGCCGCAGCAGGGCGCGTTACGTGAGGCCGTAGAGCCTTCCTACGCCGCATCGGAGCTGTATGGCGTGATCCCGGTCGACACCCGCAAGCCGTTCGACGTGCGCGAAGTCATCGCCCGCATCGTCGACGGCAGCGAGTTCGATGAATTCAAGGCGCGCTACGGCACCACGCTGGTGTGCGGCTTCGCCCACATCTTCGGCATGAAGGTCGGCATCATCGCCAACAACGGCATCCTGTTCTCCGAATCGGCGCTGAAAGGCGCACACTTCATCGAGCTGTGCGCACAGCGCAAGATCCCGCTGGTGTTCCTGCAAAATATCACCGGCTTCATGGTCGGTCGCAAATACGAAAACGAAGGCATCGCCCGCAACGGCGCCAAGATGGTGACGGCAGTGGCGACAGCGGCGGTACCCAAGTTCACCGTCATCATCGGCGGCAGCTTCGGCGCCGGCAACTACGGCATGTGCGGCCGCGCCTTCTCGCCGCGCTTCATGTGGATGTGGCCTAACGCCCGCATCTCGGTGATGGGCGGCGACCAGGCGGCATCTGTGCTGGCCACCGTGAAGCGCGACGGCATCGAAGGCAAAGGCGGCGCGTGGTCGGCGGAAGAGGAAGCCGCCTTCAAGCAGCCGATCAAGGAACAATACGAGCATCAGGGCCACCCTTACTACGCCACCGCGCGCCTGTGGGACGATGGCGTGATCGATCCCGCCGATACGCGCATGGTGCTGGGCCTCGGCCTGTCCGCCGCGATGAACGCGGAAATTGAAGACACCAAATTCGGTGTCTTCCGGATGTGACCATGATGATATTGCCTGAACAGGTAGTGGCGGTTCCCGCCAACATCGGCGGCGCGCAGATCACGCTGCAAACCACCATCTACAAGCCGCCGGGAGCCGGTCCGTTCCCGGTGCTGTTCATGAATCACGGCAAAGACGGCGGCGACGCGCATTTGCAGAAGCGGGCCACCTTCCCGGTCATCAGCCAGGAATTCGTCAAGCGCGGCTACGCGGTGGTGATCCCGATGCGCATGGGTTTTGCGGGATCGGGCGGCACTTACGTCAACTCGCACTGCGAGGCCAAGGACAACGGCGAGCAGCAAGCCAACTCGCTGTTCTTCGCCATGCAGTATGTGATGAAGCAGCCATGGGCGGATCAGGATCACGTCATCCTCGCCGGCCAGTCGCACGGTGGCCTGACCGCCATCGCCGCCGGCAGCCATGAGATCCACGGCGTGCGCGGCATCATCAACTTTGCCGGTGGCGTCAACAGCCGCTCGCACTGCGACTGGCAAGGCGCACTGGTGGACGCCTTCAAGCAATGGGGTGCGACCACCAAGGTGCCGAGCATCTGGTTCTACGGCGCCAACGACACCCACTTCGGCCCGCAGCTGGCGTCCGAGATGTACCAGGCCTACACCAGCTCCGGCGGCAAGGCGCAGCTGGTGGCGTATGGCCCGTTCAAAAAAGACGCGCATGGCATGAGCGCCAGCCCGGACGGCGTATCGGTCTGGTGGCCGGACACGGAACGCTTCCTGAAATCCGTCGGCATGCCGACCGAAGTTAAAACCAAGGATTGAGCATGGCCTTTGAAACCTTGACCATCACGCGCGAAGACCGCGTCGCCACGGTAACGCTGAACCGGCCGGACGTGCGCAACGCCTTCAACGAAACCACCATCGCCGAAATTAAGCAGGCTTTCAGCGAACTCGGTGAAGATGCCGACCTGCGCGCGATCGTGCTGGCGGCGAACGGTCCGGCCTTCTGCGCCGGCGCGGACCTGAACTGGATGAAAAAAATGGCGGGCTACACGCACGCCGAAAACCACGCCGACGCGCTGCAACTGGCGGAAATGCTGCGCACCATTTACCTGTGTCCGAAACCGGTGGTGGCCAAGGTGCAGGGTGACTGCTACGCCGGCGGCATGGGCCTGGTGGCCGCATGTGACATCATCGTCGCGGTGGAAGAAGCGAATTTCTGCCTGAGCGAAGTGAAACTGGGCCTGATCCCGGCGACGATTTCGCCGTATGTGATCAAGGCCATGGGCGAGAATGCCTCGCGCCGCTACTTCCTGACCGCCGAACGTTTCGGCGCGCAGGAAGCGCTGCGCATCGGCTTCGCCCACGAAGTAGTGAGTACGGAGACGCTCGACGCCAAGGTGACGGAGATCGTCAAGGCGTTGATCAATAACAGCCCGAACGCCGTGCAGCAAGCCAAAGTGCTGGTGCGCGACGTGGCCGGGCAACCCGTCAACGATGCGCTGCTGGCCGATACCGCCGAACGCATCGCGCAAATCCGCGCCTCCGACCAGGGGCGCGAAGGCGTGGCGTCGTTTCTGGAGAAGCGCAAGCCCGCCTGGTTGATTAGTTAACTTCGTCGTCCCCGCGCAGGCGGGGATCCATGCTGAGTGTGAGCGCGTCCTCAGCATGGATTCCCGCCTGCGCGGGAATGACGCGATAGGAGCAGTTTTGGAATTGAATAAACAAAGCGACTGGGTAGCACGCAGCTTGCGCAGCGTATGGCATCCTTGCACCCAGATGCAGCATCACGAAACCATTCCCTTGATCCCGGTCAGCCGCGGCAAGGGCGCGTGGCTGTACGACCATGAAGGCCGCCGCTACCTGGACGCCATCAGCTCCTGGTGGGTGAACCTGTTCGGCCACGCCAACCCGCGCATCAACGCCGCGCTGAAGGACCAGCTGGATACGCTGGAACACGCCATGCTGGCCGGCTTCACGCACGAACCGGTGATCGAGCTGTCGGAAAAACTGTCGGCGCTGACCGGCCATGTGCTGGGCCACAGCTTCTACGCCAGCGACGGCGCTTCCGCAGTTGAAATCGCGCTCAAGATGAGCTTCCACTCGTGGCGCAACAACGGCCACGCGGACAAGCAGGAATTCGTCTGCCTCAAGGGCAGCTACCACGGCGAGACCATCGGCGCACTGGCCGTCACCGACGTTGCGCTGTTCAAGGACGCCTATGGCCCGCTGCTGCGCGCTTCGCAAACCGTGATGTCGCCGGATGCGCGCCAGGCCGCCGACGGCGAGACGGCGCAGGACGTCGCCCGCCGCGCCGCCGCCGATGTCGAACGCCTGTTCACCGAACGCGCCGACAAGATCGCCGCCATCATCATCGAGCCGCTGGTGCAATGCGCCACCGGCATGGCGATGCACGATCCGCTGTATCTCCAACTGGTGCGCGCGCTGTGCGACAAGCACAACGTCCACCTGATCCTCGACGAAATCGCCGTCGGCTGCGGCCGCACCGGCACCTTCTTCGCCTGCGAACAGGCGAATGTGTGGCCGGACTTCCTGTGCCTGTCGAAAGGCATCAGCGGCGGCTACCTGCCGTTGTCGCTGGTGATGACGCGCGATGAAATCTACCAGGCGTTCTACAGCAACGACGTCACGCGCGGTTTCCTGCACTCGCACTCGTACACCGGCAACCCGCTGGCCTGCCGCGCCGCATTGGCGACGCTGCAAATCTTCGAAGAAGACGATGTACTGAACACCAACAAGATCAAGGCCGCACGCCTGACCGCCGCACTGCAACCGCTGGCGCAGCACGAACAGGTACGCAACTTCCGCCAGCGCGGCATGATCTGGGCCTTCGACGCCATCGACGCGCCGAAGGACTTCTCGCGCCGCTTCTTCGCCAGCGCCACCGAACACGAACTGCTGATGCGTCCCATCGGCTCCACCGTCTACATGATGCCGCCGTATATCCTCAGCGACGAGGAAATCGACGGCCTGGCCGCCAACACGCTGGCCGTGTTCAACCAGGTCATGGCGGGCTGACGATGGAACTGCTGAATCAACTCAAGCAGCAGCTGCAAACGCTGGACGACCAGCAGCTGATCCGCAAGCGCCGTACGGTCGACTCGCCATGCGGCCCGCGCGTGCGCGTGGAAGGCCGCGAACTGCTGGCCTTCTGCAGCAACGACTACCTTGGCCTGGCCAACCACCGCAAGATCAAGCTCGCGCTGCAGGAAGGCGCGGCGATCTACGGCGTTGGCAGCGGCGCCTCGCACCTGATCAGCGGCCATATCCGCGCCCACGCCATGCTGGAAGAACGCCTGGTGCAATTCGTCGGCGACCATCTGGAAGCGCCGCGCACCATCAGCTTCTGCACCGGCTACATGGCCAACCTGGCCGTCATCACCGGCCTCACCGCCGGCGACAAGCAAGCCGAGATCTTTTCGGAAGAACTGAATCACGCCTCGCTGATCGACGGCGCCCGGCTGTCCCGCGCCAAAACGCAGGTTTACCCACACGCCGACCTGCCGGCGCTGGAAGCGCTGCTCAAGGCCAGCAAGGCCGCTACCAAGGTCGTAGTGACGGACAGTGTGTTCAGCATGGACGGCAACCTGGCGCCGCTGCCGCAGCTACTGGCCCTGTGCGAACAGCATGACGCCTGGCTGGTGGTGGACGACGCCCACGGCTTCGGCGCGCTCGGCGCGCAAGGCCACGGCGTGCTGGAACACTTCAACCTGCGGTCGCCCAACCTGGTCTACATGGGCACCCTGGGCAAGGCCGCCGGCGTCGGTGGCGCCTTCGTCGCCGCGCATGAAACGGTGATCGAAACGCTGATCCAGAAAGCCCGCCCGTATATCTTCACCACCGCCACGCCGCCGGCGCTGGCGCACGCGCTGCTGACCAGCCTCGATCTGCTGGAAGGCGACGAAGGCATCGCACGGCGCGCCAGCCTGCAGGCATTGGTGGCACAATTGGACGAGGGCCTGCGCCTGGAGCGCTGGCAGCGCCTGCCCTCGAAGACTGCGATCCAGCCTATCCTGATCGGCGATAATGCTGAAACCATGCGCGCCGGCGCGGCCCTGTACGAACAAGGACTGTGGGTGGGCGCGATCCGTCCGCCGACCGTGGCGCCGGGCACCGCGCGCTTGCGCGTCACCCTCTCGGCCGGGCATACCCGCCAGGAAGTGGCAACCTTAATCACCGCGCTTAATGCATTGGCATTGGAAAGGACCTGAGATGAGCTTGGACGATCCCGTGTTGGCAGTCGCTCCTCAAACGCAACCGGCAGCGGCAGCCAGCGGCCTGCCGCCGCGCTTCAACTGCTTCGTCACCGGCACCGATACTGAAATCGGCAAGACGCTGATTTCCTCCGCCATGCTGCACGCGCTGGTGCAAGCCGGCGTGCGCGCCTGCGGCATGAAGCCGGTGGCTGCCGGCACGGAACTCGGTGCGGACGGCAAATGGCATAACGACGATTGCGACCAGTTGGCCGCCGCCGGCAATGTCCATCTGCCGCAGTCGATCACCACGCCCTTCCTGCTGAAGGAACCAGCCGCGCCGCATATCGCCGCCGCGCTGGAAGGCGTGACAATTTCGCCGGTGCCGATCCTGGCGGCCTACGTGGAAATCAACGCCGCCTCGGACGCAGTGGTGGTGGAAGGCGTGGGCGGCTTCATCGTGCCGCTGAACGACGAATTCGACACCGCCGATCTGGCCGAGCAGCTGGAACTGCCGGTGGTGCTGGTGGTGGGCCTGCGCCTCGGCTGCATCAGCCACGCGCTGCTGACGGTGGAAGCCATCCTGTCGCGCGGCCTGAAGCTGGCCGGCTGGGTCGCCAATGAAACCCAGGCCGACATGGCCTTCGCCGACGAAAACGTGACCGCACTGGCGCAGCGCATTCCTGCGCCGCTGCTGGGCCGCGTGCCGCGCCTGGACCAGCCGACCGCCGAAGCGGCCGCCGGTCATATCGATTTTACGCAGCTGCCGCACTGGCCGCTGCAAACCGCAATTTGAACGAAGAAGGAAAACCGATGTCTGAAACTACCCTCCAGGAACCGAAAGTCGTTTCCCTGCACCGCCCGACGGCGCCGATCGTGCCTGCTGCCACCACCTGGCCGCGCGAAGAAGTACTGGCGCTGTACGAACTGCCGTTCAATGAACTGATGTTCCGCGCGCAGCAAACGCAGCGCGCCAACTTCCCGGACGGCGACGTCGAACTGGCCACGCTGCTGTCGATCAAAACCGGCGGCTGCGAAGAAGACTGCGGCTACTGCCCGCAGGCGGCGCGCTACGACACCGGCGTCGAAGCCAAGAAGATCCTCGACATCGACACCGTGCTGGATGCGGCCCAACAGGCCAAGGACAACGGCGCCACCCGCTTCTGCATGGGCGCCGCCTGGCGCAGCCCGAAAGACCGCGACATGGACAAGGTCGAAGAGATGGTGCGCTCGGTGAAAGCCCTGGGCCTGGAAACCTGCGCCACGCTGGGCATGCTGGAAGAACACCAGGCGCAGCGCCTGAAAGACGCCGGCCTCGATTACTACAACCACAATCTGGACACCGCGCCTGAGTTCTACGACAACGTGATCTCCACCCGCGAATACCAGGACCGCCTGGATACGCTGGGCCACGTGCGCGAAGCGGGCCTGAAGGTCTGCTGCGGCGGCATCGTCGGCATGGGCGAATCGCGCGACCAGCGCGCTGGCCTGATCGCCCAACTGGCGAATCTGAATCCGTATCCGGAATCGGTGCCGATCAACCACCTGGTGCAGGTGGAAGGCACGCCGCTGTTCGGCCAGGACAAGCTGGACCCGCTGGAATTCGTCCGCACCATCGCCGTGGCGCGCATCACCATGCCGAAAGCGCGCGTGCGCCTGTCGGCCGGCCGCCGCGAACTGGGCGAAGCCGTGCAAGCCATGTGCTTCATGGCCGGCGCCAATTCGATCTTCTACGGCGACAAGCTGCTGACCACCGATAACCCGGAAGCCAACGATGACCGCGCGCTGCTGGAAAAACTGGGCCTGAAAACCCGTGGCGCCGTACTGGATTCGGTACAAAAAGAGAGCTGCGGCTGCTAAAAGCAAGCTTCACTCAGCATCACCATAAAAAAACTTCCAGCGAATTTACAAAATAAGCTGCAAAGAGAGAGACGATGTTTACAAAAATTCTGATCGCCAATCGTGGTGAAATTGCCTGCCGTGTGGCCGCTACCGCGCGCCGCATGGGCATCCAGACCGTGGCCGTGTATTCGGAAGCGGACGCCAACGCCAAGCACGTCGCCGTGTGCGACGAAGCAGTGCTGATCGGCCCTGCCGCCGCCAAGGAAAGCTATCTGCGCGGCGACAAGATCATCGCCGCCGCCAAGGCCACCGGCGCGCAAGCCATCCACCCTGGCTACGGCTTCCTGTCCGAGAACGCCGAGTTTGCGGACGCCTGCGCCGAAGCGGGCCTGGTGTTCATTGGCCCGCCGGCATCGGCCATGCGCGCGATGGGCTCCAAGTCCGCCGCCAAGCAGCTGATGGAAAAAGCCAAGGTGCCACTGGTGCCCGGCTATCACGGCGAGCAGCAGGACGCCGACTTCCTGCACACGCAGGCCGACAGCATCGGCTACCCGGTGCTGTTGAAGGCGTCGGCCGGCGGCGGCGGCAAGGGCATGCGCGTGGTAGAGAACTCCACGCAGTTCAAGGATGCACTGGCATCCTGCAAGCGCGAGGCGATCAGTTCTTTTGGTGACGACAAGGTACTGGCGGAGAAATACCTCCAGCGCCCGCGTCACATTGAAATCCAGGTGTTTGCCGATACGCTCGGCAATTGCATCTATTTGTTCGAGCGCGATTGCTCGGTGCAGCGCCGTCACCAGAAAGTGCTGGAAGAAGCGCCGGCGCCCGGCATGCCGGCCGAACGCCGCGCAGCGATGGGCGAAGCGGCGGTAGCTGCGGCACGCGCCGTGGGCTACGTCGGCGCCGGAACGGTGGAGTTCATCGCCAACCAGGACGGCACCTTCTACTTCATGGAGATGAACACCCGCCTGCAAGTCGAACATCCGGTGACCGAGATGATTACCGGGACCGATCTGGTGGAATGGCAGCTGCGCGTCGCCGCCGGCGAGCCGCTGCCGAAGCAGCAGCATGAACTGGTCATCAACGGCCACGCCATCGAAGCGCGCATCTACGCCGAAAATCCGGAGAAGGGCTTCCTGCCGTCGATCGGCACGCTGCGCCATCTGGGCACGCCGGAATCGGTCTCGTTCGAGCTTGGCGGCGTGACAGCAGCACCCGCCGCAGTGCGCATCGACTCCGGCGTGCGCGAGGGCGACGCCATCTCGCCGTTCTACGACCCGATGATCGCAAAGCTGATCGTCTGGGGCGCGGACCGCAAGCAGGCGCTGGCCCGCATGGCGCAAGCGCTGGCGCAGTACCAGATCGTCGGCCTGGCCAGCAATATCGCCTTCCTCAAGCGGCTGGTGGAAGGGCAAGCCTTCTCCAGCGCCGATCTGGATACCGGCCTGATTGAACGCAATCACGACACGCTGTTCCCGGCCGCGCAACCGGCGCCGGACAGCGCCCTCACGCTGGCGGCGGAAGCGCTGCTCGACGCCGAACAGGCGCACAGCACCGAGCCATGGGCCCAGGCCAATGGCTGGCGCATGAACCAGACCTACACCCGCAAGCTGTCCTTCGCCGACGAGCATGCGAGCTACGACATCAGCGTCACCTACGGACCTGACGGCCGTCAGTTCAGCACCGGCGATCAAGCCGCGCGTGGCGCCGTTCTGCGAGAGGGCGACACCTTCCACGTCTTCAGCAACGGTGCTCACTACCAGCTGACCTGGAACGACCCGATGGCCCACGCCGGCGAGACCGAAGCCGAAGGCGGCCGCCTGACCGCGCCGATGCCCGGCAAAGTCGTCGCCGTCCTCGCCGCCAAGGGACAGGAAGTGAAAAAAGGCACGGCCCTGGTCATCATGGAAGCCATGAAAATGGAACACACCATCGCCGCACCGCACGATGGCGTGATTGACGACATCCTCTACAACGTCGGCGACCAGGTCGCAGACGGCGCACCGCTGCTGGCCTTCAAGGCGGCATAAAGGAGAACCACCATGCGCATCCTGCTACACCGTGCCGACGGCAAGACCGAACCGTGGATCAAGGACTTCGCCAAATACCTGCCGGATGCAGAAATCGAAATCTGGCACGCCGGCGAAAAATGCCAGGCCTGCGACTACGCCGTGGTGTGGTCGCCGCCGGAAGCGATGCTGGCCGAACTGGCCACCGTCAAAGCCATCTTTGTCACCGGCGCCGGCGTCGACGCGCTGCTGAAGTTTGGCGACGCGCTGCCGCAGCACATTCCCATCATCCGCCTGGAAGATGCCGGCATGGCGATCCAGATGGCCGAATACGTCACGCACGCCGCGCTGCGCTACTTCCGCCGCTTCGACGAATACGAAACGCAGGCGCGCGCCGGCCAGTGGGCGCCGCTGCCGCAGCATCGCAAGGAAGACTTCTCCATCGGCGTATTGGGCATGGGCGTGCTGGGTGCGCGCGTGCTGGAGGCGCTGGCGCCGTTCGGCTTCCCGCTGCGCGGCTGGAGCCGCACTGAAAAGAGTGTGCCCGGCGTGCAGACCTTCCACGGCGCCGATGGGCTGGACACCTTCCTGCGCGGCACCCGCGTGCTGGTCTGCATGCTGCCGTTGACGCCGGAGACCAGCAACATCATGGACCGCACCAATATGGGCAAGCTGCCGCAAGGCGCGTACATCATCAACGTCGCGCGCGGCGCGCATATTGCGGAACCGGACCTGATCACGCTGATCAAGTCCGGCCACATCGCCGCCGCCACGCTCGACGTGTTCCGCAACGAGCCCTTGCCGGCGCAGCATCCGTTCTGGCAGGAGCCGCGCATCACCATCACGCCGCACATCTCCGCGCTGACCTTGCGCCGCGAGAGCGTGCAGCAGATCGCCGACAACATCCGCAAGACCGAAGCCGGCCAGCCAGTCGCCGGCGTGGTTGACCGCACACTGGGGTATTGAAATGAGCAGCTTACCGAAGCAAGTCAAAATCGTTGAAGTCGGCCCGCGTGACGGCCTGCAAAATGAAAAGGAAAACGTCCCGGCCGAGATCAAGATCGAGCTGGTGAACCGTCTCACCAGCGCCGGGTTCCAGAACATCGAAGCGGCGGCCTTCGTATCGCCGAAATGGGTGCCGCAGATGGCCACCAGCGCCGACGTGATGGCCGCCATCACGCGCAAGCCGGGCGTGATCTACTCCGCGCTGACGCCCAACATGGTGGGCTTTGAGGCGGCGCTGGCCGCGCGCGCGGACGAAGTGGTGATCTTCGGTTCGGCGTCGGAAGCCTTCTCGCAAAAGAACATCAACTGCTCGATCGCCGAATCGATTGCGCGCTTTGAAGGTGTGGCCAAGGCGGCGAAAGAGCAGGGCATCCGCCTGCGCGGCAGCATCAGCTGCGCCTTCGGCTGTCCATACCAGGGCGATGTGCCGCTGGATGCGGTGGCCGACGTGGTGGGCCGCATGCGCGATCTGGGCTGCGATGAAATCGACATCGCCGACACCATCGGCGTGGCCACGCCGCGCAAGACGCAGGCGGTGATGGAACGCGCCATCGGCGAATTCCGCGTGGACGGCTTGTCGGGCCACTTCCACGATACCTATGGACAGGCACTGGCCAACATCTACGCCAGCCTGGAACTGGGCATCGCCATCTACCACTCGTCGGTCTCGGGCCTGGGCGGTTGCCCGTATGCCAAAGGCGCGACCGGCAACGTCGCCACCGAAGACGTGCTGTACATGATGCAGGGGCTGGGCATCGACACCGGCATCGACCTCGATATCGTGGTGGATGCCGGCCAGTTCATCTCGCAATTCCTCAACCGCAAAGGCGCCAGCCGCGCCGGCAACGCCATCGCCGCCAAGCGCGCAAGCTAAACTCCGGGGTCAGGTCCGGCACTTGGACATGAGCTCGTGTCCAAGTGCCGGACCTGACCCCGGAGTTTACATCTGCCGGAACTGGCGCGTGTAGGCGTCGCTGACGGCCAGCTTGTCGGTGCGGCCTTTGAGGCGGATTTCCATTGAGGTGCCATCGCGCTCGATGCGGTCGATCGCTTCCAGGTTGACGATGGCGCCACGATGAATTTGTGTGAACTGCGCCGGGTCCAGCTGTTCGATCAGGCTTTTCAGCGGCAGGCGTATCAGCGCTTCGCCCTCTGATGTCACCACGCGCGTGTATTTGCCGTCCGACTGGAAGAACTGCACGTCGCGCACCATCACCAGCCGCACCGTGTTGCCGGCCGACGCTTTGATCCACTTGAGATGCTGCACCGGCGCCGGCGCCAGCTGCTGCCACACGCCCGCCGGCACCGGCGCCGTGCTGCGCGTCTTCAAGCGTTTCACTGTTTGCAGCAGCCGCGCCGCCATCACCGGTTTGACGATGTAGTCGACCGCGCCGGCTTCAAACGCCTGCACCGCATGTTCGGCATAGGCGGTGACGAAGACGATCTGCGCATGCTCGCCCACATGCCGCGCCACTTCAATGCCGGTCAGGCCGGGGATCTGGATATCCAGGAAGACTACGTCCGGCTTCAGCGCTTCCAGCATCGATACCGCTTCGACGCCATTTTCCGCGTGGCCGACGACGGTCAGCTCCGGCCATAGCGCCGCCAGCTGGTCGCGCAGTTCGGCCATCAGCAACGGTTCGTCTTCCACTATCAGTGCTACCGGCATGCTTACTCCTTGATGATCAGCGTGGCCCGCACGCCGCCTTGTTCCGACGCCGCCACCGACAGCGACGCGCGCTCGCCATACAGCAGCTGCAAACGTTCGTGGATGTTGGCCAGTCCAAATCCCTGGCCCATCTGCTCGGTGAGGCCGACGCCATCATCGCATACCTGCACCCGCAGTTCGCTGCCGCGCAGCGTGGCGCTGATGATGATTTCGCCCGGCCGGCTGGCGCGTTCCAGTCCGTGCTTGACGGCGTTTTCCACCAGCGAGATCAGCATCGCCGGCGGCAGGGCGCGGGACAGTGCGGCCTCCTCGGCGTCGATGCGGAAGCGCAGCCGCTGGCCCATGCGGATCTGCATGATGGACAGGTAGTTGCGCGCCAGCGCCAGTTCGCGCTCCAGCGTCGACGACGCCGAACGCATGTCGGGCAGCGCGTTTTGCAGGTAGCCGACCAGGTGGTCCAGCATCTGCTGCGCGGTATCGGCATCGGTGCGGATCAGGTATTTGAGGTTGGCCAGGGTGTTGAACAGGAAGTGCGGTTCGACCTGCGCCTGCAATGCCGTCAGCCGCGCTTGCAGCGCTGCGCGCTCCAGTTCCTGCTCGCGCTTGACGGCGCGCAGCGCGCGGTCGCGTTGAGCCAGCTGATCCTGCAAGTGGGTGGCGATGGTTTGCACGGCGTGCAGTGCCTCGCCACGCTGCACGCAGAAGAAGTTGATGCCGAAACGGCGGCGGATGCGCACCTCGACCGGCTGGCCCGGATCGCCGGCCACCACCACCTCGGTGCTGCGGCCCAGCCACAGCGGCCGCCACGGCCCCAGCACGATCTTGCCGGCGAACGGCGAATGGCGGAACACCGCCGGCCCGTGATAACCCAGTGCCATCCCCAGCGCCAGGCCGGACGCGGTCTCGGCGCACAGGTCGTAGGTGCTGAGCGGATCGAGCGGCGATTGCAGCACGCGCCGAGGACGCGAACTGAACATCTCGGCGGTCAGCGGTGTGCCGGCTTCGGCCAGCTCCTTCAGGCGTCGGCCGACACTGCTGGCCACGCCGGCCGACGGAATCAGCGACGGGATCAGCAAGGGCGCCAGAACGCGCCAGTTCCAGCCGAAGTGCATGCCGGCATGGACGGCTGCCGGGAACACCCACAGCATCAGCAGCCCGTAGAAGCAGGCAATCAGGATCGCCATGCCGCTCCACAAGCGCAGCAGCGATTGCCAGTAGTAGCGGCGCACCAGTGTGGGATCGTGCTCGATGGCGGCCGGTTTGAGGTAGAAAGGTGTCGTATTCATAAGGCCCATTCTACCGGCGGCGCGGCGCCGCAACGGCGCATGCGACGAAGGGGCCAAAATCGGGAGCGAATAGGAAAAAACCCTGTCTGACGTTACCGTCAAACAGGGTTTTTAGATTTTGGTCGGAGTACAAGGATTCGAACCTTGGACCCCCTGGTCCCAAACCAGGTGCGCTACCGGGCTGCGCTACACTCCGAAGAAGCAAGATAATACAGCCTGGCAGGAAGGTCGTCAAGTGCCTACTAAATTTGATGCTATGATCGAAAAATCATGCGTGCCACTTTTTCATTCGATCAGCCCAGCTTGCGCCGCCGTCCCGGCCTGGTGGCCGGCATTGCCGTGTCGCTGGCGCTGCATTTGGTGCTGCTGTTCGGCTATCGTGTATCCCATCCGCCGGCGCGCGAACAGCCGGAGCGGACCATGACGGTATGGCTGCAACCGCTCAAGCCGCCGCAGATGGTCGCCAGGATCGAACCGCCACCGCCGCCGCAACCAAAGCGCAACAAGCCGGATGTGGCCAAGGCCGCGCCGCGCGTTCGCCATGCGCCGACGCCAACGCAGACAACCGCTGAGCCGCAGCCCGCCGTGGCCGCACAGACGCCGCCGGCCGAGTCGCAAGCCATCACGCTGCCACCCGCGCCCGATCCGCTGCATCCTGAGCAGCAGCCAAAACAGTTTGATATGAACGCGGCGCTGAAAACCGCCCGCAAAGTGGCCAACGAAAAAGATCCGGCCCGCGCCGGCTTACCGGTGGCGCAGTTGGATGACCATCCGCTGTATCCGGAAAACCATGAGACCCAGCTGCAAAAAGGCGTGGCCAGCGCCAAGAAGGGCGATTGCCTGCAAAAAGGCGCCGGCCTCGGCCTGCTGGCCCCGCTGGTGTGGGCCTTCGACAAGAAGTGCAAATTCTAGTCGTCGTTCTTTAATTGCAGAGCGCGGTCGTACAAGGCATTTTTCTTGCGGCCGGTAATTTGCGCAGCCAGCCCAGCTGCTTGTTTGACAGGCAGTTCCGCCAGCAGGATTTGCAGGATGCGGTCGGCATCGGCGTCGTTTTCATCATCCGCCGGCGGCGCGCCTTCCAGCAGCACCACGAATTCGCCCTTTTCCCGATGGCCATCGGCCTTGATCCATGCTTCCGCCTCGGACAGCGGGCAGCGGTGGATTTCTTCAAACATCTTGGTCAGCTCGCGCGCGAACACCACTTGCCGGGTCGGCTCGAACACCGAGGCCAGCGCGCTGGCGCAGTCCAGGATGCGGTGCGGCGCCTCATAAAACACCATGGTCGCCGTTACCGCCCGCAGCGTGCCGAGGAAATTTTCGCGCTGCTTGGCCTTGGCCGGCAGAAAACCGACAAAGTAAAACTGGTCATTCACCAGCCCGCTGGCCGACAACGCCGTCACCGCCGCCGACGCCCCCGGCAGCGGCAGCACGCGCAAGCCCGCCGCCCGCACCGCATCGACGATGCGCGCACCCGGATCGGACACGGCCGGCGTACCGGCATCCGACACCAGCGCGATGCGCTCGCCGGCCTGCAAACGGGCGATCAGCACCTCGGCTGCCTCGCGCTCGTTGTGCTGATGCGCGGCAATCAACGGCTTGTGCAGGCCGAAGCGGCCCATCAGCTGGGCGGTGTTGCGCGTGTCCTCGCATGCCACAGCATTGACCAGGCTCAAAACGTGCAGCGCGCGCAGGCTAATATCCGTCACATTGCCTATGGGGGTCGCCACAACGTACAAGGTTGCGCTAGGATAGGTCTGGTGCGCCATTTCGCCCATGACGGGCAGGTTGGCGATGGAACTGGATACGAGGTCGCTCATTGGGGGTAGGTAGGATGAATAGTGTGAGGTTGACGCTGCTGTGCATGGCGGCCGCAGTGCTGAGTGCGTGCAGCACGCCGTTTTGCGACGCGCCGGGTGGATTGTGCGCGCCCCAGCCCGCAAAAACAAGCCCGCCGCCGCCAGTGGTGGTGAAGCCGGCGCCGCTGCCCAAGCCGCCGCCGGAGCCGACCCCGCCGCCGGCCGAGGTGTTTGCCATCAGCCTGCCGGGTGCGACCGCCTCGGCAGACGAGGACCGCAGCCA
>NZ_WWCT01000089.1 GCF_009857605.1 Duganella levis | reverse complement strand
TGTTGATTTGCATCCAAAACTGACCCACTTTGCCGCATAATTTGCACACGAAACTGACCCACGTTTAATTCACAATCCTACTCATGACATTGAGTGGGGAATTGGAGTGATCGACGTGGCATTACTAGGCATTATTCGACGCTGGCACATTCGTGACCAGGTCCCGCTAAGAGAAATCGCGAGACGCCTTGGCATCTCAAGAAACACAGTCCGACGCTATCTGCGCTCGGAAACGACAGAGCCCTCCTACGCAGACAGGCGCTCACCCAGCGCAATCGACAAGTACGCTTTCCAGCTTTCGGGACTACTAAAGACTGAGGCGGCCAAATCACGCAAGCAGCGGCGCACTTTGAAACAGCTTCATGAAGAACTAAAGGAGTTGGGCTTTGAAGGGTCTTACGACCGGGTTGCAGCGTTCGCCAGGGTATGGCGGGCGGGTCAAACTGACAGGGTCAATTCAGCTAGCAAACGCACA
>NZ_WWCT01000088.1 GCF_009857605.1 Duganella levis | reverse complement strand
CTGCAAACTCTAGAAAGGAGGTGATCCAGCCGCACCTTCCGATACGGCTACCTTGTTACGACTTCACCCCAGTCACGAATCCTACCGTGGTAAGCGCCCTCCTTGCGGTTAAGCTACCTACTTCTGGTAAAACCCGCTCCCATGGTGTGACGGGCGGTGTGTACAAGACCCGGGAACGTATTCACCGCGACATGCTGATCCGCGATTACTAGCGATTCCAACTTCATGCAGTCGAGTTGCAGACTACAATCCGGACTACGATACACTTTCTGCGATTAGCTCCCCCTCGCGGGTTGGCGGCGCTCTGTATGTACCATTGTATGACGTGTGAAGCCCTACCCATAAGGGCCATGAGGACTTGACGTCATCCCCACCTTCCTCCGGTTTGTCACCGGCAGTCTCATTAGAGTGCTCTTTCGTAGCAACTAATGACAAGGGTTGCGCTCGTTGCGGGACTTAACCCAACATCTCACGACACGAGCTGACGACAGCCATGCAGCACCTGTGTAATGGTTCCCTTTCGGGCACTC
>NZ_WWCT01000087.1 GCF_009857605.1 Duganella levis | reverse complement strand
TGTTAGATTGCACTGTATTCTGACCCGGAATTTGCATCGAATTCTGACCCACTCTTCGATTAATTTTTCGGGGTTATGCTGGGATTAGTTTGGTCCTTCGCTCCTTTCCTGTAGTTTGAGTTGAGCTGTTCTTAAATCGATAGCTGTCGTTGCCCGTTTCGATGATATGGCAATGATGGGTGAGACGATCAAGCAGCGCCGTCGTCATTTTAGCGTCTCCAAACACAGATCCCCATTCAGAAAATCCTAAATTGGTGGTGATGACAAGACTCGTTTTTTCATAGAGTTTGCTGATTAAGTGGAACAGCAGTGCACCGCCAGTCTGGCTAAACGGAAGGTAGCCCAGCTCGTCCAGGATTACCAAGTCCGTGTGGAGCAGCCGCATGGCCAGATGGCCCGCTTTCCCTTGCTGCTTCTCCAGTTCTAGGGTGTTGACGAGTTCGACCGTAGAGAAGTAACGGACACGGCAGTTATGCTGCTCAATCGCCTGAGTTCCTAGTGCGGTTGCGAGGTGGGTTTTACCGGTGCCAGGGCCACCGACCAATACGACGTTATGGACCGATTGCAGGAATTCGCAGCGGTGCAATTGCCTCACCAGC
>NZ_WWCT01000086.1 GCF_009857605.1 Duganella levis | reverse complement strand
ATTCGGAAATCTGCGGATCAAAGCTTGTTTGCTAGCTCCCCGCAGCTTATCGCAAGCTACTACGTCCTTCATCGCCTGTAATCGCCAAGGCATCCACCATGTGCACTTATTCACTTGTCCCTATAACGTTAGCTCCTGCGACTAAACAAGAAGCGTTTATAGAAATAAGATATTACGTTGTTACGTTTGATGATATTACAATCATTACCCACCCACGCAGTTGCCCGCATGGGTCATAACAATTACTTACTGCTTCCAAATTTTTAAAGAACGAGAACTACACTTACGAATAACTGCGCCATTCGTAAAGGCAGTTTGGTGGAGGATGACGGGATCGAACCGACGACCCCCTGCTTGCAAAGCAGGTGCTCTCCCAGCTGAGCTAATCCCCCAATGGTAGGGCTGGTTGGACTCGAACCAACGACCCCCGCGTTATCAACACGGTGCTCTAACCAGCTGAGCTACAGCCCCGATGCTGTTCTCTAATTCATTACAGTCGATAAGTGTGAGCGCTTGAAATGGTTCCGAGGAACCTGCAAACTCTAGAAAGGAGGTGATCCAGCCGCACCTTCCGATACGGCTACCTTGTTACGACTTCACCCCAGTCACGAATCCTACCGTGGTAAGCGCCCTCCTTGCGGTTAAGCTACCTACTTCTGG
>NZ_WWCT01000085.1 GCF_009857605.1 Duganella levis | reverse complement strand
CCAGAAGTAGGTAGCTTAACCGCAAGGAGGGCGCTTACCACGGTAGGATTCGTGACTGGGGTGAAGTCGTAACAAGGTAGCCGTATCGGAAGGTGCGGCTGGATCACCTCCTTTCTAGAGTTTGCAGAGTTCTTCGGAACGATTTCAAGCGCTCACACTTATCGACTGTAGACAATAAAAGAACAGCAAATATTGGGGCTGTAGCTCAGCTGGTTAGAGCACCGTGTTGATAACGCGGGGGTCGTTGGTTCGAGTCCAACCAGCCCTACCAGTTGCCTGTATTCGTGGTACCCATAGGGGGATTAGCTCAGCTGGGAGAGCACCTGCTTTGCAAGCAGGGGGTCGTCGGTTCGATCCCGTCATCCTCCACCACTACCTGTTTTTACGTAAGCGACGTTGAGAAACAAGCGTTTAGGTAAAAGCAGTATCGTTCTTTAACAATCTGGAAGAAGTAAAGTTTTATTAGGCGTGTGTCGACAGATACACGCCTGGGTAGTAAAACTCATCATCACAAAGTAGTAAATGCTTGAACTATAGCCGTCAAGGTTATAGGGACAAGTGAATAAGTGCACATGGTGGATGCCTTGGCGATTACAGGCGATGAAGGACGTAGTAGCTTGCGATAAGCTGCGGGGAGCTAGCAAACAAGCTTTGATCCGCAGATTTCCGAAT
>NZ_WWCT01000084.1 GCF_009857605.1 Duganella levis | reverse complement strand
GGCAGCCGCCGCCGCCGCTCCCGCCGCTGCGGCCGGTGCAGCGCCGTTGGCGCCCGTGCTGCTATTGCGCTGCAGGTAAGCGCTGGTGACCGAGACGATCTGCGCCGCGCGCACCGAGTCGGCCACGGTGCCGGTCAGGATGACGGCGCCGCCGGAGACGGTGATGCGGATCTCTTTTTCAGTCGGGAACAACTGGTCGAACTGCTGGCGTAGCGCCACCGTGTCGAGGCCGACGACGATGTCGATGATGGTGGCCTGGTTGGCCTTGTTCCAGACGATCAGGTTGGTCGTGCCGGTGGTTTTTCCCAGCAGGTAGACTTCGTTCGGATTGATCAGGATAACGTCGGCCACGCGGGCGTTGCCGACCGCCAGGCGGGCCGCCGGGAACGGCAGGTGCATCAGCGTTGACTTGCCTTCCGACAGGGCGATCTGGGCGCCCAGCTCGACACTGGAAGTCTGGCCCGGCGCGGCCGCCGGCGCCTTGACTGCGGCCGCCTGGGCTGGCGGCAGTGCCAACGTGGTGGCCAGCAGGACGCCGAAGACGGCAGGATGGAGTACGGTCATCAATCAGTCTCTCTGGTTATCTTTAAAATTGTTGTGAGCTGCGGTCCAGGCCCTTGATCACTTCTATCTTGTCGCCGGCGGGCTCGCGCGGGGCACGCGGGCGCGGCGCCGCCGCAGCTGGCGCTGGC
>NZ_WWCT01000083.1 GCF_009857605.1 Duganella levis | reverse complement strand
CCCATGCCGATGGCGGCGCCTGGCTGCGGCGCGCGCTGACCGCGCTGCAGTTTGCCGCCGCCATCGGCATGGGCAGCATTGCGCTGGCGATCCTGTGGCAAACCCAGTTTGCCGCCTCAGCCTCTCCCGGCTTCGATCCGGCGCCGCTGCTGACGGCGGAACTGCCGGTCGACATCAACGATCCCGCCGGTCGTGCCTTCCGCGATGCGCTGGCGCAGCTGCCCGGCGTCACCGGCGTGGCCGACAGCAGCGACCTGCCGGGCCGCGACGACCATACCGGCACGCACGGCAGCATGACCGTCAAGCGCAACGATGGCACCGATATTGGCGTCTCGGTGCATTGGATAGGCGCCTCGTTCTTCCAGGTGTACGGCCTGCAGCCGCTGGCCGGACGCTTGTTCGACCCGCGCATCGACCAGGCGGAAAGCAAGGGCGAGGAAAGCGTGATGCTCAACCAGGCGGCGGTACGCGCATTGGGCTGGCCCTCGGCGCGCGACGCGGTGGGACAGCGCATCTACGGCACCCAGACGCGGATCGTCGGCGTGGCGCCGGACCTGCGCTGGGAGACCTTGCGCGATCCGGTGCAGCCGATCATGTATTCGCTGTCGACCAACAGCCGGCTGTTGACGGCCCGCGTGCAAGGCCCAACCGATGCGGTGGAACAGGCCATGCTGAACACGTGGCAGCGCTACTTCCCTACCCGTCCGCCGGTGATACGGCATGCGGCCAGCTACCACGCGCAAGCCTATGCGGACGATGTGCGGCTGGCGCACCTGCTGGCCTGCGCCACTGCGGTGGTGCTGGTGCTGGCGGCGTTTGGCATTTATGTGCTGGCGGCGCACAGCGTGCAGCGGCGCGCGCGCGAGATCGTGCTGCGCAAGCTGCACGGCGCCGGCCGCGCGGCGATTGCGGCGCTGG
>NZ_WWCT01000082.1 GCF_009857605.1 Duganella levis | reverse complement strand
GGTGCTTGCGCATGCCCAGGCGGCGACGCCGACGGTGGCACGGGTGGCTGTCTCGTCGGCGCCAGTGGCCGTGGTTGCACCGGTTGGGACCGACGCTGCCGCTGCGCTGCGCCAGCTGGCTGGCCTGTGGGGCCTGACGCTGACGGCCGGCGACCCGTGCCAGACGGCGGCGCGCGCCAATCTGCGTTGCCTGCAAGCGAAAGGCAGCATTGAGGACGTGCGTCTGCTGGACCGTCCGACGATGCTGAAGCTGCACGACGATCCTGCTGCGCCCAATTACGTGCTGCTGACCGCGCTGGACGAGGGTAAAGCCACCATCGTCACTGCCGGCGGCAAGCCGCAGACTTTGAGCGTGGAAGCGCTGACGGCGCGCTATGACGGCGAGTTTTCCACCTTCTGGCGCGCGCCCAAGGTCTGGCGCGATGAGGTGCATAGCGGCGACCAGGGGCCGGATGTAGACTGGCTGGCCAAGCGCCTGTCGCAAATCTATGACCTGAAAAAGCCACAGGAAAACCAGCCGCTGGATGCGGTCTTGCGCAAGCGCCTGACCGAGTTCCAGACCGCGCAGAACCTGAAGGCCGATGGCGTGGCCGGACCCAAGACTTTTATCCGCCTGTATCAGCTGGGCGGTGTGCAGGAACCGCGTCTGCGCTAACCGAAACGAATAGCAAACTATGTCTTATATTTTGGAAGCCTTGAAAAAGGCGCAAGCAGAACGTCAACTGGGCAATTCGCCGACCCTTCATGCGCCGACGTTGCAGTCGGCCGAGAGTGCGTCGTCGGTGGCGCGGTTTAGCAAGCCGATGTTGTTGGCGGTGCTGGGCATGGCGGTGGTGATCGGTGTGTTGCTGGTGCTGGTGTGGCGGCCGTCTGCGCCCGCTGCAGCGCCGGCGGCGCAATCGGCCGCGTCGCCAACGCCGGCGATGCCGGTCGTGGCGGCCGCACCAGTCGCACCGGC
>NZ_WWCT01000081.1 GCF_009857605.1 Duganella levis | reverse complement strand
AAACAGAGATTAAACTAAAGAGTTTGATCCTGGCTCAGATTGAACGCTGGCGGCATGCCTTACACATGCAAGTCGAACGGCAGCACGGAGCTTGCTCTGGTGGCGAGTGGCGAACGGGTGAGTAATATATCGGAACGTACCCTGGAGTGGGGGATAACGTAGCGAAAGTTACGCTAATACCGCATACGATCTAAGGATGAAAGTGGGGGATCGCAAGACCTCATGCTCCTGGAGCGGCCGATATCTGATTAGCTAGTTGGTAGGGTAAAAGCCTACCAAGGCATCGATCAGTAGCTGGTCTGAGAGGACGACCAGCCACACTGGAACTGAGACACGGTCCAGACTCCTACGGGAGGCAGCAGTGGGGAATTTTGGACAATGGGCGCAAGCCTGATCCAGCAATGCCGCGTGAGTGAAGAAGGCCTTCGGGTTGTAAAGCTCTTTTGTCAGGGAAGAAAAGGGTGCGGCTAATATCTGCGCCTCATGACGGTACCTGAAGAATAAGCACCGGCTAACTACGTGCCAGCAGCCGCGGTAATACGTAGGGTGCAAGCGTTAATCGGAATTACTGGGCGTAAAGCGTGCGCAGGCGGTTTTGTAAGACTGTCGTGAAATCCCCGGGCTCAACCTGGGAATGGCGATGGTGACTGCAAGGCTAGAGTTTGGCAGAGGGGGGTAGAATTCCACGTGTAGCAGTGAAATGCGTAGATATGTGGAGGAACACCGATGGCGAAGGCAGCCCCCTGGGTCAAAACTGACGCTCATGCACGAAAGCGTGGGGAGCAAACAGGATTAGATACCCTGGTAGTCCACGCCCTAAACGATGTCTACTAGTTGTCGGGTCTTAATTGACTTGGTAACGCAGCTAACGCGTGAAGTAGACCGCCTGGGGAGTACGGTCGCAAGATTAAAACTCAAAGGAATTGACGGGGACCCGCACAAGCGGTGGATGATGTGGATTAATTCGATGCAACGCGAAAAACCTTACCTACCCTTGACATGGATGGAATC
>NZ_WWCT01000080.1 GCF_009857605.1 Duganella levis | reverse complement strand
TGACGTCGAAGGCCACGCCGTCCAGGCTGATTTCGACGCTGGCGCCGTCCTCGTCGCGGCCGGAGAACAGCAGCAAGGCGCCGGGGCCGCGCACGGCGCCGCGCAAGGTGGTCAGGCCGGACCAGCGGTAGCTCATCAGGTCGCCGGCCAGCCGGGTGGCGGCCTGCACCAGCGGCAGCCGCTGCTCCTGCGACGGATCGCCGCCGCTGATCCAGTAGACGTGGACTTCGCACAGCCGCGCATAGTCGGCGTCGAACATATAGCGCAGCCGCGCCGGACCGGGACCGGGCGCCACCGATGGCACCGTCAGTTCCAGCCATTGTTCGCCGCTGAGGCGGTCGATTTCGTGACGCAGCGTGGCTTGCGCGCGCGGATGCTCGGCGGCCAGCACCGCCATCACGCCTTCCAGGTCCATGCCCCAGCGCGCGCGGCCATAGCCGTTGCAACGGTAGCGGTGTTCGCGTACCCGCCACGCGCGCGGCTGGCCGGTCAACGACAATTCCAGCAGGTGGCGGCGCGGCGCACGGGCGGCCGCGGACGGCAATATATGGGGGACTTGCATGGGAAATAACGGAGCCTATAAAACTGGTGTCAATTTTATGTGGCGCGCTGACCTCTTGTATGTAGCACGAATGTGCTACAAGCCCCGTTTTGGCTGCCGTCCGCCGCCGTCATCCGCGTAAAATGCCTACATGAATCCAGCCGCCCCACACGATCCCCGCCCCATCCACGTCGCCATTGTCGAAGATGACCCAGACTTCAGCCACGCCCTCAGCCTGGTGGTGCAGGACAGCGCCGACATGCGGCTGGTGGGCCGCGCCGCCACCCAGGCCGAAGGCTTGGCGCTGCTGGCCGGGCCGCCGGCCGATGTGCTGCTGGTCGACCTCGGCCTGCCGGACGGTTCCGGCATCGAGGTGATCCGCGCCGCCGCGCTGCACTGGCCCAGCTGCAGCATCATGGTCAGCACCAACTTCGGCGACGAGACCCACGTGATGCGCTCGATCGAGGCCGGCGCCGCCGGCTACCTGCTGAAGGACAGTTCGCCGTCCAAAATGAGCGACGAGATCCGCAGCCTGGCCAACGGCGGCAGCCCGATCAGCCCGATCATCGCGCGGCAGGTGCTGGCACGCTTCCGCCATGCGCCGAGCGCGCCGGTCAGCCCCGCCGGCGCCGGCGCCGA
>NZ_WWCT01000007.1 GCF_009857605.1 Duganella levis | reverse complement strand
GCTGCGCTGCGCCAGCGTGGCGCGCATGTCGACGCCGCGCGCCAGCCAGCCCGGATACCAGCCCGACAACGCCCCCACCACCGCGCCGAACAGCAGCCCGGCGCCGGCAGCGAACGGCGTGAACACGCCATCCAGAGGACGTTGCAGCAGTTCCGACGCCAGCGGTAGCAGCAGCCACGCCAGCAACAGGCCCAGTGCGGCGGCGGTGGTCGACAGCAGCATGGCCTCGGCCATGAACTGCACCAGCAGCTGACGCGTGCTTGCCCCCAGCACGCGGCGCATGGCGATCTCGCGCTGGCGGCCGAAGGTGCGCACAGTCGCCAGATTGATGTGGTTGACCACCGCCAGCAGCAGAATCAGCAAACCGGCCAGGCCGAGCGCCAGCACCATGCGCATGTCGCCGCGCGGGCCGGCGCCCATGGTGTTGGCGACCGTGCGGTCGAAGTAAGCCTCGCTTAACGGTCCAAGCCCGATATCCACCATTTTGCGCGCGGCCAGCGCGGCCTTCATTTCGGGCGTCGCCAGGTTGTCCCACGGCGCCTTGTCGACGACGTCCTGGAGCGTTTTTTGCAACGCCTGCGGGCTGGCGTCGGTTTTCACGTAAATGCGGCCGGCGATGCCCATCCAGTTGGACAACACCTGCTGGCGCTCCTTTTCAGACCAGAGCGTGCTGCCGATGCCGACCAGCGCGCCGAACTGCATGGTGCTGGCGGACGGCCGGTCCGGCAGGATGGCGCGGACCTGAAGCACTTGCTGGTTGATGACGACGGTGCGGCCGAGCGCCTTGCTAGTGCCCAGCAATTGCAGCGCCGCCTGCTGCGTCAGCGCCAGGCCGTCCGGTGTGGCCAGCGCCTGCCGCAGATCGCCTTGCAGCGCGCGCAGTGCGGCGATCTGCTCGAATGCCGGATCGACGGCGGTGATGTCGATCTCGCGCAGCGCGCCATTCTGGTTCAGCTGCGCCTTGCTGGGCCACCAGACGCTGGCCTGCAGCGGCAGGCCGCTGCGCAGCGCCACCTCGCGCAGCGCGAACGGCGTGTACTCCATCCACTGCGGCTGCGGGATGAAGTTCAGCCGGTGCTTGATGACGAACACGCGCTCGCGCTGCGGCACATCGCGGTCGTAGCTGAAGGAGTAGTACAAAAACGCCGTCAGCAGAAAGCACACCGCGAAACCGGCGGCGAGGCCGAACAGTTCGACGGCGGTATTGAAAGGCTGCCGTAACAGCAGGCGCCAGCCGAGGCGAAAATTTTTCATCGCTTAGTCCTTGAGTGCCAGGAGCGGCGACATGCGCATTGCTGTCAGCGTGTGACGGGTGGTGGCCAGCAGCGCGACCAGGACTGCCAGCAGCAAGGCCGCCGCCAGTGTCCAGACGCCGACCGGTGCGTGCTCGGTGTAGCTGGCAAGGTAGCGTTGCGTTGCCACCGCCGCCAGCGGCAGGCCGATGATGGCGCCTGCGCCGACCAGCACCGAGAACTCGCGCGCCAGCATCAGCGCAATGTGCTTGCCGGCAGCGCCGTGCAGTTTGCGCAGGACGATCTCGCGCCGGCTGCGCTGCACGCTGTAGGCCGACAGTACATAGATGCCGAACGCCGCCAGCGCAATCGCCGTGATGCTGCTGATGGCGAGGATGCGCATCAACCGCGCGTCGGCGGCGTAGCGGTCGGCCAGCACCGTTTCTTGCGTAGTCAGCGTCATGATCGCGTTGGGGAAGTTGCGGCGCCACAGTGGGTCGATCATGTCGTACGCCTGTTCCATCGTGGCGCTGGTGCGTATCATCGCTACGCTGCTTGGCCGCACGCGGTAGATCAGCGCTTTGGACGGTGCGTGCAGGCCCTGGAAGCGCAAGTCCGGCGCAATGCCGATGATGCGGAAGCCCTTCGGCATGGTCACGCCCACCGCTTCCTGCGGCGTGGCGAATCCCAGCGCTGCCGCAGCGGCGGCGTTCAGCATCACGCCGCCTTTGTCACTCTCATCGTGCGGGTCGAGCGCGGGATTGAAGCTTTGGCCGAAGACGGGCGTCAGGCGGTTCACTTCAAACCAGTTAGGGCTGACGAATTTGGCCTCCAGCGGAATTTCACCGCCGTCGCGCGTGGCGACCAGATTGGTTAACTTCATGCCATCGCGTCCCACGGCTTCCGAAATGGTGGCGACGCCCTGCACGCCAGATAGCCGGCGCAGTTGTTCGAGCATGGCATCGGCGGACGGCTTGCCTTCACTATCGCGGGGCAGGTCCAGTATCAGCAGGTGCGCCGGATCGAAACCGGGTGATGCATGGCTGGCGTACCAGGTCTGCCAGGCTACCGCCAGCGTGCCCGCACTGAGCGCCATGGCGCTGCTGAATTGCAGCACGGTGAGCAAGCGGCGCAGCCACAGGCCGGAGACGGTCTCGCTGTTGCCGCGTCCTGCCAGTGCACTGGCGGGACGCGCATGCTGCGCCAGCCACGCCGGATAGGCGCCGGCCACCAGACCGATGATCACGCTGAAGCCCAATGCGATCAGGCAGGCCAGCGGGGTAACCATGCCTTCCAGATGGCGGTTGACCAGGTTCGAGAAGGTCGGCAGCAGCAGCCACGCTAGCATGATGCCGGCGATGGCGGCCAGCATGGCGGTCAGCACCGACTCGCTGAGGAACTGCCGCAGCAGTTGGCCGGTGCTGGCGCCCAGCAGCTTGCGCAAACCGATCTCGCGCTGGCGGCGCAGCGTGCGCACGGTGGCCAGGTTGACGTAGTTGATCGCCGCCAGCAGCAGGATTAGCAAGCCGCCGGCGGCCAGGCCGAATACGCCGCTGATGCTGCCATAGGCGTCGCCACCGCGACTGGCGGCCAGGTCGGGGTCGAAATAGGCATCGCTGAGCGATTGCAGGCGGATATCTGACACGTTGCGTCCATTCAGCCCCTTGCCCATGGCGCCCTTGCGCACACGCTGGCTAAGCGGAGACGCTTCAATCGCCGTTTGCAGTTGCGCCGTCAAGCCGTCCGTGGTGGCGCCGGGCTTGATCTTCAGGTAGACCATGCCAGTGACCCAGGAATCACGCGCGCTGTTGCGCTCTGCCCAGGCAGTGCTGCCGGTGCCAATCAGCGCTTCGTATTGCTGGGTGCTGTTGGCCGGCGGATCGGGCATCACGGCGCGCACCTGCAAGGTGGTGTTCTCAAGACGCACGGTGCGGCCCAGCGCCGGTTCGGCGCCGAATAGCTTGGCGGCGGCGCTTTGCGTCAGCGCCAGACCATCCGGCTGGATGAGCGCCGCTTGCACATCGCCCGTCTGCGCCTGCAGGTTGAAGATGCTGCGGAATGCCGGGTCCACCGCATAAAGCTGCAAGGCGCGCAACTCGGTGCCGGCGCGCAGCGGCGTGTCGAGGCTCTTGACGAAAGCTGCTTCGCTGACGGCGCCGCTGTTGATGGCGACGTCGCGCAGCTGCATCGGTGCGCGCAACTGCCAATCGGGACGCGGGAACACGTTGACGCGCTGTTTGATCGCCAGCACGCGTTCACTATCCGGGATGCTGCTGTTGAAGTTGAGGCAGAAGGCCACGTAGCCGAACAGCAGGAAGCAGGCGGCAAAGCCGATTGCCAGGCCGCCGATCACTACCAGCGAGTAGGCCGGCTGCTGCAACAGCAGCCGCCAGCCGATGCGGAAGTCGCGCAGCATCATGCTGCTTGCAGCGCATCGACCATGACGCGGCCGTCCAGCAGGTTCAGGGTGCGCGAGGCTTGCGCCGCGTGATCGGGCGAGTGGGTCACCATCACCACCGTCGTGCCTTCGGCGTTGATGTCGCGCAGCAGGCGCATGACTTCATCGCCGTGGGCGCTGTCCAGGTTACCGGTCGGTTCATCGGCCAGCAGCACGGCAGGGCCGGACACCAGCGCGCGCGCAATCGCCACGCGCTGCTGCTGGCCGCCGGACAGCTGCGACGGCCGATGGCCGGCACGGTGGCCGACCCCCAGCTTGTTCAGCATCGCGGTGACGCGCTCGCGCCGTTCGCGTGCCGGCGTGCCGTTGTATTCCAGCGCCAGTTCCACGTTCTCGAACACCGTCAGTTCTTCGATCAGGTTAAAGCTCTGGAAGATGAAGCCGATGCGGCCGCGCCGCAGCTTGTTCAACTGCGCTTCGCTCCAGCCGGCGATGTTCTGGCCTTCAAACCAGTATTCGCCGCGGGTCGGGACGTCCAGCAGGCCGAGGATGCCGAGCATGGTCGATTTGCCGCAGCCGGAAGGCCCGGTGATGGCGACGTATTCGCCGGCTTCGATTTCCAGGTCGATGCGGTCCAGGGCCGTGGTCTGGATTTCTCCCGCTTGATGAACTTTGCTGACGCCGACGAGTTTGAGCATTGCGTGTGCCTTATGGTGAGGTAAAGAGAGGTTACTGCGGAATTTGCAGCCGTGGTGAATTTCCGTAAGCGGCGTAGCTGGACAGGATCACCTTGTCGCCGACGCTCAGGCCTTCCAGCACTTCGATCTGGCTGTTGTTGCGGCGGCCGGTGCGCACTGCGCGCCGCTGGGCACTGTGGCCGGTGGCGTCCAGCACATAGACCCAGGCGCCGCCGCTATCGTTGATGAAGGCGCCGTTGGGCAGCAGCAGCGCCGGCGCCGGTTCGCCGAGGGTGATGCGCGCGTCCAGGCTCTGGCCGGGATTGAGCACCGGCGGCTGGCCGTTGGTGAACACCATCTCCACCGTAAAGCGGCCGTCCTTGATCTGCGGGTAGATGGTGCTGATGTCGGCGGCATAGCTGCGGCCATCCTGCTGCACGTTGCCATGGCGGCCGACCGCCATGCGGTTCAGGTAATACTCGTCCACGCTGGCCGACAGTTTGAAGCGCGTCGGATCGTCGATGCGGCCGATGTTCTTGCCGGTCGAGATGGACTCGCCCACTTGCAGGCGGAAGTTGGTCAGCCGGCCTTCGACCGGCGCGCGCACCGCCAGCGCATCCACTGTGGCGGAGACCAGTTTCAGGCCCGAGTTCAGGCCCTGGATCGAGCTCTCCATCTGCTGTTCGGCGCTTTGCCGCACGCGCGATTCGGCCACGTTGGCTTGCTGTTCCTGTTTCAGGGCGCGCGCCTGCTGCGCGAGTTTGTCTTCCGACTCCTCCAGTGCCACGCCGGAGATAAAGCCTTGCGCTGCCAGCCGCACATTGCGCGCATGCTGCTTGCGTGCCTGATCGAGCGCGAATTGCAGGTCGTCCAGCCGCCGCTGGTGGTCGCTGGCGCTGGCCTCTTGTGCTACCCGCAGGTTGGACAGATTGAAGACGCTGACCGAATGTTCGTACTGGCGCGCCAGCAGCTCCAGGTTGCGTTGCGGGTTAGAGATGCGGAACAACAGCTGGCCTTTTTTCACCAGCGCGCCATCGACGGCAAACACTTCTTCCACGCGGCCCGATTCCACCGCGTCGAGGATCACAGAGTTGAGCGGTTCGGCATTGGCGCGCACGATGATGTCGTCGACGAAGACGCCGCGCGTGGCCTGGCCGATGCGCAGGTCGGCGCCGTCGATTTGCAGGCCGCGTGGCATCCACGACCACAATGCGTATGCTGCGACTGCTGTCGCCACCACGCTGGCAATGATGATGGCGATGCGCTTGCCGCGCCGGCGCGGCACCACGGCGTCCATGGCCACGCCGCTGGCGGGGAGGTGGGGGGCGGTGGTTTCAAATTTTTTTTTGATGTGCATAGCGGTCTTACAGCAAACGCTGTGCCATGCTGAAAACGCGGTTTTTATCCGCTTGCGCCGGCCGGGTGTTCATTTCCGGACAGTGCACGCTGTTCGCAACTGAACAGCTGTTGGAAGTGGGCGTTTACAGCGGCCGAGTGGCTGCTAGAATGCTTGCATGTCTGCCTATATCCTGATCCTTGATGACGATGCCGATGTCGCCACTGCCGCCCAGATGCTGCTGCGGCGGCGCTATGGCCAAGTGGCCACTCTATGCGATCCAGCCAGCTTGCCGGCTTTGCTGGCGCGCGGCGTGCCGGACGTGGTGCTGCTGGACCTGAACTTCACGCCTGGCCGCATCAACGGTGCGGAAGGCCTGGCACTGCTCGACGTGCTGCGCGCGCAGGCGAATCCGCCGGCGGTGATCGCGATGACTGCGTATGCCGACGTGCCGCTGGCCGTGGAAGCGCTCAAGCGCGGCGCGGGAGATTTCATCACCAAGCCGTGGGGTAACGCGCGATTGATCGCGGCAGTGGATCAGGCGCTGGCGCGGCGGGAGGCAGGACGCGGCGCATCGGCCGGTTCGCCGGAGTTGATGGGCGAGTCGCGCGCCATGCGCGAGTTGAAAGCCTTGATCGCCAGCGTGGCGCCGACCGAGGCTAATGTGATGGTGCTGGGCGAGAACGGCGTCGGCAAGGAGCTGGTGGCGCGGGCGATTCACGCGGCGTCGCGCCGTGCCAGCGGCACCCTGCTGGCGGTGGACATGGGGGCGTTGCCGGAATCGACGTTTGAGAGCGAGTTGTTCGGCCACCGCAAAGGCTCGTTCACCGATGCCAAGGCTGACAGGGCGGGGCGCTTCCAGGCGGCGCGCGGCGGTTCGCTGTTTTTGGATGAAATCGGCAATATGCCGCTGGCCGCGCAGGCCAAGCTGCTGACGGCGCTGGAACGGCGCGAAGTGACGCCGATCGGCGCCGACAAGCCGGAGGCGATCGATGTGCGCATCATCAGCGCCACCAATCTGGATGAAGCGCGTTTGTTCGATCCGTCGGTGTTTCGGGCGGACTTGTTATTCAGGCTGAATACGATCGTGATCCGCGTGCCGCCGTTGCGCGAGCGGCGCGAGGATGTGCCGCTGCTGCTGGCGCATTATCTGAAGATGTATGAGACCCAGTACCAGCGGCCGGCGCGCAATGTGGCTGCCGGGGCGCTGGATACGCTGGTGCTGCACGACTGGCTCGGTAATGTGCGGGCGTTGCGTCATGCCTGCGAGCGCGCGGTGATTCTTGGCCAGGGCGCGGAATACAGCGTTGCCGATTTTGGCCTTCCCAGCCTGGCGCAAGCCACCACACCGGCCGCCGCCGACATCGTTGTCGTGCCGGCGCTGGCCGACGCGCCAGCAAGCGCTTCTTCCGGCGACACCACGCTGGACGCGATCGAACGCGCAGCGATTGCGGCGACGCTGGCGCAATTTAACGGCAACATCAGCCACGCGGCAAAGACGCTCGGCATCAGCCGCGCAGCGCTGTACCGCAAGCTGGGCAAGCATGGCATCTGAACGCATGCTCAAGCTGGGCGTGGCGGCCGGCGCGACGGGCCTGATGGCATTGTCGGTCGCCGCCGACCTGCTGTCGTCAACACCCGAGCCACGCCGCATCGTGTTGTGCGGCCTGCTGGCCGTTGCACCGGCCGCTCTGTTGTGGCAATGCCTGCGCCGCCTCGCCCCGCGCTCACCGCGCATGGAGACGGCGCATAGCCGCTTTACCGACGACGACACCGCGCGGCCGACGGCCTACAGCGCCGACGCCCGAGCCAGTGTGGCACATCCGCCATTGACCGACACCATGCTCGCGCTGGAAGCCCGCCTTGAACACGCGCCGATCGCGCTATTCCGCATCGACCACGCGGCCGGCGCCGGCGCAGTATCGCCGCTGAACGCCGCCGCCCGCCGCCTGCTGGCCCCAGGCCGCGCCAGCGCCCCGCAAGACCTTCATCAACTGCTGGCCGCACAGCCGGTCGGTCACCGTCAACTGGTCAGCTTCGACACCGAACGCGGCGCCGAGCGTGCGCTGGTCGCCGTCTCTGCATTGGCGCTGCAAGGCGCATCGCAACGCCTCGCGGCCCTGATGCCGGTGGAAAGCGAACTGGAAGCCGAAGCCCTCAACGCCTGGCGCGAATTGGTACAAGTGCTCACGCACGAAATCATGAACTCCCTGACGCCGGTAGCATCGCTGTCGCGCACCGCCTGCGGCCTGCTGGACGAAGCCCAGGCCAACCTGCCGGCCGACATTCACGCCGACCTGGGCACCGCGCTGGACGCCATCGCCCGCCGCGCCGCCAGCCTGGTCGACTTTGTCGGCAGCTACCGCAGCCTGTCCACCGTGCCGCAAGCAGAGGCGCAGCGCGTGCTGCTGGAAGAATTGTTTGATCGCCTGAAGGCGCTGCTGGAACCGCAATGGGAGGGCAAGCTGACCTTCTCGGTCGAACCGGCGTCGCTGGAAGTGATGATCGATCCAGGGCAGCTGGAACAAGCCCTCATCAATTTGCTGAAGAACGCTTTGGAAGCCGGCACGCAAGCGCAGGTGCGCGCGCGCCTCAGTCGCGGTGGACGGTTGCGCATCGAAGTCGCAGACAATGGTCCCGGCGTGCCGGAAGCGCTGGCCGCTCACATTTTCACGCCGTTCTTTTCGACCAAAAAGCAGGGCAGGGGCATTGGCCTGGCGATGGTGCGCCACCTGGTGCACGCCAACGGCGGCACGGTGCGTCACGCGCGCTCGGTCGGCGTCGGCGCGCGTTTCATCCTGACGTTTTAACGCACCATATCCACGTGCATGATGCCGTCTTCGTCGTACGGCGCAGTCACCGTCTCGAAGCCGAAGCTGCCGTAGAATTTTTCCAGGTGCGCCTGCGCGCCGATGCGGAAGCGATAGCCCGGATGCAGCTGCTCGGACAGCGGAATCGCCTTGGCCAGCAACTCGCGGCCCACGCCCGTGCCGCGGCCGGCCTGCGTGGTCAGCACGCGGCCCAGCGACATCTCGTCAAACTTCACGCCCGGCGGCACGCAGCGCAGATAGGCCACCAGCGTGCGCTGGCCGTCGATCTCGCGCCAGCCCATCAAGTGATGGCAGACCGGATCGCAGCCGTCGATATCGGGATATAAACAGGTTTGTTCGAGGATGAAGACGGCCTGCCGCTGGCGCAGCACCTCATACCAGTCGTTGCGGGGAATGTCGTCAAAAGCCAGCCAGTGCCACTCAATCATTGCGCGTCTCGTTAGGATCAAAGCATTGATTGTATGTGAAAAAGGCCGGCGCCTCCGAAGAGGGCCGGCCTTGGCCGGATGTGGTGCTGAATCGCTTAAACGATGGTCAGGGTCACGTCGATGTTGCCACGGGTGGCGTTCGAGTAAGGGCAGACGATGTGCGCTGCGTCGACCAGTTTCTGCGCGGTTTCGCGGTCCATGCCTGGCAGCGAGATTTTGTGCTCAACTTGAATACCGAAACCGGTAGGCAGTGGGCCGATGCCGACGGCGGTTTCCACCGACAGGTCGGCTGGAATGGCGATCTTGTCACGGCCGCCGACAAATTTCATGGCGCCGATGAAGCAGGCAGCGTAGCCGGAAGCGAACAGTTGTTCTGGGTTGGTACCTTCACCGCCGCCGCCGCCGAGTTCTTTCGGGGTGCTCAGTTTGACGGACAGGTGACCATCCGACGAAGCCGATTGGCCTTCGCGGCCGCCGGTGGTTTTAGCGTGTGCAGTGTAGAGGACTTTTTCGAGCGACATGATATTTCCTTTCAGTGAGTGATACCGTTAAGTTTAGTTGGCTATTCAATCGCTTACTATCTACCATCTGGGAGTATAGCTTGCTAATCTACTACAACTCGCGCTGTTTGCAGCGCCCATGTACACACTATACATAGTGCACGATTTAATAGCAAGCTATATTTGTATCGGTTTGTAACAGCGATTTTTATCGCGTGCTGTAAGCCGCCAGTTCGTCCGGTGTACCTTGGGGGAACGCTTGCTTGATGAAGTCGAGGAAGGCGGAGACGCGGTTGCTTAGCAGGCGTCGGGAGGGATACAGGGTCCACAAGGCGATCTCGGAACCGTCGATGTCGCCCCAGTGGGCCAGCGTGCCGGCGGCCAGATCATGGCTCACCAGCGAGACCGGCAGCAGGGCGGCGCCGACACCGGCTCGTACCGCGTCCCGCACCATCAGCAGCGATGAGAGTTGAAGGACGGGCTGGACTGCGATCCGTGCAGTGGCACCGGCTACACTAACCTGCCACAACGTCTTATCGCCATTGGCGCCGCGTACCACGGCCGGGACTGGCTCGTCATCATGCGCTGGCCGGGCCATCTGCGGCGCGGCTACCACTACCAGACGGTCGCGCACGAAGATGCGTCCGACCAGAGTTTCGTCGCGGTTCGGATTCACGCGGATCACCAGATCGTAGCCTTCCTCCACCATGTCCACCGGGCGATCCTCCGTCGTCACTTCCAGGCGCACTTGTGGATGCTTCAGCGCGAATTCGGCGGCCAACCTGCCCATCGCCGTCTGCGAAAACAGCAGCGGTGCGCTGATGCGCAGCCGTCCACGTGGCGTGGCGCCACCGGCGGCAATGTCGGTCGCAGCTTCGTCTATTTCGCTGAGCAATGCGCCGGTGCGTTCGTGCAGCGCGCGGCCTTCCTCGGTCAGTTTCAGGGTGCGCGCGCCGCGTTCCAGCAGGCGCAGGCCCAGGCTGGTCTCCAGTTCCGCCACCCGGCGCGACAGGGTGGCCTTGGGCCGGCCGCTCGCACGCGCTGCCTTGCCGAAGCCGCCGTGCCTGGCGACCAGGTTGAAATCCGTGAGAGCAAGCAAATCCATGTGTTCCACCAGCGAGACAAAGTGTCTCAATATACCAGCTTTCGGACCGACTGCAAGACGGATAACATGGATTCATCTTTCAACCATACCTCAAGGAGAAATACCATGACCATCCTCGTTACTGGCGCCACCGGCCGTGTAGGCACCCAAGTCGTTCAGCAACTCGTTCAGCGCGGCGCAGCAGTGCGCGTGCTGGTGCGTGATCCATCCAAAGCCGCGTTTCCCGCCGGCGTGGAGGTGGTGCAAGGCGACTTGCTCGATCTCGACGCCATGCGTGCCGCGTTTGAAGGCGTCAACACGCTGTTCCTGCTCAACGCCGTTGCGGGCGACGAGTTCACCCAGGCGCTGATCACATTGAACATGGCGCGCACCTGCGGCGTCGACCGCGTGGTCTACCTGTCGGTGTTGCACAGCGATCGCTTCGTCAACGTGCCGCACTTCGCGGTAAAGCAGGGCGCCGAGCGCATGATCGAACAGATGGGTTTCAGCGCCACGATATTGCGGCCGGCGTACTTCATCGACAACGAGCACATGGTCAAGGACGTCATCGTCAACCATGGCGTGTATCCAATGCCGATTGGCGGCAAGGGGATTGCGATGATCGATGTGCGTGACATTGCCGAAGTCGCAGCGCTTGAGCTGATCCGCCGCGAGCAGGCGCCCGGCAAGCTGCCGAACCAGATCATCAATTTGGTCGGCCCGGACACGCTGACCGGTTCGGCGGTGGCGGCAATCTGGACCGAGGTGCTGGGACGCCCGGTGGTCTATGGCGGCGATGACCCCACCGGTTTCGAGCAAAACCTGGCCACCTTCATGCCGAAATGGATGGCCTATGAGATGCGCTTGATGGCCGAACGCTTTGTCAACGATGGCATGCTGCCGGAAGCGGGTGACCAAGCGCGCCTGACCACGCTGCTCGGCCGCCCCTTGCACACCTATCGCGAATTCGCCTCCGCGATGGCGGCGCAGTAAGCGTATCAATATGGTCAACGCTTTGCTAAGCGTGAGTCATAGAGCCACTTGCGCACCTTCTTTGCGCGGAGCTTGGAGTGTCGGAATGTAGTGGATTGATCAGTACGTTGTACTCTTCGGGGACGATAACGGAGGGTACGATCATCAGCGTACTGCTCTGCGCCTTGACCCAGCTATCTCCAGCGTCGAGGCTGACTGCTGCTGCAGGGATCGCATCCCATCCTACTGGAGGATGGCGCATGTCATGCGCCTTGTTCCAGACGTCATCCGGAAACCTTGGCGCCGACACCCGACATATCGTCCGCTGTGTAATCAGGGGTATCGGTAGCGATTCGCCAGACGATCACGCATAAGCTCCCGTCTGCATCATCGAGAGCAGTCGCGATACCATTTCCTGGCCCTCGATGGTGTCCATGTAGTCGGCAGGGCGTTTCCCGCCCAGGGCAGGAACCGGTTCCTCTATCCATTTCGCCAGCCACTTCGGCGCATCGAAATCTTTCGTCAGCTCGGGGTCGCCTGACTGTTCGAGGATGGTCTGGGCCTGTCCAACCAGCTTTGCCATACCCACGATCTTTTCGCTTTCCTCGGTCGACAGCGTTTGCTGCTTCGATGCTTTCCGCGTGACCGTCGCTTGGGCGATGCCGAACATGCGGAAAAATCGGTCTAGTGGAATACCAAGGTCGACAGCAAAAGCCTTGGTTTCGGTGGCGCCAACACCTGCACGGATGATCTGGATACGCTCCTCTGGCGAGGACAGGTAAAGTGAACGAAAATCATGAATCTTCGCCGCTCCGGTTCCCGTAAAGAGCCGCTTTACTGCGAATTTGCTCACGTTAAACCTCCATGCTCAAGATGTTCGCTTGAGCAGACAGATTAAGCCAAATGAGCAGATACGGCAATCGCCGTCGCGCTAAAGTTGAGGTCCGGAGCGCGGCCCCAGACCTCGGTTTGCTTAGCGCTTCGGCGGCATCAGGTCGAGCAGGATCGCGGTCTCGGCCTTGATGGTGTTCATCAAGGTCGGCTGCAGGTCCGGCGCCCACTGTGGCGAGTGGGTGCCGGGCAGTGGCTGGCCGGCTTTCTTCGCGGCTGCCAGACGGTCGGCATCCACCGCGCCGACGTGGATCAGCAGCGCTTTGACGCCCGGCTGCTGGCCGTACATGGCGAAGTCTTCCGACGTCATCTTCGGCGGCATCTCTTTCACAAACTCCGGACCGACAGCTTTTTCCACCGCCTTGATGGCGCGCGCCATCAGTTCCGGATCGTTGTAGACCGAATCGGTGCCTGGCTTAATATCAACCAGCGGTTCTTTCGGCGCGCCGGCTGCGATGGCTTCGCCGCGCGCTTCGCGGGCGATGCTGGCCAGCACGCGCTGGCGCACTTCCGGGCGGAAGGTGCGCACCGTCAGCGCCAGTTTGACCTGGTCCGGCACGATGTTGGCCTGGGTGCCGCCCTGGATGCTGCCGACCGTGATCACTACCGGATCGAGCGGATTGTTCTCGCGCGACACCAGCGTCTGCAACGCCAGCACCAGGCGCGCCGCCATCACCACCGGATCGCGCGTTTCATGCGGCACGGCGCCGTGGCCGCCCTGGCCAAACATGGTGATGGTGACGGTGTCGGCCGATGCGCGGAAGGCGCCGGCGTGCCACATGATGGTGCCGGAAGCCATGCTGGCGTCGTCATGCATGGACAGCGCGTAGTCCGGTTTCGGGAAGCGCGTGAACAGGCCGTCCTTCAGCATGGCGGCGGCGCCGTTCAGCGGCTCTTCCGACGGCTGGCCGACCAGCATCAGCGTGCCGCTCCAGGCCTTGCGATTTTCCGACAACAGTTTCGCCGTGCCATACCAGGCCGACATATGCAGGTCGTGGCCGCAGGCATGGGCCACCGGCACGGTGTCGCCGGCGGCGTTTTTGGTGGTAACCGAGCTGGCAAACGACAAGCCGGTTTTTTCCAGCACCGGCAGCGCGTCCATTTCGGTACGCAGCATGACGGTCGGGCCGGGGCCGTTGCGCAGGATGGCGACGACGCCGGTGCCACCCACGCCGGTGGTCACGTCAAAGCCCAGCGCCTTGGCGCGCTCGGCCAGCTTGGCGGCGGTTTCGTGTTCGTTGAAGCCCAGCTCGGGATGCGCGTGCAGGTCCTGGTAGAAGCTGGCCAGTTTGGGGTAATCGGCGGTCAACTGGGCGGCCAATGGGGCGGGCAGCGATGCGGCCTGGCTGGCGGCGGCTGTGATCAGGCAGGCAGCCAGCAGCGTGCGGCGGAACAAACGGGGAGATTTCATGGGGAACTCGCTTCAGGGTTGAGGAAGGATGCGATACATTTTACAACCAAATGTTACATAAATGAATTTATTGTTTCTTTGAAGAACTGGTTAGCGTAAAATCTTATACATTCAGTTAAAGCATATGCAAAAGGACGGCAATTATGGGATTTCTCTCTAATATCAATATCGGAAAACGCCTGGGATTAGGCTTTTTCCTCATTCTGGCGATGACGGTACTGATCGCCGTGGTCGGTGTCTGGCGCCTGGCGGAGGTCGGCGATTCGACCCGCACCATGATGGCGGCGCCGCTCACCAAGGAGCGCATGATTACCGACTGGTATAGCCTCAATTTCGCCTCGATCCGCCGTACTGCAGCCATCGTCAAGAGCGAAGACCCGTCCTTGGGCGCCTATTTCAAGGCCGATTCGGCCGAATCGGTCAAGAAGGCGGCTGAGCTGCTCAAGGGCATCGAGCCGCTGATCGCGGAAACCGGTCCGGAGCACGAGCTGTTCGCGCGCATCCTGGAACAGCGCAAGGCCTACAGCGCGTCGCGCGACGGCGCCGTCAAGGCCAAGGGCGAAGGTAACGCCGAGGAAGCGGCGCGCATCCTGGACCAGAAATTCACGCCGGCTGCGCAGCTCTATCAGGATCTGCTGCAACAACTGGTGACCATGCAGCGTGAGAGCATCGACGCCACCGCCCGCGCCATTGACGACAACACCAGCCACAGCCGCATGCTGATCGTGATCCTGAGCGTGATCGCAGTGGCAGTCGGCGCCGTGCTGTCCTGGCTGCTGACCCATGGCATCGTGCGACCGATCCAGGACGCCGTCGCGGTGGCGGAAACGGTGGCCGCCGGCGACCTGACGCACGTGATCGACGCCCGCACCAACGACGAGACCGGCAAACTGCTGCGCGCACTGCGCAATATGAACGACAGCCTGGTGGGCATCGTCAGTGAAGTACGCGTTGGTACCGACACCATTGCCACCGCATCGCATGAAATCAGCGCCGGCAACCTGGACCTGTCGTCGCGCACCGAGCAGCAGGCCAGCGCGCTGGAAGAAACCGCCGCGTCGATGGAAGAACTGACCACCACCGTGCGCCAGAACGCCGACAACGCGCGCCAGGCCAACCAGCTGGCCATCGCCGCATCGGAAGTGGCGACCCAGGGCGGCGCCGTGGTCAGCGAAGTGGTCACCACCATGAGCGCGATTAACGAATCGTCGAAGAAGATTGTCGACATCATCTCGGTCATCGACGGCATCGCCTTCCAGACCAACATCCTGGCGCTGAATGCCGCCGTGGAAGCCGCCCGCGCCGGTGAGCAGGGCCGTGGCTTCGCCGTGGTCGCCAGCGAGGTGCGCACGCTGGCCCAGCGCTCGGCCGCCGCCGCCAAGGAAATCAAGGAACTGATCACCGCCTCGGTGACCAATGTGGATGCCGGCGCCAAGCTGGTGGACACCGCCGGCGTGACCATGGAACAGGTGGTCAGCAGCATCCGCCGCGTGACCGACATCATGGCCGAGATCACCAGTGCCAGCCAGGAGCAGACCGGCGGCATCGAGCAGGTCAACGGCGCCATTGGCCAGATGGACCAGGCTACCCAGCAGAATGCCGCGCTGGTGGAAGAGGCCGCCGCTGCCGCCGGTTCGCTGCAAGAGCAGGCTACCCGCCTGGCCGAAGCGGTCGGCGTGTTCAAGATCAACGCCCCTGCCAAGGCCGCGCCGGTGTTCGCCCGCAAGACACCGGCGCCGCGCCAGTTGAGCACGGCACGTCCGGTTGCCGCCAAAGCTGTCAAAAAGGCCACGCACGCCAGCGACGACTGGGAAGAGTTCTGATTTTCATTAATTGATAATCATTCTCATTACATGTAAAATCGATGGCATTCTTCTTACCGATCAATGCCATGCGCCATCTGCCTCCGTCCCTCGCTCTGCCTGCCGTTAAACTGAACGCGCAGGTGGAACTGTGAAAAAGCTCTGGTTCCAGCTGCATTGGTTTGTCGGCATCACCGCCGGCACGGTCCTGATGGTGATCGGCCTGAGCGGCGCCATTCTCGCCTTCCGCGAGCAGATCCTGGATGCGCTCAATCCCGGCGTGCGCGCGGTAGCCGTGCAAAGCGCGCCGGTGCTGACGCCGCAGCAGTTTGCGCTGGCCGCGCGCGAATTGAAGCCACACGAACGCGTCACCAGCATCATCCTGTACGACACGCCGGGCTCCAGTGCCCGCATCGGCCTGGCGCCAGCGCCGGGCGAGCGCAAGGGCGAAACGATTTATCTCAATCCCTACACCGCCGCGTTGCTGCCGGAGCTGAAGTACGAAGGCTTCTTCGAGTGGACCGAGCAGCTGCACCGTTTCCTGCTGCTGCCGCGCGATCCGGGCAAGATGGTCAGCGGCGTGCTGGCCTTCTGCCTGATGGGGCTTGCGCTGAGCGGCCTGTATCTGCGCTGGCCGCGCCGCGTGTGGGACTGGCGCACTTGGCTCACCTTCGATACGCGCATGAAGGGCCGTTCCTTCCTGTGGGGCTTGCACTCGGTGGTGGGTACGTGGGTGCTGGTGGTGTTCATGGTGTTCACCGTGTCCGGCGTGTACTGGGCCTTCGATCCAATCCGCGACATGGCGGATGGCTGGATGGGCACCCTGCGTCCGCCGCGTGAAGCGGCTGCACCCAAGCCCAAGGCGGCCAAGCCGCCCAAGGCCGAACCGGCCGACCTGACGCAAAGCTGGGCCACCTTCGAGCAGACCGCGCCGAACTGGCAGATGGCCTTCCTGCGGCCACCAGAGCGCGCCAATGCGCCGCTGCAGGTCCTGTGGGTGGCCAAGGATGCGCCGCATGTGCGCGCGCGCAGCAGCATGTCGATCAATATGCAAACCGGGGCGCTGCTGAAGAATGAACTGTATGCGGACAAGCCAGTTGGCGCGCGTCTGCAATCGACCATCTATCCACTGCACCTTGGCACCTACTTCGGCGTGATTGGTCAACTCATCGTGTTCATCGCCGCGCTGGCGCTGCCGGGCTTTGGCATCACCGGCTGGATGCTGTATCTGAATCGCCGCAAGCAGAAACGCATCGCCCGCGCCGAGCGCGCGCAGTTTGCCGCGTTAGCGCCGGCTGGCGTTGCGCAGGATGATCCGGTACTGATGGCCTATGCCAGCCAGACCGGCCAGGCCGAACGTCTGGCGCTGCAAAGCGCGGCCGCGCTGCAAAAGGCCGGCGTGGCGGTGCATGTGCATTCGCTGGAAAAACTGACGCCGCCGCAGCTGGGCAAATACCGCCGCGCGCTGTTCGTCGCCAGCAGTTTTGGCGAAGGCGAAGCGCCGGATAGCGCGCGCCGCTTCAGCCGTCTGCTGCACGCGGCCAAGGAAGAACTTCAGCATGTGCAGTACGCCGTGCTGGCGCTGGGCGACCGCAACTACGCGGAGTTCTGTGGCTTCGGCCGCACGCTGGATCAGCGCCTGAGTTTCATGGGTGCGCAGCCGCTGCATCCGATGATTGAAATGGACAACGGCGATGCCGGCGCATTGGCGCGCTGGGGCAATGCGCTGCGCGGCTTGATGGGCGAGGGCGCGGCCGATGCGGCGGAGGTGACGCTGGGCGCTGCCGCCGATGACAGCGATTACGTCAGCTGGCGTCTGGACCAGCGCGTGCTGCTCAATCCGGGCAGCATCGGCTTCCCCTTGTACCAGATTACGCTGGGTGGTGATATCGGCGATGGCTGGCGTCCGGGTGCGCTGGTGGATATCTGGCCGGGACATTACGGCGTGGATGCGGCGCCGCGCCGCTACTCGCTGGCGTCGGTGCCGCAGGACGGCAGCCTGCAGCTGGTGGTGCGCCAGGTGCAGTGTGAGCGCGGACTGGGCCTGGCCTCGGGCTGGCTGACCGACCAGGCGGCGATCGGCGACGAAGTGCGCGTGCGCCTGATCGCGAATCCGTCGTTTGACGCGTATCCGCAGCCGGCGCCGGCGATCTATATCGGCAATGGTTCTGGCATTGCCGGCCTGCGTTCGCATCTGCGCGCGCGGGTGCTGGAAGGCGCGCAGCGCAACTGGCTGATTTTCGGCGAACGTCAACAGGCGCATGACGCCATTTGCGCGGACGAGATCAAAGGCTGGCGCGCGCAGGGTTTCCTGCCGGAGCTGGATCTGATGTATTCGCGCGATGTTACCGGCGGCGGCTATGTGCAGGATTGTCTGCAAGAGCGCGCCGAGACGCTGCGCCAGTGGATTGCCGATGGTGCGGTGATTTTCGTCTGCGGCAGCTTGCAGGGCATGGCGGGCGGCGTGGATGCAGCCCTGGCCGACATCATCGGCCGCGCGCAGCTGGAGCAACTGGCTGAAGATGGCCGCTACCGCCGCGACATCTATTAACCAAGCTCCGTTGAAACCGGTGTAAACTGGCTTTATTCAATGAGATTGCGAGGCGTGCTATGGCTAGTAAACCATTACCACAACTGCAGGCTAGTAAATCCAAACGCCCCATCGAGACCGCAAGCTGGGCATCTTTGAACCGCGAGCAGCGACTTGAAGCGATCAGTACGATTTTCGGCATCTGGAAGGATCACCCCAAGGCGCCTGTCGATGGACTGGCGTATCAAGAGGAGATGCGGTCTGAATGGTGAAGACCAGAGCTCTTCTTGATACCAACATCATTATTGATCTGCTGAACGGAGTACCTCAGTCAGCGGACGAGGTGTCTTATTACTCGGATGTCGCAGTGAGCGCGATAACGCTGATGGAGCTCGCGGTCGGATGCATCAAGATGGGGACGATGCCGCAACTGCTGGCTTTCATCAACACCGGCGTGCAAGTCATCCATACAGATCACGCGATTTCCATGCAGGCTGCGCAGATTCGTGCGGCAGGGCTGGCGGCTCTTCCTAAGCGCAATATCAAGCTTCCTGATGCAATCATCGGTGCTACAGCTAACGTGAGTCTGAGAACGCTGGTAACTCGTAATCCGCGCGACTTTGGCGCAAGTGCGGTGCGTGTGCCATACCAGATAGTCAATGGGAAGGCTGGCAATATAGCGTCGCCGCCTCCATAAAAAACGTTTTATAACGCTGTCTCGAAGCCTTCCAGCACGTTCACCACGTTCACCCCGAGTTCCTTGACGACGTTGCCGCCTTCGAAGATGAAGGCGGTGGGAGCGTTCAGCCAGGCCAGGCGTTCGCCGATTTTCAGGTAGTCGGCGCTTTGCAGGTTGAAGCGGGAGAATGGATCGCCGGCAAACGTGTCCACGCCCAGCGATACCACCAGCGCATCCGGCGCAAAGCTGCCGATGCGGATGCAGGCCGTCTCCAGCGCCGAGAACCACGCCTGCGCGCTGCTGCCCGCTGCCAGCGGCAGATTCAGGTTGTAGCCCATGCCGGCGCCCTGGCCCCGTTCATCCGCATGGCCGAGATAAAACGGATACTCGCCACGCGGATCGGCGTGGATCGAGATGAACAGCACGTCGTCGCGGCCGTAGAAAATGCTCTGGGTACCGTTGCCGTGGTGGTAGTCGATGTCGATGATGGCGACTTTGCGCGCGCCGTCATCCAGCAGGTGCTGCGCCGCCAGCGCGGCATTATTCAGAAAGCAGGAACCGCCGAAAAAATCTGCGCCGGCGTGATGGCCCGGTGGACGGCTCAACACAAACGTGCCGCGCTCCCCCAGCCGCAGCGCATGCGCGGCGTTGACTGCGCAATCGGCGCCGGTCTTGGCGGCGGTCCAGGTGCCGGCGGTCAGCGGCGTGCCGCTGTCCATCGAATACAGCCCCATGCGTGCGGCAAAATTCTCCGGTTCGATATCGCTGCGCAGCGTGCGCACCGGCCACACCGATGGAAACGCGTCCTTCTTCGCATTGGCCGGATCGAGCGCCACCCATTCATTCCACGCGCCGCGCAAAAACTGCAGATAACGCGGGGTATGAATCCGCTCCAGTGACATCAACGGCACGCCATGCGGCGTGACGATGCGGCCCAGGCCACGCCGGCCCAGTTCCGCCAGCACCGCATCCGCACGCTCCGGCTTTTCAAAGCAGGGCACCAGTTCGCCGCGAAACATCTCGTGGCGCCCTTTGTGCTGCGCGTGCAGTTCGTTGTAGAAGGTGAGCATCGGAAGGTCAGTCAGCGCCCTGCTTCGATTGGCACAAGTTGCTGTTGCGGTAGGCCGAGACGTAGTCGTCGAAGTTGGCCTGCGGCGCGGCTTCCATCTCGGCCTGTTCGGCCAGCGAGACGGCGGCCAGGCCGTCGAAGTAGGCAGCTTCCTCGGCGCTCGGCGGATGGCTGCGGAAGTAGGCCGCATGCTGTTCGCTTTGCGCCAGCGCGAAGGCATTGAACGATTTGCCGTGCGCGTCCAGCGCCGCCAGTACCTTGGCCGATGGCGTCAGTGTCGGGTCGTTCAGCTTCAGCGACTGCGCCGCCAGGGCGTCGCCGTGGATGCTGTCGCCGCGCAGTGTATCCAGCAAGGCGGCGGCGGGACGGATGCGTTCCAGCAGGTCGGCGCCCCATATCGGCAGCGGCACTTCGGCGTCGCCATTGTGCAGCGTCAAGCCCGGACGGCGGCCTTCCTTGACGGTGCGGGCAAAGTTCTCGGTGTAGCGCGCGCTTTGCTCGGGCGTGATCTGCGGGCTTTCTTCCAGTGCGCAGAACAGCAGGAAGGCGTCGAGGAAGCGGCCGGCCGTTTCGCTGATGCCGACCGGTTCAAACGGGTCGACGTCCATGCAGCGCACTTCGATGTACTGCACGCCGCGCGCGCACAGCGCCTGGATCGGTCGTTCGCCGGTCTGGATCACGCGCTTGGGACGGATGGTGGAGTAGTACTCGTTTTCGATCTGCAGCACGTTGGTGCTCAGCTGTATCCATTCGCCGTCGCGCTTGGTGCCCAGCTTGGCGTACGGTTCGTACGGCTGGTTGACGGCCTTGGTCAGCGCCGCCACGTAGCTGTCGAGACAGTTCTCGTGCGGGCTCAGGCCCGACTGCGCGTCGTTCTGGTAGCCGAGGTCGCTCATACGCAGGCTGGTGGCGTACGGCAGGTACAGCGTGTCGGCCGACAGCGTTTGCAGCTTGTGCGGACGGCCGCGCAGGAAGCCGGACGACAGCACCGGCGAGGCGCCGAACAGATACATCAGCAGCCAGCTGTAGCGGCGGAAGTTGCGGATGGTGGCCAGGTAGGCTTCCGACTGGAAGGCGCGCGGCGTCAGGCGCTTACCGTCGGGCTGTTCTTTGGCTTCATGCTCGGCCAGCACGCGCCACAGGCGTTCGTCCAGCGAGTAGTTGTAATGGATGCCGGCGATGCACTGCATCGCCTTGCCATAACGCAGCGCCAGGCCGCGCCGGTAGACATGCTTGAGCGTGCCCAGGTTGGAGGTGCCGTACCAGGCGATCTCGATGTCTTCCTCGGCCGGCAGCGTGCACGGCATCGACTGGCTCCACAGCAGTTCGTTGCCCAGCTTGCTGTAGGCGTAACGGTGGATGCCGTCCAGCTTGGCGAGGGTGACGCCAATATCTTTTTCAGCCGGGGTGATGAATTCCAGCAGCGTCTCGGCGTAATCGGTGGTGATTTGCGGATGCGTCAATGCCGACCCCAGTGCCCCCGGATGCGGCGTGTGCGCCAGATGGCCGGCGCGGTCCACGCGCAAGGTCTCCCGCTCGATGCCCCGCAGCCCGCCCGCCAGCACGGCGCGGTGTTTTTCTTCGGCCAGCAAGGCCAGGCGTCGTGTCAAAAGAGTTGGCAATTTGAAATCCTTTCTGGTGCAGCTAATAAATTATTGGTGCAGAGAGTAACCGATATTGGCTGAACTCGCCGAAAGGCGGCAAGAAGAGCATTTTAACAAAAAGCGCTGCTTTTTCTTTGTGCGGCAAGCGACCTCCGCATTTGCCACACCGGACAGAACGTTTGGCAAACAGGAAAATTTTGTAATCCATTTGAAGCTACTCATAATCAGTTATCGGCAAGAATGATGCGGAGAAGCAATATGAGCAGCCCCAATCGAACCTATAGCTCAGTGCTATTCATCGACGCCAGCGTGGTCAATGCCGACGCGCTAGCAGCCGGCGTTGCCGATGATGTGCTGGTCGTGAAACTGGCTTCATGGCGCGATGGCGTCGAGCAAATCGCCACCGTGCTGCGTAACTATGAAGGCCTGGACAGCATCCAGATCGTGTCGCACGGCGCGGCCGGCCAATTGCAACTCGGTAACACCATACTCGACAGCGCACACCTGGAGGATTATCAGGTAGCCGTGCGCGAATGGGGCGCCGCCCTGTCCGATGACGGCGACCTGCTGCTGTTCGGTTGCGACGTGGCCGCCGGCGTGACCGGCCAGAGCTTTGTCGAGGCGCTGGCCTTTGTCAGCGGCGCCGACGTGGCGGCCTCGACCGATATCACCGGCGTGCATGGCAACTGGGACCTGGAATACCACAGCGGCGCCATCGAGGCCGCTTCCGCGTTGACCGCCGCCGCCGAACAGGCCTATGCCGGCGACCTGGCGCTGGTTAACAATGGCAGCAACGGCACCATCACTTTCACCACCAACCTCAATGTCACGCTGCTCAACGCCACCGGGCTGGCGGCCGGCACCGTGGTGCACGTCGACAACATCCTCGGCCTCGGCCTGGACCTGTACGCCCAGAGCACCAACGGCGGCGGCGTGCAGGTGGTAAATGTCAACGGCAGCAACCTGATTGGCATTCCGCTCAGCGACGACCGCCTGACCGTCAACGGCTCGCTGCTATCGCCGGTCAGCTACGTCGACCTGCGCGCCAACAGCGGCGTGTTCGACGCCGTCAGCCTCAACCTGGGCAGCGGCAGCCTGCTGGGCAACCTGCTGGGGACGGTGATCTACACGGTCTACGCACTGGACGCCAATTACCAGCCAACCGGCGTCGGCGTTTCGCTGACCAGCTTGCTTGTCAATGAATACGGCCTGCTGAATTTCGATTCGATGGCCAACTTCAAGGGCATCTACGGCATCCGCATCGTCAACCCGCTGGGCTTTGAGGTGGCGATCGACGATTTGCAGATCGCCAATGCGCGCGCCGCCAACAGCATCACCTCGGCCGCCTACAACGCCGGCAACGGCGTGCTGAACCTGACGGCGGTCGGCATCCGCGCTGGCGACGCCATCGATCCGACCAAGCTGACCATCACCGGCGCCAATGGCGCCAGCTACACGCTGACCTCGTCCGTGGTCAGCGCCGGCAGCACCACGGCGGCCTCGATCACGCTGAACGCGGCCGACAAGCTGGCCCTCAACGGTCTGCTGAACAACAACGGCGCGGCCAGCGTCGACGGCACCACTTTCAACCTGGCGGCAGCCGCCAACTGGGACGGCAATCTCAGCAACGGCGTCGACCTGACCGGCAATCCGATTGCGGTGTCCAATGTGCAGCTGCCGACCATCAACTCGGCCAGCTACAACGCCGCCACCCATGTGCTGACGGTTACCGGTGCCAACCTGGTGGGCGTGGTCGGCGCCAACAACGACATCACCGTCGCCAAGCTGGGTCTGACCGGCGAGGGCGGCGCCACGCGCTTCCTGAACACCAGCAGCAATGTCGAGGTCAACAGTTCCACCTCGTTCTCGGTCACGCTGTCGGGGGCCGACATCGCGGCGGTCGAAGCGCTGCTGAACAAGAACGGCAGCATCTCGGCCGGCGGCACCGCCTATACCTTGTCGGCGGGCGATGACTGGAACAGCGTGATCGGCAATGCCAACACCGCTGTCAGCGCCGCCATCGTGGTGGTCAACAACACCAGCAACAGCCCGCCGACCATCACCGGCACGGCCACCGCTGGCGTCGGCGACAACGCCACCATCAAGCCGTTCTCCGGCGTGACCGTGGCCGATATCAACGGCGACAACGTCAGCATGACGATCAGCTTCAACGCCGCCAACGGCACGCTGAGCGGCGCCGGCCTGTCCGGCAGCAACGGCAGCTACACGCTGAGCGCCGCCACGCCGGCTGCGCTGACCGCCGCGCTGAAGGCGCTGACCTTCACGCCGACCGCCAACCAGGCGGCGGTGGGCGTCAACATCAACACCACGTTTACCATGGTGGCCACCGACGCCAACGGCGCCGCCGTTACCAATACTTCCACCGTCATCACTGCCACCTCGGTCAACGATGCGCCGGTGCTGGCCGGCACGGCGGCGGCGCAGAACGTCACCGCCGGCGGCACGCTGCATCCGTTCTCCGCCATCACACTGAGCGATCCGGATGTCGGCGCGTCGGTGATCGTCACCATTACGCCCGACAGCGCCGCCAAGGGCGCATTCACGCCGCCATCGCTGAGCGCGTCCGGTTTTGTCACCACCGATGGCGGCGTCACCTACACGCTGTCGTCGGCCGCGCCCGGCGCTGCGCAGGCAGCCTTGCAGGCGCTGATCTTCAAGAGCGCGGCCGGGATCAGCGCCACTACCACTTTCACGGTCTCGATCAACGACGGCAGCGTCATCGTCAGCAACAACGCCACCACCGTGGTGTCGGCGGTGCCGAGCGGCACCACCGCGCTGGGCGTGACGTTCTCGGCCGATACCGGCGTCAGCAATACCGACCTGATCACGCAGACCGCCGCGCAGAATATTACCGGCACCCTCAGCAGTGCGCTGCTGAGCAACGAGAAGGTCGAAGTTTCGCTCGACAACGGCAGCACCTGGGCCACCGCCACCGCCGCCACCGGCTCCACCAGCTGGGCGCTGAACGGCCAGACGCTGAACGGCTCCGGCACCTTGCAGGTGCGCGTGACCAACCCGGGCGGCAGCAGCACGCCGCTGAGCGCCAGCTATTCGATCGACAACACGGCGCCGACCACCACCTCGGCCAGCGTGGCGTTCTCGGCCGACACCGGCGTGCCGGGCGACCTGATCACCAAAACGGCGGCGCAAACCATCAGCGGCACGCTGAGCGCCAACCTGGGAACCGACGAGCATGTGGAAGTGTCGCTCAACAACGGCAGCACCTGGGTCACCGCCAGCGGCAGCAGCGGCAGCGCGGCCTGGTCGCTGGCCGGCCAGACCCTGACCGGCAGCAACACGCTGCAAGTGCGCGTGGTGGATGCGGCCGGCAACGCCGGCGCCGCCGCCAGCAGCGCCTACCAGCTGGATACCACCGCGCCGACGGTATCGCTGAGCAGCAACGTCAGCGTGCTGAAGAGCGGCGAGAGTGCGGTGATCACGCTGACCTTCAGCGAAACCCCGGATGGCCTGGCGCTCGGCGACCTGACCGCCAACGGCGGCACGCTGGCCAACCTGGTGGCCACCGCCAATCCGCGCGTGTACACGGTGGAATTCACGCCGAACGCCGGCCTCAGCGGTTTGCTGGGCAGTGTCACGCTGACCAACAACAGCTACACCGACCTGGCCGGCAACAACGGCAGCGGCGCCACCTCGTCGGCGATCTCGATCACCACGCTGGGGCCGAGCGTGGTCATCACCAGCGATGCGGCGACGCTGAAAACCGGCGAAACCGCCAACATCACGTTTACCTTCACCAGCGTGCCGAGCGGCTTTACCGCCAGCGATATCAGCGTCAGCGGCGGCGCCATCAGCGGCCTGACCAACCTGGGCGGCGGCATCTACACCGCGCTGTTCACGCCGGGCGCCAACGTCAGCGCGCCGGCCAGCATCACGGTCGCCAGCGGCAGCTATACCGACGGCCTGGGCAACCTGGGCGGCAGCGGCGTGACGCCGGTGATCCTGGTCGATACCAAGGCGCCGACGCTGGTCATCACCAGCGACCTGGCCTCGCTCAATGCCGGCAGCGTGGCCAACATCACCTTCACCTTCAGCGAAGTGCCGCTGGGCTTCGTCGCCGGCGACGTGGCGGTCAGCGGCGGCGTGCTGAGCGGCTTCACGGCCACCCCCAATCCGCTGGTGTACACGGCGGTGTTCACGCCGTCGGCCGGCATCGCCAGCGGCGCGGCCAGCATTACGGTGGCCGGCGGCAGCTATACCGACCTGATCGGCAACAGCGGCACGGCCGGGCCGTCGCCGTCGGTCAGTATCGACACGGTGGCGCCGACCACCACCGGCGCCAGCTTCAGCTTCTCCAGCGATACCGGCGTCAGCAGCACCGACCTGATCACGCGCACTGCGGCGCAGACCGTCAGCGGCACGCTGAACGCGGCACTGGTGTCGGGTGAAACGGTGCAGGTGTCGCTCGACAACGGCGTCACGTGGAGCAATGCCGGCAGCAGTGTCGGCAGCGCCAGCTGGAGCCTGGCCGGCATCACGCTGACCGGCAGCAACACGGTGCAGGTGCGCGTCAACGATGCCGCTGGCAACCACGGTGCCACCGCTGGCGCCGCCTATGTGCTGGACACCACCGCCCCTACGGTATTGGCCACCAGCGATCTCGGTGCGTTGCGCGCCGGCCAGAGCGCCACCCTGACCTTCACCTTCAGCGAAGCGCCGTCCAACTTCAGCGCCTCGTCACTGACCGTCACCGGCGGCAGCATCAGCGGCCTGGCCGCCACCGGCAATCCGCTGGTGTACACCGCTACCTTCACGCCGGCCGCCGGCCAGCTGGGCGTGACCGCCACCGTGCAGGTCAACGCCGGCGGCTATATCGACGCCGCCGGCAACAACGGCCAGGCCAGCCTGACGGTGCCGATCGCCATCAACACCACGCTGCCGTCGCTGCTGATCACCGCCGACGATGTCGCCCTCAAGTCGGGCGAGGCGGCCACGCTGACCTTCACTTTCAGCACGCCGCCGACCGGTTTCACCAGCGGCGATATCATCTACAACAATGGTTCGCTGAGCGGCTTTACCGCCACCGCCAATCCGCTGGTGTACACGGCGGTGTTCACGCCCAACACCGGCGTCGGCAGCGGCACGGCCGACATCAGCGTCGGCGCCGGCGCCTACACCGACGCCTTCGGCAACAGCGGCAGCGGCGCCAGCGGCCCGGTGATCAATATCGATACGCTGGCGCCCACCGTGGCCATCACCAGCAACGTGACGGCGGTCAAGGCTGGCGAGACCGCCACCGTGACCTTCACCTTCAGCGAACTACCGGTCGGGTTTACCGCCGGCGACGTGGTCACCGCCGGCGGCACGCTGAGCGGGCTGGCGGTGACCGCCAATCCGCTGGTCTACACCGCCACCTTTACGCCGACCGCCGGCATCCAGAACACGGCGGCCAGCATCACCATCGCCGCCGGCGCCTTCGCCGATGCGGCCGGCAACGCGGCCGGCGGTGCGCTGACGCCGCCGATCGCCATCGATACGCAGGCGCCGACCGCCATCGCCAACACCGTGGTGTTCTCGGCCGACAGCGGCAGCAGCGGCACCGACCTGATCACCAACGCCAGCGCCCAGACCATCAGCGGCACGCTGGCCACGTCGCTGGGCGGCGGCGAGTATGTTGAAGTGTCGCTGGACAATGGCGCCAGCTGGACGACCGCCACCGGCGCCGGCAGCGCCTGGTCGCTGGCCGGCCAGACTTTGACCGCCAGCGACACGCTGAAAGTGCGCGTGTCCGACGCCGCCGGCAATCACGGCGCCGCCTACTCGGTCAGCTACGTGCTGGATACTACGCCGCCGACCGCCACCATCAGCAGCAATGTCGCCGCCGTCAAGATCGGCGAGACCGCCACCATCACCTTCACCTTCAGCGAGGCGCCGAGCGGCTTCGCCCTGAGCGACATCGGCGCCACCAACGGCGTGCTGAGCAACTTGACCGCGACCGCCAATCCGCTGGTGTACACCGCCACCTACACGCCGGCGGTGGGCGTCAACGGCGTCACCGACAACATTACCCTGACCGCCGGCAGCTATACCGACAAGGCCGGCAACGCCGGCGGCGGCGCCAGCTCGCCCGGCATCAGCGTCGATACCCAGGCGCCGACCACCAGTGGCGCCAGCGTGGTGTTTTCCGCCGACAGCGGCGCGGCCGACCTGGTCACCAATGTGGCCGCGCAAAACCTCAGCGGCACGCTCAGCGCCAATCTGCTGGGCGGCGAGACGGTGGAAGTCTCGCTCAACAACGGCCTCACCTGGATCTCGGCCAGTGCCAGCGCCGGCAGCAACGGCTGGAGCCTGGCAGGGCAAACGCTGACCACCGGTGCCGGCCATAATATTCAAGTGCGCGTCAGCGATGCCGCCGGCAACCACGGCGCCGCCTACAGCGCCGCCTACACGCTGGACCAGACGGCGCCGACGCTGGCGATCAGTACCAGCAAATCGGTGCTGAACAGCGCCGACGCGCCGCTGATCACCTTTACCTTCAGCGAAGCGCCGGTGGGCTTCAGCGCCGCCAGCGTCACGGTCAGCGGCGGCACGCTGACCGGCTTTGCCGCCACCGCCAATCCGCTGGTGTACACCGCGGTGTTTACGCCGACCGCCGGGCAGGCGGCTGGCGTCGGCTCGGTGACGGTGGCGTCTGGCGCCTACACCGACCTGGCCGGCAACAACGGCCAGGCCGGGGCCACGCCGACCATCACCTATGCCACCGTGGCGCCGGGCGTGGCCATCCTCAGCGACGTGAGCGCGCTGAAGGCCGGCGATACCGCCAACATCACCTTCAAGTTCAGCAGCGCGCCGACCGGCTTCGACTTCACCGACGTCCTGGTCAGCGGCGGCACGCTCAGCGCCCTGAGCACCACCGCCGATCCACTGGTCTACACGGCGGTGTTCAGCGTAGCCGCCGGCGTGGCCAGCGGCAGCGGCGCCATCAGCGTGATCGGCGGCAGCTATACCGACACCCTGGGCAACCTGGGCGTGGGCGGCAGCATGGCGGCCATCGCCATCGACACGCTGGCGCCATCGCTGGCGATCAGCAGCAGCCAAGGTGTGCTGAACAGCAGCGGCACGGCCGTCATCACCTTTACCTTCAGCGAGACGCCGGCCGCGTTCTCGCTGGGCGACATCAGCGCCACCAACGGCACCGTCAGCAACCTGGTGCAGACCGCCAATCCGCTGGTGTACACCGCCGTGTTCACGCCGGCCGCCAATGTGGCCGGCGCCAGCGCGGTGGTCAGCGTGGCGGCCGGCGCCTATGCTGACCTGGCCGGCAATGGCGGCAACGCCGGCGTCTCGCCCGGCATCAGCATCGACACGCTGGCGCCGTTGCTGGGTAGCGGCAGCGTGCTGTTCTCGGCCGACACCGGCAGCAGCAGCGTCGACCTGATCACCCGCACCGCCGCGCAAAACATCGCCGGCACGCTGAACGGCGGCGTGCTGGCGGCCGGCGACATCGTCGAAGTTTCGCTCAACAACGGCGTCAGCTGGACCACGGCCAGCAGCACGGTGGGCGGCAGTTCGTGGGCGTTGTTCGGCCAGACGCTGAACAGCAACGGCACGCTGCAGGTGCGCGTCAGCGACGCCAACGGCAACCATGGCACGGTCGGCATCCACAACTACACGCTGGACACCACCGCACCGACGGTGGTCGTCAGCAGCGATACCAGCACCCTCAAGGTCGGCCAGAGCGCCACCATCAGCTTTACCTTCAGCGAAGCGCCGTCCGGCTTCACGCTGGGCGACCTGATCGCCACCGGTGGCGCGCTGACCGGCTTCACCGCGACCGCCAATCCGCTGGTGTACACGGTGGTGCTGACGCCGACGCCGGGTTTCAACGGCAGCGCCAGCGTCACGCTGGGTAACAACCTGTACACCGACACCGCCGGCAACGATGGCAGCGGCGGCAGCTCGCCATCGATCAGCGTCGACACGCTGGCGCCGACCTTGTCCATCACCAGCAGCGCCAGCGCGCTCAAGGTGGGCGAAACGGCCACCGTCACCTTCACCTTCAGCGATGCGCCGACCGGCTTCGCGCTGGGCAGCATCAGCGCCAGCAACGGCACCCTGAGCGGCCTGAGCGCCACCAGCAATCCGCTGGTGTACACCGCCACCTTCACGCCGGGCGCCGGCATCGCCAGCGCCAACGCCGTCATCAGCGTGGCCGGCAGCGTGTATGCCGACGCCGCCGGCAACACCGGCGCCAATGTCAGCAGCGCGCCGATCGCGCTCGACACGCTGGCGCCGACCGCCAATGTGCTGGCGCTCAGCTTCTCGGCCGACAACGGCCCCAGCAATAGCGATCTGGTCACCAACGCCGTGTCGCAAATCATCAGCGGCACGCTGAACGCGCCGGTAGGCGCCGGCGAATTTGTGCAGGTGTCGCTGGACAATGGCGCCACCTGGCTGAACGCGGTGACCCCGGCGCCCGGCCAGTGGGCGTTGCTGCCGCAGCTGCTGACCGGCAGCGGCACGCTGCAGGTGCGGGTCAGCGACGCCGCCGGCAACCATGGTTCGGTGTTCTCGGCCGGCTATGTGCTGGACCTGGTGGCGCCGACCATGGTCATCACCAGCAATGCCAGCACGCTCAAGGCCGGCGAGTCGGCCACGCTGACGTTTACCTTCAGCGAGGCGCCGAGCGGGTTTGCGGTGGGCGACCTGGTGGCCCTCAACGGCACGCTGAGCAACTTCAACGCCATCAATCCGCTGGTCTACACGGTGCAGCTGACGCCCACTGCCGGGCTGTCCGGCGTGGGCGCCGGCGTCACGCTGGCGGCCGGTCTGTACACCGATCTGGCCGGTAATGCCGGCGGCGGCGCCGTTTCGCCCCTGATCACGCTCGATACCGCGCCGCCGGCGCTGCAGATCACCAGCAGCGCCGCCAGCCTGAAGATCGGCGAATCGGCCACCGTCACCTTTACCTTCAGCGAGCTGCCAATCGGCTTCACGCTGGGCGACATCACGGTGGCCGGCGGTACCCTGAGCGGTTTCGGCCTGACCGCCAATCCGCTGGTGTACACCGCGCTGTTCACGCCGACGCCGGGCGTGAGCGCCGGCAGCGGCACCATCGTGGTCAGTGCCGGCAGCTTCCTCGACGCCGCCGGCAATGCCGGCCTGGCGGCCGCCATCACGCCGATCACCTACAGCACTCAGGCGCCCAACACCGGCATCGCCACGGTGGAATTCAGCGTCGATACCGGCGTCAGCAACACCGACCTGATCACCAGCAGTCCGGTGCAGACCATACGCGGCACGCTGGACGCCAATGTGCAGGCCGGTGATAGCGTGGAAGTCTCGGTGGACAATGGCGCCAGCTGGACCACTGCGGTGGCACCGGTGGGCGGCGTCAACTGGGCACTGGGAACGCCGGTGTTCCTGAGCGGCAGTGGCACACTGCAGGTGCGCGTGACCGACGGCGCCGGCAATCACGGCGCCGCCTACTCGGCCGCGTATGTGCTGGACACCACGCCGCCAACGATGGCCATCAGCAGCAACGCCGCCGCCCTCAAGGCCGGCGAGAGCGCCACGCTGACCTTCACTTTCAGCGAAGCGCCGCAGGGCTTCGTCACCGGCGACATCGTGCTGCCGCCCGGCAGCGGCAGCATCAGCGGCTTTACCGTCACTGCCAATCCGCTGGTGTATACCGCGCAGTTTACGCCGGCGGCCGGCTATAGTCTGCCGGCTGCGGTCTCGGTGCTGACCGGCAGCTATACCGACACTGCCGGCAACGCTGGCAGCGGCGCCGTCAGCAGTCCGATCAGCATTGACGCGGCGCCGCCGACGCTGCTGATCAGCAGCAGCCTGGCGTCGCTGAAGCTGGGCGACGCGGCGCTGATCACCTTTACCTTCAATGAGGCGCCGCTGGGCTTTGCCGCCGGCGACGTCACCGCCACCGGCGGCACACTGAGCGGCTTCACCGCCACTGCCAATCCGCTGGTCTACACGGCGGTGTTCACGCCGACGCCTGGCCTCAACGCCGGCAGCGCGGTGATCAGCGTGGCGCCGAATGTCTACAGCGACCTGGCCGGCAATGGCGGGCTGGGCGCCAGCACGCCGTCGCTCAGTCTGGATACGCTGCCGCCGCTGTCGGCTGCCATCGGCACCCCGGTGTTCAGCAACGACACCGGCGTCGTTGGCGACCTGATCACTTCCAATCCGACGCAGACGGTCAGCGGCGCGCTGTCGGCGCCGCCGGGCGCCGGCGAATCGGTGCAGGTGTCGTTCGATAATGGCAGCACCTGGAATACCGCCACCATCAACGGCAGCAACTGGAGCGTGGCGCATACGCTGACCGCCAGTGGCGTGCTGCAGGTACGCGTGATCGACGCGGCCGGCAATTACAGCGCGCCGACCAGCACGCCGTATGTGTTCGACCAGAGCGCGCCAACGGTGGTCATCAGCAGCAATGTGGCGGTGGCCAACGGCGTGGAGCCGGCCATCATCACCTTCACCTTCTCCGAAGCGCCGTTGGGCTTTAGCAGCAGCAATGTGACGGTAGGCGGCGGCACGCTGGGCACGCTGACGCCGACCAGCAATCCGCTGGTCTATACCGCCACCTTCACGCCGACCACTGGCGTCGCCGCCGGCAGCGCCACCATCAGCGTCAGCGGCTACACCGACGTTGCCGGCAACACCGGCGGGGGCGCCGCGATTCCGTCGCTGCAGATCGACACCGTGGCGCCGACGGCGGCGGCCAGCGGCGGCATCGCCTTCTCCGACGACAGCGGCGCCGGCGGCGATCTGATCACCAATAACCCGACGCAGACGCTGAGCGGCACGCTGAGCGCGCCGCTGGCGGCCGGCGACGTGGTGCAGGTCTCGGTCGACAGCGGTGTGACCTGGCACCTGGCGACGGTTAACGGCACCACCTGGTTGCTGGCGAGCACGCTGGTGCCCGGCACCCGCACGCTGATGGTGCGGGTGGCCGATGCGGCCGGCAACGTCAGCGCCACCCACACCGCGCAATACACGCTGGACATCACCGCGCCGACCGTCACGCTGAGCAGCAGCGCCACCACGGTCGGGCAGGGCGGCAGTACCACCATCACCCTGACGCTGAGCGATCCCGGCGTGCTGACCGCGGCCGACCTGGTGGTGACCGGCGGCGTCGTCAGCGGCTTCAGCGGCAGCGGCACCACTTACACGGTGGTGATCACGCCGCCGGCCAACAGCACCACGCCAATCACGGTCAATCTCGGCGGCGGTTTGTTCAGCGACGCCGCCAACAACGCCAACACGCCGGCGACGCCGCTGGTGGTGAGCGTCAACACCAACACGCCTGTCAATCCGGGCACGCCATCGACAGTGGACGGCGTGATGTTGACCACCGTGACCGGCATCGACAGCCGCACCGGCCTGCCGTCGCGCACCATCAGCGTGCCGACCGTTACCGCCACGCGGCCGGAAGACAGCAGCACCGAGCATGCCAACCTGGCCGACATCCCGATCGGGATTGCCGCCAGCGGCGGTAATCCGGGTACCAGCCTGGTGGTCAGTTTGCCGGTAGGGGTAGGTTTCGAGGCGGCCGGGCCAGCATCGCTGCTGAGCGGCAGCATGGCGCTGACCGACCTGATCGGCCGCATCGACGACCACACGGCAGCCGGCCAGGCCACCCGGGTGGCAATGGAGGCGCAGGCGCAGGAATTCCTGGCCGGCCTCGGCGCCAAGGTGCAGCTGCAGCACGCCACGCTGACCATGAGCGCGGCGCCGAACACCGCCAATGGTGTGGTGATCATCGACGGCAGCGACCTGGCGCCCGCCGGTGGCAATCCCCAGCATGACACCACGCCGGACAATACCGCCACCGCGCTGGTGATTGACGCCCACGCGCTGGCGCAGGGCATCGGCCTGCAGTTGGATAATGTGCAGTTTGCCGCCGTCATCGGCCAGGCGACGATCCTGGGTGGCGCCGGCGCCAACTTCTTCATCGGCGACGGTGCGGCGCAGCGCTTCGTGCTGACCACCGGCAGCGACAACGACACGCTGTACGGCAACGGCGGCGACGACATCCTGATCACTGCGGCCGGCAACGATTATCTGGACGGCGGCGATGGCGCCGACCAGCTGGCCGGCGGCGCCGGCAACGATGCGCTGCATGGCGGCACCGGCAACGACGTCCTGCAGGGGGGCCGCAGCGACGCCGGCCTGTGGGAGTTCTACCTGAAGGGCGGCAAGGTGGTCGGCATCCACCAGACCGCGTTGGCCAACGCCACCGCTACCGAGACATTGACGGCGGCCGAGCTCAATCAGGGCGAGGCCATCCTCAAGTTTGCCGGCACCAACGCCGTCAAGCTGGACATGCTGTCGCTGATGTACCACGCCGCTTTCGACCGCGTGCCGGATCTGCCGGGCCTGAATTTCTGGGTGCAGTACAACCTCAGCGTGCAACAGCAGGCGCAAAGCATACTCGAAGCAGACGAGGCGGTGCACGGCATCATGACCCTCAGCAACCACGACTATGTGGCCACGCTGCTGCACAACGCACTTGGCATCACGCCGGACGCCGCAGCACTGACGCCTTACCTGGCGCGGCTGGACGCAGCCGCCAGCGGCGATCTGGCCACCCGCGCCGGGGTGTTTGCCGACATCGCCCTGAGCAGTGCACACCGTGCTGCCTACGACACCGGCAACGGTCTGGGGCTGGGCCGCGAACTGCTGACGCAGGAGCAGGGCTGGATTGCCAACTCGGGCGATGACCGTCTGGACGGCGGCGCCGGTAACGACCTGCTGGTGGGGGGCGACGGCACCGATACGGTGGTCTACAACGCTGACGCCAGCCAGTACAGCGTGTTGCTGAGCAAGGCGGGCGACGTCATGCTGAGCGGCGCCGATAGCGGCACCGACACCATCCGCCAGATCGAGCTGGGCGAATTCAACGGCGTCACGCGCGACCTCAGCTTCACTCAGGCGGGTGCCGGCACAATGCAGGAACTAGGCATGTTGTATCACCTGACGCTGGGTCGCGCGGGTGACCTGGACGGCTTCCTGTACTGGCTGGGCAGCGGTTTGCAGGGAGGTACGCTGGGGAATGGCTTCATTTATTCGACTGAATTCCAGAGCAGCCATGGCGGTATTGACGATCTCGCCTTCATTAATCTGATGTACCACAATGCGGGTCTGCAGGCCGATGGCGCCACTGTGGCCAAGTGGGACGCGTATCTGGAAACGCACAACCAGGGCGAACTGGCGGTGCAGTTGGCGCATGATATTACGCTGGTAGGCAGCCAGTTCGGCACTAACGGCATGAGCCTGGTGGGTAGCTTGTAAGTTGGCATTCTGAACGCTGTGGCAGCGGTTTTGCCGGAGGACGGACTCGACAATTTGAAAAAAAACGGCGGCATAATGGGGCGCTAGTTCCTGACCAGGGGGCGCACCATTCTTGCCTTGACCACAACCGAACAAGCACGGCCGGGCATCCTGATCGTCGATGACGAACGGGAGGAATTACGCTTCCTGACCGATTTGCTGCGCCGCCAGCTGTACCACGTGCGCACCGCCAGCGACGGCATGGCGGGATATCAGGCGGCGTTGGCGTCGCCGCCGGACCTGATCCTGCTCGATGTACGCATGCCGGGCATGGACGGCTTTGCCGCCTGCCGGCTGTTGAAGGCCAATCCGGTGACCCGGCCGATCCCGGTGATCTTCCTCAGCGCCCTGGACGAGCCGGACGAGCGCGTGGCCGGGCTGGCCATGGGCGGCGTTGATTTCGTCGCCAAGCCCTATCATCCGGCCGAAGTGTTCGCGCGCGTGCGCATCCACCTGGAGCTGGCCGGGCTGCGCAAGGCCGGACCGCCGCCACCGCCTGCTGCGGCGGACGCGCCGCACGATCCGGACGAAGTGGTGGCGATGGCCGCCATGCGCCTGATCAACGACAACCTGGGTGCGCCGCTGACGCTGGCCGGCATCGCCCGCGCGCTGGGCACCCATGAGAAGCGGCTGTCGCAGGCATTTCGCCGCCACGCCGGCATGACGGTGTTCACCTACTTGGGCGAGGCGCGCATCCGGCGCGGCCGCCAGCTGCTGGCCGATACTGATTTGAGCGTGCAGCAGATCGCCGAGCAGACCGGCTTTAGCAGCGCCGCCAATTTCGCCACCGCCTTCCGTGAACAGGCAGGCGCCACGCCCAGCGCGTACCGCCTGGGGATACGCCAGCATGGGCCGATGGCCGAAAATCAGCAGGCATTGCCGTTCGACGTCCAGCAGGATTCGCCACCGTGAGCGACGCCGAGCGCGACGCCGCCCGCATCCGCGCCCGCCTGCTGGCGGCCTTGCACCACGATTTGCGGGCGCCACTGGCGCGCATCGCCACCCGCGCCAGCACCGGCTTTGCCGACTTGCCGGCGCTGGAGGACGAAGCGCGGCGCCAGCTGGAATGGCTGTCCGACTTGCAGGAGTGCGCGCGCTTTGAATTGCAAGCGCCCGAACTGACGCCGGCGCCGGCTTATCTGCACGCCTTGATGCGCCACGTGTCGCACGACGGCGCCGGCCTGCCGGCGCTGGCGCTGCTGGATGCGCGCCGCCTGGGGCAGGTGCTGGCGCGGCTGCGCGACCACTCGGCCGGCCAGCTGGCGTTGCGCGCGCAGTGCACTGGCAACGAGGTGCGCATGCAGTTCCAGTCCGGCGAACAGGACGGCCTCTGGCACGACTTTAACGGCACGCTGGCGGACGAACGCATCCTGCCCGGGGTGATGGTGGCGGCGCACCTGGTGCGCGCCATGGGCGGCGTTTTACAGCACAGCGGTGGTGGCTTGCGGTTTGAGGTCGGCGCGGCGCTGGCGCAGGAACAGGATGCGATGCCGCCGACCCCGCATTTCGACTGGCCGGAACCGTTCGGCGCCGGCCACGCCATCCTGCTGCTGGAGTCGCACCAGCCGATGCAGGATTACCTCAGCGAGATCCTGGAGAGCGCCGAGTTCGACGTGCAATACGAGCCGCAGGACCGCGAACCGGCGCTGATCCTGTGCGCAGACGAGAGTGTGTGGGAGATCTGGCCGCGCGAGGATGCGCCGCCGGTGCTGCTGCACGGCCTGCTGCCGCCGCAGCGGCCGATGGATTTTGTCGAGGTGCTGTACAAGCCGGCGCCGCCGGCCATGCTGCTGTCGGCCTTGCGCCGGCGCTTGCAGATCAGGCTTTGATTAGCCTGGCAGCTTGCCGCCGCTGACGCGTTCGATGCCGGCCAGGTCCTGCCAGCTTTGCACCTCGCTGTAGCCGGCCGCCGCGAGCAGCGCGCGCACCGCTTGCGCCTGATCATAGCCGTGTTCCATCAGCAGCCAGCCTTGCGGTTTCAGGTGCGGCGACGCGCCGGCGATGATGGTGCGCAGCGCCGACAGGCCGTCGGCGTGATCGGTCAGCGCGCCGACCGGTTCGAAGCGCAGATCGCCTTCGGACAGGTGATGGTCGCCGCTGGCGATGTAGGGCGGGTTGGAGGCGATGACGTCGAACGGTGCGGCGCCTTGCAGTTCCCTGTACCAGTCGCTTTGCAGGAAGGTGACGCGGGCGTTGTTGTTGGCGGCGTTGCGCTGCGCCACGGCCAGCGCGTCGGCGCTGACATCCAGCGCGGTGACGTCGGCATCGCGCCGCGTGTGGGCCACCGAGACGGCGATGGCGCCGCTGCCGGTGCCCATGTCCAGCACGCGGCCGTTGCGCGGCGTGCGGTCCAGCGTCAGTTCGACCAGCAGTTCGGTGTCGGGACGGGGAATCAGCACGGCGTTGCTGACGTCGAACGGCAGGCCGAAAAATTCGCGCTGGCCGACGATGTAGGCGATCGGTTCGCCGTCCAGGCGGCGCTGCACCAGGGCGGCGAAGCGCTGCGCTTCTTCTTCGGTGAGTTCACGTTCCGACTGGGTAATCAGCGCGATGCGGTTGACGCCCAGCGCGTGGCACAACAGCACGCGGTTATCCAGTGGATCGAGCGCGGACTGGCGTTGCAGGGAGCCGATGGTGCTGGTCATTTTGCGCGGCGGATCAAGACCCAGGCCAGCGCCAGCGTGAACAGCGCAAACCACAGGAACGACCACTGTGGAATCGACAGGCCGAACCATGGCGCCAGCGCGTCTTCGCACAGGCCGTCGGCCTTGAACAGGAACGGCAGGTAGGTGGCGGTAGGGATTTTGTTGAGGAAGGTCTCGACCGGATCGATGCCGCACGACAGGCCGGGATGGGCCAGGATCCACAAGTGCTTGCCGGCGGTATAGAGACCGCCCAGCGCGGCCAGCAGGCTGACGCCGGCCAGCGCCTTCGGCTTGCTGGTGTAAGCACCGATCAGCGCAAACACGCCGATGGCGAGGAACAGGTAGCGCTGGATCACGCACAGCGGGCAAGGCAGCATGTCCAGCCCGTGCTGCAGGTACAGGGCGACGCCGATCAGGCCGAAGGCGGCGAGGGCGATGGACAGCAGCAGGGAGCGGGTATGTATCATGAGGTGGTCCGGTCAGGGGTAATGCGCGCAATTTTCGCACAATGTTGCTTGTTAGGCCTTAGACGGCTCTTAATTCCACCCCGCAGCCCGCATGCCGGGGTCTGACCCCCGTACGGGGTCAGACCCCTTTTTGCCTAGGGGTTAATTATCGCCCAGCGCCGCCAGCAGTTCGGCCTGGTGCTCGGCGATCAGCGCGTTGGTCATCTCGGTCAGGTCGCCGTCCATGATGAAGTCCAGCTTGTACAGCGTCAGGTTGATGCGGTGGTCGGTCATGCGGCCTTGCGGGTAGTTGTAAGTGCGGATGCGCTCGCTGCGATCGCCGGAGCCGATCAGGCTCTTGCGGGTGGCGGCTTCCTTGGCCTGCGCCTCGCGCAGCTGCACGTCCTTGATGCGGGTGGCCAGCACCTTCATCGCCTGCGCCTTGTTCTTGTGCTGCGAACGGTCGTCCTGGCACTCCACCACAATCCCGGTCGGCAAGTGGGTGATGCGCACGGCGGAATCGGTCTTGTTGATGTGCTGGCCGCCGGCGCCCGAGGCGCGGTAGGTGTCGATCCGCAGTTCGGACGGATTGATGTTGACGTCTTCCACCTCGTCGGCTTCCGGCATCACCGCCACGGTGCAGGCCGAGGTGTGGATGCGGCCCTGGGTTTCGGTGGCCGGCACGCGCTGCACGCGGTGGCCGCCGGATTCGAATTTCAGCTTTGAGTACACGCCGTTGCCGACCAGGCGCACGATCACCTCGCGGTAGCCGCCCAGGTCCGAGGCCGATTCCGACACCATCTCTACCTGCCAGCGCTGGCGCTCGGCGAAGCGGGTGTACATGCGCAGCAGGTCGCCGGCGAACAGCGCCGATTCGTCGCCGCCGGTGCCGGCGCGGATTTCCAGGAAGATGTTGCGTTCGTCGTTGGCGTCCTTCGGCAGCAGCATTTTTTGCAGCTCGACGTCGAGTTCGGCGGTGCGGGTCTTGGCGGACTCGATTTCTTCCTGCGCGAAGTCCTTCATGTCCGGATCGGCCAGCATTTCTTCGGCGGCGGCGATGTCGCCCAGCGCTTCCTGATAGGACTTGTAGACCGCCACCAGCGGGCCGATTTCGGCGTGCTCGCGGGTCATCTTGCGGTAGCTATCCATGTTATCGGTAGCACCTTGGGACATCAGCAATTCATCGAGTTCGACCAGGCGGTTCGCCAGTTGGTCAAGCTTGGCCAGCATGGATGGTTTCATAGCGTATTCTGTGAGAGTGAAGCAGGCGCCGCATGGCGCGGCGAGGGGAGAGCGGGGACGCGGGCCGCAAGCGGGAGCCGCTAACGGCGGCCGCGGAACATCTGTGGCAGCAGCTCTGCCAGCTGGGCGCGTTCATCGCCCTGGGCATGGCGCAGCGCTTGCTGTGGGCCGTGCATGAACTTGGCGGTCAGGCCGCGCGACAGGGCTTCCAGCACGGTGTCGATGTCTTCGCCCTTGGCCAGCATCTTGCGGGCGCGTTCCAGTTCCAGCAGGCGCAGCGCTTCGCCGTTTTCCTGCAGGCTCTGGATCACCGGCACCACGGCGCGGTCGTCGACCCAATGCATGAAGGACTGCACGCGGGTTTCGATGATGGCTTCGGCCTGGGCGACGGCGGCCTGGCGGCTTTCCAGGCCGGTCTGCACCACTTTGCCGAGATCGTCGACGGTGTACAGGAAGGCGTCGTTGAGGCGCGCCACTTCCGGTTCGATATCGCGCGGCACGGCCAGGTCGACCATGAACATCGGCTTGTGGCGGCGGGCCTTGATGGCGCGCTCCACCATGCCGAGGCCGATCAGCGGCAGCGACGAGGCGGTGCAGGAAATCACGATGTCGTACTGGTGCAGCTTGTCCTGCAAATCGGCCAGGCGGATGGCGCGGCCGCCGAAGCGGTGCGCCAGCAGCTCGCCGCGGTCCAGCGTGCGGTTGGCGATGGTGATGCTTTTCGGATTCTGCGCCGCGAAGTGGGTGGCGCACAGCTCGATCATTTCGCCGGCGCCGATGAACAGCACATTCTGCTCGGCGATCTTGTCAAAGATGCGCTGCGACAGGCGCACCGCAGCGGCGGCCATCGACACGCTGTGCGCGCCGATTTCGGTGGTGCTGCGCACTTCCTTGGCCACCGAGAACGAGCGCTGGAACAGCTGGTGCAGATAGGTGCCGAGGCCGCCCGCTTCATCGGCGGTGCGGATGGCGTCCTTGATCTGGCCGAGGATCTGGGTCTCGCCCAGCACCATCGAATCGAGCCCGGAGGCGACGCGGAAGGTGTGGCGGACGGCGTCGTGCTGCGGCAGCATATACAGGTGCGGGCGCAGTTCGGCGTAGTTCAGCTTGTGGAAATCGGCGAGGAAATGGGCGCCGGCGTCGAGCGGGTCGGGCACGGTGCTGGCGGCGTACAACTCGGTGCGGTTGCAGGTCGACAGGATCGCCGCCTCGTCGCCGCCACGATGGTCGATGCGCTCGAACCACGACCGCGCCGCCACCACCGCCTGCCCCAATTGCTCAGGGGCGAACGCCAGCTGCTCGCGGAGCGAGACCGGTGCGGTGTTGTGGTTGAGGCCGACGGCAAGCAGCTGCATTTCGGGTCCAGACTGATAATTATGCGGTCATTATACCCCTACTGCCAGCATGTTGCCCGTGGGACTGCCTAATGCTATAGCAGTCCCCTTGCTATCGATCAGGCGCCGAGTTTTTCCAGGCGGTAACCGTAGCTGTAGACCGGGACCAGGCGGAAGCCGTTTTCTGGTTTGAGTTGCAATTTATTGCGGACGCGCGAAACGTGGGTGTCCATGGTCCGCGACGGCACGGCGGTTTCGCGTATCCACACCGCTTCGTGGATGTAGGCGCGCGACAAAGGACGGCCGATGTTGCGGAAAAATAACAGTGCCAGATAGAACTCTTTGTGGGTTACATCCAACACAATGCCGTCCATCAGCAGGCGCCCTGGGCGGGTTTCAAACACGTACTGACCGAATTGCAGTTGTTCGGCGCCGTTTTGCGCCGGGTAGGCGCGGCGCAGCAGGGCTTGCACGCGCGCCACCATTTCGCTGCGGCGCAGCGGTTTGATCATGTAATCGTCGGCGCCGGCCGCCAGGCCGGCCACGATGTCGTCCTCGCCCGAGCTGGTGGTCAGGAACAGCACCGGCGCGTTGTCCGGCAGCTTTTCCTTGGCGCGGCGCAGGACTTCGGCGCCGCCCAGGTCGACCACTTGCCAGTCGAGAATCATCATGTCATAGCTGTCCTTGCGCAACTGCGCCAGCACGTCTTTGGCGGTCTGGAAACTATGACAGATGTGGCCGGCTGCGGTGAGCACCTGGCAAATGAGTTCGGCTTGACTGCGATCGTTGTCGAGTACGGCAATTCTCATACTGTTGCCTGCTGGTAAATGTTAAGGAGAAGTCACGTCAAATATAACAGAGATTCACAAATAGATTAGCAAAAAGGCTAAAAATATTTTCTTTCGACACTATCAATAATTTCTTGGCAACGCTTGTTTTCACTGAGCCGACCCGCATCTTGATTACACGGTACACTGGAAAAACCCTGAATTCAATGCAGAAGTTGAAAAATGGCAAGAACTTACAGTGAAGGCCAGGAGGTGTGATGAGCGGCAAAAAAGACACAAATTGGGCACTGGTACCGGTCTCGGAACGCGACATCGCGGCGGTGCGCGAACGCTGCCGCCAGCTGGTGCGGCGGCGGGCGATGCTGTCGGCCGGCGTGTCGGCGGTGCCGATTCCCGGGCTCGACGTGGTGTCGGACTTGCGCCTGTTCGCGCTGCTGATTGACGACATCAACCAGGAGTTCGGCCTGTCCGAACAACAGATCGAGCGCATGCAGCCGAAGTTCCGGCTGATTGCCTACGAGGCGGCGATTGGCGTCGGCGGCATGCTGGTGGGAAAACTGGTGACGCGGGAAGTGGTCCTGCAGGTGTTGCGCCGCACCGGTTTCAAGGCGGTGGCGCGCCAGGCCAGCAAGCTGGTGCCGCTGGCGGGACAGCTGGCGTCGGCCGGCATCGGCTTTTTCGCCTTCCGCCAGATCGGCTACCAGCACGTGGAGGCCTGCGCTAAGGTGGCGCAGGAGTTGCTGTCGGCCGGCGTGCACCGGCCGGCGTAATTACGCGTCCGGCAGCACCACGTTCACATCGAGGACTTCCAGGTTGCCCTGGCGGTCCAGCGAAATCTTGATGTCGTCGGCGTTGACCTTGGTGTACTTGGAGATCACCTCGATCAGTTCCTTGTGCAGCGCCGGCAGGAAGTCCGGACCGGCGCGGCCGCTGCGCTCACGCGCGATGATGATCTGCAACCGTTCCTTGGCCGCAGTCGCGGTTTTTGGTTTAGGCGGAAACAGGAAGGAAAGCAGTGCCATGATTACTTGCTCCCGAAGATACGCTGCAGCAGGCCCGGCTTTTCATAGGTGGTAAAGCGCAACGGCAGTTCCTGGCCGAGGAAGCGCGCCACCACATCTTCGTAGGCTTCCGCAACGTCGGTGCCCTTGAAGTGAATCGCCGGGTTACCCTGGTTCGAAGCATGCAGCACCTGTTCCGATTCCGGAATGATGCCGATCAGTGGAATACGCAAAATTTCTTGCACGTCCTGGTACGACAGCATCTCGTCCGCTTCCACGCGTTTCGGCGAGTAGCGGGTGATCAGCAGGTGTTCCTTGACCGGCTCGCCGCCGGTCTGGGCGCGGCGCGACTTGGCCTGGATGATGCCGAGGATGCGGTCCGAGTCACGCACCGACGATACTTCCGGATTGGTGACGATGATGGCTTCGTCGGCGAAGGTCAGCGCCATCAGCGCGCCATGCTCGATACCGGCCGGCGAATCGCAGATGATGAATTCGAAGCCCATGTTGATCAGTTCGTGCAGCACGACTTCCACGCCGTCTTCTGACAGCGCATCCTTGTCGCGCGTCTGCGACGCCGGCAGGATAAACAGGTTGTCGCAGTGTTTGTCCTTGATCAGAGCCTGGGTCAGCGTTGCCTCTTTATTGATCACGTTGATCAGGTCGTACACCACGCGGCGTTCGCAGCCCATGATCAGGTCGAGATTGCGCAGGCCGACGTCGAAGTCGATGACTGCGGTCTTGTGGCCGCGCATGGCCAGGCCGGTGGAGAAACTGGCGCTGGAGGTGGTTTTACCGACACCGCCCTTGCCGGACGTTACAACAATAATTCTTGCCACGAATAATCCTTTTCAGAGAGGGGTGCGTCAAGCGCGGTTAGCCGTATTGACAGATGATATATCGATTCTGTCACCTACCAGGCGAATTTGCGTCGGCGAGCGTGCATATTCCTGGGGGAAACCGTCTTCAAACGTGCTGTAGACGCCGGCGATGGAGACCAGCTCCGGCGACATGTTCAATGCAAAAATGCGGGCCTGGGCATTGCCCGAGGCGCCGGCCAGCGCGCGGCCGTTGAGGGTGTTGTACACGTGGATGCTGCCGTCGGCGATGATTTCGGCGCCGTTGTTGACCACGGCGGTGACCACCAGGTCGCAGCCGCGCGCGTAAATGCGCTGGCCGGCGCGCACCGGGGTGTCGATGATCATGACGTCGGTGCCGTTGCTGGCTGGCGCCGGCGGCTGGGCCTGGGCGGCAGCGACGGCTACCGGGGCTGATGCTTGGGCCGGGGCCGGCTCGGCGGGTGCAGCTTCTTCACGCGGTTTGGCGCCGGCGGTTTCCAGGCTGAGGCCATGGGCGGCGATTTCGGCCGCCATTTCCGGCGGCGCGTTGCGCACGGCGACCGGGTTCAGGCGGTATTTTTTCAGCAGGGTGATCAGGCCGGCCCAGTCGATCGGCTCACAGCCGGCCGGCAAGGCGGCGATGTCGATCACGGTCAGGTCGTCTTCGAAAAAGTCGGCGGTGCCGCCGGTCATTTCGGCCAGCGCGGCGTCGAGCGCGATGCGGTCAGCCGTGGCCAGGATGGCGGAGACGGCGACGACGGTGGAAATCTTGATTTCGATGGGCTTTTGAAACAGGCTCTTGGACATGGGCGACAGTATCAGGGGTTATCCCCGCGCGCATGCGCAGGCACCAGCATTCTACTGTGGAAAATGAGGAAAGTGGAGTCCTGGTGCGGGATTTCGCCCCGCACAGCGGCCTGCGCTGGGGTCTGACCCCGTACGGGGTCAGACCCCGCTGTACCGGGTTTTAATAGACGGCGCGTAGTTGGTGGGCGGCTGCCACCATATTCCGCAGCGCGCTTTCGGTTTCCGCCCAGCCGCGCGTCTTCAGGCCGCAGTCGGGGTTGACCCACAGGTTGGCCGGCGGGATCACCGCGCTGGCCTTGTGCAGCAGGCGCACCATCTCCTGCTGGTCCGGCACGCGCGGCGAGTGGATGTCGTACACGCCAGGGCCAATCTCGTTCGGGTAGCGGAACTGGCCGAAGCCGTTCAGCAGCTCCATGTCCGAGCGGCTGGTCTCGATGGTGATGACGTCGGCATCCATGGCGGCGATCTGCGGCAGGATGTCGTTGAACTCGGCATAGCACATATGGGTGTGGATCTGCGTCGCGTTGCCGACTGCGCTGGCCGACACGCGGAAGGCGTGCGTAGCCCAGTCCAGATACTCGGTCCAGCGGCTGCGGCGCAGCGGCAAGCCTTCGCGTACCGCCGGCTCGTCGATCTGGATGATGCCGATGCCGGCCTGTTCCAGGTCGGCCACTTCATCGCGGATGGTCAGCGCGATCTGCAGCGCGGTGCGGGCGCGCGGCTGGTCGTCGCGCACGAACGACCATTGCAGGATGGTGATGGGACCGGTCAGCATGCCTTTCATCGGTTTGCCGGTCAGGCTTTGCGCGTGCACGGTCCAGCTGACGGTCATGGCTTGCGGGCGGCTGACGTCGCCGTAGATGATGGGCGGCTTGACGCAGCGCGAACCGTAGGATTGGACCCAGCCGTGCTGGGTGAAGGCGAAGCCGGCCAGCTGTTCGCCGAAGTATTCGACCATGTCGTTGCGTTCGGCTTCGCCGTGAACCAGCACGTCGAGGCCGAGCGCTTCCTGGCGCTGCACGGCGTCGGCGATTTCCGCGCGCATCGCGGCTTCGTAGTCGGTCAGGCTGAGGTCGCCGCGTTTGAAGCTGGCGCGGGCGGCGCGGATGGCCGGCGTTTGCGGGAAGGAGCCGATGGTGGTGGTAGGGAAGTTGGGCAGCTGGAAGCGCGCGCGTTGTGCGGCCTGACGCTCGGCAAAGTGGGCGCGGCGCTGGTCGGCGCCGGCCGGCAGGTGTTCCAGGCGGTCGCGCACGGCTTGCTGGTGCACGCGCGGGCTGACGCGGCGGCTGGCGATGGCCGTGCGGGAAGTGGCCAGTGCGGTGTCTGCACCGGCGTCGGCGTGCAGCGCTTGCTTGAGTGTGTTCAGCTCCGCCAGTTTTTCGGTGGCGAAGGCCAGCCAGGAGCGGGTTTCCGCATCCAGCGCGGTTTCGGCGGCCAGCGTGAACGGCACGTGCAGCAGCGAGCAGGACGACGATAGCCACAGTTTGCCGGCACGTTTGTCGACGATCGGCTGGAGCACAGCCAGCGCGGCGTCGAGGTCGGTGCGCCAGATGTTGCGGCCGTCGACGATGCCGACCGATAGCACTTTGTGCACCGGCAGCCAGTCGGCGATGCTGGTCAGTTCCTGCGGCGCGCGGACGCCGTCCACGTGCAGGCCGGCCACCGGCAGGCGGCACGCCAGGCTGAGGTTTTCTTCCAGTGGCGAAAAGTAGGTGGCCAGCAGCAGCGGCACGCCGACCTGGTTCAGTTGCCAGTAACTGTTTTCAAAGGCGCTGCGCCATGGCGCGGGCAGGTCGAGGCCGAGGATGGGCTCGTCGATCTGGACCCATTGCACGCCCTGGGCTTTCAGGCGATCCAGGATCTGACCGTAGATGGGCAGCAGTTTGTCCAGCAGCGAGAGGCGGTCGAAGCCGTCGGTCTTGGTTTTGCCCAGCCACAGGAAGGTCAGCGGGCCGATCAGCGCGGCTTTGACGGCATGGCCCAGTGCCTGCGCTTCGGCGACTTCATCGAACAGGCGTTCACAGGCCAGCGTGAAGGCGGTTTCCGGCGTGAATTCAGGGACCAGGTAGTGGTAGTTGGTGTCGAACCACTTGGTCATTTCCAGCGCGGCGGCGGCGGGGAGGGCGTCGGTGTCGTGCGCGCCGCAACCGCAGCCGGCGTCGTGATCAGCTGAGCCGCTGCGGCCGCGCGCCATGGTGAAGTAGCGGCTCAGTTGCGGCTGGTCGGGCTGGAAGCCGTAGCGCGCCGGTTCGCAGCCGAGCAGCTGGATGTGGTTGGCCACCTGGTCGTAAAACGCGAAATCGCCGACCGTCACGAAATCCAGCCCGGCGTCGCGCTGCAAGGCCCAATGGCGCGCGCGCAGGTCGCGGCCCACGTCTTCCAGTTCGGCGTCGGACAACTCGCCGCGCCAGTTGCGTTCCAGTGCAAATTTCAATTCACGGGCGGCGCCGATGCGCGGGAAGCCTGGAATGTGAGTAGATATCGTTTTATTAGTGTTGGTCATGGTGCTGTCATCCGCATTTAATATTGGTGATATAAAGTGTGCGGCAAACCGGTCTATAATCAAAACGAAAGATTTTGTGCGTTCACATGAAAAAAATTAATAGACCATGCTAGAGATACGCCATCTACGCACCTTGAGCGCCTTGCGCTCGGCCGGCAGCCTGGTGCGCGCTGCCCAGTTGCTCAACCTGACCCAGTCGGCGTTGTCACATCAGATCAAATTGCTGGAAGATCGCTACGGCGGGCCGCTGTTTGAGCGCAAATCGGTGCCGATCGGCTTCACCGCCACCGGCTCGCGCCTGCTCAAGCTGGCCGATATGCTGTTGCCGGAAATTGAGACCGCAGAGCGCGAAGTTGCGCGCCTGATGCAGGGAGATACCGGCCAGTTACGGGTAGCGTTGGAGTGCCACACCTGCTTCGACTGGCTGATGCCGGTCATGGACGAGTTCCGCAAGCGCTGGCCCGAGGTGGAAATCGATCTGGTCTCCGGTTTTCATAGCGAACCGGCCGATTTGCTGCGCAGCGGCGAAGCCGATCTGGTGATCGGTTCGGCCTATGGCCCGGAATTCAGCACCTTCCCGCTATTCCGTTTTGAAATCCTGGTGGTGATGGCGCAGAAGCATCGGCTGGCGCAGCAGCGCCGCCTGAGCGCGGCCGATTTTGAAGGCGAAACCCTGATCACCTATCCGGTGCCGGAAGAGCGTATCGACCTGATCCGCGAAGTATTGAACCCGGCCAACGTCCACTTCCAGCGCCGCACGGCCGAGTTGACGGTGGCCGTGCTGCAATTGGTGGCAAGCCGTCGTGGCATTGCTGCGCTGCCCAATTGGGCCATCAAAAACTATGTCGATTACGACTATGTCATCGCCCGCCCGGTCGGTGAACAGGGCCTGTGGAGCGACTTGTTCGTCTCCGTGCCCGAGACGCAAAAGCACAAAGCCTACGTGCTCGATTTCGTCAACGTGATACGCGAGCAATGCGCTGCCTCGCTCGACGGTATCAAATTATTATCGTGACAAATAGTTATTGTTTCTGCAAAATATATACCGTGGGTTTGACGCGCATCAAAGTATGCGCTGAAACCCACGCATACGATTAGTGCCCGACTTGCAACTCTGGCGATTTTTCTCGCGGCAGCGCAGCATTGAAACCTGCCACGGCTAGCAGGTGGACAGCGTATGATAAAAGTTCGCGTTGTTGCTCAACTTAGCCGGCTCCGGCTGGCGCATTGGAGAATCAAATGGATGATGTAGTTATCGTTGCCGCTGGCCGTACCGGCGTGGGTAAATTTGGCGGCAGTCTGGCCAAGACCCCGGCCGCCGACTTGGGTGCGCATGTGATCAAGGGCCTGCTGGCCAAGAGCGGTATCGATCCTAACCTGATCAGCGAAGCCATCCTCGGCCAGGTGCTGACCGCCGGCGTCGGCCAGAATCCGGCGCGCCAGGCTGTCATCAAGGCTGGCCTGCCGAACACCATTCCCGGCTTCACCATCAACCATGTCTGCGGCTCCGGCTTGAAGGCCACCCACCTGGCGGCGCAAGCGCTGAAGGCGGGCGACTCGCAAATCATCATCGCCGGCGGCCAGGAAAACATGAGCGCCTCGCCGCACGTGATTCCCGGCTCGCGCGATGGTTTCCGCATGGGCGACTTCAAGGCGATCGACAGCATGATCGTTGACGGCCTGTGGGATGCGTTCAACCAGTACCACATGGGCACGACCGCCGAAAACGTCGCCAAGAAATACGAGATTTCGCGCGCCGAGCAGGACGAATTCGCGCTGCAATCGCAGTTGAAAGCGGAAGCCGCGCAAAAAGAAGGCAAGTTCAAGGATGAGATCCTGCCGCTGGAAATCGTCCAGAAGAAAGGCAGCTTCGTCTTCGACAGCGATGAGTACATCAAGCCAGGTTCGACGCTGGAAGGCCTGGCCGGCCTGCGTCCGGCCTTCGCCAAGGACGGCACCGTCACCGCCGGCAATGCCTCCGGCCTGAACGACGGCGCCGCCGCCGTCATCATGACCACCGCCAGCAAGGCCAAGGAACTGGGCCTGCCGGTGCTGGCCAAGATCAAGGCTTACGCGTCGTCCGGCCTGGACCCGGCCTTCATGGGCATGGGTCCGGTCACCGCGACCAAGCTGTGCCTGAAAAAAGCCGGCTGGACGCCGGATGATCTGGACCTGCTGGAAATCAACGAAGCCTTCGCCGCCCAGGCGGTGGCAGTCAACAAGGAAATGGGCTGGGATACCAGCAAGATCAACGTCAACGGCGGCGCGATCGCCATTGGCCACCCGATCGGCGCGTCCGGCGCCCGTATCCTGGTGACGCTGATTCACGAAATGATTCGTCGTGACGCTAAAAAAGGCCTGGCCTCGCTGTGCATCGGCGGCGGCATGGGCGTGGCGCTGGCGATTGAACGCGCTTAATTTATAAAAAAAGCGGCCCGGCCCAAGGCCGGGCCAACTTCGAATGTTGGCATCAAACGAGGGGACAATTATGGCAAGAGTAGCATTGGTAACCGGTGGCATGGGTGGTCTGGGCGAAGCAATCAGTTATAAGTTGTCTGCCTTGGGCTATTGCGTGGTCACCACGTATTCCCCGGGCAATCCGAAAGTTGAACAATGGCTGGCCACGACCCGTGACCAGGGTTATAACTTCCGCGCCTATCCGTGCGACGTGGCGGACTACGACTCGGCCCAGGCCTGCATCGCGGCGATCGAGAAAGACATCGGTCCGGTGGACGTGCTGGTGAATAACGCCGGCATCACGCGCGATATGACCTTCAAGAAGATGGACAAGGTGAATTGGGACGCGGTCATGAAGACCAACCTGGATTCCGTGTTCAATATGACCAAGCCGGTGTGCGACGGCATGATTGAGCGCGGCTGGGGTCGCATCATCAATATTTCGTCGGTCAACGGCCAGAAGGGCGCGTTCGGCCAGACCAACTATTCGGCGGCCAAGGCCGGCATGCACGGTTTCACCAAGGCGCTGGCCCTGGAAGTGGCCAAAAAAGGCGTGACCGTCAACACCATCTCGCCGGGCTACATCGGCACCAAGATGGTGATGGAGATTCCGCAGGATGTGCTGGATAGCAAAATCATCCCGCAGATTCCGATGGGCCGTCTGGGCAAGCCGGACGAGGTGGCGGGCCTGGTGGCCTACCTGTCGTCCGATGAAGCGGCGTTCGTGACCGGCGCCAATATCGCCATCAACGGCGGCCAGCATATGTCCTAACCCGCAAAGCGGACACGAGGGTCTGGCCCCGTACGGGGTCAGACCCTTTTCGCTGTATTGTGGGTTGGCGGTACAATCTGGCTATCACAGCCAAAGGACCGCCTCCATGTTCGACCCTGCCTCCACCCTGTTCCCGCCGATTACGCCGTCCCGCCACGGCATGCTGGCGGTGGACGACCTGCACACCATTTACTGGGAAGAAGTCGGCAATCCGGACGGCATCCCGGTGATCTTCCTGCATGGCGGCCCTGGCGCCGGGCTGTCGCCGGCGCACCGCCGCTTCTTCGATCCCGAGCAATACCGCGTGATCCTGTTCGACCAGCGCGGCGCCGGCAAGTCGACGCCGGTGGGCGAGTGCCGCAACAACACCACCCAGCTGCTGATCGAGGACATCGAGCGCCTGCGCGTGATGGCCGGCATCGAGCAATGGCTGGTGTTCGGCGGCTCGTGGGGTTCGACGCTGGCGCTGGCCTACGGCGAGGCGCATCCGGAACGCTGCCTCGGCTTCGTGCTGCGCGGCATCTTCCTGTGCACGCAAAAGGAAATCGACTGGTTCCTCGACGGCGCCCAATGGTTCCATCCTGAAATTCACGCCGAATTCATCGCGCCGATTCCGGAAGCCGAACGCGGCAACCTGCTGCAAGCCTACGTGCAGCGCATCATGAGCGACGACCCGGCCGTGCACTGGCCGGCGGTGCGCGCCTGGAGCCGCTTCGAAGGCCGCCGCGTGTTCCTGCTGCCGCAGCCGGACGACGCGCCATCCGATTCGCTGGACCTGGGCATCGGCCGCCTGGAATCGCACTACATGGCCAACCTCGGCTTCTTCAGCGAGGACGAGTTGGTGCGCAACGTCAGCCGCATCGCCCACCTGCCGGTGGTCATCGTGCAGGGCCGATATGATGTGATCTGCCCGCCGGTATCGGCCTGGCGTTTGCATCAGGCCTGGCCCGGCTCGGTGCTGCACATGATCCCGGACGCCGGCCATGGCGCCATGGAAAAAGGCATTGCACAGGCGCTGGTCACTGCCACCGAACAGTTCAAGCGCAAGCGCGCGTTCGCCTGAAAATCAGCCCGTCAGAGACGCGGGCTGCTACACTGTAGACTAATCAATAAGAATAAATTGTATGGCCATCATGAACATTCAGACCGGGGATATCGGTCACATCATCCAGCTGGCGATTGCGCCGGTATTCCTGCTATCGGGCGTGTGCACCAACCTGATCGTGCTGACCAACCGGCTGGCGCGCATCATCGACCGCTCGCGCGTGCTGGAAGACCGGCTCGACGTCGCCTACAGCGATTCCTACCTGAATGAACTCGATGTGCTGTACGGCCGTTCGCACCTGATCAATATGTCGATCTTCCTGTCGACCGCCTGTGGGCTGTTTGTCTGCGTCATCGTGGTCATGCTGTTCCTCGGCGACATCACCAACCTCAGCCTCGACAAGTACATCGCCGGCACCTTCGTGGTGGCCGTGGCCTGTTTGGTCGGCAGCTTCGTTTCGCTGCTGCGCGAAATCTTTATTGCGTCGGCGTGGATGCGATCCCAGCGCCACGTCCGCCGCAAGCGTTAAACTTTTTTTGTGAGAACATCATGCACGACTATCAACGCCCGCCCACCCTGTACCGCTACGGCGTGCGCGAAGACCTGGAACTGGCGCTGACCCAGGGCCAGTTCATCCTCCGTCCCGCCTCCAGCTGCCTGACGCTGAGTTTTTCCCAGGCCTGGGACAGCAAGCTGTTCGAACTGTTCTCGTCGGATGCCTGCCTGATCGTCCACAACACCGAAGAATTCGGCGAACGCCTGCACCGCGCGGTGCAGCGTGCCTTGCCAAGCTGGGCCGGGATTGACGGCGCCGTCGAATACGGCACGCGCGCGGCGCTGGGCGCGGCTTTCACCAAGACCGCCGCTGAAGCTCAAGAACAGGAATGGCAGTTCGCCTGGCGCGCCATGCAGGCGAAACTGAGCCTGAATCCGGTGCTGATCAAGATCGGCAGCCTGGAAAACTTCGCCGAGCTGCGTTCGCAGGACACCTACCTCGCTTAGATAGCCAGCGCTCAGGGCTGCGGGATCGCTTCGACTTTCGGCGCGTCGCGGCGGTCCAGGCGCGCCAGCACGGCATTCATCATGCGTTCGATATCGTTGCGGACCATTTTGGAGCCGAGCAGGCTGGGGACGTAGAAGTTCGGCAGCAGCTTGCCGTGATAGATGATTTTGGTGCCGCCGGTTTCCGGGATCGGCACCAGCTCCCAGCGCGATTCATAGTGCTTCATGTCGCCGGAGATCAGCGAGATGTCGATCGACGACATCGGTTGTTCGACGGCGCGCACGATCAGGTGGATGGTGCGGCTCATGAACAGGAAGCGCGCCACGCCGAATTGTTCGATGATCACCTCACCGCCATTGCGCGACAACACCTTGGACGATTCCATCTCCGGCACGAATTCCGCCATGCGGTCGTAGCCGGTGAGGATGCGCCATACCTTGGGCAGTGGCGCGGCCACCGTGCCGGTGGCGTCCACTTCATACATATGTTGGCCGTCATGGTCGACGCGGTTGACCGATACTTCCAGTTTTGGCAATTCAAGCTTTGGTGCCTGCGCCATCACCGGGGCGGTCACACCCAACAACAAAAACACAAGGAATCGCATCATTTGGCCAGCGTACGGTAAAGGGTGGCAGAATACAAGCGCAGCACGCACGGACTTTTTAGTAGCCCAGGTCTAGAGAATTCGGATTTAATGCGGGCATTATGAAAACGACACCATACCCCCACCTGCTGGCGCCCCTCGATCTTGGCCATACGACGCTGCGCAACCGCGTCATGATGGGATCGATGCACACCGGCCTTGAAGACCGCTTCTATCACTACGGCAAACTGGCCGCATTTTATCGCGAACGCGCGCGTGGCGGCGTGGGTTTGATCGTCACCGGCGGCATCTCTCCCAACCGGTCCGGCTGGCTGCTCCCCTTTGGAGGTACGCTCAACTTCAAAGGCGATGTGATCAACCACCGGCGCGTGACCAAGGCGGTGCACGAGGAGGGCGGCAAGATCTTGATGCAGATTTTGCATGCCGGCCGCTATGGCTATCAGCCGCTGGTGGTGTCGGCCTCCGACAAGAAATCGCCGATCTCGCCGTTCAAGCCGCGCGCGCTGACCGAGGCCGGCATCGAAGACACCATCCGCGATTACGCCCGCTGCGCCAGACTGGCGCGCGAGGCCGGCTACGACGGCGTGGAGGTGATGGGCAGCGAAGGCTATCTGCTGAACCAGTTCCTGTGCGCGCGCACCAACCTGCGCACCGACCAGTGGGGCGGCAGCATCGAGAACCGCATGCGGCTGTCGGTGGAAATCGTCAAGCGCATCCGCGCGGAAGTCGGCAATGACTTCATCATCATGTACCGCCACTCGCTGCTGGACCTGGTCGAAGGCGGCAATACCTGGGACGATGTGGTGGCGGTGGCCAAGGCCTTGCAGCAGGCCGGCGTGTCGATCCTGAATACCGGCTACGGCTGGCACGAGGCGCGCGTGCCGACCATTGTCACCTCGGTGCCGCGCGGCGCCTTCGCCAGCCTGGCGGGCCGCCTGCGGCTGGAGGTCACGATCCCGGTGGTGGCGTCCAACCGCATCAACATGCCGGCCGAGGCGGAAGGCATTTTGCAGCGCGGCGAGGCGGACATGATTTCGATGGCGCGGCCGTTCCTGGCCGATTCGCATTTCGTGGTGAAAGCCGCCGAGGGCCGCGCCGATGAAATCAATACCTGCATCGGCTGCAACCAGGCCTGCCTGGATCACACCTTCTCGCGCCAGCGCGCCAGCTGCCTGGTGAATCCGCGCGCCTGCCACGAGACGGAACTGGTGTACGCGCCGACCGCGAAGAAGCGCCGCGTGGCGGTGGTGGGCGCCGGGCCGGCCGGCATGTCGGCGGCCACGGTGGCGGCGGAATGCGGGCACGATGTGACCTTGTTCGATGGCGCCGACAGCATCGGCGGCCAGTTCAAGATCGCCATGCAGGTGCCGGGCAAGGAGGAATTTTCCGAGACCATCCGCTACTTCGGGCGCAAGATCGAGATCACCGGCGTCAAGCTGCAACTGAACACGCGCGTGACGCGCGAACAGCTGCTGGCCGGCGGCTATGACGATGTGATCGTCGCCACCGGCATCAAGGTGCGCAAGCCGCCGATCGACGGCATCGATCATCCGAAGGTGCTGTCCTACCTGAACGTGTTGCGCGACAAGGCGCCGGTGGGCAAGCGCGTGGCGATCATCGGCGCCGGCGGCATCGGTTTCGATATGGGCGAATATCTGCTGCACGATCCTAAACATCCGCTGCCGCTGGCGCTGGATGTCTGGGCCAGGGAATGGGGCGTCAGCATGAAGGGTGATACGCCGGGCGGCCTGGTGCCGGCGGAACAGCCGGAGCCGGTGCGCCAGCTGTATCTGTTGCAGCGCAAGACCTCGCGCCTGGGCGCGGGCCTGGGCAAGACGTCCGGCTGGGTGCACCGCGCGGTGCTGGCGCGCAATGGCGTGGTGATGCTGGGCGGCGTGCAGTATGACCGCATCGACGACCAGGGTTTGCACATCACGGTGGGCGGCAAACAGCGCTTGCTGTCGGTGGATAATGTGGTGATCTGCGCCGGCCAGGATAGCCTGGTGGAGCTGATGCCGAGCGAGGAAGAAGCCAAGGCGAATGCGCAATGGCCACGCTTCCACAAGATCGGCGGCGCCGCGCTGGCGGCGGAGCTGGACGCCAAGCGCGCCATCAAGGAAGGCGCCGAGCTGGCTGCGGCGCTCTAGCAGCGAACAGCTAGCAGGTGATCTCGGCGCTGCGCTTGGCCAGGTACTTCAGCACCGCGTGCGTCTTGCTCAGGCGATCGATCGCCTCGTTCATCTGCGGTATATAGCTATTGAAGGACGAGGCTTTCGGCACCGCGATCACCGCCGGTTCGGCGTTGACCGGGCGCGTCGTCACCACCCATTTGCTGGCGCCGGGGAACAGGCAATTCAGGCGGGTTTCCAGCTGCTGCGGGGTGCGGTTGTTATCGACGAGCACCGCGTCCACGCGGCCGTTGTCGAGCATCTTGAAGCGGCTCGCGAGCGTGATGGCATTTTCCTCGACAGTGAAGGTCTTGCCGCGCTGGGCCTCGAACTCGGGGCCGAACTGGGCGCCGCTGGTAATCGAGATCACCTTGCCGCGCAAGTCTTCCCAGCTGCGGAAATCGATCGGCCGCTGCGCCGTCGTCACCAGCCACTGGTTGACCTCATACAGCGGCTTGGTGAAGCTGAAGAAGGGGAGGCGTTCCGGGGTTTCGGCGGCGCCGAACAGCAGGCCTTCGCCTTTCTTCGCCTTCATCTGCGCGCGGCGCCACGGATAGGGATGCACCACCAGCTTCAGCCCCGATTCAGCCGCCAGCAGATCGATGAGGCCGCTCATGGTCACCATGCCCACGGACGGCTGGCCATTCGGTTCCAGCTGCTCGGGGATGAAGACCGGGATCTCCGGCCGTTCGTCGGACTGGGTGGCCGATTGGGCTGGCGTCACTACACTCAAGACGGTGAACGCCAACAAGGCAAATACAGTTTTTTTCATCAGTGCGCGTGGTCGGTTTTCTTGAGCGTGTCTATCACGTAGGCGGTCATGCCCTTGGCCAGTTCCTGCTCGCCCATGAAGATTTCGCCGGCGCGTTCGCTGCGCAGCAGGTCGGCCTCGGCGTCGTTATGGGTGCGTACCACGGTCTTGATGGTGGGATTGAGCGCGCGCGCGGTTTCGATCATGGCGCGCACGTGGAAGGTATCCGGCGTAGCGATCACCAGCATCGCTGCATGGGCGATGTGGGCCTGGATCAGCACCGCCGGCTCGCCGGCATTGCCCGCAACCGCCGGCGTGCCTTCCTTGCGCAGCTGGTCGACCACTTCGCGGTTCTGCTCCGCTACCACGTAAGGAATGCCTCGCTCCTTCAGCGAGGCGGCGATGCGGCGGCCTACGCGGCCGTAACCCACCAGCACCACCTGGTCGCGCAGGTGCTCGTGCGGCACGTTCATCGGCAGCTCGGCCAGCGGGTCGGCGGTGCGGTCGAATTTGGCGGCCAGGCCGTGGTCCTTGCTCAACCAGCGTTCCAGCGGCTGGGTGATGCGGAACACCACCGGGTTCAGGGCGATGGAGATGATGGCGCCGGCCAGGATCAGGCTCTGGCCCTCCACCGGCATCAGTTTCAGCGACACGCCCAGCGCGGCCAGGATGAAGGAGAACTCGCCGATCTGCGCCAGGCTGGCCGACACCATCAGCGCGGTCTTGGCCGGGTAGCGCAGCAGCAGCACCAGCAGGAAGGCCGCCACCGATTTGCCGACGATGATGATGGCCACCACCGCCAGCAGCTTGAGTGGCTGCTCGGTCAGGATCGACGGCTCGAACAGCATGCCGACCGAAACGAAGAACAGCACCGCGAAGGCATCGCGCAGCGGCAGCGATTCTTCGGCGGCGCGGTGCGCCAGTGCCGATTCGCGCAGCACCATGCCGGCAAAGAAGGAGCCCAGCGCGAACGACACGCCGAAGTAGTGGGTCGAAGCGTAGGCGATACCGACGGCGGCGGCGATCACGCACAGCGTGAACAGTTCGCGCGAACCGGTGCGCGCCACTTGCCACAGAATCCACGGGAACAGCTTGCGGCCCACCACCAGCATCAGCACGATGAAGGCGGCGACCTGGCCGAGGGTGATGGCCAGCGTGGTCCACAGGTTGCCGCTGCCGCCGCCATGGCCGCCGGCGGCATCGATTACTTCCCCGCCGAGCGAGCCGGCCAGCGCCGGCAGCAGCACCAGTACCAGCACCGTCACCAGGTCTTCCACCACCAGCCAGCCGACCGCGATGCGGCCGTTGAAGCTATCGAGGATGCCGCGTTCTTCCAGTGCGCGCAGCAGCACCACGGTGCTGGCCACGGACAGCGCCAGGCCGAATACCAGGCCGCCGCCGATGGTCCAGCCCCAGAAGTGGGCCAGTCCCATGCCCAGCGCGGTGGCGACGGCGATCTGCAGGATGGCGCCGGGCAGCGCCACCTTGCGCACGTCCCACAGGTCATCCAGCGAGAAGTGCAGGCCGACGCCGAACATCATCAGCATCACGCCGATTTCGGCCAGCTGGCCGGCCAGGGCGGCATCCGCCACGTAGCCCGGCGTGGCCGGACCAATGATAATGCCCGCAGCGAGATAACCCACCAGCGCCGGCAGCTTGAGGCGCGTTGCAAGATAACCGAACAGGAGACCAGCTCCCAGTGCGGCGGCGATCGTGGTAATCAGGCTGATATTGTGGGGCATGCGTGGGGGGATCCTTCAAAAATGGTAAGGGAAACCCTGAGATTAACATACGCTGTCCGCCAGCCTGCCAAAACGGTATCGTTGCTTAAAAATCTAGTTGGGATTACGCTTGGCGCATGAAGAAAATCTTAGCCATTCTTATCCTGGCCGGCGCGCTGGCGCCGTTGCATGCGCAGGACAACGGCGCACTGTGGAAAAGCACGCTGGCGCAACTCGAAGCCTCGCGCAAATGGGCGGCTGGCGAGATTGAGACGGTCAGTGACGTTGACAAGGACGGCGTAGTGAAACACGAGGTGTCCAGCATGCGGCTGCGCGGCTGGGAGAAGGGCAAGCCGGCGTATGCGCTGGTGCGCCAGGAGCCGCCGGATGAGAAAAAGTCGGCGGCGGACCTGAGCTTCCTGGATAAATTCAACACGTTGTCAGAGGAGGCGACGGCCAACACGCCGACGCGCACCGACGGCCAGTCGCTGGACGGCGTCCCTTGCACCGTGTTTGAGAGCCGGGCTGACCAGGCTTTGCAAAAAGCCACAATGAAGCTGTGGGTGGATCCTGCCTCGGGCGCGCCGCGCCAGATGGTGGTCACCGTGCACGCGCCGTTGATGATGGATGCCACCATCATCACGCGCTATACCACCGGCGCGCAAGGACAGCCGCTGGCCGGCGTGATCGACTACGCGTTTGAGATCCTGATGCCGTTCAGGCACTCCAAAGCGCGCATCAAGCAGACCAACAGCGGCTGGGTAGCACGGCCGGCCAATTAAGCCAGTGCGGCCGGCTGCATGCGCATGCTGACGCCGAAGCGGTTGAAGGCGTTCATCAGCGCGACGGCGACGGTGATGTCGGCCAGTTCCTGTTCGCTCAGCACTGCCAGCGCGGCCTGGTAGTCGGCATCCGGCACCTTGCTTTGTTCGACGCGGGTGACCACTTCGGCCCAGGCCAGTGCGGCGCGTTCCTTGTCGCTGAACAGCGCGGCCGCTTCTTCCCACACCGGCACCAGCGCCACCTTGTCGATCTTGACGCCGTTCTTGAGCAGGTCGCGGGTGTGCATGTCGATGCAGTAGGCGCAGCCGTTGATCTGCGAGACGCGCAGGTTGACCAGTTCCAGCAGCTCGCCCGGCAGCGCCGACGAGACATAGTCCTTGACGGCGCCGAAGCCTTTGTAGGCGGCGGGGGCAAATTTGAATACTTCCAGACGCTTGCTCATGATGATGTCCTTGGTGGGTTACGATGGAATCATTGTGCGCTTTCATGGACCATGCAGGAAGGGCCATAAATAGGCATTTGAACTAGGCCATGATTTTCAAAATGCTCTTGCCCAGTTCACGTGCGCGTTCCGGCGTATCGATATTGGTAAAGGCCAGCAGCAGCGCCGAGGCGGACGCCGTATGCGGCAGCACGCCGCGCTCGGACAGCGCCAGCGCCGACATGCCATGTTCGATCATGCGTTGCGCCAGCGCGCGGTCGGTGTGGCGGCCTTTCATGCGCAGCACCAGATGCATGCCGCCCGGTTGCGGCTCGACCTGCATATGCTTGCCCAGCACCGACGACAGGCCGTCGGCGGTGATCTGGCGGCGCTCGGCGTACAGCCGGCGCATGCGCTGGATGTGGCGGGCGAAGTGGCCTTCGTTCATGAAGTCGGTGACGATGTGCTGCATCAGCGCCGGCCCGGCCATGGCGAGGGTGCGGCTGATGTGGTCAAAACGCGGCACCTGCGCCGGCGGCACCACCAGGTAGGCCAGCCGCAGCGCCGGGAACAGCACCTTGCTGAAGGTGCCGGAGTACAGCACGCGGCCATTGCGGTCCAGGCTTTGCAGCGCCGGCAGCGGGCGGCTGACGTAGCGGTATTCGCCGTCGTAGTCGTCTTCCACGATCCAGGCGCCGGCTTGCGCAGCCCAGTCCAGCAACGCCAGACGGCGTGGCAGCGACAACGAGACGCACAGCGGGCTTTGATGCGCGGGCGTGACGACGGCGGCCTGTGCGCGCGGCGCGGTGGCGATGCCGTGCGCCACCATCAGGCCATCGGCATCCACCTGTACCGGTACGGGCTGCATGCCGGTTTCGCGTAGCAGGTCGCTGGTGGGCGGATAGCCGGGATCTTCAACCCACACGCTGTCGCCGGGCTTGAGCAGGGCGCGCGTGATGAGTTCCATGCTGTTGCGGTAGCCGCTGGTGATGAACACCTGCGACGGCGTGCAGTGAATGCCGCGCGCGAGTTGCAGATAGGTGGCGATGGCGATGCGCAGTTCCGGCAGGCCGGCCCAGGCGGGGTAGATCATGTCCTGCGGCTGCATGGCGCGTGCCGCGCGTGCGGCCAGCCGTGCCCATACCTTGCGCGGGAAAGCGTCCAGCGCCGGAATGCCCATCTGGAACGGCTTGGTGGACGAGGCGGCGTCGCCCAGCTGGCTGTGCGCGGGTGCGAGGGCGGGCGTGGCGCGGGCCGCCGGTGCCGAGGCCGGCGATGACGAAGGCACGGTCCCGGCCGGACGTCGCGCCAAGGCCGGCGTCACCACCGTGCCAGCCTGTCCGCGCGCCTCCACATAGCCTTCCGCCGTCAGCAGCGCATAGGCCGATTCCACCGTACCGCGCGCCAGCCCCAATTCCACCGCCAACGCCCGTGCAGCCGGAATGCGATCCCCCGGCTGCAACAAGCCATCCGCAATCGCGCCGCGAAAACGCGTATAAATCTGCCGATAAAGCGGCTCAGCCGCGCTGCTGTCCAGCCGAAGAAAATCCATGACTGGCTCTGCGCGCCGTGCTGTTTAGATGCGCTTCACCACCACGCAGCCGATCGAGTAGCCGGCGCCGAAGGAGCAGATGACGCCCAGTTCGCCTGCTGCCATGTCGTCGGAATGCTTGTGGAAGGCGATGATCGAACCGGCCGACGAGGTGTTGGCGTATTCGTCCAGGATCACCGGTGCTTCGCCCGGCTCGGAGTCGCGGCCCAGCACCAGGCGGCTGATCAGCAGGTTCATGTTCAGGTTGGCCTGGTGCAGCCAGAAGCGCTTGACCTGCGGGACTTCCAGGCCGGCGTGGGTGATGGTGTCCTTGATCATCTCGGCCGCCATCGGGCAAACGTCCTTGAACACCTTGCGGCCCTGCTGGCGGAACAGCTTGTCCGGCTGGCCGATGCCGGCTTCGTCGAAGCGGTTGAGGAAGCCGAAGTTGTTGCGGATGTTGTTGGAGAAGCTGGTCTTCAGCTTGGTATCCAGGATTTCCCAGCAGTGCGTACCCTTGGCTGTGTCGGCCGCTTCGATGACCATCGCCGTGCAGGCGTCGCCGAAGATGAAGTGGCTGTCGCGGTCGCGCCAGTTCAGGTGGCCCGAGGTGATTTCCGGATTCAGCACCAGCACCGCGCGCGCCTGGCCGCTCTGCACCGCCGCCACCGCCTGCTGGATGCCGAAGGTGGCCGACGAGCAGGCCACGTTCATGTCGAAGCCGTAGCCGTCGATGCCCAGCGCGCCTTGCACCTCGACCGCCATGGCCGGGTAGCCGCGCTGCATATTGGAGCAGGCCACCAGCACCATGTCGATGTCGGCGGCGGTGCGGCCGGCGCGGTCCAGCGCCTGGTTGGCGGCGGCCACGCAGATTTCCGCTTGCAGCGACAGTTCTTCGTCGGCGCGCTCGGGGATGTGCGAGACCATGCGCTTCGGATCGAGGATGCCGGCTTTTTCCATCACGTAGCGGGCCTTGATGCCGGACGCTTTTTCGATGAAGGCCACGCTGGACGGTTCCAACGCCGTCACCGTGCCGTCCGCAATGGCGGCGGCGTTGTCGGCGTTGAACTGTTCGACATAGGTGTTGAAGCAGATCACCAGCTCTTCGTTGCTGATCGACTGCGCTGGCGTGAAGAGGCCGGTACCGCTGATGACGGCTTGTTTCATGATTAAACTTTCAAATTAAGCAATGGCAGATGCCAATAATGAGGCAAATTCTACACAATGCCTGCAGGTTCGGCGCAAATAAAAGCGGCGCCCTTGAGGCGCCGCTGAGTTCGCTACAACAGACTGCTTATTTTTTGGCGGCGGCGCTATCCACCGACACCACTGTGGTCCCCTGCTTGGCCAGCTGAACCGGCAAGCCCTTCAGGTGATTCAGCGCCTGCTGCAACTGGAAATCGTCGCCGCTGCCGTATTCCAGCGGCTTGCGTTTCTTCTCCAGCGCAACGATGCGCAGCTGTTCTTCCAGCTCGTCGCGCTTGCCCTTGGCGCCTTCGGCTTCCTTGTCGTTGACCAAGTGCTTGTCGAGGTCGGCTTCGCGGGTGCGCAGCGCGTTGAGGCCGTCGCCGTCGGCGTTTTCATCCACCGCCACGTCCGGCGTAATGCCCTTGGCCTGGATCGAGCGGCCGTTCGGCGTGTAATAGCGTGCCGTGGTCAGCTTGACGGCGGTATCGGCCGTCAGCTGGCGAATGGTCTGCACCGAACCCTTACCGAAGGTCTGCGAACCGATGATGTCGGCCCGCTTGTAATCCTGCAAGGCACCGGCGACGATTTCCGAGGCCGAGGCCGAACCGGTGTTCACCAGCACCACCATCGGCACTTTCTTCAGCGCGGCCGGCAGCTTGGCCAGCGCGTCGTTCTCGCCGCGCAGTTCGTAGTATTCAGGACGGCCGTAGAAAATCTGTTTCTGATCCGGCAACTGGCCGTTGGTCGACACAATCGGCGAATCTTTCGGCAGGAAGGCGGCGGCGACGCCGATCGCGCCTTGCAGCACGCCGCCCGGATCGTTGCGCAGGTCCAGCACCAGGCCCTTGATGTTGGGGTCCTGTTTATAGAGTTCGAGGATCTTGGCGGCCATGTCGTCCACGGTCGGTTCCTGGAACTGCGAGATGCGCACCCAGGCATAGCCCGGCTCGACCAGCTTGCCCTTGACGCTCTTCTGGTGGATTTCCTCGCGCGTGATGTTGAACACCAGCGGCTCGGCCTCGTCCTTGCGCAGGATGGTCATGCTGACCTTGCTGCCGGGCTCGCCGCGCATCTTCTTGACCGACTCATCCAACGACATGCCCTTGACCTGCATATTGTCGAGACGGCTGATCAGGTCGCCCGGCTTGATGCCGGCGCGCCAGGCCGGCGAATCCTCGATTGGCGCGACGATCTTGATATAGCCATCTTCGCTCTGGCCGATTTCGATGCCGAGGCCGACGAACTTGCCCTGCGATCCTTCCCGCAGTTCGGCATAGGCTTTCTTATCCAGGTAGGCGGAGTGCGGGTCGAGCGAGGCCACCATGCCGGAGATGGCTTCGGTCAGCAGCTTCTTGTCTTCGACCGGTTCGACGTAGTCGGACTTGATCAGGCCGAACACATCGGCCAGCTGGCGCAACTCTTCCAGCGGCAATGGCGGGTCCACCGGCTTTTGCGCCATGGCGGAAAATTGCAGCGAAATGGCGACGCCGGCGACTACGCCCAAGCCGACCAGACCGGAATTCTTTAATTTCTTGCCCATGTTTCACCTGTCCTGAATCGCCGCGGCGAATTTGCAGCGGCTGAATTGAGTATAAACCTGATTCCGAGCAAACGTCGTAGCCGTCACGAAATGATTTATACCTTTACGGCGTTTTACAACGCTCCTAGTTGACTTTGAAAGCGCATCAACGCGGGACAGGTGAAGGGTCATGTTGACACTTTTGTGTACAGTGTATCCCTAGCGTTGACGACAGTAAGTAATTGTAAGAACCCCTGAAACACCCAATTTCGCGGCCTAAACTTGGCTCGTATTTCTCTCTACCCTGAAGTGGTTTTTCGCCAGCGCCCCAAGCGCTGGCTTTTTTTTATCTACGGAGCCTCCATGCGATTTCTGTCACGTCCATCCTCATCCGTTGTGCGCCGCCTCAGTGCCGCGCTGGCCTTGTCGGCCCTGTTGTCGCCGGCGTTTGCGTTGCCGGTGATGGAGATGCGCGCCGAGGACTACCTGCCGATGGCAGCCGAACTGAAGAAGTCGCTGAGCCTGAATACCAATCAGCAAACATTGTGGTCGCAGACCGAGTCCAAGACCCGCAACCTGCTGCGTGAACGCAAGGCCCGCCGCGAGCGCCTGCAAGCGGCCACGCTGGCCGCCGCACAGGGCGCCGGCGTCGAGCTGCGCGATGTGGCCAAGGCCATCGACGACGAAACCAACCTCAGCACCGCCGAAGAGAAACAGCTGCGCGAATGGTGGCTGACGGTCAATGATGCCTTATCGGAAAGCCAGCGCCAGGCCGTGGTGCAGATGCTGAGCGAACAGTTGCAGCGCGTGCCGGACAGCGGCAGCGCACCGCGTCCGGAGCGCAAGGAAGAGGGCGGCGAACACCGTGGCGGCAAGGGCGGCGGCCGCGGCGGTATGGGCGGCGGTGGCGTCGGTGTAGGCGCGGGCGGCGTCAACGTTAACTTGCCGGGCACCGGTGGCTAAGGGATACCCTTAGAAAAAGTGTTGTTGCTACTGTATCGTAAAGTAAAAAGCCAGCGGCAAGCCCTTTTGCCGGCTGGCATGACGGTAGAATTCTTCGCAAGAATTCCACCTGACAGAGTACATGAGCAAATTACTACCCCTCGCCTGGCTGGCCATGCTCGGCGCGGCAGACGCGTGCGCGCAAACCCAGACCGATAGCGCACCGCAGCAGGCGGCACAGCCGGCCGTCAAGGCCGCGACAGACAAATCTGCAGCCGACAAGCAAATGCAGCAGGTCACCATCAGCGGCGGCCGCGCCAGCGATATGGACGAGCGCCGCAACTCGGTGGCGGGCAAGCAGATCTTCGGCCGCGAAGAGCTGGACCGCAACGGCGACAGCAATCTTGGCGACGTCCTCAAGCGCCTGCCCGGCGTTACCCTCGGCGGCCGTCCGGGCCGTGGCGGCGACGTGCGCATGCGCGGCATGGGCAGCGGCTACACGCAGATCCTGGTCAACGGCGAACGGCCGCCGGCCGGCTTCTCGATGGAATCGCTGGCGCCGGATCAGGTGGAGCGGGTCGAAATCATGCGCGGCCCGGTGGCCGAGCACAGCACGCGGGCGATCGCCGGCACCATCAACATCATCCTGCGTGACGGCTACCAGCAGCGCGACAAGCAGCTCAAGCTGACCGACTCGATCGAGCAGGGCCGCCATTCGCCGAACGTATCGCTGACTGTGCCCGGCAAGGTCGGCAGCCTGACCTGGCTGCTGACCGGTTCGCTGTTTGAAAACCACCAGCACGACCAGACCGAAACCCACAATCTCGACACCCGCGCCGACAGCGTGGTGGTCAAGGACGAGAACGTGCTCGACGAGACCCGGCGCGAGACACGCGGCCTGTTCCTGACGCCGCGCCTGTCCTATAAATTCGACGGCGGCGACACGCTGAATTTCCAGCCGTTTCTGATGGTCAACCGCAGCGACAGCAAGGCCCGCAGCGACCTGACGCAGAATCCCGGCCTGGTGCCGCCGAGCCTGCTGCTGCCGCCGGAATACAATCTGGCGCTGACCGACGGCCATACCGAATCGACCTTCCTGCGCGGCTTCGGCAACTGGGTACACAAGCTGGACGGCGCGGCCAAGCTGGACGTCAAGTTCGGCTTCGGCGCCGGCCACAGCGACAACGATTCGCTGCGCTACCAGTACGACAACGGCGGCGCGCTGCTGGACCGCTTCACCGACACCGCCACCGTGCGCGACCGCAGCGCCAGCACCGGCGGCAAGTACAGCACGCCGCTGGGCCGCGCGCATTCGCTGGCAGCCGGCTGGGATGTGGAGCTGGGCCATCGCGAAGAAACCAAGACCTCGCTCGACAAGGACGGCGTGCCGCAGTTTGCCGATTCCGGCGACAACCTGACCGCCGATACGCGCCGTCTGGCGGTGTTCGTGCAGGATGAGTGGGATATCTCGGCGCAATGGTCGGGCTATGCCGGCGTGCGCTGGGAAGGCATCCGCACGTCCAGCAGCGGCGCCAGCACCGGTGACGTCAGCAACACCAGCAGCGTGCTGAGCCCGCTGCTGCACGCGGTCTACCGCATTCCCGGCCACGACAAGGACCAGATCCGCGCCAGCCTGACCAAGAGCTACAAGGCAGCCAATATCCAGGACCTGATCGCGCTGCCGTCGCTGTCGCGCCTGAACAGCGCAACGCGTCCCGACCGCACCGGCAATCCCAACCTGAAGCCGGAACTGGCTACCGGCCTAGACCTGGCCTACGAGCATTACCTGGGCCGCGCCGGCATCCTCAGCGCCAGCGGCTTCATCCGCAATATCGAAGACCTGATCCGGCGCGACATCGCGCTGGAAACCACCAGCACCGGCCCGCGCTGGGTATCGACGCCGCGCAATATCGGCAGCGCGCGCAGCACCGGCATCGAGCTGGAAGCCAAGTTCCAGTTGCAGGAACTGATGGCGGATGCACCGGCCATCGACTTCCGCACCAACTACAGCCGCTTCTGGTCCAGCGTGGATGATATTCCCGGCCCTAACAACCGGCTCGACGCGCAGCCCAAGCAGACCGCCAACCTCGGCCTCGACTACCGCATGAAGGACTTGCCGCTGACCCTCGGCGGCAGCCTCAACTGGACGCCGGAGACGCTGATCCAGAGCAGCCTGTCGCAGCTGGTTTACACTAGCCGCAAGCGCTCGTTTGACGCCTATGGATTGTGGCGCTTCAACGCCAGCAACCAGCTGCGTATTTCCGCCAACAACCTGGTGGCGGAAGACGCCATCGGCGCCAACACCGTGAGCACCAACGGCCTGACACAATTGGCCAATACGATTAACCAGACGTACGTCGTCTGGAGCGTCAAATATGAAATGAAGTTCTAACCGTAAGGATCTGCTGTGAAAAAAAGTTTTCTGCTGACCACGCTGACACTGAGCCTGATGACCGCCTTCGGCGCCGCCGCCGCTGCCGAACCTGCCGCACCGATCTCCGGCATCGACATCCCCAACATGGACACCAGTGTGCGTCCGCAAGACGATTTCTTCACTTACCTCAACGGCAGCTGGCTGAAGACCACCGAGATCCCGTCCGACAAATCGAGCTGGGGCACGTTCGCCAAGCTGCGCGACGACACGCTGCCGCAACTGCGCGGCCTGATCGAAAAAGCCGGCGCCGAGAAAGCCAAGAACGGCACCGAGCCGCAGAAGATCGCCGACCTGTACGCCAGCTACATGGATGAAGCCAAGCTCAACGACCTGGGCATCCGTCCCCTGACCGGTGAGCTGAACCGCATCCGCGCGCTGAAGGACAAGAAAGGCCTGCCGATCATCATCGCCCACCTGGCGCAGATCGGCGTCACCACGCCGTACGGCGTCGGCGTGCGCCAGGATGCGCGCGAGTCGACCAGGTACGCGGTCTACGTCGGCCAGAGCGGCCTGGGCTTGCCGGACCGCGACTATTACCTGAAAAAAGACGACGCCAAGATGGCCAATGCCCTGGCCAAGTATGAGCTCTACATCGCCAAGGTGCTGGGTCTGTCGGGTGACCATAACGCCACCGCCGACGCCAAGAAAATCGTCGCGCTGGAAACCGCGCTGGCCGAAGCGCAATGGACCAAGGTGGAAAACCGCGACCCGGTCAAGCGCTACAACAAGATGCCGATCAAGCAGCTGGCCGAACTGGCGCCAGGCTACGACTGGGGCCACGCGCTGGCCGCGGCCGGCGTGGCCAACAAGACCGACTATGTGATCGTCAACCAGCCGAGCTTCCTGACCGGCTTTGGCGCGCTGCTGGAAAAGACCGACCTGGCGACCTGGAAAGCGTATCTGGAATGGCAGCTGCTGCGTGAAGCATCGCCGTTCCTGTCGAAGGAATTTGCCGACGCTAACTTCGATTTCTACAGCACCGTGCTGACCGGCGTGGCCGTCAAGCCGCCGCGCTGGAAAACCGGCGTCAGCCTGGTCGAAGGCAGCCTGGGCGAAGCGCTGGGCAAGCTGTACGTGGCCGAATACTTCCCGCCTGAGCGCAAGGCGCGCATGGACCAGCTGGTGAAGAACGTGCTGGCCGCCTACAAAACCTCGATCGACAATCTGGACTGGATGAGCCCGGCCACCAAGCTGGAAGCGCAAGCCAAGCTGGCCAAGTTCACGCCGAAGATCGGCTACCCGGACAAATGGCGCGACTACTCGACGCTGGTGATCATCAAGGGCGACCTGGTGGGCAACGTGCTGCGCACTTCCAACTACCGCCATCAGCGCATGATCGCCAAGCTGGGCAAGCCGGTTGACCGCGACGAATGGGGCATGACGCCGCAAACCATCAACGCCTATTACAACTCGACCATGAACGAGATCGTGTTCCCGGCCGCCATTTTGCAACCGCCGTTCTTTGATGCGCGCGCCGACGATGCCGTCAACTACGGCGCCATCGGCGCGGTGATCGGCCACGAGATCAGCCACGGCTTCGACGACGGCGGCAGCCAGTCCGACGGCGACGGCAACCTGCGCGACTGGTGGACCAAGGAAGATCGCGCCAACTTCAAGGCCAAGACCGACGCGCTGATCAAGCAGTACAACGGCTACAGCCCGCTGCCGGGTTATAACGTCAACGGCGCGCTGACGCTGGGCGAGAACATCGCCGACAACAGCGGCATGGCGATCGCTTACAAGGCCTACAAGATGTCGCTGGAAGGCAAACCGGCGCCGGTGATCGACGGCTTTACCGGCGACCAGCGCTTCTACATGGGCTTTGGCCAGGTGTGGCGCGTGAAGATGCGCGAAGACCAGCAGATCCTGCAAATCAAGACCGACCCGCATTCGCCGGGCCAGTTCCGCGCCAACGGACCGGTGGTCAACCAGCCGGGCTTCTACGACGCCTTTGGCGTCAAACCGGGCGACAAGCTGTATGTTGCGCCGGAACAGCGCATCATCATCTGGTAATCGTTTATTGCTAGCAAAAAAGCCACCCTGCGTGGCTTTTTTGTTATTGTTTTGGATCTTAGGGAGAGCGTATCAATGAAAAAATATCTGCTTAGCACGTTGATGCTGGCGCTGCTGGCCTCGGCCGGAGTACAGGCACAACAAAAAACTTCGGGCGTCGATCTCGCCAACATCGATGCGTCGGTGCGGCCGCAGGATAACTTCTTCCTCAACCTGAACGGCAAGTGGCTGGCCAAGACCGAGATCCCGGCCGACAAGTCGAGCTGGGGCTCGTTCGAGAAGCTGGACGACGACACCAAGCCGCAGCTGCGCGCGCTGATCGAAGCGGCCGCCGCCACGCCGAACAAGCAGGCCGGCACCGAAGCCCAGCGCATCGGCGATTTCTTCGCCAGCTATATGGACGAAGCCAAGCTGGAACAGCTGCGCCTGGCGCCGCTGAAGGCCGACTTCGAGCGCGTGGCCGCACTGAGCGACAAGAAGCAGATTCCGGCGCTGATCGCCCACTTCAACCGCAACGGCTACACCGCGCCATACGGCTTCGGCATCCACCAGGACAACAAAGATTCCACCAAGTACGTGGCCGACCTCGGCCAGGATGGCCTGAGCCTGCCGGACCGCGATTACTACCTGAAAAAATCGGACAAGAAACTGGCCGACACGCTGGTCAAGTACGAGCAGCACGTGGCCAAGATGCTGACGCTGGCCGGCAACCCCAACGGCGCGGCCGACGCCAAGGCCATCGTCGCGCTGGAAACCGAGATCGCCAAGCTGCAGTGGACCAAGGTCGAGCTGCGCGATCCGGTCAAGGCCTACAACAAGGTGCCGCTGGATAAGCTGTCCAAGCTGGCGCCGGGCTACGACTGGACCACCTGGCTGAACGACACCGGTATCGGCGGCAAGGTCGATTACGTCATCGTCAGCCAGCCGAGCTTCATCACCGGCTTCAACAAGCTGCTGAACAAGACGCCGCTGAGCACGTGGAAGACCTACTTCCAGTGGCAGGTGCTGCACGCCAATGCGCCATACCTGGCCAAGGATTTCGCGCTGGAGAATTTCGCCTTCTACGGCAAGGTACTGAGCGGTATCGATGAGCAGCAGCCGCGCTGGAAACGCGGCGTCAACGCCACCGACGGCGCGCTGGGCGAAGCGCTCGGCAAGCTGTACGTCGAGCAGCACTTCCCGGCCGAGCGCAAGGCGCGCATGGAACAGCTGGTGAAGAACCTGCTGGCCGCGTTCAAGGAAAGCATCAACACGCTGGACTGGATGAGCCCGGAAACCAAGGTGCAGGCGCAAGCCAAGCTGGCCAAGTTCACCACCAAGATCGGCTACCCGAACAAGTGGCGCGACTACTCCAAGCTGACGGTGGTCAAGGATGACCTGGCCGGCAACGTGCGCCGCTCGCATGTGTTTGAGTACGAGAAGGAAGTCGACAAACTGGGCAAGCCGATCGACCGCGACGAGTGGGGCATGACGCCGCAAACCGTCAACGCCTACTACAACCCGGAGCTGAACGAGATCGTGTTCCCGGCTGTGATCCTGCAGCCGCCGTTCTTCGATGCGGATGCCGACGATGCGGTCAACTACGGCGCGATCGGCGCGGTGATCGGCCACGAGATCAGCCACGGCTTCGACGACCAGGGTGCGCAGTACGACGGCGACGGCAATCTGCGCGACTGGTGGACCAAGGCCGATCACAAGAACTTCGCCGCCAAGACCAAGATGCTGGTCAAGCAGTACAACGGCTTCAGTCCGGTAAAGGGCTACTTTGTTAACGGCGAATTGACGTTGGGCGAAAACATCGCCGACAACAGCGGCGCCGCCATTGCCTACAAGGCTTACCTGATTTCGCTGGGCGGCAAGCCGGCGCCGGTGATCGACGGCCTGACCGGCGAGCAGCGCTTCTACATGGGCTTCGGCCAGGTGTGGCGCAGCAAGATCCGCGACGCCCAGCAAATCGTGTATCTGAAAACCGATCCGCACTCGCCGGATCAGTTCCGTGCCAATGGCACGGTGCGCAACCAGCCGGGCTTCTACGAAGCGTTTGGCGTCAAGCCGGGCGACAAGATGTACCTGGCGCCCAAGGATCGCGTCATCATGTGGTGATGTGATATAAAAGCAGTTCGGCCCATGTGAGCAATGGGCCTTCACTTAATATAGCAGAAGGAAAACTCGTGAAACGTCATCTCGTAAGTGCATTGATGCTGAGCCTGATCGCAGGCTTGGCAGGCGCCGCGGACACTGCCAAAAGCACTGCTCCGGTTAGCGCTAAAGAAAGCAAGAAACCAGTCTCCGGCATCGCCACCGAATACATCGACCCGGCCGTGCGCGTGCAGGACGACCTGTTCACCCACATGAACGGCAAGTGGCTGGCGACGACCGAAATTCCGGCCGACAAATCGAGCTGGGGCAGCTTTGCCAAACTGAACGATGACATCCAGCCGCAGCTGCGCGCGATTATCGAAGGCGCGGGCGGCAACAAGGCCGGCGGTCCGGAAGCGCAGCGCATCGGCGACTTCTACGCCAGCTTCATGGACGAAGCCCAGTTGGAACAACTGGGCCTGAAACCGCTGAGCGCGGAACTGGCCAAGGTGGCGGCATTGAGCGACAAGAAGCAACTGCCTGCGCTGATCGCCCACTTCAACCAGATCGGCGTGAGCGCGCCGTATGGCTACGGCATCCACCAGGACAACAAGGATTCGACCAAGTACGTGGCCGACATCTCGCAAGACGGCCTGGGCCTGCCGGACCGCGACTACTACCTGAAAGCCGACGACAAGAAACTGGCCGACATTCTGGCCAAGTACGAACTGCACGTGGGTAAAATGCTGACGCTGGCGGGCGACGCCCACGGCGCGGAAACCGCCCACGCCATCGTTGCGTTTGAAACCGAACTGGCCAAGCTGCAATGGACCAAGGTCGAGCTGCGCGACCCGATCAAGGCCTACAACAAGGTCGATATCGCCAAGCTGGGCGAGGTCGCCCCAGGCTACGACTGGAACACCTACCTGACCGACGCCGGCGTTGCCGGCAAGGTCAGCTACGTGATCGTCAGCCAGCCGAGCTACCTGAAAGGCATGACCGCGCTGCTGGACAGCACGCCGCTGGACACGCTGCAGGCTTACTTCCAATGGCATCTGCTGCGTTCCAACGCGGCTTACCTGAACAAAGCCTTCGTCGACGAAAGCTTCGCCTTCTACGGCACCGTGCTGAGCGGCGTGACCGAGCAGCGTCCACGCTGGAAACGCGGCGTGTCCGTGACCCAGGGCGCGCTGGGCGAAGCCGTCGGCAAACTGTACGTGCAGCAGTACTTCCCGGCTGACCGCAAGGCGCGCATGGAAGAGCTGGTGAAAAACCTGCTGGCCACCTACAAGACCAGCATCGACAAGCTGGACTGGATGACCCCGGTCACCAAAAAGCAGGCGCAAGCCAAGCTGGCCAAGTTCACCTACAAGATCGGCTACCCGAACAAATGGCGCGACTACAGCGCGCTGACGATCAGCAAGGATGACCTGGTTGGCAACGTGCTGCGTTCGCGCCAGTTCGACTACAACAAGGAACTCAACAAGCTGGGCAAACCGATCGACCGCGACGAGTGGGGCATGACGCCGCAAACCGTCAACGCCTACTACAATCCGGAGATGAACGAAATCGTGTTCCCGGCAGCGATCCTGCAGGCGCCGTTCTTCAACGCCGATGCGGATGACGCGGTCAACTACGGCGCCATCGGCGGCGTGATCGGTCACGAAATCAGCCACGGCTTCGACGACCAGGGCGCGCAGTACGACGGTGACGGCAACCTGCGTGACTGGTGGACCGCCGCCGACCACAAGGCGTTCGCGGCCAAGACCAAGATGCTGGTCGACCAGTACAACCAGTTCAGCCCGCTGCCTGGCTACCACGTCAACGGTGAACTGACGCTGGGCGAGAACATCGCCGACAACAGCGGCGTGGCGATCGCCTACAAGGCCTACAAGCTGTCGCTGCACGGCAAGAAGCCGCCAGTGATCGACGGCCTGACCGGCGACCAGCGCTTCTACATGGGCTTTGCGCAAGTATGGCGCCTGAAGATGCGTGAAGCGGCGCAGATCCAGCAGATCAAGACCGACCCGCACTCGCCAGGCCAGTTCCGCGCCAACGGCCCGATGCGCAACCAGCCGGGCTTCTACGACGCCTTCGGCGTCAAGCCAGGCGACAAGATGTACCTGGCCCCGAAAGACCGCGTGATCATGTGGTAATGAGGTAAAAAAGAAAGGCCGCAGCGATGCGGCCTTTTTTCATTTCAGAGTAAACTAGCGGCTTCCGATGTTAAGAAGCCGATTGCCATGCGCCTGCGTTACACCCTTCCTGTTGTCCTGCCGCTGCTGCTGAGTGCCTGCGGCGATTCCTTTACGCCGGTGGATGTCTACATGGCCCAGACGCCGGAGTGCAAGGACTGGCAGGATGGTTCGCGCTTCGAGCTGCCGCGCGGGATCAGCGTGTCGACCACGCCGCCGGTGACGCTGCCGGATGGCGGCGCCGAGTTCACCTTCGTCTATCTGGTGCCGCGCGGCGAGCGCGCGCTGTTCCAGACCCGCGACTTCAACGTCACCCAGCCCAAGGGGCCGGTGCTGGCCAAGGCCAAGCTGGTGACGTTCTACCAGCGCACCACCAACTCCGCGCCGGAAATCGTCGAGTCGATCCCCAAGGTGCCGGACATGCTGATCGCCGGCGCCACCGGTGCGGAAACCATCTGGCGCGTGCGCCTGCGCGTGACGGAGAAGCTGCCGGAACGTTTCGACGTGGTGCCACCCGCATTCGAGATCGCGCTGCATAAATATCCGATGCGCACCTTCACCTACCGCTACTTCCCCGAGCGCAAAGCCTACGGTTTGTGCCGCTAATAAAAAACCGGCCGTAAAGGCCGGTTGTTCACTGGCGTGTTGACGCCGCTTACTTCGGTGGCTCCGACGCGGCTGGCGCAGCAGCAGCAGCTGCGGGTGCCGGCACTTCCGGCTCCTTGAACTTGGCGCCGCCATGGTTGGCCATATAGACCACCGCGCGCGCCACTTCCACGTCGTCCAGATCCGGATTGCCGCCCTTGGCCGGCATGGCGCGCAAGCCTTCCAACGCGTGCTTGAGGACGGTGTCGTAACCTTGGGCGATGCGCGCGCTCCAGGCGCCGCTGTCGCCGAACTTCGGTGCTCCGGCAACGCCGGCGCCGTGGCAGGCCGCGCAGGTGGCGGTGTACACCGCTTCACCCGATTGCAGCACTTTCGGCGCGTTGGAGTCCTTCAGCGTATAGCCCGCGTTGGCCACCGGCGCAATGCGGGCAGCCACCTCTTCCGGCGCCTGGCTGTTGGAACCGGCGCCGGTGAGCTTGGTGGTAGTGACGTATTGGACCAGCAGAATGATGCCGATGATCGTGACCGCGAAGAAGCCGACCACAGCGCCAACCAGCTGTTTCGGGGTACGGATGAGGGATTCGTGTTCGTTGTGTGCGTCGCTCATGATTTCCTTAAGAGACTAATTTCAGCCGGGGTGGCGCGAGAGTTAATCAGCGGCTACCTTGTAAAAAACTTCACCAAACGGCTGATTATAGACACAAGAATGCCGCGAAGGAAACGCAAACATAAGCAAAACGACATTGGCCCATGGACGGCTGCCAATAAAAACGGTATCCTACGGCACGCATTCGCGTATCCCCCTGTCGCGGCTGTAGCTCAGTGGATAGAGTATTGGCCTCCGAAGCCAAGGGTCGTGGGTTCGATCCCCGCCAGCCGCACCAAGTTTTCCATAGAAATCAATTACTTAGCATACGCATCAGGATGCGCTGTTATGCAGGATAGTGCATGACTTGGCACGCTCGCTGCGCCAACATTGCGCCAGCTGCGGACAGTTGTATTGTGCCACCGCAGCAATTTGCATTGCGGTGAATTACAGACGAGTCCAGTCGAGAACTCTCTTTGCCCATGGTTACCGGCCATATTAGGGCGAAAATCTTTAAGTGCTTTTTGATGTGCATCAAAAATCCGTCTAATTTCAGCTGCTGACAGAAATCCCACACCCTGGCGCGCTCGCGTTGACATTCAAGATTTCCCGGTGCTATAGTTTCTTCAACAAGTGGAAACGATTCCACTTATTTCATAAATAAACAAACGGAGACAGGCAGACAACGAGCTGCCTGCGCGAGGAGACACACTCATGACTGCAAGCCCCGCTTTGCCGGGCGATGGACAACTGCGCCCATCGTCTTTGAAATCCCTCTTTAAAATCATGCTGTTAGGTGCGTTCGGCGCAGCGCTGCACACGTCTGCGCAGGCGCAAATCGTGCAGGCCTGGATCACCACCGGCGACCAGACGCAGTTGCTGGCGCGCGGTGCCGATAGCCGTTTCCACAGCGGCGCCACGGCCGCTACCATCATTGAAGTCGACCCTCGCCAGCGCTTCCAGGAAATGGTTGGTTTCGGCGCCGCCATCACCGATTCGTCGGCCTGGCTGATCCAGAACAAGCTGAACCCGCAGCAGCGCGCCGATTTGCTCAAGGAGCTGTTCGGTCAGTCGCCCGGCGTCGGTTTCAGCTTCACGCGGCTGACCATCGGCGCCTCGGATTTCTCACGCCGTCACTACAGCTTTGACGACATGCCGCCGGGCCAGATCGATCCGACCTTGCAGCATTTCTCCATCGATCCGAACCGCGCCGACGTGCTGCCGGTCACCAAAGCGGCGCTGGCGATCAATCCCAAGCTGCGCGTGATGGCGTCGCCATGGAGCGCGCCGGGCTGGATGAAGTCGACCGACAGCCTGATCCAGGGCACGCTGAAGCCGGAAGCCTTCGCGCCGTTCGCCGGCTACCTGTCACGCTATATCAGCGCCTACGAAAAAGAAGGCGTGCCGATCTTCGCGCTGACCTTGCAGAACGAGCCGCACTTCGAGCCCAAGGATTATCCCGGCATGCGCGTCGATCCGGCCAAGCGCGCGGCCTTCATCGGCGGCTATCTGGGCCCGCTGCTGGCCAAGGAGCATCCGCATACCAAAATCCTCGACTGGGACCACAACTGGGATGAGCCCTGGTCGCCGGCCGAGGTGCTGAAAGATCCGGTCGCCAACAAGTACGTGAGCGGCGTGGCCTGGCACTGCTACGGCGGCGACGTCCGCGTGCAGTCGGCGCTGCACGACCGCTGGCCGGACAAAGAAACCTATTTCACCGAATGCTCGGGCGGCAAGTGGGCGCCGGTGTGGTCGGACAATTTGCAGCACTTCGCCCGCACTTTGGTGATTGGCACCACGCGCGGCTGGGCCAAGGGCGTGCTGCTGTGGAATCTGGCGCTGGATGAGAACGATGGTCCCTACCTGGGCGGCTGCAAGGAATGCCGCGGCGTGGTCACCATCGACAGCCGCGACGGCAAGATCACCCGCAACGAAGAGTATTACGCGCTGGCCCACGCCAGCCGCTTCGTGCGCCAGGGCGCGCGCCGCATCGCTTCCACCAGCGGCTACGACCAACTCGACACGGTCGCCTTCCGCAACGCCGACGATGGTTCGCTGGCGCTGCTGGTGGTGAATTCGGCCAAGGCGCCGCGCCAGTTCGCGGTGCGCATCGGCCAGCGCAGTTTCGATTACACCTTGCCGGCTGCCAGTGTGGCCACCTTCACCTGGAAATAAAACGATAAAAGGGAGACGAAAAATGAAGACCAAGATGACACCCATCGCTGCCGCCTGTGCTGCACTGGCTTTTGCCGCCAGTCCAGCCATGGCGCAACAGCAAGCCACTACGCCCAAGGCTGACAAGACCGACGACGGCGCCGTGCAGGAAGTGGTAGTAACCGGCATCCGCCGCAGCATCGAGACTTCGATGGCGATCAAGCGCGATGCCGACGCCATCGTCGAAGCGGTGACGGCGGAAGACATCGGCAAGCTGCCGGACGTCTCCATCGCCGAATCGATTTCGCGCCTGGCCGGCCTGACGGCGCAGCGCGTCGAAGGCCGTGCGCAGTCGATTTCGATTCGCGGCCTGGCGCCGGACTTTTCCACCACGCTGCTGAATGGCCGCGAGCAAGTCTCCACCAGCAATAACCGCAGCGCCGAATTTGACCAGTATCCATCCGAGCTGATCAACGGCGTGGTGGTGTATAAAACGCCGGATGCATCGCTGGTGTCGGGCGGCCTGTCTGGCACGGTGGACTTGCAGACGGTGCGGCCGCTGGACGTCCGTCAACGCACCTTCGTGCTGAATGCGCGCGGCGAGCACAATTCCAACGGCAAGCTCAACTCCAATACCTCGGCCAATGGTAACCGCGTGAGCGCGTCGTATGTGGATCAGTTCCTCAACAACACGCTGGGTATCGCGGTCGGCTACGCGCATCTGGATTCGCCGGGCCAGCAGCAGGAATACAAATCGTGGTGGTGGGGCACCAATAAAAACCTGCCGGCCGACATGCAAAACGTGGTCACGCTGAACGGCGCCGAAGTCACCGCCTCGTCGCGCGAGCAAAAGCGCGACGGCCTGATGGCGGTGGTCGAATACCGTCCATCGAAGGAATTCCGCACCACGCTGGATATGTACTATTCCGAGTTCAAGCAAAACACCACCATGCGCGGCCTGATGTGGAATTCGAATCAGGACAATCCGATCCGCTATCTGAATCCGCAGGTCGAGAACGTGGGCGGCACGCGCGTGCTGGTCGGCGGCGTGCTGACCAACCTGGAACCGATCGTGCGTAACGACTACAACGAGCGCAAGGACCAGCTCGGTGCGCTGGGCTGGAACAACACCTTCAAGAAGGATGGCTGGACGCTGGTCGGCGACCTGTCGTACTCGAACGCCAAGCGGCGCGAGGAAGTGCTGGAGACCTATGCCGGCCTCGGCCCTGCAGGTTCGAAAAACACCGACAACAATTTCCAGTTCCATATTCCGACTGCCGGCGGCTTGCCGACCTTCACTCCGAGCATCAACTTCGCCGATCCCAACATCATCAAGCTGACCGACGTCGGCGGCTGGGGCAAGGATGCGGACATGCACCATCCGGTGGTCGAAGATACGCTGAGCTCGGGCAAGTTCTCGGTCAAGAAAGAGCTGGACGGCATGTTCCGCAGCCTGGAAGGCGGCCTCAACTACAGCAAGCGCGAGAAGACCCACGCCGATACCAATAACTACTGGTTCCTGAAAAACGGCCGCGTGCCGGCCACCGTATCGTCCGATCTGCTGCAGCCGTCGACCTCGCTGTCCTTCGCCGGCATTCCATCGGTGATGAGCTATGACGTGCTGGGCGTGCTGAACAAGTATTACGACAAGCAACCGGCCCGTCCGGACGACCAGGCCTTGCAGGATTGGGGCGTGACCGAGAAGATCGCCACCGCCTACGCCAAGCTGGGCATTGACACCGACCTCGGCCCGATTCCGGTGCGTGGCGCGCTTGGTCTGCAAGCCGTCAATGTCGACCAGAAGTCGCGCGGCGCCACCGTCAACGCCGGCGTGCTGGGCACCATCAGCGGCGGCAAGAACTACACCGACTGGCTGCCGAGCCTGAATCTGAACTTCGATCTGGAAAAATATCTGTCCACCACCAACCTGCGCCTGGGCCTGGCCAAGACCGTGGCGCGGCCGCAGATGTCCGATATGCGCGCCGGCATTTCGGGCGGCGTCGACACCAACACCCGCATGTGGAACGGCAGCGGCGGCAATCCGGATCTGGAGCCATGGCGCGCCAATTCGTATGACCTGTCGCTGGAGAAGTACATCGGCAAGCGCAGCTACATCGCCGGCGCGCTGTGGTACAAGAAGTTGCAAAGCTATATCTACAACCAGCAGACCGCGTTCAGCTTTGCCGGCTTCCCGAACCCATCGGCGGTGGTGCCGTTGCAGGACATCGGCACGCTGAACCGTCCGGCCAACGGTACTGGCGGCCAGGTCAAAGGTGTGGAGCTGTCTGGCGCGCTGGATGCCGGTTTGTTGTGGCAACCGCTGGAAGGCTTCGGCGTCACCGGCAGCATGTCCGGCACCGAGAGCTCGATCCATCCGAACGGTCCGGGCACCAAGGAGAAGCTGCCGGGCCTGTCGGGCGTGGTGTCCAACTTCACCGTCTATTACGAGAAGGATGGCTACTCGGCGCGCGCCAGCCGCCGCTACCGCTCGGCGTATCGTGGCGAGGTCACCGGCCTGTTCGCGCAGCGCGCCTTCAGCGAGATCCTGGCCGAGCGCCAGATCGACCTGCAACTGGGCTATGCGATCGAGGAGGGCACGTACAAGGGCTTGTCGTTCCTGTTCCAGGTGAATAACCTGAACAATTCGCCATACCAGACGCGCCAGGGCGATCCATTCACGGGCGGCTCGTATGCGCCGGAGCGCTATACCACGTATGGCCGCCAGTTCCTGCTGGGTTTGAACTACCGGCTGTAAGTACGCTAGCGTACATAGACAGCAGCGGTGCTGTCTGTGTGGGCGAGGGAGTGATAGAATTGTCACTTCCTCCCCCTGAAAGCGATTCCGCCTCCGATGCACGCACCCGATCCCGTTACGCTGGACAATTGTGCGGATGAACCTATCCACATTCCAGGCAGCATACAGCCGCATGGCGCATTGCTGGCGTTCGACGCAGCCGGTGTGCTGCTGGCCTGGAGCGGCAATGCGCCGCAACTGCTGGGTTTGACGCTGGCGCTGAATACGCCGCTGGCGGCCCTGCCGCTGCCGGACGGGGTCCACGAAGCGGTGGCCGAATGCCTGGACAGTCTGGAAGACGGCGAAGCGCCGGCCACGGCGCTGGAAGTAGCCATCGGCGACTTGCAATTCGACTGCATCGTGCATGCCTATCACGAGCGCCTGATCATTGAATTCGAGCTGCGCGACACGCCCAGCGATGCGGTGGCGGCGTTCGCGCTGAAGGCGCATGCGGCGATCGACCGGCTCAAGCGGCAGAAGTCGATCGACGCGCTGCTGCAACTGGCCACCGAACAGGTGCGCGCCATCACCGGCTTCGACCGCGTGATGGCCTACCGTTTCCATCAGGACGACAGCGGCGACGTGACCGCCGAGTCGCGCCACGACGACCTGGAGCCGTACCTGGGCCGCCGCTATCCGGCCAGCGACATCCCGGCGCAGGCGCGCCGCCTGTACATCATCAACACGCTGCGGCTGATTGCCGACGTCGGCTATACGCCGTCGCCGCTGGTCGGCCGCGAGGGCGAGGCGCCGCTGGACTTGAGTCACAGCGTGCTGCGCAGCGTGTCGCCGATCCACATCGAGTATTTGCAGAACATGGGCGTGGGCGCCTCGATGAGCGTGTCGATCGTGGTGGCCGGCCGCCTGTGGGGCCTGCTGGCCTGCCATCACATGGCGCCGCTGCAGGTGCCGTATTCGATCCGTATGGCGGCCGACGTGATGGCGCAGGTGATTGCCTCGCTGGTGCAGTCGATCGAAGCGCGTGAACGCACCCGGCTGGTGGAACAGTCGGCCGAGGTGCGCACGCGCGTGATGGAAGCGCTGCTGCATCACGACGAACCGGCGCGCGCGCTGCTGGAGCATGCGCCGGCGCTGTGCCAGTCGCTGCAGGTGGAAGCGCTGGTGGTCACGCAATACGGCAAGGTGATGGTGCATGGCGATGTCGATGCGGAACTGGCGGCGCGCATGGTGGCGTCCTTGCCTGAAGGCGGGCACGACCTGATCGAACGCACCGCCGTCGGCGACTGGCCGGCCGGGATGCAGGATGCGCTGGGACAATGGGCCGGCCTGCTGGCGCTGCGCTTCGACCCGGCCACCTCGGGCTGGCTGCTGGGCCTGCGCCGTGAACAAATCCATACGATACGCTGGGCCGGACGGCCGGAAAAAGTGGTGATTGCCGGTCCGCTGGGTCCGCGCCTGACGCCGCGCGGTTCCTTCGACGAATGGCGCGAGATGGTGCGCGGCCGCGCCGTGCCGTGGGAAGCCACCGAGCAACTGGCGGCCAGCCAGCTGCTGGGCGAGATGCATCGCGCCAGCGTGGCCAAGCACGTGGAAACCGACCGCGCCCGCGCGCAGCTGCTGGCGATGCTGGGCCACGACCTGCGCGGCCCGCTGCATTCGATCAATATGGCGGCGACCGTGCTGCAACATGGCGGCGCGGCCAGCACCATGAGCAGCCGTATCCAGGCTTCCAGCACGCGCATGGAGCGGCTGATCAGCCAGGTGCTGGACATGAGCCGCATCAACGGCGGGCTCGGCCTGGGACTGAGCCGCACCGAGGTCGACCTGGTGCCGATTCTGCACGACCTGCTGGATGAAGTACGCACCTCGCACGCCGACCTGCGCATCGACGCCAACCTGCCGCCGACGCTGCTGGCGCAAGTGGATGGCGACCGCATGGTGCAGGTGGTGAGCAACCTGGTCAGCAACGCCCGCCACCATGGCGATCATGGCGAACCGATCCAGATCAGCCTGAGCGAACAGGACGGCCAGGTGCTGCTGGAAGTGCGCAATATGGCGCCGGCGATTCCGGATGAGCTGCTGTCGACGTTGTACAGCCCGCTCAAGCACGCGTCGGTCGGCAATGTGCGCAATCGCGGCGGCCTCGGCTTGGGCTTGCACATTGCGCAAGAAATCGTCCAGCAGCATGGCGGCCAGATCGTCTACCGTTACGAAGCACCACAAGTTGTCTTCGCTGTAACGTTGCCGCGCACGGAAAACTAAACACTTCCACAACACTGTGGAGTTTCGGTGAAGAATTGCGGTAGTTTCCTGTCGCACACTTGAAGCCGATCCGGCATCGTGGCTAAATGGCCTGATGGTCAAGATCGGTATCACCGCCCGCCTGTTTCTTTCACTGCTGATCGTCAGCATGCTGACCGCAGTCGGCGTCGGGCTGGGCACGCGCTGGAGTTTCACGCGCGGCTTCCAGGGTTATCTGAACGAAGTGGAGGCGCGCCGCATGGAGGCGATGGCCTTCGAGTTTTCGCGCGCCTATCAAGAGCACGGCAACTGGGACTTCATCCGCAATAACCGCGAAGCCTGGGAGCGCTACACCGGCGCCATCGGCCGCGAACGCGCCACCTCGCCGCGTCCCGGCGGCGACTCCATCTATTACGCCGTGCCGGACAAGGCGCCGCGCCGCCTCGGCCTGTATGACGAACACGGCAATCACCTGGCCGGCAACCTGCAAGCCGGCGCCGACCTGCGCTACCAGCCGGTGCTGGTGGACGGCAAAATGGTCGGCACGCTGGCCGGCGCGCCGCTGCGCGGTTTGCAGGAAGAAGCCGAGCAGACCTTCCAGGCACAGCAGCAACGCGACAGCCTGTTCATCGGCCTCGGCACGCTGGTGCTGGCGGCGCTGGCGGCGATGCTGCTGGCGCGCAGCTTTGTGGCGCCGACGCGACGGCTGATCGCGGCCGCATCCAAGGTGGCGGCCGGCGACTACGGCGTGCGCGTGCCGCATGCGCAGCGCGACGAGCTGGGCACGCTGGCGCGCAACTTCAACATCATGGTGGCAACGCTGGAAAGCAACGAGGCGCTGCGCCGCCACTTCATGGCCGACATTTCGCACGAGCTGCGCACGCCGCTGTCGGTGTTGCAGGCGCAGCTGGAAGCGATGGAAGACGGCATCGAACCGATCGACGCCAGCAGCCTGAAGGCGCTGATGGACGAGGTCGCCACGCTGAGCCGGCTGGTGGATGATATGCGCCAGATCACCTTGTCCGAAGTGGGCGCCTTCGACTACCGCCGCGAGCCGCTGGACCTGGCCGCGCTGCTGGATAGCGAGGTCCACAAGTGGCGCGATCCGCTGGCGCAGACCGGCACCGAGATCCTGGTCGAGCGCCCATCCACCATGATCATTGACGGCGACACGGTGCGCCTGCGCCAGCTGCTGCGCAACCTGTTCAACAACACGCTGCGCCATGCCGAAGGCGCCACGCAGTTGCGCATCAGCCTGCACATCATGCGGCAGCAGGCGGTGCTGACGCTGGCCGACAACGGCCCCGGCGTCAGCGATGCCGGCCTGCCGATGCTGTTCGAGCGCTTCTGGCGCGGCGACCACGCGCGCAGCCGCACCACCGGCGGCAGCGGCCTCGGGCTGGCGATCTGCCGCAGCATTGTCGAAGCGCACGGCGGCAGCATCGGCGCCATGCACACGCACACCGCGACGCCGCGCGGCCTCACCATCCGCATCACGCTGCCGCTGTCGGGAGAAATCGCATGAACGCGCCGCACGTGCTGGTGGTGGAAGATGAACAACGGCTGGCGCGCCTGCTGGTCAGCTATCTGCTGGCGGCCGGCTACCGCGCCAGCGCCCAGCACGACGGCCTGTCGGTGCAGGCCACGGTGGCGGCCGGCGATGTCGACCTGATCCTGCTGGACTGGATGCTGCCCGGCATGGACGGCCTGAGCCTGTGCCGCCTGCTGCGCGCCAACAGCGATATCCCCATCATCATGATGACGGCGCGCGCGCAGGAAGAGGACCGTCTAGACGGCCTCGACAGCGGCGCCGACGATTACATCTGCAAACCGTTTAGCCCACGCGAAGTGGTGGCGCGGGTGCGGGCCGTGCTGCGCCGCCGGCCGTCCGGCACGCCGCAGCCGGGCTTGCAGATCGACGACGCCGGCATGCGCGCCTTTGTCCACGGCAAAGAAGTCGCGCTGACGCCGGTGGAATTCCGCTTGTTGAAACTTTTACGCGACGCACCCGGCAAAGCCATGTCACGCGATGACTTGCGCAACTGGGTGTATGAGGACCGGCGCATCGTGCACGACCGCACGATCGATACGCATGTGAAGAACCTGCGCCGGAAACTGGAGGAGGCTGGCCTGGTCGAAGCGATTTCGGCCGTTTATGGGGTCGGCTATCGATGGGAAGCGCGCAGCGCGCTGCAACCCTGACGTCTTACAACGAGGAGAAAGCAATGTCTGACGACACACAGTCGCCGTCCCGGCGCAACCTTATCAAAGGCATGGTGTTCATACCGATCGGCGCGGTAGCCGCGACCGGCGCGGTGCGCGCACTGCAACCGGCCACTGCGGCCGACGCCAATGCGCCCGAGGGCAAGCCGGACGCGTACACGCCGGCGTTTTTCAACCAGGTGGAGTGGAAGTTCCTCAACGCCGCCGTGGACCGCCTGATCCCGCACGATGAACACGGCCCCGGCGCCATCGAGCTGGGCGTGCTGGAATTCCTCGACCGTCACATGCAGACCCCGTACGCCACCGGCGACATCTGGTATATGCAAGGCCCGTTCGTGAAAGCGGCGCCGGAGTTCGGCTACCAGGGCAAGCTGGGCCTGCGCGACATCATCCGCGTCGGCATCAAGAATGTCGACGGCTATTGCGCCTCGCAGTTCGGCGGCAAGGCGTTTGCCGATCTGGACCGCAAGCAGCAGGAGGAAATCCTCAAGGGCTGCGAAGGCGGCAAGCTGAAGTTCGAAGACATTTCGGCCAAGCTGTTCTTCACCAATCTGCTGAACGAAGTGCGCAACGGCTATTTCGCCGATCCCAAGCACGGCGGCAACAAGGGCATGGGGTCGTGGAAGATGATCGGCTATCCCGGCATGCGCGCCGACTATCTGGACTGGGTGGAAGTCCGTGACAAACCATATCCGATCGGCCCTGTCGATCTGGCTGGACGCAGAGGTTAAGACCATGAGTATCGTAAAAAACAAAGTAGACGCCGTGATTGTCGGCATGGGTTGGACCGGGGCCATCATGGCCAAGGAGCTGACTGACGCCGGCCTGAGCGTGGTGTGCCTGGAACGCGGCCCGGACCGCGACACGCAGCCGGACTTCGCGTACCCGCGTGTGGTCGATGAGCTGGAAGGCTCGGTGCACCGCAAATACCTGCAATCGCTGTCGAAGGAGACCGTCACAATTCGCCACAACGTCAACGACACGGCGGTGCCGTATCGCCAGATGGGCTCGTTCAAGCCGGGCACCGGCGTCGGCGGTGCCGGCAGCCACTGGTCCGGTTGCCATTTCCGCGCGCTGCCGGAAGACTTCAAGGTGCGCTCCAATGTGGAACAGCGCTACGGCAAGAAGTTCATCCCGGCCGGCATGACCATCCAGGATTTCCCGGTGACGTATGAAGACCTGGAACCGCATTTCGACCACTTCGAATATGTGTGCGGCACCTCCGGCAAGGCCGGCGTGCTGAACGGCCAGAAAGTCGAAGGCGGCAATCCGTTTGAAGGCTCGCGCTCGCGTGAATTCGCGCTGCCGCCGAACCCCAACTACCTCGGCGCCGAGATGTTCTACAAGGCCGCGCGCGAGATGGGCTACCACCCGTATCCGATTCCAGCGTCGAATGCTTCCGGCCCGTATGTGAATCCGTACGGCTGTCAGATGGGACCATGTAACTTCTGCGGCTTCTGCTCCGACTACGGCTGCCTGAACTACTCCAAGGCCAGCCCGAACGCCTGCATCATGCCGGTGCTGCGCGGCCGCAAGGGCTTCGAGCTGCGCACGCTGGCGCAAGTGTTGAAGGTCAACCTGACCGCCGACAAGAAGAAAGCCACCGGCGTCACCTACCTCGACGCGCAAGGCCGCGAGACCGAGCAGCCGGCCGACCTGGTGGTGCTGTGTGCGTTCTCGCTGTTTAATGTGCACCTGATGCTGTTGTCGGGCATCGGCGTGCCGTATGACCCGGTCAGCAATACCGGCACCATCGGGCGCAACTACTCGTACCAGAACCTGAACCGCGTTTCGCTGTTCTTCGATGAAACCGTGCACGCCAACCAGTTCATGGGCATCGGCGGCGGCGGCACCACCATCGACGACTTGAACGGTAACCAGAACGACAGCACCAAGTCCGGCTTCATCGGCGGCGGCCTGGTCTGGGCACGCCAGCCGGGCGGCGGTCCGGTGCGCGGCATCGCCACCGCGCCGGGCGTGCCGAACTGGGGCAGCGGCTGGAAGAAGGGCGTCAAGGAAGCCTTCCGCCATTCGTTCTACTACGAGGTGCAGGGTTCGTGCATGTCCTACCAGGACGCTTACCTGAGCCTGGACCCGACCTACAAGGACGCCTTCGGCCGTCCGCTGCTGCGCATGACTTTCGACTGGCATGACAACGAGGTCAAGGCGTCGCAATACCTGGTGGAGAAAGCCTCGGACATGTGCAAGGTGCTCGGTCCGAAAGCCATCAAGGGCGACGCCAAGAAAGACGGCGACCACTACAACGTAACGCAGTACCAGTCGACCCACACCTGCGGCGGCGCCATCATGGGCAGCGATCCGAAGACCTCGGCGCTGAACCGCTATCTGCAATCGTGGGACGTGTCGAACGTGTTTGCGCCGGGCGCCAATGCCTTCCCGCAAAACAACGGCTACAACCCGACCGGCATGGTCGGCGCGCTGACGTACTGGTGCGCCAAGGCAGTCCGCGAGCAGTACTTGAAAAACCCGGGCCCGCTGGTCCAGGCTTAAGGAGACGACGACATGAGCAATGTTAAAAAAGGAATCGCGGTCGTCGCGGCGGTGGCGGTAGTCGGCGTGGTGGGTGCTTTTGCTTACGCCAAACAGGCCACGGTCACCAGGGAAATCGGCGCGGGTGCGGAGAATCTGACGGCGCCGAGCGCGCAGTTGATCGAGAAAGGCCGCTACCTGGCCGTCGCGGCCGACTGCGTGGCGTGCCACACGGCGCCGAAAGGGCAGCCGTTCGCCGGCGGCCTGGCGATGGCGACGCCGGTTGGCGCGGTGTACAGCTCCAACATCACGCCGGACAAGGCGACAGGCATCGGCAACTACAGCCTGAACGACTTCGACCGCGCGGTGCGGCACGGGATTGCGCCGTCGGGCGATACGCTGTATCCGGCCATGCCGTATCCATCGTACGCCAAGGTCACCGACGACGACATGCGCGCGCTGTATGCGTACTTCATGCATGGCGTGCAGCCGGTGGCGCAAGCCAACCATGGCAGCGGCATCAGCTGGCCGCTGTCGATGAACTGGCCGCTGGCGATCTGGCGCAAGACGTACGCGCCGGCCGTGGCGCCACTGGTGCTGAGCAAGTACCAGGGCGAGGCGCTGGCGCGTGGCGCGTATCTGGTGCAAGGCCTGGGCCATTGCGGCGCTTGCCATACGCCGCGCGCGACGACCATGCAGGAGCTGGCGCAGGATGAGTCGAATCCAGCCTTCCTGGCCGGCGGCCCGGTGATCGATGGCTGGCTGGCGGTCAACCTGCGCAGCAATCCGGCCGGCGGCCTTGGCCGTTGGAGTGAGCAGGACATCGTCGATACGCTGAGTAAGGCACGCAATGCGCATTCGGCCGTGGTCGGTTCGCCGATGGCGGATGTGGTCCTGCACAGCACGCAGTCCATGTCGTCGGAAGACCTGAAGGCCATTGCCGTGTACCTGAAATCGCTGACGCCGGGACCGGATGAGAAGTCGCGCTATGCAGTGAGCGACGTCACCGCCAAGGCCCTGAAGGCGGGCCATGACGAGACGCGCGGCGCACAGCTGTATCTGGACAACTGCGCGGCTTGCCATCGCAGCGATGCGACCTCCAACGCCAAGGTATTCCCGGCGCTGGCAGGCAATCCGTCGGTGTTGTCGGATGATCCGACCTCGCTGATCCGTCTGGTGCTGGCGGGCAGTTCGCTGCCATCCACCAAGGGGGCGCCATCACCGCTTGGCATGCCGGGCTTTGCATGGCGTTTGTCGGACGAGGAAGCGGCGCAGCTGGTGACCTTCGTGCGGCAGAGCTGGGGTAACCAGGCGTCGGCGGCCGATGCCGGCCAGGTGGCGAAGATCCGCAAGCAGATCGACGCCGAAGTGCAGCACTAAGTAGTACCATCCCGCAGCGGCGCGTCGCCGCTGCGGTTCTCCAGCGCCTCGGCCAGCAGGTCGGTGAAGACGCGAATCTTGGATGCGCCGCGCCGGTTGGCCGGATACACCGCATAAATCCCCACATCCATTTCTCCCGGATTGGCCTGGTACTCGTTGAGCACCGGCACCAGTGTGCCGGCTTCCAGATCGGGCTGGATCAGCCAGGTCGGCAGCAGTGTCAGGCCGAGTCCGCCCAGCGCGGCCTGGCGCAGCATCTCTGCATTGTTGACGTGCAGGCTGCCGCTCACTTCCACTTCGGTGGCCAGGTCGGCATTGCGCAGACGCCAGGTCGAGCGGCTGGGGCCGTAGGCAAACAGCAGGCAGTTGCGCTGGCTGAGTTCGTCCGGCGTCTGCGGCGCGCCGTGGGCGTCCAGGTAGGCCGGGCTGGCGACGATGTGGCGCGTGTGGCCGGCCAGCTTGCGGGCGATCAGGTTGGGCTGCTGTTCGGGATTGCCGATGCGGATGGCGACATCGATCGCTTCATCGACCATATTGGTCAGGGCGTCGCTGAGGCGCATGTCCAGTTCCAGCCGCGGATAGCGGCGCGCCAGTTCCGGCAGCAGCGGGGCGATGTAGCGGATCGCCAGCGTGACCGGGGCGGCAATGCGCAGCACGCCGGCCGGTTCGGCATCGCGGCCGGCGGCGGCGTCATCGGCTTCGTCCAGCGCGGCCAGGATCTGGCTGGCGTGGTCGAAGTAGTTGCGGCCGCTGTCGGTGAGGGTGATGCTGCGCGTCGAACGGTTCAGCAGCGGCGCGCCAAGACGTTGTTCCAGCGCATCCACCAGCCGGGTCACGGACGAGGTAGCCACGTTCAGCTGGCGCGCGGCGGCGGAAAAACCGCCGTTGTTGGCCACCAGGCAAAAAGCTTTCAGTTCAGCGAATCGGTCCATGGCGTTGCGTCCTGCGCAAAGGTGTGTGCGAATTTGCCTATCTTATCAGCAGACCGGGGCGGGATTATAGTCATTTCATACCGCAATGCTTAAGGAGGATGTATGAAAATCACCCCGCTTCCCGTAGGTTTTGGCGCCGAAATCGACGGCGTCGATATGCGCCAGGCCAACCCTGGCACGACTGAATTGCTGCGCTCGGCGCTGCTGCAATATGGCTTGCTGGTCATTCGCGGCCAGTCATTCACGCCGCAGGAGCAGATCGCCGCCAGCCAGCTGTTCGGCAGCCTGGAGACCTTCCCGACCATGCGTGGCCAGCTGAACGGCTTGCCGGAGATTTTCCGTGTCGCCAGCCGGCCGGAGGATGGCCATGTCGAGGTTGGTCGCTACTGGCACTCGGACGGTTCGTTCCGCGAAGATCCGACGCCGATCAGTTTCTGGTATTCGGAAGTGCAGTCGGAGGAGGGCGGCGATACGCTGTTCACCGACTTGCAGCGGGCGTATGCCGAGTTGCAGCCGGAAATACAGCAGGAGTTCGCCGGCCTGAACACGGCGCACCGCAATGGCGTGGTGCATCCGCTGGTGCTGAAGCATCCGAAGACCGGCGTGCCGGCGCTGTACCTGAACCTCGGCCTGACGGCGGGCGTGCTGGGCTACAGTCCCGACCATTCGCGGGCGCTGATGGAGGCGGTGGACCGTCATTACTCGCGGGATGGCGCCACCTACCGCCACCACTGGCTGCCGGGTGACGTGGTGGTGGCCGACAACCTGCATGTGGCGCACAAGGCGACGCCGATCACGCCGTCCACCCGCCGCATCCTCAACCGCACCACCATCCGCGCCGACGGCGTGATCTGGTACGACGGCGGGCAGAAACAGGCCGCATAACGATCCAGGTCAAATAGCGAGGACTGCAGAAACCTTAGTCTGTGCAGGTACACAACCAGCCAGCAAGGTTTCTGCATGAATTCATGCGAGCAAATAATCGCAAAAATTTGCGATCTGGAGGCGCAACTAAGGAAACGAGAAGCACAACACGCAGAAGACCGCTATGATCTTTTTCACCGTGCCTATTCATCAAACCCTGTTGGCGATATGGCGGGCAAAGGGACATACGTGGGTCATATGGACATGATCCGCTCTACGAAGCGAGGACTAGAAAAGTTGCGAGCCAAGGCCAGAGCGATGGGATGTCTGTAAGTCTGGGGAGGATAAAAATGTTGGTCGATGATGAACTAGCCAATTCAACTTTAAAACGTCTCATCAATGAAACTGGCATCCCCAGCCGAATGTTTAAGTACGAGCTACAGGATGACTTCCAGCTACTGTTCATTTCTGTTGCAATTGACGATTTGGCGCAATCGAATCTGGAAGCGCAGATACCCCATATTGCGGCGATATTGAAAGAGCTAATGCCAGTCCGGGAGAATGACTACTCGTGGGTGGTCGGCTTTCTGCGTGGGGGCGAAGTCGTAGAAAGTTGCTTTGGTGGAAATTTGGCCATTCCTGATTGGGACGGCGAGCAGTTTGTGGAATAGGTTTGCATGCAGGGATATGTTATTTCCTTCACGCACGATTGAAATGGTGGGTTGGTTAAGCTTGTGTTTGAGATAAACTTCTTGTTTCCTAAGTTAATCTGGCCCAGACCATGCCGAATTCCACCACGCTGGACGACCGCGGTTTCCGTCGTATCCTTGTTCGTAACGTTACGCTGCCGCTGGCAGCCGGTGTGGTCAGCGCAGGCGTGTTCGTCGTCCTGCTCGCCTATCTGATCACCACCATGAACTGGGTCGAGCACAGTGAACGGGTGATCGGCAACGCCAACCAGGTCGGCAAAGAGATGGTCGACATGGAAACCGGCTTGCGCGGCTACATGCTGGCCGGCGACGAATCCTTCCTGCAACCCTATGTGGTCTCCAAGCCCAAGGTGGCGTCCAACCTGGCCGGCCTGATGAAACTGGTCGAAGATAATCCGACCCAGGTAGACCGCTTGCGCACCATTCAATACCAGCAGCAGCAATGGGATCAATATGCGCAGGAAATGATTCGCCTGCGCGCCGCCAACGGCGACGTCACCGGCCCGGTCAAGACCGGCCGCGGCAAGACCCAGTTCGATGAAATCCGCCGCCTGCTGGATACCTTCGTTGCCGCCGAAGTGCGCATGCGCGTGGACCGTGCCGATGAAGCACGCACTGTCACCACCTGGGTGGCGGTGCTGTACCTGCTGTTGACGCTGGGTGTCGGCGGTGCGCTGGCCTGGTTCGGCCGTCGTGAACTGACCAGCCTGTCGCGCGTCTATACCAAGGCATTGAACGAGCATGCCGAGCATGCCACCATGCTGCAACAGCAAGCTTGGCTGCGTACCGGCCAGAGCGAACTGGCGCAGCAGGGCATCGGCCAGCTGGCGCTGCCGCAACTGTCGGCGGCGCTGCTGCAATTCCTGGCGCGCTATATGGGTGTGGTGGTCGGCGCGCTGTACCTGCGCCGGCCGGACGGCAGCTTCCAACGCGTGGCGTCGTACGGTTTCAGCGATGAATGGGAGCAGCGCGACCAGCAGCTCAAGCCGGCCGAGAGCCTGGTGGCGCAAGCGGCGCTGGAACGCCGCGTGCTGCGCCTGGAGCCGCTGCCGGCCGATTACATCCGCGTCGCGTCCGGCCTGGGCGGCGGTGCTCCGGCCAGCGTGCTGCTGGCGCCGGTGGACAGCGATGGCGATATCAACGGCGTGGTCGAACTGGGCCTGCTGCGTCCGATCACCGAGCGCGATGTCGAGTTGCTGACGCTGGTGAAGGGCAATATCGGTAGCGCCATCGAGGCCAGCCACTCGCGTCAACGCCTGCAGGAAGTGCTGGCCGAAACCCAGCAGCTCAACGAAGAACTGCAAGTGCAGCAGGAAGAACTGCGCACCGCCAACGAAGAGCTGGAAGAACAGTCGCGCGTGCTGGAAGAATCGCAGGCCAGCCTGGAAAACCAGAAGGCCGAGCTGGAACAGACCAACGAGCAGCTGAACGAGCAAGGCGTGGCGCTGGACCAGAAAAACGCCGAGCTGACCAAGGCCCAGCAGGACCTGGAAGAACGTGCCCGCGACCTGGAGCGCGCCAGCCAGTACAAATCGCAATTCCTGGCGAATATGTCGCACGAGCTGCGCACGCCGCTCAACAGCTCGCTGATCCTGGCCAAGCTGCTGTCGGAAAACGCGGTCGGCAACCTGAACGAAGAGCAGGTACGCTTCGCCAACACGATTTACTCGGCCGGCAACGACCTGCTGAATCTGATCAACGACATCCTCGACATCTCCAAGGTCGAAGCCGGCAAGCTGGACCTGGTGCCGGAAAACCTCTCCACCCGCCACGTGGTGGAAGGCATGGCGATGGTATTCGAGCCGCTGGCGCAGCAGAAGAAGCTGGCCTTCCAGTTGCAGGTCGCCGATGGCGTGGCGTCGCACATGGTTACCGACCGCCAGCGCCTGGAACAGATCCTGAAAAACCTGCTGTCGAACGCGCTCAAGTTCACCAGCAGCGGCCAGATCACACTGTCGGTACAGCCGGCCGCCGACGGCGCCGTGGCGTTTGCCGTGCAGGACACCGGCATCGGCATCCGCGCCGAAGACCAGCAAGGCATCTTCAACGCCTTCCAGCAAGCCGACGGCACCACCAGCCGCAAGTACGGCGGCACCGGCCTCGGTCTGTCGATCTCGCGCGACCTGGCGCAGCTGTTGGGCGGCGCCATCAGCCTGGTCAGCGAACCGGGCAAGGGCAGCTGCTTCACGCTGACCTTGCCGACCGCATGGACCGCGCCCGAGCCAGGTCCACGCCTCGGCAGTTCGACCTCCTCGGCGGAAGTGGAAATCGGCCTGACCTCGCTGCCACGCGCACCCGTGCCGGAACCGATCCCGTCGCCAGCGCCGGCCCTGCCGCGCGCGTTTGACGACGACCGTGAGTTGCTGGACGCGCCGGACGCCATCCGTGGCCGCCTGGTGCTGGTGGTGGAGGATGACGTGCCGTTCGCCCACATCCTGTACGACCTGGCGCACGAAAAACAATACCATTGCCTTGTGGCGTTCGACGCCGAAGAAGGGCTGGCGCTGGCCCGCCAGTACAAGCCGGACGCGATCATGCTGGACATCCGCCTGCCGGACCGTTCCGGCCTGTCGGTGCTGCAACTGCTGAAAGACGATGCGCTGACCCGCCACATTCCGGTGCACGTGGTGTCCGGCTCCGAAAACGGCGAGGCTGCGCTGCACCTGGGCGCGATCGGCTTCGCGCTGAAGCCGACCACGCGCGACCAGCTGATGGAAGTGTTCCGCCGCATCGAAACCAAGCTGACGCAGAAGATCAAGCGCGTGCTGCTGGTGGAAGACGACGACCGCCAGCGCGACAGCGTAGTCCAGCTGATCTCCGACGACGACGTGGAAATCGTCGCGGTCGGCAGCGGCGAGGAAGCGCTGGCGCTGCTGCGCACCACTGTCTTCGACTGCATGATTATCGACCTCAAGCTGCCTGACATGCAGGGCAACGAGTTGCTGCAACGCATGGCCGGCGAATCGCTGGCGGCGTTCCCGCCGGTGATCGTCTACACTGGCCGCAACCTGTCGCGCGCCGAAGAAGCCGACCTGCACAAGTATTCGCGCTCGATCATCATCAAGGGCGCCCGTTCGCCGGAGCGCCTGCTGGACGAAGTGACGCTGTTCCTGCACAAGGTGGAAGCCGACCTGTCGAGCGAACGCCAGCGCATGCTGAAGACGGTGCGTTCACGCGACCGCGTGTTCGAAGGCCGCCGCATCCTGCTGGTGGACGACGACGTGCGCAACATCTTCGCGCTGACCAGCGCGCTGGAGCAGAAAGGCGCGCTGGTGGAAGTCGGCCGCAATGGCTTCGAGGCGCTGGAAAAACTCGACACCGTGCCGGACATCGACCTGGTGCTAATGGACGTGATGATGCCGGGCATGGACGGCCTGGAAGCCACGCGCCGCCTGCGCGCCGATCCGCGCTTCGCCCGCCTGCCGGTGATCGCGATTACCGCCAAGGCCATGAAGGACGACCAGGAGCAATGCCTGGCGGCCGGCGCCAGCGATTACCTGGCCAAGCCGATCGACCTGTCGCGTTTGTACTCACTGCTGCGCGTCTGGATGCCGAATGCTGAACGGAATTGACCATGCAACACAGTGATACCGATATCGAGCTGAAGATGCTGGTGGAAGCCATCTATCTGAAGTACAGCTACGATTTCCGCGACTACACCGGCGCTTCGCAAAAGCGCCGCGTGCTGCACGCGCTGAAGGAGATGGAGTGCGACAGCATTTCGGCCTTGCAGGCGCGGGTGATCCACGAGCCCGCCGCCTTCAGCCAGCTACTGCAATACCTGACGATACCGGTCACCTCGATGTTCCGCGATCCGACTTACTTTGCCGCGCTGCGCGAGCATGTGGTGCCGGTGCTGCGCACCTATCCATCGCTGAAGATCTGGATCGCCGGTTGCAGCACCGGCGAGGAAGTGTATTCGATGGCCATCCTGCTCAAGGAAGAAGGCTTGCTGGAACGCAGCATGATTTACGCCACCGACATCAATCCGAAATCGCTGGAGAAAGCGCGCCAGGGCGTGTTCCCGCTGGACGCGATGCGCGAGTACACGCAGAACTACCAGGCGGCCGGCGGCACCCGCAGTTTTTCCGATTACTACACGGCGGCCTACAACGCCGCGCTGTTCGACAAGTCGCTGTGCGAAAACGTCACCTTCGCCGACCACAGCCTGGCGACCGATGCCGTGTTTGCGGAAACGCAGCTGATCAGTTGCCGCAACGTGATGATTTATTTCAAAAAGCGGTTGCAGGAGCGCGCCTTCGGCCTGTTCCACGAGTCGCTGTGCCACCGCGGCTTCCTTGGCCTGGGCAGCAAGGAAAGCATCGACTTCTCGGCCTACGCGCCGAACTTTGAACCGGTGCAGAAGCGCGAACGCCTGTTCCGCAAACGTTGATCATGGACACCTCGTCACTCCGCACAGTACTGGCCGGCCGCAAGGTGGAGGCGGTGGTGATCGGCGCCTCGGCCGGCGGCGTCGGTGCATTGTTGCGTCTGCTGCCAGGGCTGCCGGCAGATTATGGCCGCGCGGTGGTGGCGGTGCTGCACATTCCCGATGGGCGCCAGAGCCATCTGGCCGGGGTGTTTCAGCAGCGCATGGACTTGCCGGTGCGCGAAGCGCGGGACAAGGAAGAACTGGCCTCCGGTACGCTGTACTTTGCCGGTTCGGGCTACCATTTGTCGGTCGAGCGTGATCGCAGTTTCTCGCTGAGTTGCGAGGCGCCACTGCATTTTGCCCGTCCGGCGATTGATTATCTGATGGAATCGGCGGCCGACGCCTACGGTCCGGCGCTGGTGGGCATCCTGCTCACCGGCGCCAACCATGATGGCGCGGCCGGCCTGGCGGCCATCGGCGCGGCCGGCGGCCTGACCGTGGTGCAAGACCCGCAAGAGGCCGAGGTGCCGACCATGCCGCAGCAAGCCATCCGGCTGCGCGCGCCGGACCTGATTTTGCCGTTGGAAGAGATACACACCCTGTTGATGATGCTGGAGAATAATTAATGCAAGACGCATCCCCCACCAAGTTGCTGATCGTCGACGATCTGCCGGAAAACCTGCAGGCGCTGGAAGCGCTGATCCGCGGCGAAGGCCGCGAAGTATTCCAGGCGGGTTCCGGCGAGGAAGCGCTGGCGCTGCTGTTGCAGCACGATTTCGCCATCGCCATCCTCGACGTGCAGATGCCGGGCATGGACGGTTTCGAGCTGGCCGAGCTGATGCGCGGCACCGACAAGACGCGCCACATCCCGATCGTGTTCGTGACGGCGGCCGGCAAGGAGCTGAATTACTCGTTCAAGGGTTACGAGGCGGGTGCGGTGGACTTGCTGTACAAACCGCTCGATCCGCGCGCGGTGAAGGGCAAGGTGCAAGTATTCGTGGCGCTGTACGAGGCGCGCGAAGCGATGCGGCGCCAGGTCGAGGCGCTGGAGGCGGCGCAGCAGAAGCAGGCCGCGACCCAGGCCCAGCTGGAGCGGGCGCTGGTGATGCGCGATGAATTCATGTCGATGGTGTCGCACGAGATGCGCACGCCGCTCAACACGCTGTACCTGGAAACCCAGCTGCGCAAGATGCAGCTGGAGCGCGGCAATATGGCGGCGTTCGGCGCCGAGCAGTTGCAGCGCATGGTGGCGCGCGATGACCGCCAGATCCAGAGCATCATCCGGCTGATCGACGACATGCTGGACGTGTCGCGCATCCGCAGCGGCAAGCTGTCGTTGCGGCCGGGCTGGGTGGAGTTGTCCGGCCTGCTGCGGCGCGTGGTGCATGACCTGACGCCGCAGGCCAATACGGCCGGCACCAGCATTTCGCTGGAAGCGGGCACGCCGGTCAGCGGTTGGTGGGATGAGTTCCGCATCGAGCAGGTGGTGGTGAATCTGCTGACCAATGCGATGCGTTACGGTTGCCAGCAGCCGATCAGCGTGACGCTCACGGTGGAGCAGGACTGGGCCCGCATCGACGTGCGCGATTGCGGTCCGGGGATTGCGCCGGAAAACCAGGCCAAGATTTTTGAACCGTATGAACGCGGTGTCGGCACCGATGCGCCGGCGGGGTTGGGGCTGGGCCTGTACATCTCGCGCCAGCTGGCCGAGGTGCACGAAGGCAGCCTGACGCTGGAAAGCAAGCCGGGCGAAGGCTCGACCTTCAGCCTGATCCTGCCGCGTCGCGACGCGCCGCCGCAATAAAGAGGACAGTTACCGTGAATGCGCCTCTTCGCGGCGCTGGATCAGGAAGGCTTTGAGGTCGTCGAAGCTGACCGCGCCGCGTTGGGCGGTGTCGATGTGATCGAAGTTTTTGTCGACCACGGTCAGGCCCGCCTGGCGCGCTTCGTCGCGGCTCAGCACGCCGTTGCCGTCGAGGTCGGCGGCTTCAAAACGTTTCTTCAGTTTCTCCATCGGCTGGTAGCGCAGCAGCGCGGTGCCGGTCGAGGCATCGCGCAGGGGCTTGCGCAGCGCCGGTGGCAGATAGGGCTCGGCACCGCGCAGGGCGGATGGTGAGTCGGATTTTGGCGCTTGCGCGCGGGCATGCGATATCACCGCCAGTCCCACTGCGGCCAACAGCGCTAATTGCAAAAGCTTCATGATTGTCTCCCCGCATCTCAATGATGCATGGCTTAGGGAGACACTGTGCCGCGATTACGCCAAATAATCAATGTAGTTTAACGGCCGGATGCGTGTGGTGTCGCCCGGAAACATCAGTCGGCGCGGAACTTTGTTATTTGTGCCAGAAGTCCGCGTGCGCAAGGCGCGCTTCGTCTTCGCGCAGCGGTCCGATCACTTCGGTCGGGCGCTGGCCAGCGGCAAACACCGTGCGGCACGGCAGCGACAGCGTCGGATTTTCGGGATCGCTGCCGGTCAGTGCCAGCAGGCTGGCTTCCGACATTGCATACACCACCCGTCCCACGCCGCTCCAGTAGGTGCCGCCGGCGCACATGGCGCATGGTTCGGCATTGGCATACAGCGTGGCGGTGGCCAGTTCGGCCGGACCATATTGCTGCGATGCGAGGCGCAGCGCGTTCATCTCGGCGTGCGCGGTGCGATCGCTGCTGGAGGCGTTCATCGCTTGCGAGATGATGGTGCCGTTTGCGGCCACCACCATGGCGGCAAACGGATGGTGGCCTTCGTCGCGCGAACGCTGCGCCAGGGCCAGCACGCGGGTCAGGAAGTCGTGGTCTTGCGCGGTTGCTGTCATCGAATCACTCCGTATTGCAGGTTCTGTTGTTTGAGATAGCTGCGGTAGGCCAGCGACATGCGGTCGCAGGCCACCGATACTTCGGCGCCCGGCGTTAGCGGCAGGCGCGCCGGGTGCTGGCTTTCCAGGATCGGCAGGTCTTGCAGGAAGATGGTGTCCTGGAAGGCGCGCAGCGCGTCGTCGCTGGAGGTGAAGTCGTTGAGCGCGAGGATGATCCATGCGCGTGTGGTGGTTTCGGTCAGCGGTTGCAGCAGCAGCGCGATCGCTTCGCGGATGCTGTCCGGCGGATGCTTGGTCAGTACCGCCGTCAATGGCCGCACCACGCGGTAGGTGTATTCGATATCGCTGCCGCCGGTGGCGGCCTTGCTGGCTTGCGGCTGGAAGGCGTGGCACTGCCTGGCCCATACGCCGCTGCCGTATTCCGCCTCGTCGAATGTCTCGACGCTGTAGTCGGGAATGACCGGGTGCTGCTGGTCACCCAATATGCCCTCGTGCACAAACGCGAAGTGCGCCATGTCGAGGAAGTTCTCGATGATGCGCGGCGCGCTGCTGCGCACATCGTAAGGCCCGCACCAGACCTTGCGCAGCTGCGCGTCGCCAAACTCCGGAAACGCCGGCGGCCCCGCATGCGCCGGCGTACCGAGGCATACCCACGCCAGGCCATACAGCTCCTGCACGTGGTACACATTGACCTGCGCCTTGAGCGGCGCCTCCGGCAGCGCCGGGATGCGCGTGCAGCGGCCCTCCTTGCCAAAGGTCCAGCCGTGGTAAGGACAAGTCAGCGTGTCGTCGCGCACGGCCCCCATGGAAAGCCGCGTGCCGCGATGCGGACAGCGGTCTTCCCACGCATGCAGCACGCCGCCGCTGTCGCGCCACAGCACCACGCACGTTTCCAGCAGATCGGTGGCCAGCATAGCGCCGGCCGTAACCTGCGTGGAGAGCGCGACCGGGTGCCAGTCGTTGAGCAGCAGCGTATCCATGCTTACTTCGGAATGGCGCCGTCCACGCCCTGCACGTAGAAGTTCATGCCCATCAGGTCCTTCTCAGGCGCCTTGACGCCGGCCGCGTACTTGACGGCGCCCGATTGATCCTTGATCGGACCCGTGAACGGTGCGAAGGTACCGGCGGTCAGCGCTGCCTTCTTCTCTTCAAACGCCTTCGCCGCATCGGCCGGTACCACTGCGTTCAGCTTCGACATCTTGACCATGCCTTCTTTCAGGCCGCCGTTGTAGGAGCCGGTTTTCCAGGTGCCGGCGATGACGGCTTTGGCGGTGTCGATGTAGTAGCCGGACCAGTCGTTGGTGGCGGCGGTCAGGTGCGCTTTCGGCGCGAACTTGGACATGTCCGAATCCCAGCCGAAGGCGTACACGCCTTTTTCCTGCGCCACTTGCAGCGTGGCCGGCGAGTCGGTGTTCTGGGCCATCACATCCGCGCCTTGCGCCACCAGGGTTTCTGCCGCCTGGCGTTCTTTCGCCGGGTCGTACCACGAGTTCACCCAGATTACCTTGGTCTTGATTTTCGGGTTGACGCTTTGCGCGCCGAGCGTGAAGGCATTGATGTTGCGGATCACTTCAGGCACCGGGAACGAGGCGATGAAGCCCAGCGTGTTCGACTTGGTCATCTTGCCGGCCAGGATACCGTCCAGATAGGCGCCTTCGTACAGGCGCGATTCGTACACGCCCATGTTCTTGCCGGTCTTGAAGCCGGTGGCGTGCAGGAACACCACGCCCGGCGCGGACTTGGCGACTTTCTCGGTCGGGTTCATGTAGCCGAACGAGGTGGTGAAAATCAGCTTGTTCCCTTCCGCCACCAGCTTGCGGATCACGCGTTCGGCATCGGCGCCTTCCGGCACGTTTTCCACGTAGGTGGTTTTGACTTTGCCGGCCAATTCTTTTTCCAGCGCCAGGCGGGCCTGGTCATGCGCGTAGGTCCAGCCGGCGTCGCCGACCGGGCCGACGTAGACGAAGCCGATCTTCAACGGTTCTGCGGCAAACGACGGTGCGGCGGCGAAGGCGGTGGCTGCAGCCAGGGTAGCCAGTACTGTGCGACGATTCATCATACGGTTTCCTTTACGTTGAGAGAGTTAGAAGTGGTATTCCGCGCGCACCATCGGCGTCTTGGCGGTGGCGCCGGGCACGGTGCGGTCCGGGTTGCCGAATTTGTTTTTCCAGTACTGGTACTCGATGCCGATCTTGAAGGTGTTCTTCGGCGTGCCGACCGTTTCGCTGATGTCGTACATGATCTGCATGTCGATGTTGGTCTCCGGCGCGGTGCCGCCGCCGAATTCATTGCTGCCCTTGCCGGTGATGAAGTTGGCGTAGCCTTCGAACGACAGCGGGATGCCGACGTTGAATGGAATGCCCCAGGCGCCGGTCAGCATGGCGTGGGTTTTATAGGCGTAGCGCGGCGTGGCCTGGTTGGTGAAGGTGTTATACGGCGCGTTGGATTCCCACAGCGCGAGCAGGCTGATATCGAGGAAGCCCGGTACGTCCATCATCAGCGTTGGGCCGGCGACCAGCATGCGCTTCTTGGAGTTGTAGCCGGCGTCGGTTTTACTGTTGTAGTCAAAGCCGGCGGTGGCGCCAAGGCCGCGCACCGGGCCGAAGGCGTAGCTCTTGTTGAAGATCTTGCCGAAGTCCAGCGTGTGGCGATACACCACATAGGCTTCGTGCGCGCCGCTGTTGGAACCGGCCGCCGATGGATCGAGCTCGGACGACATCAGCAGGTCGACGCTGAAGAAGTTCTTGCCGTATTTGTAGCCGGAGACGCTACTCAGGTTGACGATGTTCTTGGTGATGTCATTGCTGTTGTACGGCTCGGCGAACTTGGTGCCGTAGCGGTAGCTGAGCGAGGTGTCGGTCCAGTCGGCGGCTTGCGCGCTGCAAGCTGCGAAGAGGGCGAGAGCAACAGTGGTGCGTACGAGATGTGACATAGGCGAACTCCGGTAGTTGAGGTTTGAAAGCACTTTTTTTGTATTCAATTCGTTTTACTAATTGGATCCAATCTCGTCTACCTCTTTAGCAATATATGGGCCAGATCGGGGCCAACTTTTCAGAATCCCGACAACGCTTCCGCCAGATTCACTTTCTTGTCCTGCTCAGCGAGACGCAGGCGCGCCTCAATCTCCAGCAGGTGATGCTCGATCAGATGCGTGGCTTCCTTCACCTTGCCCTTCTCGATCAGCGTGGCCAGATCCTCGTGTTCATCGTTCTCGCACATGGCGCTGCCGGGCGTTTCGTACAGCGCGATGATCAGCGAGCAGCGCGACACCAGCTCCGCCATAAAGCGTTGCAGCACGTGGTTGCCGGCCAGTTCCGCCAACAGCAGATGGAACTCGCCGCCCAGTCGTATCCAGCCGGCGCGGTCGCCGCTGCGCCGCGCCGCATCTTCCGCGGCAATGGCGGCGCGGATTTGCTTCAGCGATTCCGGCGTGGCGTTCTGTATTACCAGTGGCACGATCTCGCGTTCCAGCGCGCGCCGCGCAGCGAAGATCTCGCGCGCTTCCTGCGGCGTGGGCGAGGCGATGACCGCGCCGCGATTGGGGCGCAACTCGATAATGTGATCGTGCGCCAGCCGTTGCAGCGCCTTGCGCACGATGGTGCGGCTGACGTTATACAGCTCGCAGAAATCCGCCTCGCCCAGGTGGGTTCCGGGTGGCAGGCGGTGGCTCATGACGGCGTTGACCACCGCTTTGTAAATGCGCATGTCGATGGCGGTGGTACCGCGCTTGGTAGGCATTGAAGGACTCCATATCTGGTTGATACTGTCCTCTATAAAGCAGGAAGCGTGCTAAGTCGTATACAAAGCTGGATACATCCTGTGCACGCTTTTGGGATGCATCGCATCCCTCTTTGGTGCAGGATGCTGCCAAAACAGCGCATCCGCCTAGGGCTGTGTGTGGCATGCTAATTGCGTCTCTTGCGGTATTCGATTTGTATACGATGAAGGAAGGCGCCGATGACTGAACCGCGCTTGCAGATGCTGGGCATCTCCAAGATCTATCCCTCGGTGGTGGCCAACGCCGATGTGAACCTGACTGTGATGCCGGGTGAGATCCACGCCGTGCTGGGCGAAAACGGCGCCGGCAAGAGCACGCTGATGAAGATCATCTACGGCGTGGTCAAGCCGGACGACGGCCAGATCATGTGGGAAGGCCGCCAGGTGCATATCAATTCGCCGCACGATGCGCGCAAGCTGGGTATCGGCATGGTGTTCCAGCACTTTGCGCTGTTCGAGACGCTGACCGTGGCCGAGAACATCGCGCTGGCGCTGGACGACAAGGTGTCGCCGGCCGCGCTGGCGCCGCGAATCAAGCAGGTCTCGGAACAATACGGCCTGCCGCTCGATCCGCAGCGACGGGTGCATAGCATGTCGGTCGGCGAGCGGCAGCGGGTGGAGATTGTGCGCTGCCTGCTGCAATCACCCAAGCTGCTGATCATGGACGAGCCGACGTCGGTATTGACGCCGGATGCGGTGCTCAAGCTGTTCGAGTCGCTGCGGCGGCTGGCGGCGGAAGGCGTCAGCATCCTGTATATCAGTCACAAGCTCGATGAGATCCAGACGCTGTGCGACAAGGCCACGGTGCTGCGCGCCGGCCGCGTGTCCGGCACCGCGCTGCCGAAGCAGGAAAGCGCAAAGTCGCTGGCGGAGTTGATGATCGGCCGCGAACTGCCAGTGTGCGTGCACCAGCCGCGCGAGCCGGGAGAAATCCGGCTGTCGCTGGAGCATCTGAATGTAGAGAGCAGCGATCCATTCGGCACGAGGCTAAAGGATATCAACCTGTCGCTGCGCAGCGGCGAGATTGTCGGCATCGCCGGCATTTCCGGCAACGGCCAGCAGGAGTTATTGAAAGTGATTTCCGGCGAGCGCACGCTGGGCATGCGCGAAGGGACGCTACGCCTTGTCACGCGGGATGTCGGCACGCTGGATGCCGCACAGCGCCGCCAGTTGGGTCTCGGCTTTGTGCCGGAGGAACGGCTGGGACGTGGCGCGGCGCCCGAGCTGTCGCTGGCCGATAACGCGCTGCTGACCGGTTACGTGCCGGCCGCCGCCACCGGCATGGTCAAACGCGGCCTGATACAGCGCGGCGCAGTGCGCGCGTTTGCGCAGCAGGTGATTGAGCGCTTCAAGGTCAAGTGCGGCGGCGCGCAGTCTGCGGCAGCCAGTCTGTCCGGCGGCAATCTGCAAAAATTCATCGTTGGCCGCGAGATCATGCTGGCGCCGAAGGTGATGGTGTTTGCGCAGCCCACGTGGGGCGTCGACATCGGCGCCGCCATGCTGATACGCCAGGCCATTATCGATATGCGCGACCAGGGCGTGGCGGTGCTGGTGCTGTCCGAGGAGCTGGACGAATTGTTCATGATGAGCGACCGCATCGCCGTGCTGGCCGATGGCCGGCTGTCGCGCGCGGTGCCGGCGGAAGCCACCAGCATCAACCAGATCGGCGTGTGGATGAGCGGCGATTTCGATTACCAAGGAGCAGAGCATGTCCCGGCTTGAACGACGTCCCGAACCCTCACGCCGCATGATGCTGGCATCGCCGTTAATTGCGGCGGTGGCGATGCTGTTTACCGGCTCGCTGCTGTTCTTCTTCATCGGCCAGGAGCCGCTGCATGCGTTCTACGTCTACTTCGTCAAGCCGTGGACCACCTTGTACAGCGTGGGCGAACTGCTGCTGAAGGCGACGCCGCTGATCCTGTGCGGCGTAGGCCTGGCGATCGGTTTCCGCGCCAACGTCAACAACATCGGCGCCGACGGCCAGCTAACCATCGGCGCGATCTGCGCCGGCGCGGTGGCGCTGTACTTCGACGAGGTGCAGGCCTGGTGGGTACTGCCCCTGATGCTGCTGGCCGGTGCGCTGGGCGGCATGCTGTGGGCGGCGATTCCGGCGCTGCTGCGCACACGCTTCAACACCAGCGAGATTCTCGTCAGCCTGATGCTGGTGTATGTGGCGTATCACTTGCTCAGCTACCTGGTGCACGGGCCGATGCGCGACCCGGCCGGCTTCAACTTCCCGCAATCGAAGATGTTCAGCGAGTCGGCCACCTTGCCGCTGCTGGTGGAGGGCTTGCGCGTCAACGCGGCCTTCATCCTGTCGCTGCTGGCGGCGGGGGCGGCGTGGTTCTTCTGCAAGCATACGTTTGCCGGCTACCGCATGCAGGTCAGCGGCATGGCGCCGGCGGCGGCGCTGTACGCCGGCTTCAGTGAACCGCGCAATGTGTGGTTGGCGTTTATGGTCAGCGGCGCGCTGGCCGGCATTGCCGGCGTGGGTGAAGTGGCGGGGCCGCTGGGGCAGTTGCAGCCGTCGGTGTCGCCGGGCTATGGCTTCGCCGCCATCATCGTTGCGTATGTGGGGCGCTTGCATCCGCTCGGCGTGGTGCTGTCTGCGGTGCTGATGTCGCTGCTGTACATCGGCGGCGAGACGGCGCAGATCGAGTTGCAGACGCCCTCCGCCATCACCGGCATCTTCCAGGGACTGCTGCTGTTTTACCTGCTGGCGGCAGACCTGTTCATTCACTATCGTATCAAGCCGCACAAGCGTGTGGCGGGAGTGCCGGCATGATGACCACTGAATTGTTGATCGCTTTCCTCGCCAGCACCGCCGGCGCGGCCACGCCGCTGGTGGTGGCATCGATGGGCGAGCTGGTGACCGAGCGTTCCGGCGTGCTCAATCTGGGCATGGAGGGCATGATGCTGATCGGCGCGGTAGTCGGCTTCGGCGTCACGCTGGGCACCGGCAGCATGATCGCCGGCTTGCTGGCTGCAGCAGCGGCAGGCATGTTGATGTCGCTGATCTTCGGGTTCCTGGTGCTGACGCTGCAAACCAACCAGGTGGCCACCGGCCTGGCGTTGACCTTGTTCGGCATCGGCGCTTCGGCCTTCATCGGCCAGGGCTTTGTTGGCCAGACAGTGGCGCCGATGCCGCACCTGCATTTCCCGCTGCTGTCGGAGATTCCGTTTATCGGGCCGCTGCTGTTCCGCTTTGATGCGATGGTGTATGCGTCGGTGGCGCTGGTGGTGGTGATCGGCTGGATGCTGGCGCGCACGCGGCTAGGCCTGATCATCCGCGCGGTGGGCGAGTCGCCGCACAGCGCGCACGCGATCGGCTTTCCGGTGATCGGCCTGCGTTATGGCACCGTGCTGTTTGGCGGGGCGCTGGCGGGACTGGGCGGCGCTTACCTGTCTCTGGCGCTGACGCCGATGTGGGTAGAGGGCATGACCGCAGGGCGTGGCTGGATCGCGCTGGCGCAGGTGGTGTTCGCGACCTGGAAGCCGCGCGGCGTGCTGGTTGGCGCGTATCTGTTTGGCGGCGTGACCATGCTGCAGTTCCACGGGCAGGGCATGGGGCTGGCAATTCCGTCGGAGTTTTTGTCGATGCTGCCGTACGTCGCCACTATTGTGGTGCTAGTGATTATCTGCCGCAATCCGCAGACAATCTTGCTGAATAAGCCAATGTCTTTGGGGCAGAATTTCAAACCTGACTAGTGCGCTGTGGTAGCACATAAAAAAATTTGGCGCAATGCGACAATTGGTGATTTTCCCAGCCGGCAAATGCTCTTATTCTTGACCTGATATCCTAGCCAAGGAGCGGTCATGCGAGTAAACAGTCCGGTCACCACCAATGAATACGTGATGGACGATGGCAAGACCATCGTCTCCAGCACCGATTTGCAGGGCAACATCAATTACGCCAATCCGTATTTCATTGAAGTCAGCGGCTTCACGGAAGAAGAGTTGATGGGGGCGCCGCAAAACATCGTGCGCCATCCGGACATGCCGGTCGAAGCCTTCGCCGACCTGTGGCACACCATCAAGGACGGCATGCCGTGGACTGGTCTGGTGAAGAACCGCTGCAAGAACGGCGACTACTACTGGGTGCTGGCCAACGTCACGCCGGTGATCGAAAACGGCAAGCCGGTCGGCTATCTGTCGGTGCGCACCAAACCGTCACGCGAGCAGGTGCGCGAGACGGATGCGGTGTACCGTGAAATCAAGAACGGCAATCCGCGCAAGCTGCGCATCGTCAAAGGGCGGGCGGTGTCGATCGGCGTGTTCGCGCAGTTGAAAGCGCTGACCGCGATGTCGCTGCCCACGCAGATTGCCGCAGCCACCACGCTGCTGGTCGGCGTGCTGGCTGCGCTGGCGCTGACGCTGCTGGTGATCGACGATGCTACCGCTGCCAAGGCGCATGGCTGGCTGGGCGGCGCGGCCATCGTGGCGATGCTGGGCATGCTGGTGTTCTGCCGTCACCTGTATGTCAACGTTGCGCTGCCGCTGCGGCGCGCCACCAAGGCCGCGCGCATGATGGCGGGCGGCGATCTGACGTCCACCATCGAGATCCAGCGCGACGACGAGGTCGGCCAGTTGCTGGCGGCGCTGCGGCAGACCAATATCAACCTGCACAGCATTATCGGCGACGTCCGCGCCAACTTCGACCAGATTTCGCTGGCCACTGATGAAATTGCCGATGGCAATATGGATTTGTCGGGCCGCACCGAGTCGCAGGCGTCCAGCCTGCAACAGACCGCGTCCAGCATGGAGCAGTTGACGGCCACAGTGCAGCAGAGCGCTACCAACGTCGCCAGCGCCAACGAGCTGGCCGAGCGCGCGCGCGAAGTGGCGACGCAGGGCGGCAGCATCGTCTCGCAGGTGGTGACGACCATGGGCGACATCAGCGCGTCGTCCAACAAGATCCTCGACATTATTGGCCTGATCGATGGCATCGCGTTCCAGACCAATATCCTCGCTTTGAATGCGGCGGTGGAAGCGGCGCGCGCCGGCGAACAGGGACGCGGCTTTGCCGTGGTGGCCAGCGAGGTGCGCGGTCTGGCGCAGCGTTCGGCGACGGCGGCCAAGGAAATCAAGGAGCTGATCGATACGTCGATTCAGAAAGTCGCGGCCGGCACCACGCTGACCAACAACGCCGGCGTCACCATGAACGAGGTGATCGAGTCGGTGGCCCGCGTGTCGCAAGTGATGGGCGAGATTTCCAATTCGACGCGCGAACAGAGTTCGGGCATCGGCCAGGTCAACGAGGCGGTGATCAAGATCGACGACATCACGCAGCAGAACGCGGCGCTGGTGGAGCAGGCCGCCGCTGCCGCCGGCAATCTGGCGCAGCAGGCGCGTTGCGTGTCGCAGGCGATGGCGGTGTTCAAGCTGCAGCAGGGGTCGGGCGCTGTGCGCGCTGCACGGCCACGGCCGGCTGGCGGGCTACCGCCGCCGCAGGTCAGCAGCAAGCCACGGTTGCAGCTGCATGCTTGATATCATATTGCCTTTAATGGGCAATATGGATGGCAGGCATGAAGGTGACGCTGGCAGGGCAGGGATGGACGTTTGAAGCGGACGCGCCGGAGACGGTGCTGCAAGCGGCCGACCGTGCCGGCATCCGTCTGCCCAGTTCGTGCCGCAATGGCACCTGCCGTACCTGCATCTGCCAGTCCACCAGCGGCACGGTGCGCTACAAGATCGACTGGCCGGGCTTGAGCCCGGATGAAAAACGCGAGGGCTACATCCTGCCCTGCGTGGCCATCGCCGAGACCGACCTGGTCATTCTGGCCCCCGCCGCCGGTAAGCTCCCGGTCCCACCCCGTACTGACGCTTGAAGGCGCGGTTGAACGCCGCCTCCGACTGATATCCCACCGCTTCACCGACCACGCCGGCCGGCTGGCCATCATCCAGCAGGCGGGCGGCGCGCGCCATGCGCAGTTGCGCCAGCACGTCGGCCGGCGTGGCGTTGGCGGCCTGCTTGAACAGGCGCGCAAAGGTGGCGCGCGACATATGGCTGGTATCGGCCAGCTCTTCCAAAGTCCATGGCTTTTCCGGCGCGGTCAGCATGCCGTTGAGGGCCGCTTGCAGGCGGCGTTCGGCCAGCACGCCGAACAGGCCGGGCACCGCCAGCGCCTGCTCCAGCCAGGTGCGGATCAACAGCGCGAACAGCGCCGATGCGAGTTGGCGGATGATGGCTTCCGAGCCGCCGCGTGGCGTTTCCGCTTCTTCTTGCAGCATGCGCAGCAGGTAGCGCAGGCTTTGCGCGTCCGGGCGGCCGGCGGTGTGCACCACCAGCACGTCCGGCAAGGCCGCCAGCAGGCCGGCGCTGCCGTCCGCATCAAAGCGGAATTCGCCGCATAGGATGTCGGTCTGCGGACCTTCACCGTCGTTGGCCAGGGAACGCAGCACGCCGGGCGCGCTGTGCGGGGCCGAGGCGTGCTGCGGATCGCCGATGTGCAGCCGGTGCGCGCGGCCGTGCGGGAAGACAATGATGTCGCCGGTTTGCAGCGTCTGGCCTTCGACCTGCGCTTCACCGCGCACAATCAGGTGGTAGGGAGCAACGCCGCGCGGCGTGCCTTCGTGGTCCAGTACCCATGGCGCGCCAAAGCGGCAACGGACGTCGAGCGCGGTGCGCACGGGGTACAGGGAGAGCAGGTGGCTGAGAGGATCCATAAGTAAGTGCTGAGACGATAGAGCAAATTATAGAGCATTTTAGGTATTCAACATCGCATCCGCAAGGCATAAACTGTTTCTCATACCAACCGACTTTGAAAGGAAACACATCATGTCCCGTCTGTTCACCCAACCTGTCTCGGAAGCCACCGGCCAAGCTGCCCAACTGTTCACCGCCATCAAAGGCGCCATCGGCAAGGTGCCGAATGCCTATGCCGCCGTCGGCAGCAATAGCCCGGTGGCGCTGGAAGCCGCGTTGAACCTGGATGGCGCGCTGCGTAAAGGCAGCCTGAGCGCGAAAGAAATCGAAGTGGTCAAGCTGGCCGTCAGCCAGGATGCCAAGTGTGACTACTGCCTGGCCGCGCACACGCTGATGGGCGGCAAGGCCGGCCTGAGCGCCGATGCCATCAAGGCCGTGCGCTACGGCCAGGACAGCGGCGACGCGCGCCTGAACGCGCTGGCCACGTTCGTGCACAGTGTGGTGACAACCAGTGGCGATGTGCCGGGTGAAGTGGTGTCGGCAGTCAAGGCCGCCGGCTACAGCGATGCGCAGATTGTCGACACGCTGCTGGCGATCACGTCGATTACGTTCACCAACCTGTTCAACCGGGTCAACGTGACGGAAATCGACTTCCCGCGCGCTGCTTAATCTTCATCCCCGCGCTTGCGGAGGCGTTGCAATAGCGCCTCCGTGGTCTCGCTGAGCGGCACGCCGTGCCGTCTCAGCAGCTGGATATTCAGCACCATGTTTTCCAGCACCAGCTTGGCCGCCACGGCCAGCAGCGTCAGGTGTTTGTCTTCGTCGCTGAAGCTTTCCATCGCCTCGGCCATCTCGCACAGATGGTTGGAGATCAGTCCGCGCAAATCGTGTTCTTCAAAGGGCAGGTCGGCGAAGTCGATCGGATCTTCCTTCTCCACTTCCTGCATCAGCAGTTCCAGTTCTTGCGGCGTAATCGACATGCAGGACTCCATTGGTTGCGGCAATTTCATTTTAGCGCCAATCGGCATAGAATCAGTGCGCATGGCGCATCTCATCTTTACACAACAATTAGGGCGCTTCATGACCGTGCCGCAGGTGGAGACCGATGCGGCCGATCTTCGCAGCGCCCTGGACGCTTGCTTTGCCGACCACCCACGGCTGCGCGGCTACGTGCTCGACGAGCAGGGACACCTGCGCGAGAACGTGGTGATCTTCATTGACGGCCAGCGCGCCCGCGATTCCCGCCGGCTGGATGATGCGCTGGCGCCACAATCCCAAGTCTATATTCTGCAAGCTTTGTCAGGAGGCTGACCATGTCCGACCGTGCCTACATCGCCACCCGCAAGGGCCTGTTTGAAGCCTACCGCACGCACGAGGCGTGGCGGCTGGACCGGCAGCATTTTCTCGGCGATCCGGTATCGATCGTGCTGCCGGACCGGCGCGACGGCACGCTGTACGCGGCGCTGCACCTGGGCCACTTCGGCGCCAAGCTGCACCGGCGCGATGCCGGCAGCGCCGACTGGGTTGAGGTGGCGGCGCCGGCGTTTCCGGAAAAGCCGGCCGGCAGCAGCGATCCGGTCGAGTGGAAGGTGCGCATGATCTGGTCGCTGGCGGCGGGCGGTCCGGACCAGCCGGGCGTGCTGTGGGCCGGTACCTTGCCGGGCGGCCTGTTCCGCTCGGAGGATCGCGGCGACAGCTGGCAGTTGGTAGACGGCTTGTGGAACGTGCCGGAGCGCGCGCAGTGGATGGGCGGCGGCTACGATGTGCCGGGCATCCACAGCATCTGCGTCGATCCGCGCGATAGCCAGTGGGTGCTGGTGGGCGTGTCCTGCGGCGGTGCCTGGCTGACCGAGGATGGCGGCGCCAGCTGGTCGCTGCGCGCCAGGGGCATGGTGGCCAGCTATATGCCGCCCGAGTTGCAGGAGTCGCAGGCGATCCAGGACCCGCACCGCATCGTGCGCTGCGCGGGCGAGCCGGACAAGCTGTGGTGCCAGCATCACAATGGCATCTGGCGCAGCGTCGACAATGGCGCGCTGTGGACCGAGGTGAAGCCGGCGGCGCCGGTGTCGAATTTCGGTTTCGTCACCGCCGTGCATCCGCGCGATGGCGAGACGGCGTGGTTTGTGCCGGCCGAGGCGGACAGCAAGCGGATTCCGCCGCACGGTTCGCTGGCAGTCACGCGCACCACCGACGGCGGCCGGCATTTCACCGCCTGGCGCGGCGGCTTGCCGCATGAGCATTGCTATGACCTGGTGTACCGGCATGGGCTGGCGGTCAGCGACGACGGCCAGATTTTGCTGATGGGTTCGACCACCGGCGGCGCCTGGGTGTCGGAAGATGGCGGCGGGCAGTGGCAGACAATCTCTACCCATCTGCCGCCGATTTATTCAGTGGCGTTCGCCTAGTCTTCAGCCAGCATAAGCCAGGAACATCTCGACGGTGGTTTCGACCACCTGGCGCTGTGTTTTCTCGTCCAATGGCGGCTGGTTCAGCGTGACTTGCGGCCAGAAGGCGAAGGTTTTTAAATTCCCCTGCAACATTTGCGAGGCCAGCACCGGATCGGCGCGGGTCAGCTTGCCGTCGGCCTGCGCAGCGCGCAGCCAGGTGGTGACCGCTTCTTCCTTCACACTCAGCCGCGCCACCATTTCCTGCGCCCGCTCGGGCGAGTGGATGGCTTCGGCTATCGCCACCCGCGCCAAGTCGAGGAAATAGCCATCTTGCAGCCCCGCCATCTTTTTGCTCAGCAAATCCAGTAATTGCGCGCGCAGCGGCTTTGCCGGGTCGTAGGGCGGTGGCGGCATCGACGCAATACTGGTCCATAACTCATGCAATATTTGCGCGAACAGTTCGTCTTTACTGGGGAAGTGGTTGTAAACGGTGCGCTTGGAGACCCCGGCCGAGGCTGCGATCTTGTCCATGCTAGTGGATTCGAAGCCGGTCGAGCGGAACTCGCCGATAGCGGCATCGACAATCGCCTGGCGTTTGCGGTCGGTTAATTTGAGGGGCGCGTTCATGGCTTTATTTTACACCGGCTAGTTTACTTTTCAAAAAATCGGAACTACACTGTGTAGTGTACATTTTAATTCGCAGGAGTGCCATCATGACTTTTCCATCGACCGCAGATAGCCTGGACAACCTGTCCGTGCCGAGTGCGCCGCGCGCGCGCAACGGCCGTTTCCGCAATCCGGTCAAGATGCACAAGATGGGCTTCCTCAAGACGCTGGGCATCATGCTGCGCTTTGCTTTCGACAAGCCGAAAGACACGGTGCCCACACTCCCGATTCCCGTTCACGCGATCACGCAGCAGCAATTATTGGCTGCTCCGGATCGCAGCCTGTTCCGTCTCGGTCACTCGACGGTGCTGCTCAAGCTCAATGGCAATTTCTGGCTGACCGACCCGGTGTTTTCCGAGCGCGCGTCACCGGTGCAGTGGGCCGGGCCGCAGCGCTTCCACCAGCCGCCGATCAGCATCGACGACCTGCCGCCAATCAAGGGCGTGATCCTGTCGCATGACCATTACGACCATCTGGACTATGCAGCGGTGAAAAAGCTGGCCGGCAAGACCGAGCATTTCATCACCACGCTGGGCGTGGGCGACCGTTTGATCTCGTGGGGCATTCCGGCCAAGAAGGTGCAGCAGCTGAGCTGGTGGCAGAGCACTTACGTCGCCGGCCTGAAGCTGGTGGCGACGCCGGCCCAGCATTTCTCCGGCCGTGGTCTGGGCGACCGCAACAAGACTTTGTGGGCATCTTTTGTGATTGAAGACCGCGATGTTCGAATCTTTTTCAGCGGCGATAGCGGCTATTTCGACGGTTTTAAAGAAATCGGCCGCCGCTACGGCCCGTTCGACCTGACCATGGTGGAAACCGGCGCCTACGATCCGCAATGGCCGGACGTGCACATGCAGCCGGAGGAATCCTTGCAAGCGCACATCGATTTGCAGGGTAAGGTGCTGCTGCCGATTCATAACGGCACCTTCGATCTGTCGCTGCACGCGTGGCACGATCCGTTCGACCGCATCACCCAGCTGGCCGAAGAGCGCCGTCTGCCGATCGCCACGCCGGAAATCGGCCAGGCGATGGATATCCAGCAGCCGCATGCCGAGGTCAAATGGTGGGAACCGCTGGCGCAGCAGGAAGCCGCGCTCGAGGCTGCGCGCGCCTGATCAGGCGGTAACGTTGATGAACTTGCCGATGGTCTGCCCCAGCGTATTGACCTGAGGCTTGGGTGCGACCAGATCCGCCGGCAGCTGCTGTTCGGCACGCGGTGGATTTTCGATGGCGCTGGTGAGATTGACGGTGGGCAGCGGCTTTTGCGTTGCTTGCGTAGCCTGATTGCTGTCCCGTTGATTGTCGGACAGCGTCTGCTTGTCCTTATTGAGTTGATCGCGGCTGGCATCCAGCCGGTCGGCGTCTTCGCTCACGCGCACCTGATCGCGCTGTACCTGCCTTTCAGCCTGGACAACCGATGCTTGCAGCGCGTTGATGGAGGACAGTGAGGCCACGTTTCTTTTCGCTTATGCAGAATACGGACACGTTTCTTGTAGATTAGACCATGAAAATAAAAAAGGCAAGGCCAACAGCGCCTTGCCTGAAGAGGGACATTACCTGATCAGAAGCGGTACAGCAGCGACGCTTCCCAGGTGCGGCCGAACAGTGGACGCGCGTTGATCGGGCCGCTGCCGCCGGTGGTCAGGCGCGAGTTGCCTTCAGTCAGGCCCAGCTCGTTGTTGAGGTTGGTGCCAGCCAGGCGCACTTCGATTTTTTCACCCAGCGAGAACAGCACGCCAGCGTCGATGGTGCGGTAGGACGGCAGGTATTGCGTATTCAGCTGATCCGCCCAACGCTCGCCGATCGAGGTGTAGGTGGCGTACAGCTTGGCCGAGTTGCCGTCGCCGAAAGGAATGCGGTAGGTCGGCGTGAAGCGGAATTGCAGCTTCGGCTGGCGCTGCACGACTTTGCCGGCGGTGTCCGGATTGTCCTTGTACTCGGACTTCTGGTAATCGCCGGTCAGCGACAGTTGCAGGTTTTCAATCGGGCGCACCGCCACTTCAAATTCCACGCCATTGCCTTTGGAGCCGCTGATGCGGTGCAGCTCGGTGCCGTCGGTGAGGATCTGGGTGAACGCGATACCGTCAAAATCGGTGTGGAAGGCGTTGATATACGCGGTGTACAGCTGCGTTGCCGTCTTGAAGCCGATTTCGTACTGGCTGACTTTAGGCGTCGGCAGCACGCTGCGGTCGTTGGCGGCTGCTTGCGTACCGGCGCCACGGATATCGTCAAACGACACGAAGGTGTGGCCGCGGTTGGCGCGCACGAACACCGAGCTGTTGGCCGCCAGCTTGTAATTGCCGCCCAGCGTGAAGGAGTTGGCGCTGTCGGTGCGGCTCAGGTAGGTGTTGGAACCGTTCGGCATCGAGGTGCCGTTGTTGTACACGGTCAGCACGTTGCCATCGGTATCGCCCGAGCTCAGGTTGGAGATGGTGCCGCTGATCTTCTGCTGCTCGTGGCGGACGCCGGCATCGACCTTGATCTTGTCGTTGATCTGCCACTCGTCCGAGACGAAACCAGCCGTGTTGCGGCCGTCATACGAGGCCACCGGCGCAAAGTTGACCGGGCCGTCGGTGCCGTTTTTCGACACGATCACGCCGTTGTTCAGGGTGACATTGATCAGGCTGGCTTGCGACTGCGCCGTCATCAGGTGGCTGTTACCCAGGTACCAGACGTCATGCGACGAGTAATCGGCAAAGTAGCCGCCCACGGTCAGGGTGTTGCCTTTGAAGAGTTCCTTGCTGACATGCAGTTCGTCGGTGAACGACTTCAGTTGCTTCTCCACCGCCCACAGGCCGGCTTGCACCACCTGCTGGTTGCCAGCCACTGCGCCGCCGTGCACATACGATGCCGTGCCCGAGGTCGCCACGCCGCCGGCTGCCGCTACTACCGCCGGGTTGCTGTTGGCCGAGGCAATCGCCTGGCTGATGTAGTCGCTCATCGACAGCGGGTTGTTACCGGTGAACATGGCGATGGTGTTGAGGTCGCCATCAAAGCGGTTGAACTTGTTCGATACGCTCCAGTCGCCGATCTTCTGGTCGAAGTTGGCGCCGAATACGGTGGCTTTCAGGCCACGGCCGTCGCCCAGGTCCTTGGTCAGCGTCTTGCCGGGCGCGGCTTCGATGGTGAAGTTGCGCATTTCGCCGCTCATCAGGGTGCCGGTCAGCGGATCGAAGCCGGGGAAGGCGCTGATGGTGTGGCCGTTGTTGCTGGAGATCAGTGGCACGCCGGTGTAGAAGGCGTTCTTGTCGTCGGTGCTGCGCGCATACAGGGTCAGCTTGCCCTGGTCGAGATTGCGGGTCAGCGTGGCGGTGATCTGGTGGCCATCGTCGGCCGGGAAGCCGGCGTCGCGCACGCCGTCGGTCTTGCGGTAGAATCCGCCGACCGAGCCGTACCAGCCATCGCTGATCTTGCCGCCGTAGTACATATCGACGCGGCGCAGGCTGCCGGTGCCGGTGGTGAAGCGCACCGTGCCTTCCGGCGTGTCGCTGCCTTCTTTGAGGATGAAGTTCATGGTGGCGCCCGGCTGGCCGTTGGACCAGATGGTCGACGGACCGCCGCGCAGCACTTCGACGCGCTCGACGGTGTCGTCCAGGCGGAAGGCCGACGAGCCTTCAAAGAACGACAGCGTCGGCGGCGGGAAGATCGGGTTGCCCATCATTTGCACCGACACGAACGGCGAATCGGAACCGGACGGGAAGCCGCGCACCTCGATGTTGGCGCCGGACTGGCCACCGGTCGATTCGGCATACACACCCGGCACGATTTTCATGATGTCGGCGGTGCTGCTCGGGGCGGCCTGTTTCAGCTGCTCTTCGTTGGCGGTGGTGATGGAGAAGGCCGAGTCGACCTTGCGCACGCCGCGCGCCGAGGCGACGCCGGTAACGACAACTTGCTGGATTTCCTTGGAAACTTCTTTGGACGGCTCGGGGGCAGTGGCTTCGGCAGTCTGGGCCTGGGCGGTCTGGTTGACCAGGATGAGGACGGCGGCCGCGATGGCCGATGGCAGGAACGGGTTTTTCATCGTGTCTCTTCTTTCTTATAGGATGTTTCGTCTCCGGAGACAGCGTTCCGCCATCGCCGATTTAGCCATTGAAACAAGAAATGTTATCGATGTCAATTGAAATGTTATCGATGTCATTTTCCGCGACAAACGAAATTTTTCTGTCATAATGCGTCCGCACTCCCGCTTTTTTACCTAAAAACAACGATGCCCGCAAAGAAGACTGTAGCCACCACGCTGACGATGGAAGACCTGGCCAAGCTGGCCGGCGTGTCCAAGATCACCGTCTCGCGGGCGTTGCGGGATAGTCCGCTGGTGACGGTCGAGACGCGAGAGAAAATCCGCGCGCTGGCCGAGCAGCAGGGCTATCGCCTGAACGTCAGTGCGCGCAACCTGCGCATGGGCCGCAGTTATTCGGTGGCGGTTGTGGTGGAAATGACACCGGTGCGTGGCCGGCCGATGTCCGACCCGTATCCGCTGGAGCTGTTGGGCGGCATTACGCAGGAGCTGACCACGGCCGGCTACAGTGTTGTTTTAACGTCCAAGCAGCTGATGAACACGGCGCCGGTGATGGGCGCCGACGGCCTGATCCTGCTGGGCCAGGGTTCGCACGGCGAGGCGGTGCGCACGGTGCAGCAGACCGGCATGCCGCTGGTGGTGTGGGGCGCGCCGCAGCCGGGCAGCGACTACATCGTGGTCGGCTCGGACAACCGCAAGGGCGGCATCAGCGCGGCCGAGCGCTTCATCGCGCAGGGCCGGCAGAAGCTGGTGTTCCTGGGCGACGTCGACCACGCCGAGGTGCAGGAACGCTGCGCCGGCTTCATCGACGCCATGGGCGGCGCGGCCATGGTGCACATTATCCGGCCGAAGGCGTTCACCTTCGAGGCAGGCTTCGACAGCATTTCCGCGCTGCTGAAGAAGAAGGGCGCGTCGTTCGACGGCGTGTTTGCCGCCAGTGACTTGCTGGCCATGGGCGCGATCCGCGCGCTGGCCGAGAAGAATTTGCGGGTGCCGGAGAATGTCTCCGTCATCGGCTACGACGATACGCCCGGCGCGGCCAGTTTCGTGCCGCCGCTGACCAGCGTGCACCAGTATCTGCGCGATGGCGGCGTATTGTTGGCCAAGAAGATGTTGGGCCTGATCGAAGGCCAGCCGGTCGCTTCTGAAATGCTGCCGACCACGCTGATGGTACGCCAGACCTAGTTTTTCCCCGAAATCGCCAAAAAAACCTTAAAAAACGGCGTATTTTGAAATTCAAACCGCTTTGAATCGCTTTTCTAAGGAATTCGCTGTGCAAGAACACACTTATCCTCTTGAAGCCTGGTGCATCCGCGAGACCAGCTTTGATACCGACTCCCACTTCCTCGATGAGACGCTGTTCGCGCTGGGGAATGGCTATATCGGCCTGCGCGGCACCGGCGAAGAGGGCTACAGCGGTCCGGCCGGCACGTCGCTGGATGGCACTTACCTGAACGGCTTCTACGAATCGGAGCCGATCGTCTATCCGGAAGCGGCTTACGGCCTGGCCAAGGTCAACCAGTTCATGCTGAATGTGCCGAACGCGAAAGGCATCGAGCTGTGGCTGGACGGCGAGCGTTTCAACCTGCTGACCGGTTCCGTGCAGACCTATGAGCGGGTGCTGGACTTCCGCACCGGCCTTCTGACGCGCGTGGTGGAGTGGACTTCGCCGCAAGGCCGCAGTGTGCGCGTACGCAGCCGCCGCATGGTCAGCTTCGAGAACAAGCACCTGTTTGCGATTGAACTGGAAGTGACGCCGCTGAGCGACATCGATAATCTGCGCCTGGTGTCGGCGCTGGATGGCGCGGTGAAGAACCTGGAAGCGGGCGACGATCCGCGTGTGGGCTCGGCGATTTCCGGCCCGACGCTGCACATGATCGACAGCGAACAGTCGGACAGCTTCGCGGCGCTGGTGCAGAAGACCCACAACAGCGGCTTCACGCTGATCAGCGCCACCGAGTCGGTGCTGAGCGCCGGCCTGCCGGCGGTGACCGCGCAGGAAGGCCAGCGCCTGACGCAAAGCTGGACGCTGGCGGCGCGCGCCGGCCAGCCGGTCACGCTGACCAAGTACGGCAGCTACTACTCGTCGCGCGACTACGATGCCAAAGAGCTGATGTGGCGCAGCAAGGACACGCTGTCCAGCGCCGCCGCCGCAGGCTTCGACGCGCTGCGCCTGGCGCAGGAGCAGTACCTGGCCGATTTCTGGCAGCAGGCCGACGTGCAGATCGCCGGCGACGACGCGCTCCAGCAAGGCATGCACTTCAACCAGTTCCACCTGCTGCAATCGGTGGGCCGCGACGGCAGGACCAATATCTCCGCCAAGGGCGTGACGGGCGAAGGCTACGAAGGCCACTATTTCTGGGACACGGAAATCTACATCTTCCCGTTCTTCCTGTATTCCAAGCCGGAGATTGCGCGCAAGCTGCTGGAGTACCGCTACGCCGGCCTGCCGAAAGCGCGTGAGCGCGCGCGCCAGATGTCGCATGACAAAGGTGCGCTGTACCCGTGGCGCACCATCGCCGGCGAGGAATGCTCGGCTTATTTCCCGGCCGGCACCGCGCAGTATCACATCAACGCCGATATCGCCTACTCGATCAAGACCTATATGGAAGCGACCAACGATCAGGAGTATCTGATCCAGGCCGGCGCCGAGATCGTGATGGAGACGGCGCGCATCTGGACCGGCATCGGTTCCTATGACCGCGAGGGCCGCTTCTGCATCAACCAGGTCACCGGCCCGGATGAATACACGGCGCTGGTCAACAACAACTACTACACCAACGCGATGGCGCAGATGCACTTGAACTTTGCAGCGTCCATCGCCGAGCAGTTGCAGGTGGAAGCGCCGGCCGAATTCACGCGCATCGCCGCCGCCATGGCGCTGGATGCGAACGAGCCGGCCGCCTGGCGCCGCGCCGCGTCGCTGATGAATCTTCCGTACGACGACGCACTGCAAATCCACGCGCAGGATGATAGCTTCCTGTCGAAGAAGGTGTGGGACTTCGCCAATACGCCGAAGGAGAACTATCCGCTGCTGCTGAATTACCACCCGATGGTGATCTACCGCCATCAGGTCTGCAAGCAGGCGGACGTGGTGCTGGCGGCGCTGCTGCTCAGCGACCAGTTCTCGCTGGACGACAAGCGCCGCGACTTCGATTACTACGAGGCGGTGACCACGCACGACTCGTCGCTGTCGACCTGCATCTTCAGCATCATCGCGGCGGAAGTGGGCTATGAAGACAAGGCCTACGACTACTTCATGGAGACCGCACGCCTCGATCTGGACGACACGCACGGCAACACGCACTACGGTGTGCACACGGCGGCGATGGCCGGCACCTGGATGGGCGTGGCCTACGGCTTCGCCGGCATGCGGGTGGTGGGCGGCGAACTGCACTTCGCGCCGAAGCTGCCGAAGCAGTGGCAGCACTACACCTTCAAGATCCACTTCCGCGGCGCGCTGCTGGAAGTGCACGTGCAACCGGGCCAGGTGGAATATCGCCTGCTGCAAGGCGAGGTTCTGGACTTTACCCATGGCGGCGAAGCGGTCGCACTGACCCTGTCGCAACCCAAGCAATCGAGGAGTTTGGCATGAGCCGTTTTAAAGCAGTCATATTCGATCTGGATGGCGTGATCACCGATACCGCCCACTACCACTATCTGGCATGGAAGGAGCTGGCGGAATCGCAGGGCGTCCACTTCGACCACGAGTTCAATGAGCGGCTGAAGGGCATCGACCGCATGGGATCCCTGGACCTGATCCTGGCGTCGGCCGCGCGTCAGCGCCAGTACACGCCGGAAGAAAAGCTGGCGCTGGCGGACACCAAGAACAAGCACTATCAGGAACTGATTTCGACCATGTCGTCCAAGGATCTGCTGCCTGGCGCGGTGGAGGCGCTGGACACGGTGCGCCGCGCTGGTTTGCGCATCGGCCTGGCCTCGGTCAGCAAGAACGCCTTTACGGTGCTGGAGCGCCTGGGCATCACCGATAAATTCGACTACGTGGTGGATGCCGCCACCATCGCGCGCGGCAAGCCGGACCCGGAGATTTTCCTCAAGGCGGCGCGGGAACTGGGCGTGGCGCCGGCAGATTGTCTCGGCGTGGAAGACGCGGTGGCCGGCGTGACGGCCATCAAGGCGGCAGGCATGTTCGCGCTGGGGATAGGCCATCCCTTCGTGCTGACCGAAGCGGATGTGGTGATTACAAGTCTCAAAGAATTCAACCTCGCCGCTTACTAAAATAAAAACGCCGGAGACAAGCAGCATGAAGAACAACAAAATACTATTTGCGCTATTCCTGATCTACTTTGTTTTCGCCATCCTGCTGAACAGCGTGGGCACGGTGATCCTGCAGGTGATCAGCAACTACGGCGTGAGCAAGTCCGCCGCCAGCGTGCTGGAAGGCTTCAAGGATCTGCCGATTGCGGTGGTGTCCTTTCTGGTGGCGTCGTTCCTGCCGCGCGTGGGCTACAAGAAGGCGATGCTGATTGGCCTGGCCATCGTCACTTTCGCCTGCGTGGCCATGCCGCTGCTGCCGTCGTTTGCCACCACCAAGGCGCTGTTCTTCTGCGTTGGCGTGTCGTTCGCGCTGGTGAAGGTGTCGGTGTATTCGACCCTGGGCCTGATCACCGCCGACCGCAAGCAGCACGCCAGCACCATGAATTTGCTGGAGGGCTTCTTCATGCTCGGCGTGTTGAGCGCCTACTGGGTGTTTGGCTACTTCATCGACTCGCACAATCCGCAATCGCAAAGCTGGCTGCAAACCTACTGGGTGCTGGCGGTGCTGTGCGCGGCGACCTTCCTGCTGATTCTATCGACGCCGTTTAACGAAGCGCCGGCGGCGCTGCCGGAAAATCGCGGCATCGCGCAGGACTTCGCATCGATGCTCAAACTGTTCATCAAGCCGCTGGTGTGCGTGTTCATCATCACCGCCTTCCTGTATGTGCTGATCGAGCAAAGCATCGGTACCTGGCTGCCGACGTTTAACAACGAAATCCTCAAGCTGCCGGCAGCCATGAGCGTGGAAGTGACCAGTATCTTCGCCGCCTGCCTGGCTGTTGGGCGTCTGTCGGCCGGCGTGTTGATGCGCAAATTGAACTGGTATCCGGTGATGAACGGCTGCGTGCTGGGCATGGGCGCCACGGTGCTGCTGGCGCTGCCGTTGACGCATGATGTGGTGGCCAATCCAGGCATCACCTGGGCCACCGCGCCGCTGGCGACTTTCCTGTTCCCGCTGATTGGCCTGTTCATGGCGCCGATTTACCCTGGTATCAATTCGGTGATGCTCAGTTCTTTGCCGAAGAACCAGCACTCGGCCATGACCGGCCTGCTGGTGATTTTTTCGGCACTGGGCGGCACCACCGGTTCGCTGATTACTGGTTACGTGTTCGGTAACTTCAGCGGTCACTTTGCGTTTTACCTGACGCTGGTGCCGATCACGATTGTGCTGGTGATGTTGTATTTCTTCAAAAAGGCAGTCGATGATGGTGGCGGTGGGTTCGACGCCACCGCTATAATCAGCGGTCAACATTAAGAAAAAGTCTATGAACCTCGCGCACCTGGCAAATCACCTTGGCATGTCCAAGACCACGGTGAGCCGGGCGTTAAACGGTTACCCCGAAGTCAATGTGCGGACCCGCGAGCGGGTGCTGAAGGCGGCCAAGGAGGTCGGCTACCAGCCGAATCCGATGGCGCGTTCGCTGGCGCTGGGGCGCACCAATGTCTTCGGCATCATCTATCCGCTGCTGCCGACGGACCTGGGCGATCCGATGTTCCTCGACGTGGTGGCCGGTATGTCGGCCGCGCTGGAAGCGGTCAACAAGAACCTGATCATCGCGCCGGTGTCGCCGGCGGCGGAGCAGCCGTCGTACCAGCAGATTGTGCGTGGACGGCGGGTCGATGGCCTGGTGGTGGGGCGCACGCTGGTACGCGATGAACGTATCGCGTTTCTCAGCAAAGCCAAGTTCCCGTTTGTCGCGCATGGCCGCACGGAGTTGAATGTGCCGTATGCGTGGTTCGACTATGACAACGAGTCCGGCGTGCGCATCGCCATGGAGCGCTTGCTGGGATTGGGCCACCAGCGCGTGGCGCTCATCAGCGCGCCGCTGGAATTGAATTTCGCGCGGCAGCGCAAGGACAGCTTTGTCACCGCGCTGTCGGTGGCCGGCCTGGCGGCCGATCCGCGCTACCTGATCGACAACACGCTGGACCGCCGCAGCGGCTACCAGGCCATGCAGCAGCTGCTGGCCTGCTCGCCGCGTCCGACGGCGGTCATCGTCGACAACCATCTGTCCGGCGTCGGCGCGGTGCGCGCCTTGCTGGACGCGGGCGTGGAGATCGGCAAGGAGATGTCGGTCATAGTCTGGGGCAGCATGGCCGACACCCTGGCCGGCGCCCACGTCACCACCATCGACCAGCCCGACCCGCGCCAAGCCGGCGCCCGCATGGTCGAGATGCTGCTGTCCCTCATCGACGGTACCCCCGCCAGCGACTTGCACGAACTGTGGCAGCCCGTGTTGTTAGAAGGCGCTACTGTGGGCCGGATCACCGATAACCGGTAATTGATAGGGTAGAGTGGCGGTATCGCCACTTCTACGGGCTTGCGCATGAAACCTCTTCTGGCTTATGGCTCCATTTTGCTGCTGCTAGGCGGCTGTGCGAGTACGCCGTCTGTGCGCACGGTGCAGGTGCTGGAAAATACCGGTACCGAGTTTCCGACCATGTGCATGCTATTGCAGTCGGATGGCAGCCTGCAGTTCAAGGGCGGCTTCGATTTTTATAATCCGAGCAGCTGGCGCCGCGAGGGCGATGTGCTGGTCATTACCGTCGGCGGCAAGGCGCCGTTCCCTGCGGACCTGTACAAGGAACAGTTGCCCAAACACGTCGGCGGCCTGACCGGCTACAACGCACAGCGTCGCGAAATTACCTACCGTTTCGGCGCAGCGACCGAATTTCTCAACTTCGATAATTTCTATTTCTATCGCGCCGAGCGCTGTCACGCTCAGTAAATCTGCTGCTGAATCGCGGCGGCTTCGATTTCAAACAGCATGCCATCCAGCGCCAGTCGCGGCACGGGAATCAGCGTGCAGGCCGGTGCCGGATGGTCGCCCCACATCGCGCGCAAGGCCTTGCTGAAGATGGCGAGACGCGCCTCGCTATGATCGACAATCAACGCCGTCACCTTGGCTACCTCGGTATGCGCGGCGCCCGCAGCGGCCAGCGCGGTGTGCAGATTGCGCAGCGCCTGGTCGACTTGCGCGCCAAAGTCTTCTGATAAGTCGCCATTCGCGTTCTCGCCTCCTTGCCCTGCGATGTAGATGATGCGCGCCGGCGCATCGGCCACCACGACATGGCTGTAGCCATTGGGACGGGGATCGTACAAACCTTCTGGGTTAATGAATTTCATGATGTCCTTTGTGCAGTCAGTGTGGGGACACTATAGAATCTCAACTTAACTTGAGGTCAAGGAGATTTGATGGTTGCCAAAGAACTGGGCGTCGGCGAACTGGCGGAGCGTTCCGGCATCGCCGTCTCCGCGCTGCATTTTTATGAAGCCAAGGGCTTGATCCATTCTGTCCGCACCAGCGGCAACCAGCGCCGCTACGCGCGCTCGGTGTTGCGGCGGCTGGCCGTGATCAAGGTCGCGCAACGGGTTGGTCTGCCGCTGGCGGACATTGCGCGCGCACTGGATGCGTTGCCGTCCGGCCGCACGCCCACCGTCGCCGATTGGCGTCGTCTGTCGGCCGCGTGGAAGCAGGAACTGGAAGAGCGTATCAAGACGCTGACGCAGTTGCGCGATCAGCTGGATGGCTGCATCGGTTGCGGGTGCCTGTCACTGAAAGCCTGCCCGCTGCGCAATGCCGATGACGAGATGGCGCAGCAAGGCGCCGGACCGCATTTCGACTAGTTGCATTATTTTTTCTACAGGATTAGTATTTACACACCGTCGGCGGGTGTAGTCTGCACCCCCAACGGATGACCAGCGCGAACTCGGTTCCCTCAACCCTCTTCGCAATGGCGGCAGGTACGCAAGGTGCCTGAATGTTGATTCGTCCCACGCATAACACTTCCTCGATTGCTACGTGCAAGGCACGTTCACGTGGGTACGGATCATCGCGAGCTGTCAGTGAATTTCACCATTGGAGACAACCATGAAATATCCACTACTCGTTGCCGGCATCGTGCTGGCTTCATCCGCGCAAGCCGCCACCATCGACGCCAGGACGTTGACCGGCGCCAGCACGCCCTTGCAAACCGCGCAGTACGGCGTGCGCAACTACTCGGCGCCGGTACTGGTCAACGGCCTGCACGATCCGGCCAGTTACGCGGCGGCGCCCAAGCTGCCGGTATGGCAGTTTGCCGCCGCCGATCCCACCGGCGGCGTGCTGACCTTCGAACGCGATCCGGCGCCGGCCAGCGGCTGGCACGCGCAGTCGCGCAAAGGCGCGGTGCTGGTGACCGGCGGCGGCGCGGCCATCGCCAACCGCGTCTACACCGTGTACAACGGCCAGCAGCTGGTGGCTGCCATCAATGAAGCCGGCAACGATCCGAAGATCATCCGCGTGATCGGCCATATCGATCTGCGCTGGAGCCAGAACAACACCGTATTCCGCGAGTACACCAGCTATTCGGACCAGAAGTATGGCGGCTCGGTCGCGCTGCCGTCGAACACCACGCTGGTCGGCATCAACGACGCGCAGGGACGGCCGGCGCGCATCACCGGCACCGCGCTGCTGATCGGTGGCGAGCTGCCGTTGACGGCCGGCGGCGATCCCGAGACGGACTTCAAGAAGTGGATTGCCGATGGCAAGGATGGCGAGGACTATCCTACCTGGACCCGCAACGTCATCGTGCGTAACCTGGCGCTTGATACGCCGTGGGACGTGAACCCGGAGGATTCGGACAATGCTTACGCCGACGGCGTGACGGTGTCGCGCGGCCAGAACATCTACCTCGACCATCTGACCATCAGCGACGGCGATACGCCGGATTCGCTGGCCACTGGCACCTACGACACGCGTCACGACGGCGCGCTGGATGTGGTGCGCGGCAGCGACTACGTCACCATTGCCAACAGCTACTTCGCCAAGCACCACAAGACCACGCTGGTGGGCAATGGCGACTCTGGCCGGGCCTGGAGTGACGAGGGCCGATTGCATGTCACCTTCAACGGCAACTGGTGGAATGGCGCGACCACGCGTTTGCCGCTGAACCGCTATGGCCAGGTCCACCTGTTCAACAACCTGATCACCGGCAGCACCTCGACCAAGGACACCGACGTCAAATTCGAAAGTGGCACCGATGCGCGCTACCGGTCAAATATGCTGCTGGAGAACCAGTACTACAATTTCACTGGCCTGAAGGTGACGGAATTCTGCGGCAAGGCGATCAAAGGTAAAGACTTCATCGGCTTCCGCTCATCGGGCCACATCTTCACCAGCGACAAGTCGGGCACCAGCGCGGTGGATGGCCAATGCGGCTACGCACTGCCGCCAGCCGCCAGCCTGTGGACGCCGCCGTATGCGTACACGCTGCAAACCGCGACCGCAACGCTGACGGCCGTTCCCGCCAACGCCGGCGCGGGCAAGCTGTAAAGGCAGAATAGCTGCGCGCCGCCGGGAATTACAAGGGATTACAATAAATCGTTGTAAGTACAAACCCGGCGGCTTTTATGGCAAAGCGGCATAGTGAAAGTGTCGGATCGAGTCTAATAATTAGCTTTGAACGGTAAGTATCGTCCGCTCTGTCTGGGGGGATGTAATGTCGAGCGCGACTACTATTTTTAGTGATCAATGCTTTCAGCTTTACGGCAGATAATTGAGTGCCTGAATGGGCGTCAAAATAGGAATTTTTTGGTAGAGAACCAGGCTCAGCAGGTCTTTATCTCCTGACACGATGGCGTCTGCTTGTGCCTGAACGGCGCAAGCCAGGATGGCATCATCCTTTGGGTCTCTTGATACTTTCGGAATCAATGGTGGTAGCACCACGAGCAGCGCCAGGCGCCGATACTCGATCACGATGCGTCTTGCACTCTTGCCGCTGAGCGTCATCCTGGCTGCGAATTTTTGACGATGTAGGACGCCCAGCAATTCAAATAAGATCTCACGGCATGTACACGGAGTAAAGCGATTGGCACGGACTGCATCCATCAAAAGGTGCGGCGTCCCAAGCCACAGTGCACCTGAGATAACAGTGTTCGTATCAAGAACGAATCGCATTTTGATCTCGTCGGAATGCCCGTATTTCTTCCTGCACCTCCTCTGCACTCATGGGCACGTCGCCGGCAGCGGCTAGTGTTGGGGCGATACTGAGCAGGTATTCAGACGCGAGTTTGCGGACTTCAGCACGCAGGATTTCTGTGATCGTCTCAGGCTTTAGCAGCCCTAACTCCTCGACGTCTTGCGCCAGGTCTTCAGGTAGAGAAATTTGTAGGTTGACCATGATCGACTCCCGACATATTCGCTCAGTGTAGTCCTGATGCCCCGACAAGAGAAGGAGGCAAACATTGATTTACCTCCTTCTCTGTGAGTTCTACCTACATATTGCGGCGGTACTGGCCGCCGACTTCGAACAGCGCGGTGGTGATTTGGCCAAGGGAGCAGACGCGGACGGCGTCCATCAGTTTGTCGAACACGTTGGCGTTGTCGATGGCGGCTTGCTGCAGCGCTGCCAGCGCTTGCGGCGCTTCGGCGGCGTGGCGCGTATGGAAGTCTTCCAGGCGCTTGAGCTGCGATTGCTTTTCGTCGTCGGTGGAGCGGGCCAGTTCGATTTGCACCGGCGCTTCCACGCTCTTCGGATTGCGGAAGGTGTTGACGCCGATGATGGGCAGCGTGCCGTCGTGCTTCTGGTGCTCGTACAGCATCGACTCTTCCTGGATCTTGCCGCGCTGGTAGCCGGTTTCCATTGCACCGAGCACGCCGCCACGTTCGGCGATGCGTTCGAATTCCTGCAGCACCGCTTCTTCCACCATGTCGGTCAGTTCGTCCATGATGAACGAGCCCTGGTTGGGATTCTCGTTCTTGGCCAGGCCCCATTCGCGGTTGATGATCAATTGAATCGCCAGCGCGCGGCGTACCGATTCGTCGGTCGGCGTGGTGATGGCTTCGTCGTAGGCGTTGGTGTGCAGCGAGTTGCAGTTGTCGTAGATGGCGATCAGCGCTTGCAGCGTGGTGCGGATGTCGTTGAAGTCGATCTCCTGCGCGTGCAGCGAACGGCCCGAGGTCTGCACGTGGTACTTGAGTTTTTGCGAGCGGTCGTTGGCGCCGTATTTGTCGCGCATCGCCACTGCCCAGATACGGCGGGCGACGCGGCCCAGCACCGTGTATTCCGGGTCCATGCCATTCGAGAAGAAGAACGACAGGTTGGGTGCGAAGTCGTCGATGTGCATGCCGCGCGCCAGGTAGGCTTCTACAAAAGTGAAGCCGTTCGACAGTGTGAAGGCCAGCTGCGAGATCGGGTTCGCGCCCGCTTCGGCGATGTGGTAGCCGGAGATCGACACCGAGTAGAAGTTGCGCACCTGGTGGTGGACGAAGTATTCCTGGATGTCGCCCATTACCTTCAGCGAGAATTCGGTCGAGAAGATGCAGGTGTTCTGGCCCTGGTCTTCCTTGAGGATGTCCGCCTGCACGGTGCCGCGCACGTTTTGCAGTACCCATTCCTTGATCTTGACCGCTTCGTCGGCGCTCGGCTGGCGTTTGTTCTCTTCGACGAACTTGGCGATCTGCTGGTCGATAGCGGTGTTCATGAACATCGCCAGGATAGTCGGCGCCGGGCCGTTGATGGTCATCGAGACCGAGGTGCTTGGGCTGCACAGGTTAAAGCCGTCGTACAGAACCTTCATGTCGTCCAGCGTGGCGATGGAGACGCCCGAGTTGCCGACCTTGCCGTAGATGTCCGGACGCAGCGCCGGATCGGCGCCGTACAAGGTGACCGAGTCGAACGCAGTGGACAGGCGCTTGGCATCCATGCCGGTGGAGACCAGCTTGAAGCGGCGGTTGGTGCGGAAGGCGTCACCTTCGCCGGCGAACATGCGGGTTGGGTCTTCACCTTCGCGCTTGAAGGCGAACACGCCGGCGGTGAAGGGGAAGGAACCCGGCACGTTTTCCAGCATCAGAAAGCGCAGGATTTCGCCGTGATCTTCGTAGCGCGGCAGCGCCACCTTGCGGATGCGCGTGCCGGACAGCGTTTGCTGAACGAGGCGCGTGCGGATTTCCTTGTCGCGGATTTTCACCACATAGTCGTCGCCGGCGTAGTTGGCTTGCATGTCGGGCCATTGAGCCAGCAGTTTTTTCGCGCCGCCGTCCATCTCGGCATCGCGTTCGGCGATCAGGTCATCGAAGTCGGCCGACTTGTGGGCGATGGCCAGCATGCGTTTCGATTCGCTCAGTTGCTGGCGTTCGCGCGCCAGCGTGACCTGCTTGCGCGTGAAGCGATGGTAGCCGCGCACGGTGTCGGCAATCTCCGCCAGATAGCGCGCGCGGGCTGGCGGCACGATCACGTGCTTGCCGCTGGAGTGGTGCACGTCCGTCGCCAGCAGCTTGCCTGCCTGCGCCTTCAGGCCGAATTGCGCCAGCTTGGGCAGCAGGCCTTGATACAGCGCGGTCACGCCATCGTCATTGAAACGTGACGCTTGCGTGCCGTAGACCGGCATTTCTTCCGGACGCTTGCTCCACAGTTCGCGGTTGCGCTGGTACTGCTTGGCGACGTCGCGCAGCGCGTCCTGCGCGCCTTTGCGGTCAAACTTGTTGATGGCGATGAAGTCGGCGAAATCGAGCATGTCGATTTTTTCCAGCTGCGAGGCGGCGCCGAATTCCGGCGTCATTACGTACATCGACACATCCACATGCGGCACGATGGCGGCGTCGCCCTGGCCGATGCCTGAGGTTTCAACGATCACCAGGTCAAAGCCAGTTACCTTGCAGGCGGCGATAACGTCGGGCAGCGCTTGCGAAATTTCGGAGCCGGCTTCGCGCGTGGCCAGGGAGCGCATGAACACATGCGACTGTCCGGCCCATGGATTGATGGCGTTCATGCGGATACGGTCGCCCAGCAGCGCGCCGCCGGATTTGCGGCGCGACGGATCGATCGAGATGATGGCGATGTTCAGTGTATCGCCCTGGTCGAGGCGGATGCGGCGTATCAGTTCATCGGTCAGCGAGGATTTGCCGGCGCCGCCGGTGCCGGTGATGCCGAGCGTTGGCACCGGCAGGTCTGCGGCGGCGGCCAGCAGTTCGGCACGCAGCGCTGGCGCGGCCTTTTCGTTTTCCAGTGCTGTGATCAACTGCGCCAGCGGGCGGTGGCGACCGGCGACGTCGGCGCCTTCGCGCAGCGGTGCCAGCGAGGTAGGGGAGTATTGCGACAGGTCGATATCGCACTGCTGCACCATCCACTGGATCATGCCGACGAGGCCCATGCGCTGGCCGTCTTCGGGGCTGAAGATCTTGGTTACGCCGTATGCGTGCAGTTCTTCGATTTCGCTCGGGACGATGACGCCGCCGCCGCCGCCGAATACTTTGATGTGCGCGCCGCCGCGCTGGCGCAGCAGGTCGATCATGTATTTGAAGTATTCGACGTGGCCACCCTGGTAGCTGGAGATGGCGATGCCTTGCACGTCTTCCGCCAGCGCGGCGGTGACCACTTCGTCCACCGAGCGGTTATGGCCGAGGTGGACGACTTCCACGCCGTTCGATTGCAGGATGCGGCGCATGATGTTGATCGAGGCGTCGTGGCCGTCGAACAGTGAGGCGGCGGTGACGAAGCGAACTTTGTTCTGCACGCGCGGCTCGTCAGCGACGGCCGCGAGTTTCGGAGTCGAGAGATCGTTCATTGGTGTCCCTAATAATATTTTTTATCGATTATATGACGTTTACGTTAACGTCAAGCTGCGCGTTTGTGGCTGAACTGTGTCAGCAGGCGGGCCCTCTCGGTACGGAAGGTGGCGACAGCCTTTTCCTTCACGTGCCCGAAGCCGCGCACTTTCTCCGGCAGCGCAGCCAGTTCGACCGCCGTCGCGTGGTTGTCCGCGTTCAGTTGGCCGATCAACGCCGTCACCATCTCGCGATACTCACCGATCAGCGCGCGCTCCATCCTGCGTTCTTCGGTGTAGCCGAAGATATCGAAAGCGCCACCGCGCAGGCCTTTGAATTTGGCCAGCATCTTGAAAGCGCTCCACATCCACGAACCAAATTCCGCCTTCACCAGATGGCCCTTGGCGTCCTTCTTCGCCAATAGTGGCGGTGCCAGGTTGAACTTGACGCTGAAGTTGCCCTCGAACTGCTGCTGCAATTGCTCGACAAAGCGGCCATCGGTGTACAAGCGTGCCACTTCGTATTCGTCCTTGTAGGCCATCAGCTTGAAGTAGGACTTGGCGACGGCGCTGGAGAGCTTGTTGCCCAGGCTGAGCGAGGTTTCTTTCGCACGCACCTGCGCCACCAGTTCCGAGTAGGTGCTGGCGTAGGCGGCGTTCTGGTACGAAGTGAGGAACTCCATGCGCTTGGCGATGATGCTGTCCAGGCTTTGCGGCATTTGCAGCACGATAGGCTGCGCCGGCGTGGCGGTGCGTTCGACGCGCTTCAGGTCCACGGCGGCGCGGCGGCCCCACAGGAGGCTCTTCTTGTTCGACGCCACCGCCACGCCATTCAGCTCAATCGCGCGCAGCAGCGATTCTTCTTTCAGCGGGATGCGGCCGCGTTGCCAGGCGTAGCCCAGCATGAACAGGTTGGCGGCGATCGAGTCGCCCATCAGCGCGGTGGCCAGCTTGGTGGCGTCGATGAAATCGGCCGCACCTTCGCCGACTGATTCCTCGATCAGCGCGCGTACGTCGGCGGCGGGATATTCCCAGTCGGCGTTCTGCGCGAAGGTGCCGGGTGGCTGCTCGTGCAGGTTGACGATGGCCAGCGTGCGACCAGGACGCATCTTCGATACTGCATCGGCGGCGCCGGCGGTCAGCATGTCGCAGCCGAGGACCACGTCGGCTTCGCCTGTGGCGATGCGCTGTGCGCGCAGGTGCGATGGCGTGCGCGCGATCTTCACGTGCGAGGTCACCGAGCCGTTTTTCTGCGACATGCCGGTCATGTCCAGCACCGAGGCGCCTTTGCCTTCGATGTGCGCGGCCATGCCCATCAGCGCGCCGACCGTGATCACGCCGGTGCCGCCGATACCGTTGATCAGGATGTTGTACGGGTGTTCGCAGTCCGGCAGCGTTGGCGCTGGCAGTTCATCCCAGCCGTCATCGCTCGACGTAGCACCGGCTTTGGATTTCTTCAGCGCGCCGCCTTCCACCGTAACGAAGCTTGGGCAGAAGCCCTTCACGCAGGAGTAGTCCTTGTTGCAGGACGACTGGTCGATGGTGCGCTTGCGGCCGAATTCCGTTTCCTTCGGCAGGATGGAGACGCAGTTGGATTGAATGCCGCAGTCGCCACAGCCCTCGCATACTGCTTCGTTGATGACCATGCGCTTGGCGATGTCCGGATACGCGCCGGTTTTGCGGCGGCGGCGCTTTTCGGCGGCGCAGGTTTGGTCGTAGATCAGCACCGAAACGCCAGATATTTCGCGCAGCTCGCGCTGCACTGCATCCATGTCTTTGCGGTCGTGCAGCGATACATTGGAAGGCAGCGCCGAATGGTCGCTGTAGCGCGACAGGTCTTCCGTCACCAGTGCGATGCGTTTGACGCCTTCAGCCGCCATCTGCTGCGCGATCATCGGCACCGAGGTCTGGCCGTCCACCGGCTGGCCGCCGGTCATGGCGACGGCGTCGTTGTAGAGGATCTTGTAGGTCATGTTGACCTTGGCCGCCACCGCCGCGCGGATCGCCAGATAGCCGGAGTGGAAGTAGGTACCGTCGCCCAGATTCTGGAACACGTGTGGAATCTTCGAGAACGCGGCCTGGCCGATCCACGGCGCACCTTCGCCGCCCATGTGCGTGGTCAGCTTGTTGAATTCCGGGTAGATCGAGGTGGCCATCACGTGGCAGCCGATGCCGGCCAGCGCGAAGGAACCATCCGGCACTTTGGTCGACGTATTGTGCGGGCATCCGGAGCAGTAGAAGGCCGGGCGGAAGGGCGTGTTGATGGCCTTCTTCAGCACCGCATCCTTGGCGTCGAGGAAGGTCAGGCGGGCCTTGATCTGGTCGTGGATGTTGGCGTCGCTGATGTAACGCTCCACGCGGCTGGCGATCACGCGCGCCACTTGCGACACCGAGAAGTCGGCCTTCGGCGGCAGCAGCCATTCGCCGCGCGGCGCCACCCACTCGCCCTTGTCGTCGAATTTGCCGACCACGCGCGGACGCACGTCGTCACGCCAGTTGTACAGCTGTTCCTTCAACTGGTATTCGACGAACTGGCGCTTCTCTTCCACCACCAGGATTTCGTCCAGACCCTGCGCGAATTCGCGCACGCTGTCCGGCTCCAGCGGCCATGGCATGGCGACCTTGAACAGGCGCAGGCCGACCTTGGCGGCCATGGCTTCATCGATGCCCAGTTCTTCCAGCGCTTCCAGCACATCCAGATACGATTTGCCGGAAGCGATGATACCCAGCTTGGCGTCTGGAGAATCGATGGTGGTGTGATTCAGTTTGTTCTCGCGCGCATAGGCCAGTGCGGCGTAGATTTTGTAGTCCTGCATCAGCGCTTCCTGATTGCGCGCCTGCTGGCCCAGTGGCACGGACGACAGGCGGGCATTCAGGCCGCCGGCCGGCATGACGAAGTCCTTCGGTATCCTGGTCTCCACGCGGAACGGATCGGCGTCGATCGAGGCCGACGATTCCACCGTGTCGGCCAGCGCCTTGAAGGCCACCGCGCAGCCGGAGAAGCGCGACATGGCCCAGCCATGGATGCCGAGGTCCAGATACTCCTGCACATTGCAAGGGTAGAGCACCGGCACCATGCAGGCCGAGAAGATGTGGTCCGACTGGTGCGGCAGCGTGGACGAATACGCGCCATGGTCATCGCCCGCCACCAGCAGCACGCCGCCGTGCCTGGCGGTGCCGGCGTGGTTCATGTGCTTGAAGACGTCGCCGCAGCGGTCCACGCCCGGCCCTTTGCCGTACCACATGGCGAACACGCCGTCGTATTTGGATTCGCCGATCAGGTCCACCTGCTGCGATCCCCAGACGGCCGTTGCGGCCAGATCCTCGTTCACGCCCGGCACAAACTGCACGTTGTGCGCTTCCAGATGCGGCTTGGCCTTCCACAGGTTTTCGTCCAGCCCGCCCAGCGGCGAGCCGCGGTAGCCGGAAATGAAGCCGGCGGTGTTCAGCCCGGCGGTCTTGTCGCGTGCGTGCTGGATCATCGGCAGGCGCACCAGCGCCTGGATGCCGGACAGGAAGATTTTGCCGTTGGTGGAAGTGTACTTGTCGTCGAGGCTCACGGACGTGAGGGTGCTGGCGCCGTCTGGCATGGTGGTGTCTCCGTTTTTGGTATCAGATCGCGCTTGGACTGGAGGACGCCGGGTAAGCGAGCCAGGCACAAGCCATGGTGCCGCATTGTTAGCGGCTTGGTCCCAGTATGGGCGCGAGTTGACGTATACGGAAATACCGTTTGCCGATGGGGGTATAAGAATAACTTATATGGGTGTAGCACCCGGCCACAGCCCATCCACGCACAACCTTTCGCTGACCTGGCGCACCAATCTGCTGATGGCGGTGGCCGCATTGGTCAGCGGGATGTTGCGGGAATAACACAGTACGACCGTGCGGGAAATTGACGGTTGGTCGATGCGCTGGGCGCGCAAGGTGCCGCGTTGCAGCTCGTCCAGGACAGGCGCGGACGGCAGCAAGGTCGCGCCCATGTCCGCCAGCAAGGCGGATTTGAGGATGGCGATGGAGTTGATCTCGATCACGTTGCCGACGGTCAGGCCGGCGGCGCGCGCCACGCTCTCGATGCGCGGCCGCACGCCGTGTTGCAATCCCGGCAGGATCAGCGTAGTGGCCAGTGCCTGCTGCAGCGTGAGTGACTGCTCACCCTCGCCGTAAGGCCGATCGGTTCGGCAGATAAAGCGCAGTTCTTCCTCTACCAACGGCGTGGTGGCGAACTGGCCGAGCTGGCCATCGTCAAACAGCACGGCCAGGTTGAGACGGCCGGATTTGAGCTGGTCGCCCAGGTTGCCGGTCAATTCCTCGGTCAGTTGCAGCGTGATTTCCGGATACTGGGCCCGGGTGGCGGTCAGCAGCGGCAGCGCCAGCGCGCCGGAGATGCTGTGCGGCAGCCCCAGCGTGACGGCGCCGCTGGGCCGCTCGGCCGACTGCGCCACAGCGGAACGGGCATCCGCCACCTGCTTGAGGATGGCCTGGGCGTGTTCGTAGAACACCTTGCCGGCGTCGGTGCTGAGCACGCCCTGGGCGGAGCGGTGCAGCAATTGCACCCCCAGTTCCTCCTCCAGCTGGCGCAGCTGCTGGGTGAGCGCGGGCTGGGCGACGTGCAGGATCAGCGCCGCCCGGGACAGCGATCCGTGGTCGACGATGGCAACAAAATAGCGCAGCTGACGAAGTTCCATATCCAATAAGTAAGGGGTAGAGACTTGCTTAAAAGTAGTTGTAGTTGTAAATTTGATCCCCGTGGGAAACACAGTTTGTTATACTGCTTGCATCGCGGGTCGTCTTCCAGCCCCTATTCTGATGGGTATACGCATGTTAAAGAAAGTCGATTCTTCTCAGCTGAAAGTGGGCATGTATATTCATGACCTGAGCTGCGACTGGATGACCCATCCTTTCGTGCGCAACCGCTTCCTGATCACCACCCACGATGAAATCCGCAAGATCCTCAATGCCGGCATCCACGACGTTGTCATAGACAGCTCCAAGGGGCTGGATGTGCAGGATGCGCCGACCGTGGCCGAAGCGCAAGCCGCCACCGAACGCGAGATCGTCGAAATCGTCGCCAAGGCGCCGGTGCAAACCCGGGTATCGCTGGGCGAAGAGATGCAGCGGGCGGTGCAGATCCGCCATCAGGCGTCGACGCTGGTGCGCACGGTGATGCAGGATGCCCGTCTCGGCAAGGCGATCGAGCTGGACCAGGTGCAGCCGGTGGTGCAGAACATCACCGAGTCGATCCTGCGCAATCCCGGCGCGCTGGTCGGGCTGCTGCGGATCAAGAACAAGGACGATTACACCTTTTTGCACTCGGTGAGCGTATGCACGCTGCTGGTGGCGTTCTGCCGCTCGCGCAATATTCCGGCCGATGTCACCCATCAGGCCGGCCTGGGCGGGCTGCTGCATGACACCGGCAAAGCGCTGGTGCCGGACGCCATCCTCAACAAACCGGGACCGCTGACCGACGAAGAATTCGCCATCATCAAGAAGCACCCGGAAGATGGCTACAAGATCCTGAAGCAAACGCCGGAGATCGGCCCGATTCCGCTGGATATCACGCTGCACCATCACGAGCGGCGCGACGGCAGCGGTTATCCGGGCAAGCAGGCCAACGACGACATCAGCGAATTGGCGCAGATGGCCGCGATTGTCGACGTGTACGACGCCATTACGGCCGATCGCTGCTATCACAAGGGCATGTCGGCGGCGGCGGCGCTGCGCAAGATTTATGAGTGGAGCAAGTTCCACTTCAACCCGACCTATGCGCAGGAATTCATGCGTTGCGTGGGGATTTATCCGGTGGGCACCATGGTGCTGCTGGAGTCGGGGCGCTTGGGAGTAGTGGTGGAGCCGCATGAGACCAATCTGCTGGCGCCCAAGGTCAACGTGTTCTTCCATACCAAGAAGAATGTCTACATCAAGCCGGAAACCGTGGATCTGTCGCGCGGGCTGGGCTTTGGCGGCGGCGATAAAATCGTCGGCCACGAATCGCCCGCCAAGTGGAACGTCGATCCGATGCGCTTCCTGAGTGTGGCGTAAGCCTTAGAAGAATTCAGCCGTATCGTTGGACTCGATGGCTTGCAGCAGGCCGCCAGTGACCAGTTCGTCGTAGTGGCAGACCAGGTTGCGGCCGTGACTCTTGGCGTAGTACAGCGCCTGGTCGGCATGGCCGAGAATGATCACCGGCGCCTCCAGCGCGCTGATGCTGACAAAGCCCACACTCACCGTCACCTTGCCCACTTGCGGGAAGTCGTGCCCCGCCACGTTCATGCGGAAGCGTTCGATGATTTTCTTGGCGTCGTCCAGCGTGGCCGAGCGCAGCAGCACGACGAATTCCTCGCCGCCGAAACGGAACACGCGGTCTTGCGCGCGGAATGACGAGGTCAGCAGGTTGGCGATCAGGATCAGCACTTCATCGCCGTACAAATGGCCGAAACGGTCATTAACGTGCTTGAAATGGTCGACATCCACCACGGCCAGCCATTGCTTCTCTTCCTGGCGGTGGAAGCGGCGTTCCGGTTCGCCCGGCAGCGTCAGCGCGTCCTGTTCGGTGCTGGCAGCCAGCATCTTGGACAGCTGGTCGTCAAAGGTCTTGCGGTTGAGCAGGCCGGTCAGCGAATCGCGTTCGCTGTAGTCCAGCAGGTTCTGGAAATTGCGGTAGACACTGACGATGCCGCCAATGACGTGAATGGTTTCCTTGGTGTACGGCGTCGGGTTGACGATTTCCAGGCAGGTATCGGCCTTGTCGCCCAGCCAGATCGGCAGCCATAGCGTGTGCTCGTCGGCTTCGTTGGCGACATCGGCGCCGGATTCGTGGCGCGCGATGCATTGGGCCAGCGCCGGGAACAGGTCAATGGAATCGCCCGGATGCTGCTGGTCCGAGGTATCGACCATGCGCGCAGCTTCGCCTGCGCTGATGATGGCGCGTGGTCGGACAAATACCTTCCCCCTAACCGTGGCAAGCGTCAACACACGGACCTGGGTGGCGTGAGCAAGCTCCTGCACCGCCGAAATCACCGAGATGTCGAGCATCGTGTGATCGCGGTGACCGGTCATGTCCACCATGTGTTTCAGTAGGGAATCCATTTGCCTTTCCAAAAAACAGCTGGTCAGCATAATAGCTTTTTGCAATCAAGGCAATTCTTGTGTGCTAAAAAAAACCTACATAAATGAAGAATGAGACCTTTTTCCGACAATCGACTTCATCATAGACTAAAAAAGATTCCGTATGGAAAACTTGCGTGACGTCAACTCTTATAAATTTGCGGTCCGTATAGTGGAACGCAATGGCGCAGAACAGCGCGCCAGAGGTTTTCATCAACCAAGCAAGGAGTACGACATGAACTCGCTGATTGCAATTGCAAAAGAGTTTGCGCGCGACGAGGACGGTATCACGGCAATTGAATACGGCTTGATCGCGGCGACCATGGTGGCCGCCGTGGTGGCCGCGTTCGGTTTCCTGACGCCGGCGCTGAGCGATGCGTTCCAGGCCATCGGTAACAAGATCAAATCGCCGTAAACAGTAGCAGGCTTTCCAGCCGCAGCCAGGCTGGAAAGTCTTTCCGTGGAGAAATTTCATGCTGAACGCGATTGAAGTCATTCTGATCTGCCTGGTGACGCAGGCGGCGCTGACCGATCTGGCCATGCGCAAGATTCCCAACGTGCTGGTGCTGAGCGGTTTGCTGCTGGCGCTGCTGTTGCACCTGCTGGGCGGGCCGCCGTGGGCGCCGCTATCGCAATGGCTGGCCGGCATCCTCGCCGGTTTTTTTTTATTCCTGCCCCTGTACCTGCTGCGCGGCATGGCCGCCGGCGACGTCAAGCTGATGGCGATGGTGGGCGGTTTCACCGGGCCGGGGCTGGCGCTGCACATCGCCGCGCTGTCCTACCTGATTGGCGGCGTGATAGCGTTGCTGATGTTGGTCGCCAGCGGACGCTGGCGCGACAGCGCCCGTAATCTGTGGCAGATCTGCAAGCCGCTGCTGTTGCGCCTGCTCGGCGTGCCGCTACAGCCGGTGCCGCTGGCGCCGACTGCCAGTGTCGGCGGCATTCCGTATGGCGTGGCGATCGCGCTCGGCACGGCCGGTATGCTGGCCTGGACCCATCACTGACCAGGGCTTGCTGCACGTCAATGTCCGAGGGGCAAGGGCTGGATAGACTAATTCCATACCGAAATTAGTGCCTTGTGGAGATAACGATGCTTGCCCTCGAACCCCCATCCCCCTACACCCAGCTGCTGGACGCCGAACCGGATGCAATGCTGCCGCCACCGCCGAAATCGGTGCGCGACACCGGCCTGCCGCAGCAACTGATTGTGGAGCTGATCGCCAAGGCGCTGTACCAGAGTGGAAAAAGCCACCTGCCGGTGCTGACCACCAGACTGCACCTGTCGATCAACGTGCTGCGCGAAGTGCTGGATTTCATGGTGGCGGAACACGTGGTGGAAGTGGCGTGGCGCGGCGAGTCGGACCTCGACGTGCAGTACCAGCTGACCGGCGCCGGCAAACAGCGCGCCGCCACGTGGCTGGAGCGCAGTCCATACGCCGGGCCGGCGCCGGTCACGCTGGAAGCTTACCGCGCCATGGTCGAGCGCCAGGCCAGGCAGTTGCCGCAGCCGTGCGCCGATGAACTGGCGGCCGAATTTGCCGACGACTTTCTGACACCGGCGGTGCAGCGCATGCTGGGCACCGCCATGCATGCCGGTCGCAGCGTGCTGCTGTACGGCCCCTCCGGCAGCGGCAAGTCGACGCTGGCGCGCCGCTTGGGCACCTTGCAGCAAGGGTTGGTGGCGGTGCCGCATGCGCTGGTGGTGGGACAGGACATCGTGCAGGTGTATGACGCGGCGGTGCACCGCGCGCCGCTGGCGCGCCAGATGCGGCAGACGCCCGAGCGCCGCAGCAGCGATCCGCGCTGGGTGCTGTGCCAGCGTCCTGTGGTGGCGCTGGATGGCGCGCTGGATGCCGAGATGCTGGACCTGCAAGCGGATGCGGCCAGCGGCTGCTATCGCGCGCCGCCGCAGCTGAAGGCCAACAACGGTTTGCTGATCGTCGATGATCTGGGCCGCCAGCGTTTGCCGGCCGCCGAATTGCTGAACCGTTTCGCGCAGGCGCAGGAGGCCGAGCGCAGTGTGCTGTCGGTGGCGGGCGGCTATCACTTCCAGGTGCCCTGCCGTTTGCGGCTGGTGTTTGCCACCAGCCTGCCGCCATCGGCGCTGCTGGACGAGCCGGCGCTGCGCCGCGTCGGCTACAAGATTCCGGTGGACGCGCTGAGCGCCGCCAATTACCGCACGCTGTTCCGCCAGCAGTGTCTGAGCATGGGTGTGGTGTATGACGAGGCGGGCCTGCGCTATCTGCTGGATGAACTGCACGCGGGTTGCGGCCTGCCGCTGCTGGCCTGCTATCCGCGCGAGATCATCGGCCGGGTGGCGGATTTTGCCGGCTACATGGGCGAGCCGGCGCGCATTTCCATCGCCACGCTGGACCAGGCCTGGATCAGCATGTTCGCCGGCGGTGGCGGCGCCACCGGAACGCGCGCGGCGGACGATGACGTCGGGATGCGGATAGCATGAAGAATCGGCGCGCACTGTTGATGATGGCGTTGGCCGTCGTATTCGGCCTGGCGGCGGTGGCGCTGGCCTCGCGCTGGCTGCTGCGGCAGACGCCGGGCGGCTCGAACAAGATCGTGGTGGCGGCGCAGGACGTCAATCTGGGCCAGCGCCTGACGCCGGAGATGCTCAAGCAGATCGACTGGCCATCCGACACGCTGCCGCGCGGGGCGCTGCGCGATGGCGGCAAGCTGGTTGGCCGCGTGCTGAAAAACAGTGTGCTGCGCGACGAGCCGTTGAGTGAGGCCAAGCTGGCGCCGGCCGGCACGCTGGGCGGCCTGTCGGCGCTGATCGCCGAAGGCAAGCGCGCCATCACCGTGCGGGTCAACGATGTGGTGGGCGTTGCCGGCTTCGCGTTGCCGGGGAATTTTGTCGACATCATCGTCAACACGCAGGCCAATGACAGCGCCATCTCCAAGATTGTGCTGGAGCGGATACTGGTGCTGGCCGTGGCGCAGGAAGTGGGGCGCGATGAGACCAAGCCGCGCGTGGTCAATGCCGTCACGCTGGAGGTGACGCCGGCGCAGGCCGAGAACCTGGATCTGGCGCGCAGCGTGGGCACCTTGTCGCTGGCGCTGCGCAACCAGGTCGATCCGCGTCCCGGCACCACGGACGGCGCGACCAAGGGTACGCTGCTTGGCATGCAGAAGCCTGCCGCTGCGGCGCCGCCCGCCCAGCCACCGGCATTGGCGCCGGCGCCGGCGCCGGTGGCGGCCAGGCCGCGCGTGCAGGTAGCCACCGCTGCGCCGCGCGCCTGTGTGGGTGTGATCGCAGGCGTGCATCGCACGCAGGAATGCCTGTGAGAGCACCATGGACCTTCATCATCACGCATGGGCGCTGTTTGCCGCCGCGCTGACATTGGGCGGACCGGTGTGGGCCGCCGGGCCGGCCGCACCGTTATCAACCGACGGTCCCGGCCTGCGCTGCACCGGCCAGGCGGCGCAACCGGGCAGCTTGTCGCTGCAACTGGGGAAGTCCACTTTGATGCGCATGCCGGAAGCGGTGCAGGCGCGCAGTGTCGGCAACCCTGCCGTCTTGCAGGCGATGCTGGTGGCGCCGGACACACTGTACGTGGTGGGCGTCGACATCGGCAGCAGCAATATGATCGTGCAAGGCCGCAGCGGCATGTGCAACGTGGTCGAAGTGGTGGTCGGCATCGATCCCACCGCCTTGCAGCAGGCTTTGGCCGCGCTGCTGCCGGATCAGAAAAATATTCAGGTCAGCGCCGCCGGCGACACGCTGGTCCTGAGCGGCACCGTCGATGATGCGCCGACCGTCGCGCGGGTGCTGGAACTGGCTGCCGCCTTCGTGCGCCGTCCGGCGCAGGCTTTGGAAGGCGCGCGGCGCGAAGGTGCGGATTCCAACGCCGCCACGCAAACCGCCAACGCCTCCGCCGCGCAAGCCAGCACGCGCATCGTCAACTTCCTCAACGTCGGCGCACCACAACAGGTGATGCTGGAAGTGAAAATCGCCGAGGTCTCCAAGTCCCTGTTGGAAAAGTTGGAAGCCAACCTCGCGCTCAATTTCGGCGGCGGCAGCTGGGCCGGTGCGCTCAACACCAACTTTGTCAGTGGCACGCTGAAAAGCCTGCTGAATATCGGCCGCGCCAGCGGCAATCATGGCGGCATCGCCGCCGACAAGCAGGACGCGCTGGTGCGCATGCTGGCCGAACCCACGGTGATGGCGATCAGCGGGCAGGAAGGCAGCTTCCTCGCCGGCGGCCGCATCTTCGTGCCGGTCGCACAGGACAACAACAAGGTCACGCTGGAGGAAAAAGAATTCGGCGTCGGCCTGCGCTTCACGCCCACGGTACTGGCGGGCGGCCGCATCAACCTGCGGGTGGCGCCGGAGGTATCCGAGATTTCGCGCGAAGGGATCGGCATTACCGCCGCCGGCTTTTCCGGCGCCGCCATCCTGCCGCTGTTCACCACGCGCCGCGCCGCCACCACCGTCGAACTGTTCGATGGCCAGAGTTTCGCCATCGGCGGCCTGATTAAAAACAGCCAGACCAACAGCATCCACGGCCTGCCCATCCTGGGCGAGCTGCCGGTGCTCGGTGCGCTGTTCCGCAGCACCGACTTCCAGCAGGACCGCACCGAGCTGCTGTTTGTCGTCACACCCCACTTGGTGCAACCGCTACCGGCCAACTACAAACTGCCGACCGACAGTGTTACCCCGCCAAGCCGCGCCAGGTTGCTCCTCGGCGGCCAGCTGGAAGGTGCGCCGCCGGAGCAGGGCACGGAACGCAAATAACCAGGGAATGACTATGCGCTATCTTTTGATCCTGCTGGTGGCAGGCACACTTTCTTCATGCGTCCAGACCACGCCACAGTGGGACAGCCGCTTTGGCCTTGAAACGCGCATGACGCTGGCGCAGCAGATTGCCAATCCGGCCGCCGGCCGCAACACCGATCCTGTCGCCGGTATGGACGGCCGCAGCGCGCGCGCCGCCTACGAGCGCTATCAGAAAGCCAACGGCGAACAGCAGCCGTCCGTGATGAACGGCGGTCTGAAATGAAGGCGCTGATGATCAGCAAGGACAGCCTGCTGCACGCGGAGATTGCTGCGCAAGGTTCGGCGCGCATGCCGCCGGTGCAGCTGGTGGCGTCGCGCAAAGGGTTGCGCGATGCGGTGGAGCGCCAATTGCCGGAAGTGCCGGAACTGGTGGTGCTGGACGCAAGCGACATCGCGGACCATGAGGGTGAACTGGTTGAACGCCTGAGCAAGCAGTATCCGTCCGCCACCTTCATGCTGCTGACGCGCGATCCACAGCAAGACCTGCTGATACGCGCCATGCGCGCCGGCATGCGCGAGGTGCTGCCGCTGCCGCTGGTGCACCGCGCCTTCCACGAAGCCATGGACCGCATTGAAGTGGCGGCCGGCCTGAGTCCCGTCCGCGAAGGCAAGGTGCTCGCCTTCATCTCCTGCAAGGGCGGCAGCGGCGCGACTTTTTTATCCACCAATTTCGGCTACGCGCTGGCCGCGCTGGCGGACAAGAAGGTGCTGCTGATCGACCTGCACGGCCAGTTTGGCGACGCCACGCTGTATGTCTCCGACCAGAAGCCGGCGATGACGCTGTCCGATATCTGCGCCCAGATCAGCCGCATGGACGGCGCCTTTCTCGATTCCTGCCTGGTGCATGTGGCCTCCAACTTCGGCGTGCTGGCGGCGGCGGACGACCCGAATCGCACGGTCGACATGAAGCCGGAACACATGGACACCATCTTGCGCATCGCCCGGCAGCACTACGACTTCGTGGTGCTGGACGTGGGGCGCCAGATCGATGCCATCTCGCTGCGGGCGTTGGATCAGGCGGACACCATCTACCCGGTGCTGCAACTGGCGCTGCCGGACATCCGCGACGGCCGCCGCCTGCTGGATATTTTCCGTTCGCTGGGCTATCCCAACGAGCGCACGCGCCTGATCGTCAACCGCTACGAGAAGGGCGGCAAGCTGCGGTTGACGGACCTGGAGCAGGCGCTGGGCGCGGACGTGGTGCACACGGTGCCCAACGATTACCTGTCGGCGACCGACTCGGTCAACCAGGGAATACCGGTGCTACAGCTGTCGCGCAGCAGCAATGTGGCGCGCAGCCTGGCGGAGCTGGTGGAACTGGTGGCGTCGCGCCGCGTGGCGGAGAGCAAAGGCCTGTTCGACCGCATCTTTGGCCGTAACGATGGAGGATGAGATGAGCTTACGCGAACGCCTGTCACACGCAGACGATAGTCACCATGGCAGCAACGGCCCACCGGGCCTGGCCGCTGCGGCGTATCAGGAACTGAAGAAGAGCATGCACCAGACGATCCTGGACCGCATCGACCTGGAACGATTGAAGCGCCTGACGCCGGAGCAGTTCAAGCATGAGCTGGCGCTGCTGGTCCAACGCATCATCGAGGAAGAACGCATCGTGCTCAATCAGCACGAACGGCATAACCTGGTGCTGGATATCCAGCACGAGATGCTGGGCTTTGGCCCGCTGGAACCGCTGCTGGCCGATCCCGGCGTGTCGGACATCCTGGTCAACACCGCCAGCAAGGTGTATGTGGAACGTGCCGGCAAGCTGGAACTGACCGAGACCACCTTCAACGACAACGCCCACCTGATGAAGATCATCGAGAAGATCGTCTCGCGCGTGGGCCGGCGTATCGATGAATCCAGTCCGATGGTGGATGCACGCCTGCCGGATGGCTCGCGCGTCAACGCCATCATCCCGCCGCTGGCGATCGATGGACCGATCCTGTCGATCCGCCGCTTTGCCGTCAACCCGCTCAGCATCGACAACCTGCTGGCATACCGCAGTCTGACACCGCCGATGGTGCAGGTATTGCAGGCGCTGGGGCAGGCCAAGGTCAATATCCTGATCTCCGGTGGCACCGGCTCCGGCAAGACCACCATGCTGAATGTGCTGTCCGGCTTTATTCCGGCGCACGAGCGTATCGTCACGATTGAGGATGCGGCGGAACTGGCGCTGCGGCAGCCGCATGTGGTACGGCTGGAGACGCGGCCGCCGAATATCGAAGGCAAGGGCGAGGTCAATCAGCGTTCGCTGGTGCGCAATGCGCTGCGCATGCGGCCGGACCGCATCATCCTCGGCGAGGTGCGCGGGCCGGAAGCGCTGGACATGCTGCAGGCGATGAACACCGGCCATGAAGGCTCGCTGGCCACCATCCACTCCAACACGCCGCGCGACGCCTTGTCGCGGCTGGAGAATATGGTCGGCATGGCCGGTGTGAACCTGACGCCGCGCGCCACACGCCAGCAGATCTGCTCCGCCGTGACGGTGGTGATGCAGGTGTCGCGCCTGACCGATGGCACGCGCAAGCTGGTCAGCCTGCAGGAAGTCACCGGCATGGAAGGCGAGGTGATTGCCATGCACGAGATTTTCCGCTTCGAGCAAAAGGGCGTGGATACGCATGGCGCGGTGCAGGGCAGTTTTTACGCCACCGGCGTGCGTCCGCGCTTTGCCGACCGGCTGCGCATGTTCGGCGTGGGTGTGCCGGACAGCGTGTTCGATCCGGAACGGGTTTACGAGTAAGCGCCATGGACGGCGTCTTTACTGCCTTTGCCGTGCTGCTGTTCGCGGCCGTGATCCTGATGCTGGAAGGCGCCTGGCTGTGGTGGTCCGGCGTGCATGGCGGCGCGGCGCGGCGTATCGCCAAGCGTCTGCGGCTGATGGCTGCCACCGGGCAGGGCGGCATCGAGCGGGTGGATATCCTCAAGCGCCGCGCTTACAGCAGCCATCAGGCGCTGGACAAGCAGCTGCGCCGCATCACCCGACTGGCCGCGCTGGACCGCTTGCTGATGCAGGCCGGCGTGCGCTGGTCTGTGGCGCAGTTCCTCGGCGGGTCGCTGGTGATGATGGTGCTAGGTCTGGTGCTGCTGCAGATGATCGCCATGCCGTTGCTGCTGGCGGCCGGCGTGCTGGCCGCTGCCACCGGTTTGCCATGGCTGCTGCTGATGCGTATCCGCGGCGCGCGCCTGCGCAAGCTGGAAGAACAACTGCCCGAAGCGGCTGACTTCCTCGGCCGCGCGCTGCGTGCCGGCCATTCCTTCGCCAACGTGATGCAGATGGTGGGCGAAGAACTGCCGGATCCCATCGCCGGCGAATTTAAGTTCGCCTACGAGGAAATCAACTACGGCGTGCCGATGAACGAAGCCCTGCACAACCTGGCGCTGCGCGTGCCGCTGACGGACTTGCGCTATCTGGTGATCGCCGTGCTGATACAGAGGGAATCCGGCGGCAACCTGGCCGAGGTGCTAGGCAATATCAGCCGCCTGATACGTTCGCGTCTGAAGCTGCTGGCGCAGGTGCGGGTGATGTCTGCGGAAGGTCGCATGTCGGCCTGGGTGCTGGGCGTGCTGCCGCTGGGGGTGATGCTGCTGATGGTGATTTCCAATCCCGCCTACGTGCGCCTGCTGTGGACCGATCCTATTGGCGTCAAGTTGATGTGGTACGCGTTTGGTGTGGCGGTGTTTGGCGTGCTATGGATGCGCAAGCTGATACGCATCCGTGTTTGAAGGAGACGACGATGGATGGATCGCAAATCATCTTCCTGGCCATTGTATTTTTGGTGGCTGCCGGCGTGGCGGTGGCGGGGCTTTTGGTGTTCTCGCCGCTGGCGCTGCGCGAGCGCCTGAGCGATGTGGTGGAGCCGGCTGCGGCGGCGTCCGATCCGGTGGCCACCGGCTGGGTGGAAAAAGTCGCGCACGTGGCGCAGCCGTTTTCTCGCCTGTCGCTACCGGAGGAGGGCTGGGAGAAGTCGCCGCTGCGGACGCGTTTCATGAATGCGGGTTGGCGCAGCGCGTCGGCGCCGTCATTGTATTTCGCCGCCAAGACAGTGCTGGCGCTGGCGTTGCCGGCCATCGTGGCGCTGTGCGGCGCCTTTGCGCTGAACGGGCCGCAGAAGGGTTTCATGTATCTGTTGCTGCTGGTGGCCGGCATCGGCTACTACTTGCCCAATGCGGTATTGGCGCACAAGGCGGCGGCGCGTTGCCGCGATATCTTCGAGAACTTCCCCGATGCACTGGATTTGCTGACGGTATGCGTGGAGGCGGGCCTGAGCCTGGAACGCGCGCTGGCCAAGGTGGCCGGCGAGATTCACATCAAGAGCGTGGCGCTGGCGCAGGAGCTGCAACTGGCGCTGATGGAAATGCGCGCCGGCTTCACCAAGGAGCGCGCGCTGCGCAATCTGGCGTTGCGCAGCGGCGTGGAGGATGTGGATACGCTGGTGGCGATGCTGATCCAGTCCGAGCGCTTCGGTACCAGCATGGGCGATTCGCTGCGAGTCCATTCCGATAACCTGCGCAGCAAGCGTAGCGTGATGGCCGAGGAAGCCGCCGCCAAGATCGCGTTGAAGTTGCTGTTCCCGCTGATCTTCTGTATTTTCCCTACCTTGATGCTGGTGCTGATCGGGCCTGCCGGCATTCAGGTCTACCGCTTGATGCAGCAAACTCACTAGGATGCCATGATGAAGAAATCACTTCTCACCGCCTGCGTTCTGCTGGCGGCGTGCAGCGGCGTGCAGATTGCGGAACCGGTGGCGGATAGCATTACGCCGCTGGAGCAGGCATGCATGCGCGATCCGCTCGATCCGGCGCGGTGGGAGCAACTGGCTGCGGCGTTGGCAATCGCCGGACAACGCGAACGCGCTGCCGTCATGTATCTGCAAGCGGCGTCGCTGCGCACTTACGATGTGAAGCAGGATTACGCCACGCTGAAGCAGGCGCGCGATGAAGCGATGGTCAACGGCATGCCGCGCACGCAGATCAAGCGTCTCGGCCCGGCGCTGGTGGAGGTGCTGCGTAGCGGTGAAGCAGCGGGAGATTCGGCAGCTGCGCCGACGCCGACGCTGCGGCTGGAGATCAGCAACGGCAATGGCGTTGCCGGCGCTGCTGCGCGGCTGGCGCGGTCATTGGAAAGGGATGGCGTGAAGACGGTGCGCTTGTCGAATCTGCGGCCGTTCGTGGTGCCGGTCAGCCGCATCGAGTATCCGCGCGCGCAGCGGCAGGTGGCGCAGGCGCTGGGCCGGCGTCTCGGCCTGCGGCTGGAACAGCAGCTGGAGCAGCGGCGTGCGGGTTTGGCGTATGCCGACATGCGCATCGTGCTCGGTCACGATATTCGGTATCTGAAATAAAAAAACCGTCCAGGAGGGATCGCCTCCCGGACGGTGAAAAACACACCCATGTGTTTCCTGCTGTGCCGGTGTCACACACCGGCGCATTCCTTACTTCCAGCTCACGCTACCCATGCCGCGTGCACTGGCGTTACGCGTGGTCGGGTTGCCGTACACCTTGGCCGACCCCATGCCCGTCAATTTCAGATTGGCGCTGGTCTTCGCATACACCGTGGCGCTGCCGAGGCCTGACATATCGATGTCGATGGCGTCGGCGCGCAGCTGCTGCGCATCCAGACTACCCACGCCGCCGAGGGAGGCGTGTAATTGCTTGGCCTGGCCTGTCATCTCGATGCGACCAGCGCCGTTCAGTTGCAGATCGACGTTGTCGCTGCTGCCGCCGTTGACGGTGATGCCGCCCACGCCGCCCAGCCTGACGTCGAGATTGCGATACTGTGCGTCGACTTTTACCGAGCCCGCGCCTTCGAGCGAGAGGCGCAGATTGTCGCCGCTGAATCCACTGACTTCCGTCGATCCCACGCCGCCTGAAGTGACCGCGCGCAGATTTGGCAGCGTCAGTTCGGCGCGCAGTTCGCGCTTGTTCCCAAAGTGGACCGAGTTCATTTTTTGGGTGCCGATGTGCAGCGTCTCGCCGCTTTGTTCGACCACCACTTTCTTGATGGCTTCCGGTTCGCCGTAAATCGTCAGCGCCGCCGGGCCTTGCTTCACCTTGATGCTGATGACGCCATCCAGTTCCAGCTTGACGGTGCGCGCATCCACGCTGCGGCTCTCGCTGATGATGTCGTCGGCCAGCGCGGCATGGCTGCCGCTGCTCAGTACCGCCGCCATCATTGCGGCCTTCAGGTATGTTTTCATCATGCGCTCCGTCGGCTCGGTGGGATTACAGTGCAGCTTTTTCTTCAGCGGTCAGGCGCTTGGCGGTGACGGTCACGGTAGGCATCGTGGTCGCTTCGGCTTTGACGCTGATGACTTCCGGTGCGCGCACGGCGGCGGTGGCGAAAGAGGTGGCGCTAGCGATGACGATGGCTGCGACGAAGATGGCTTCCATGTTTTTTGCGATGTTCATTTTGAGCTCCTTGTGGGTGGTTAGTTCGTTGCGTTGAGTGAACTATAGACAAGGGCTACCCGTCCATCCACCGGGATGTGACGAACTGCGAAAAACGGGGGACAGAATGCGTTTTAGGGGTGCGAAGCTGCGCCGCACAACAGCTGTTCGCTGGCGGCATAGGTCTGCGACAGCCAGGCCGAGACGGTTTTAAAGCGGGCGATTGAGCCGGCATCGCGGTGGCTCAGCAGCCAGATGTCGCGCAGCACCTCGACTTGGTCGCCGATGCGCTGCAAGCCTTGTTGCTGGCCCATGATGCACGGCAGGAGCGCCATGCCGACGCCGGCGTGGCAGGCGCGCACCATCGTGCTGAGGCTGTTCACCTTGAGCACTTTGCGCGGCTGCGGCGACATTGCGGCCAGCCATTGCATTTCGGTGGTGCCGGCCAGCTCGTCGGCATAGGCGATCCACGGCTGGGTGCCCCAGCAGGCGCGCGGGGTGTCGGCAAACTTGGGATGGCCGTAGACGGCAAAGCCGAGATCGCCCAGCTTGCGCATCACCAGCGCGGCGTCTTCGCCCGGCTTGCCCAGGCGCAGGGCAAAGTCGGCCTCGCGGCGGGTGAAGGACAGGTTCTGGTTTTCCGCTTGCAAGGTTAGTTGCACATGCGGGTGCTCGGCGTGCAGGGCGGGGACGTGCTCCAGCAACCAGTAGTCGAACAGGAAGTCGATCGAGGTGATGTTGACCGGGCCGGCGGTGGCGTCGGCTTCCTGCGACGAGGCTTGCAGCATGCTCTGGACATTGCCATATACCGCCTCGCCATGGGCCACGAAGATCTGGCCGGCGTCGGTCAGCTGGTAGCCGGTGTTATCGCGGATGAACAGGCGCAGCTTCAGCGCCTTTTCGGCGGCGGCGATGCGGCGGCTGATGGTGGAGGCATCCACGCCCAACTGGCGGCCGCTGGCGCTCATGCTGCCGCTGCGGGCCAGGGCAAGGATCAGCGGGATGTCGTTCCAGTCGAAGTCGGTACTAGTGGGCATGAGGGGTCTGCATTTTTGCAAAGTGGCCTTGCAGGCTTGTCTGTTCCACAAACGTCTGGCGAGGCCTAAGATTCATTCCATCGCAGCTGCAGAACGAAAAGACTGTAGCACAACTACTGCTTATATATACATCGACCAAAAGGAATAAGATCATGAACGCCAACGTCAACCTGTCCCGCCGTACCGCTCTGTTCAACTCCGCCGGCGCTGCCGCCGCCGCCGTGGCCCTGCCGCTGGCTGCCCTGGGCACCGCCGAAGCGCAAGCCGCTACCGCCAAGGGCGGCCCGGTGACCAAAACCGCCAGCACCATCACTACCCGCGACGGCGTCGAGATCTATTACAAAGACTGGGGCCCACGCAACGGCCAGCCAGTCGTGCTGAGCCACGGCTGGCCGCTGAATGCGGACAGCTGGGAATCGGCAGCGTTCTTCCTGGCCAATAACGGTTTCCGCGTGATTACCCATGACCGCCGCGGCCACGGCCGTTCGAGCCAGCCTTGGGAAGGCAACGACATGGACCACTACGCCGACGACCTGGCGCAAGTGATCGAAGCGCTGAACCTGAACAACATCATCCTGGCCGGCTTCTCGACCGGTGGCGGCGAAGTAGCGCGTTATGTAGGCCGTCACGGCACCAAACGCATCGCCAAGCTGGGCCTGATCTCGGCAGTGCCACCGCTGATGCTGAAAACCGCCGACAATCCAGACGGCACGCCGCTGGAAGTGTTTGACGGCATCCGCGCCGCCTCGATCAAGGATCGCGGCCAGCTGTACCTGGATCTGGCGTCCGGCCCGTTCTACAACTACAACCGTCCTGGCGCCAAACCATCGCAAGGCATCATCCAGGCCTGGTATGCACAGGGCATGCAAGGTGGCTTCAAGAACACCTACGACTCGATCAAAGCCTTCTCGGAAACCGACTTCCGCGAAGACCTGAAAAAGTTCGACAAGCCTACGCTGATCATCCACGGTGAAGACGACCAGATCGTGCCGATCAAAGCCGCCGGCATCGCCTCGGCCAAGATCGTCAAACACGCCAAGCTGATCACCTACCCAGGTGCGCCGCACGGCCTGACCGACACGCACAAAGAGAAGTTCAACAACGACTTCCTGGCCTTCGCCAAATCGTAAAGTTTTACACGGCCCCGATCGGGGCCGTATTTACATAAGCTTGCATAGCGATACATTAATTTACTCACTCAGGCTTGCCTTGCTGACAAAAGTGTGGATTAAAAATGACAGATTGAGATTGCAAGTAGTTTATTTTCGCCACGCCGCCATGACTGTTTTTGACACGTTGGCGGCGTTTCTATATTACTAATTCGAAAAAAAATGGCTGAAGATAGACGATAAATGAGCGATTAAAGCTCGAAATTACCCTGTTGTGGCTTTGCAACGATAGGGTTGGCATGAATGTGGCGGAGTGCAGAAATAGGGGAATCCCTACATTGACGCAATTTTCCACGGGTGTTTCCATCATCCCGTTTGAGAAAAAATGTATTTCTTAAACATTCACCAACCAAAAAAAAAGCCACTTCAGGGAGCAGTTCATGATGAAAGAAACAGTGCTGGCACATTCGGTGCGCCAGATGTTTGCAGGCGGTCTCGCCATCGCCACGTTGAGCATGATGGCGCATGTGCAGGCGCAGGAAGCCCAGGGGCCGATCCAGCGTGTGGAGATCACCGGTTCCAGTATCAAACGTGCAACTGCCGAGACTGCATCGCCGGTTCAAGTGATTTCCCGCGATGATCTGATGAAGTCGGGCAAGGCCACCGTGGCCGATTACCTGCAAACCCTGACCGCTGACGGCGCCGGTTCGCTGCCGACCGGTTTCGGTAACGGTTTCGCCGCTGGTTCGACCGCCATTTCGCTGCGCGGCCTGGGTGCCACCTCGACCCTGGTGCTGCTGAACGGCCGCCGCATGGCGCCATTCGCCCGTGCCGATGACGGCCAGAAGAGCTTCACCGACTTGTCGACCGTGCCGATGCAAATCGTCGAGCGCATCGAGATCCTGAAGGACGGCGCTTCGTCCACCTACGGCGCCGACGCGATCGCCGGCGTGGTCAACATCATCCTGCGCAAGGACTTCACCGGCCTGACCTTCAAGGCTGACACCGGCGCGTCGCGCTACAGCGATGCCCAGCAGCACAAGGCATCGGTCACCTACGGCAAAGGCAACCTGGACGAAGACAAGTACAACTTCGTGGTCAACGCCGAGTACTTCAAATCGGACCCGCTGATGAACAGCGACCGCAAGGACCGCGCCTACATCGGCAAGGGTGACCTGCGTCCATACGGCTACCCGATCGGCACCCAGTTCGCGTCCGGCTACATCAGCGGCAACAACAACGCCGCCGCCAGCCCGGTCGGCGCGATCCGCAATCCGACCACGCTGGACTACGTGTCGCTGCCAGGCTGCTCCAAGCTGTCGACCGCGTCGCCGCAAGATCCTAAGGGCGGCTGCCTGTGGTATCAGGATCAGTTCCGCTCGATGCAGCCGAACATCGAAGGCATCAACCTGTACACCCGCGGCACCTGGCAGGTCAACGAGAATACCCAGGCGTATGCGGAAGCCGGCTATTCGCAGCGTAACACCTCGTTCATCCTGACCCCGCCGTCGATCACCCCGACCGTGGCGTTCCCGCCGAACGCGACCAATCCGACCGGCGTGATCAACTACGGCTCCGGCGCTGGCACCACCATCGTGCTGGCCCCGTCGCACCCGCAGAATCCGTTCGGCGCCGCCGCCCGCGTGCGCTACAGCGCGTTCGACGTCGGCCCAAGCACCCGCGCCGTGGACAACAACTTCACCCGCTTCGTGGTCGGCCTGAAGGGCTCGGCACTGGGCTGGGACTACGACACCGGCTTCACCCACTCCGAGTCCAAGCTGGACCTGGATTACAGCAATATGCTGAACATGGCCGTGGTCAAGGCGGCGCTGGGCGATCCGACCAGCAAGTACTTCCCGTACTACATCGGCGACCAGGCCTCGAAAAATCCGGCCTCGCTGTATGCCGCGATGGTGACCCACGCTTACTCGCATTCGTCGACCAAGCTGGACATCATCGACTTCAAGGCCACCCGTTCGCTGATGACCCTGCCAGGCGGCGACCTCGGCCTGGCAGTTGGCGCGGAACACCGCCGCGACAAGCTGTCGAACCCATCGCTGTCGGGTACCGAAAACGGCACCATCAACGCCAGCTATGTGGCAGCGTTCGGCGACACCAAGGTGTCGGCGGTCTACGCTGAATTGCTGGCGCCGGTACTGCAAACCGTGGAACTGTCGGCTGCCGTGCGTTACGACAAATACGACCACTTCTCGTCGACCACGCCGAAAGCCGGCGTGAAATGGACCCCGGTGAAGAGCTTCGCTCTGCGCGGCACTTACTCGGAAGGCTTCCGCGCGCCAGGCCCGGCAGAAAGCAGCGCGATGTCGCAATCGACCGGTACCTCGACCGTGCGCGATCCGATCCGTTGCCCGAACGGCACGCCGCTGCCAGGCGCGACCTCGACCGATTGCGCGGCTTCCGTGGCTGCTGTGAAAATCGGCGACCCTAACCTGCGTCCGGAAACCTCGAAAGGCCTGACCCTGGGCATGGTGTGGGACCCGCTGAACGACCTGTCGCTGTCGCTGGACGGCTGGAAGATCAAACGTTCCGACGAGATCAACCCGCTGCCGTACAACGAAGCCGCTGCACTGCCGACCGCGATCCGCGCCGACAACAACCTGACCATCAACGGCGTGGTAGTGCCTAACACCGGTACGCTGCTGATCACCAAGGCGCCTTACCGCAACTCCAGCTTCACCGAAGTCAAAGGTGTCGACCTGGATGTGAAACAGCGTCTGCGCCTGGGCGACTACGGCCGCGGCAGCGTTGGCCTGACCTGGACCCATGTAGCATCGTGGGTACGCGCCGAGTCCGCCACCGTGCGTTACCAGTTTGCTGGCACCCACGGCAACTGCGACACCTCGAACTGCGCCGGTACGCCGAAAGACAAGATCAGCGTCAACGCATCGTGGGATCCTAGCCAGGCCTGGAACTTCAGCGCTATCGCCAACTACCGTTCGGACATGAAAAACGTCCTGTTCGAAGGCGACCTGTGCGCATCGAAACTGGCCAGCGGTGCTGACGCACCAAACGGTTGCAAAATCGCGTCGTTCACCACGGTTGACCTGTCGGCCCGTTGGAACGTGAGTAAACAGTTCCAACTGTTCGCTTCGGTCAACAACGTGTTCGACAAAGTCGCACCGCTGGATCCGCTGACCTACGGCGGCATGAGCTACAACCCGATGGATGCAAGCGGCGCAATCGGCCGTTACTTCAAAGTCGGCGCCAGCTACAAGTTCTTCTGATCGCTGCGTAGATAGAAAATAATCCGTCAAAAAATAGTCGAGAACTAACTCTGGGGCGTGAGCACGTTTAGGTGACCGCCCCAGGTTAGCTAAAGTCAGAGACTGTTGTGTCTTGAGTGACGAGCAACTGTCAAATCGCTGAAAAATAGTTGAGGACTACTGTGTCTCCACTTTCAGGCGTCACCTAGTGGCGCTTCAGTGGGGTTTGCTGCCAAACAAAGAGTCGGACCGGCTATAGCCTACTGGCCCGCAGCAGATACAGCAGTCAAAACTGGCGGGTTAAACAGCTGCATTCGCCCTGCACCGAAAGGGTCAACCTTAAAAGCCAGCACCGCGTTCGTAGAACAGATGCTCTTGAATAGCCGGGTAGCGAAGCTATGCTCGGCGGCGGCTGCCGAAGCAGGGCAACACCAAGCCATAACTGTGAGCATCGCTGCGTGCTTTTCCCTGAGGCTTCGGACCGACTGACTCCAGTGTGTTTCCGCACCGCTTAAGCGGTGGGACTTCCAGATTGGTTCGTGATGAGCTACTGCATTGCGCAAATCCTGAATGCCCTTCAACGTGCTGATCAGGTCAGTGACGTTCTCTTGGACACCCCAAAACCTGGGATGTGACTTTGGATGAGCGCGAAATGCCTTACTCAAAATGAGTGTTTGCTCGCGCTTCGATAGCCCGGCGAGCATGCTGGGCCAAAAGCCAAACGAGAGCGACGCAACGACAGAATCTGGCGATGGCTGTGGAGATCTTCGAAGCGGCGGTTCGCCGGAGTACAAAACCTCATTCAATTTAAGAAGCGTTTTTCCGCCGATGCGAACGGCTCCGTCCTGAGCTCGGTCGTACCATGGATACGATTCGCTCGTACCTTTAGAGCTAAAATCTGATGCTGACCGATGGACAGCGTTACGTAGTGCAATCTCGTACATCGCAAGAGTGGGCTGAAATGCAACGCTAATTGTCTGCCCCCAAAAATACGCTCCTAGGAGTTGAGTGTCCGAATCGCATTGAAAAAACACCCTGTACGGATCGAGGCGAGGTGATCCGACCGTTTTCAGCACCTCAGAAATGTCCGGAGTTGCGGGGATGTTTTTTTGCTGCAGATTTTCGTTGCTCATTTTTGAGTAATTATTTATACTTGTCCGGTAGCCCAATGTGATCCCACTCCCGCTCCCGCATTTTTTGCAGGAACCCAAGCCGGTGACGCCATGTTGGCAGAAGAGTCTAAAAGCCATCCTTAGGGGTGGCTTTTGACTTTCTGCGCCAAGCGTTCCCCTACCCAGTCTTCAAAACGACTACCAATTCCTAGAACTCGCCTGCAACGGCTCACCCGCCGATCTTCCCAGTTTGCATTTTCCTTAAAAGTGCTTTGGCACCAACGCCGTGGATGAGCACGCTGAATGAATCATACTCGTTCAAATTAAAGTTATCCACAGTTTTCAACAATATTTTCTAAAAATATTTTTGCAAAGTGCCAGATATGGCCCATAATTAGCTGTACCTAACTTTTATGCATGTCACAATGATAACGTTTATTCAAGAAGAGATTAATCGGATAGCGGTTCGGGTTCGTGCCGAAAGAAAACTTTATCGGTTGAGCCAAGAAGAGCTCGCTCTTAAGTCAGGGGTCTCCATACGTACCTACAAGAGGTTTGAAAGTGGTGAATGCGACTCTTTGGCGGTGATGCTTCAAATTGCGCGAGCATTCGAAGAGTTCACCGGACATGGTCGCCTACAAGCACTTGAACGGATGTTCCCAGGTGGTGTGAAAGAAACCGCAACTGGAACTGCATTAGGAAAGGCACTACAGAAATTAGAGCGGACGATTGTCAGTAAGGGGAAGCAAAAACGTAAGGACCTTCCCCTCCATGAAGGTAGCGATGGGGGAGTCGGTGACCGCTTCTCCGGACAAGCTGATTTCAAATCTTCGAGACCTTAAAGATGGCCAGGCGTTTGGGCACTTCTAGAAACACCGTCCGACGCTATCTGCGGTCGGAAACCATCGAGCAAGCTTACTCTGAGCGGCGTTCCGGCCGCGCCATCGATAAATACGCATTCCAACTTACAGCACTGCTTAAGACCGAGGCGGCCAAGTCACGCAAGCAGCGGCGTACGCTGAAACAGATCTATGAAGACTTGAAGGAATTGGGATTCGAGGAGTCTCACGACAGGGTGGCGGCGTTCGCGAGGGTATGGCGGAGGGGCAAACTGAGAGGGGCAATTCTGCGAGCAAACGAACACTGTCCGCAAGCCCGTGGAAATCAATTATAAGGGCGAGACAACTGGTGATAACTGGACAGGTCGTGGCCGCGCACCGAAGTGGTTAGAAGGAAAGGGCAAAAATCAGTACTTGATCCGATAGTATTCGTTTGCGCGCCGAATTTACCCACTCCGTTTGAACCTCCCTCCATTGCCCTGCGACCTCTAGCGCGCGGTCGTAAGGGTCCCTTGAATCCCAATTCGCTACGTCCGCTTGAAGGTGTTTTGGCTGTGCCCCTGCTTACTGGATTTGGCAGGCTTGATTGCCTGCCTGAGAGCTGAAGGCGTATGGGTCGATTGCGCTGCCCTTAACGTAATCAGATAAGTGGGCCGTTTGCCGGTCGTCCTGGCTGAATCATCCTGTTGTAAAGCCAGGTTCTAACTGGTAACTCTAGAAGCCCCGTCACAAAAACTGACTCCCAATTGTTTTTGCCATCGTGAAGTTCGTCTAAATTGTCTCGCTCGCGCTGAAGGACGGTAACAAGATTGGATAACGAAGTGGGGTTTTTTTTGAGCTCTCGGATAACGAGTCCAGGTTTCCGACAAAGCTTCGCCCATCTGGCACCCAGCCACTTCTTGATACCCGTACGATCAACAATTTTTTCAACGTGAAAACTGATGGCTGCAAACTCCAAGTGAGTGAGGGGAATCTGCAACTTGATTGCGACCAGGGGCACAGCCCCTAGTGCGGTAAATTCAGCACCGATCAATCGATCGTCCAAACAAAGATCAAAATACGGATGGAGAATTCGCTGGTTTGGAAGCGGCCCGAGCAAAATTTCCTTGCGTTTTATATTACACTTACAAGCCGGCACCAAATTTTTGCTAAACACTGCAAACGCGGGAAAACCATTCTTAGGTAACAAGTGGTCTAGCGTCCCACTGTGAAGTGATCCGCACATTGGGCAACTAGCATGTTCCGACTCGTTCCGCATCGTAGTGATATGTGCCAAGTCTTGGTTCGGGGAACTGTAGTGTCCCCTCAAATAGTCAGCAATGTTCTGAGCTAACGGCACGGCTAAGACCGCGTTCGCGTTGCCTCCAGCGATAACGTACTGCTGATATGCGGCGAGAATTATTGGCAGAATAGGCTGTAGATTTGGATAACTGCTCACACCTGAATTGCCAGCCAAGGCTGTAAATGCATTGTTGTCGTTATACACGGGCAAAGGAATTTTTCTCATTTCTTCTCCCGCGCTTCCATTGCTTCGCGTAATTCGCCCAAAACCTCCGTCGACAACTCGTCTTTATACCGGCGATACAACTCATCCCAGTTTTTAAAATTTTTAAGCAATTGGCTCTCGACCCGTGACGCAAGGCGCGATGGTTCGTCTTCACCAAAAACAAAGTATGAAATAGAGCCGACATCGGCACCGAAGGTCTGCAACCGAGGCTTTACAGCCAACACACCACCTCTTTCATCTACGCTCAAGACCGTGACCTGCGATGGGAAAACTTCGCGTACAAAATATACTGAATGAGTTGCAATAATAGCAGCGGAGCTAGTAAGTCGAAGTAGATTATCCAGAAGCAACACAATTTGGCTAATAAAATTAGGATGTAAATGTGTTTCTGGTTCATCTAATAGCAGTAGAGATCCATTTTCGATATGCAAACTGGCCTGCGCAGCGAACCGCAGAAAAGAGATTTCACCACTACTTAGCGGGTACCCCTTTCCGGCGATTACACGGACTGGATCTTTTTTCTGATTTACGAAAGCCAATTTTTGCAATATTTCAGCCTCTCCGGCGGACCGCAAATCCCGCATTGGCATATATCCATCAACACCAGGTAACTGAATCTCTTCCCAGCGATGAATCGCAGTAATCGCATCCAAAAATATTTCCCAGCGTGATATGTTTCGGATGTGTTCCTCAGATCGAGCCACCTGTACGATTGTGCCTGCTATTCCATCTCCACGGGAGTTGCGCTCTGACCGATTAAGCGCAAACCGTTTATACCAAATGCTGGGCCGCCTTTGTCGATCAGAGGGGAAAGCAGATTTCGCTTCGTTTGTGGGAGCAAAAGCCATTAAGCGATTAATAAACGGCCTATGTCCCGTGTCCGCATCGATTAACGCACCATGCCCCTTAAGAGCAGCAGTCACAATTCGTCCCAAGGTCTGGCTTTTGCCAACACCGTTCTTGCCGATCACTACAGCAATTCGTTTTGGGAGATCATCCTGCCGGTCAAAATGGAATACTAGTTGATGATCACTTTCCCTCCCTGGGAGCCTGAAATTTATGCCAATCGAATTCGACAGGTGCCCAGACTCTTCTTTATCGAGCCCTCGAAGGATAGTACCAGCGTTGTGAAACGTAAAAAAAGATTCAGATGTTCGCATGAACGATCGCTGAAAGACCTGCGAATTAATCGCCAAATTCAGCCAGTTTGCTTTTGTGGGGAACTCCCTTAACACGACCAAGTCGCGCATCGCTCGTAGTATGCGAACGGCGATGTCTGGGCCATAGGTATACACGACTTCTCGGTATGCATTCATGGACGGAAGCATAGTGAAAAACCGCGTCGACTCCATTACAGGAATAGTTAATTCACTGTTTGAATCAAACTGCTGAGTGATAGCATCGACATCAGCTGGACCACCCACCGTATCGGTTAAGAATCCAATGTAGGCCAATCCACTCCAATCTTTGCCGCCGACACGAGCGTATACGCCAACTTTGGTTCTGAAATTAAAATCATTCCAACGATCTTTGTCAGGTACGATCAGGATATGGTCGTCTGGCGGCGGAGTATTCGCTGCCTGCTCTAAGCCAAAAATCACCTTTATAGAAACACCAGATGCTTTTTTCTTCTTCGATGCCACGCCCGCCCCCTTATCTAGAATTTTTAAACCTTAATGCCCGGAAGTACTAATTTCCACCGTAGTTGGAGCGTGCAGTTTGTCCGTCAATTGATCTTAGGTGACCAATATGCCTTTTCCTGTTCGGTGAGAATGGGCCAGATCCGTCTGAAAATCCCCACAAGTTCGCCCGGGGAGTTTCCAAAAGCGCGATAATTCGACAGTACGTAGCGCGCAACAGTTACGGGCCATCGTCCGTCCCTGTCCGCGTCAATGATCGTCATTTTTGCGGTCTGGAAATTCCCGAATTGATCACCCATGGCTTGTTGGAGTTCCCTTTCGAACACGCCGAATGACCATTCATCATTTCTTGCTTCGAATTCATTCAGCACTCTGATTTTCGTTTGGGATAATTTGCTCATGGAATGCCTATGGATGAGGAGTTGGAACAACGGCCAAAGTCAGGTCACCTATAGCGTAAGTTATTGCCGTCACGCGTTGCGCCACTCGTTTGTAGGTGCGCAACCATCTATCAGATGCAGCCAAACAATACGGGAAAGAGAAGCCTTTACCAGCATGGTGGCGGTTACAGGTTACCAATATTGTACTATGGTAATTACAATAGGTCTTTCGCTAATATAGCGATCGGATATCTGCGCTTGGTTTCTGCGCTGTGGCGTTCGAGGGCATGGCATGATTGAATACGTTATGGAAGCCGCAGGCACGGTCACCTCACTTGCAGCGTCGATTGTCGTGGCAACTTTTGACAGCTACAAGTCGTCGAAATGTCTCCGAGAGTCGGAGATCCGTGAGCGGTTGATCGAGCTGACAATATGCCAATGCAATTAACCTATTCTCTTCCAATTTTTACGTTATCTGAAGACCAAATCGTTCCGAGTCTCGTAAGCAAGGTCCGCTTAAAGCAACTCAACTAGAACTGTTGCGAATCGGGATTTAATGGATTTGCCGACCACTTACCCGGCATCCGCCAAGCAATGCGGGGGCGGGCTCAAACTGGGTGCATGGCATTCACTCAGAAGTTCTCTCCGATTCTTGAGGTAGCGCAGCAGGTGTGGCCTCCTGTTTATTCCTTTGTCTACGAAGCTGCAAAGTTACTGGAGCATGCTGCGGCGGCAGGAAGTGCTGCTCGAAGGTCTTCATTAACGAGACATCTTGCAACGCGCGGACTTTCGATCTGATGTCCTCCGGGCCCACCAACACAATATCGAACTTTCTTCGGTTAGCTTCGCGAGTCTTTTCTATGCGCGCTAGTGATTCGGCGGAAAGCCTTCCTGTAAACCAGAGCTCGAAAATTAGAGCCGTTGGCTTCGGGTCCAGATATTGTTCTACGTGTTGGCGAACTGTAAGGATTCGCTTTGTGAGCCACTGCTCGATTTCCGCGTCGTCGATCGCGGAGCCAGGCGCGTGGCCTTTGCACTCGATGAAGTGCGCTTGGCGGTTCGGAATAAGAAACCAAACGTCGACTTCTGCTTTCGCCCCGTCTTTGCCCCTGCATATTTTGTTCAGCTCCACCACCGCAGGGTGGTCTCGCCTCGCAACCTCCGCAACAAGCAGTTCGAAAAGGGAACCCCTCATGTTGCCGATAGCACCCTCCAGCTTGCCGAGGCTGTTAAAGAGCATGTCGAACCGGTCCGACGAGACCGATCGGAGTGCTGCCTCAGCAAGGACCTTGCTAAGTTCCTTGAAGCCGGCGGCCATGTCTTTCCCGAATAGGGTCTCTGGAGTTGCTGGCAAAACGCCAGCGCTACGCAGCGCTTGGAAGGCTTCCGCAGAGAAATGCTCCGCCACATAAATGAACAACGTCTTGCTGAGATTCTTGAGGGCTTGGAGTGCAGCGACCTTGTAGAGGAATGCTTCGGCGCTAGCGAGGCTGAGCGACCCCGCCAACAGAACATCGCAGGCGATCATTCCTGGCTTGAGAGATTGGTCTTTCCCCCACGCGGTGAGCGGTCCCAGATAGCTGGGAGCAGTCATGTCCCACGCGTAGGTGGCCACCGTGGGCATGTCGGATGAGGTCCCCCGCACCTTGACCTTGTTGAAGCTCGCCATTCCTAGCCTGCGTAACCATTCCTTGACGCTTTCCAGGAGTATGCCTTCCGCGATCAATCTCGCCCGAACCCTCGCAACTACATCGGGAGGCATGTGTTCGACACGTTCGCTGTGCTCCCTAGTCAGGATGCACTCACCGATGCCCGGAACGTCAACTCGCTCGAACACACCCGCAGCTACCATGCGTTCCAATACCGTCCCAGCTGAGATGTGCTTTTTCTGAGCGACGGGAGCACCACATGCGGCATTGAAGTGAGGCACCTGGACCATTCCTCTGGCTTGGACTGCGACAAGCGCCCTTGCATAAGCGCTCTTGCTTGCGAGGATCGCGTCGAAAAGTCGTTGCCAATAGTACGGCGAACGAAAATCCTTTTCAAGGTAGACAAATCTCACCCCCTTCGCGAACGGGAGGTGCTTCAGCTTCTTTACCGGACCTGACGCGCGCGCTACCCGCTGCCGGGCGGCAGCTTGGCTAATGCCATGAATTTTGACGAGATGTTGAGTGAGCTCAGTGGTCAGGCACGGGCCAAGTTGTTTTAGGGCGTTTGCGGGCATGGTTTTTTTTATGTCACAGAGCGCTATTTATAATTTTCCACTACGTGGGCCAACGTCTATTTCAAAGGTCCGACTGAATTTCCTTTGTTTTCAATAACTTGCAACGCTAAAAATCAGCATTTTTTCGTAAATTGTCACAGACCCTATTTTTCGTGTTTCGGCTTAGCCTAAGTCACTTGCTCGATTACAGGAGCTTTGTCCACCAGCCTTAGAACATCCCACCCGGAGGTGTTAACCGAAACCGCTAGAGCGGTGAACCTGCTCTCATGTACTGCGAAACAAAGTAAATGTGTGGGCCGCGAGAAACCAACATAAACCATCTTGGCGGACTGCTTGGCCAGTTTATGCGCATTCTGAGCGAGCGGAGTGCCTATCAACTGTTTCGCGAGCCGTTCGGACTCATAGCTTCCTCCTCCTCCCTTCTCGTAATGTGTTTCCATGTAGAGGGTCGCTGTGTGGGTTTCCCCTTTCACCGCGTGCACGGTAGAGACGAGGATATTCACACCCTCGCCTTGGAAGATGTTGGCGCCGTTGCGGCGAGCTCCGCTCACGGGGGGAGCGAAGACTGTAGACGTGTCGTTTATGAACGCAGCGCTTAGTTTAACGGCGGAGTCAAAAAGTGCCAGGAGTTTAGGCAGGTAAGATTTCATTTCTTGGACCACGTCATCTTCCTTCCCGCTCGCCACCAGGACGCACCATCTGTACAAGTTCGCTTCGTGTGCCGCCCAGCTCTCCGGATCCGCTCCAACGAGGAACTCTTTTAGCTTTGCCTTGTTGAGTGGTCGGCCGCTTGCATCGCCGATTCCCTCAATCCTCAGCACTTGGAGCATCGCGCCGGTTATGCCACGCTCAGCAGAAGCGAAAGTTAAGGACCTCTTATCGCAGGCGAGAATGTAGGACCGGAGATTTGTGTAGTCGGGCTTTTGCCGCAGCTCTTCGCGCGAGAAGCTCGGATGGTAACTACAAAGCCGGACTTTTTCATTGTCCGGCTTAGTTGCCCAAGCTATGGCCCTGTACTTGTTGTGAGGATCCGCCGGAATCGAGCCGTTGTCGAGTCCCTCGCGTATGGCGCGAGTGAATTCTGGGAGGACCTGATCCAAAGTACTCTCCGAGTAGACGATGAACTTTGGCCTTACGGATATTTCCGAGCCGTCGGAATTCTTCCCGCGCCCGTCAATACGAAGCGGCGCGATGGCAAAATTGCTTACGAGTTCGGCGATCAATGGACTGAGTCTGTAGCTGCCGTTGAGCTGGAGCACTGTTGCCCTGTCAATCCAAAAACCCTGTGTAGCGGCCGTCCGTCCATCGTATATCGACTGGTTCTTGTCGCCTACACGCTGGAAAGCTGTCACTGCGCTTCCTCCGTCGAAGAAAACGCGCTCAAGAAGGTCATGCTGGTGCATTTCCATGTCCTGCATCTCGTCAACGAAGACGTGCGAGAACCTCGCCTGGAGCAGCTCCTTTATCTGGGAATTTTTAGTGAGGAAGACGTCCGCGAGGAAGTAAGCGTCGTCATAGCACAGGTGGCCGCTCGCAAGTACTCTGCGAGTAAATTTCGTGACCCACTCCTCGACCTTGGCTTTCTCGTCCAAACTCCAATCAGAATAGTTTTCCGCCTTCGTATTCCCGCGCGGCTTCTTGATTATTAATCTAGGGCCCCTGTATCCTTCTGTCAGGACCGTGTTTCCGTCCATATAAGACAGGCGTATAGGCTTCGAATTCACCCTGAGGAAATGCAAAGCTCGTTTGCTCTCAGGCGCGGAAAATCCCTGCATGTTAAACGGGCGGTTCGCAAACCTCTGCTCACGAATCTCGTCGTCGATTCGGACTGGTACGCGGTGGTATCGGTTGGTGAAATAGGGGATAGCCAAGAAATCGTCCACGAAGCCTTGAATGGTGCCTACGAAATTCGGGTACCTAAATAACGCCTTGCAGTGGGACCCGATCCTTGAGCGAATCTCGTCAATAGCGGCGTTAGTGTGCGAGAGGACGAGTATCCCGGATCCGTCCGCGAACGGTAGGTAGCGGTCCAGGATCAGCAATTTCGCGAGCAATGCGGTCGTCTTTCCGCTACCCGGCACGGCTTGGAGGTCGAGAGTGCCGAGGTTGCGAATAAATTCCCTCCGTTCGTGATCGAAAGACGCGCCTTTGGGCAGCAGCACGCTCTCGGCATACGCGATGTCGTCTTCAGTTAGGTTAATTTCCACAGGCATATTCAATTGCCTTTACTAAGTACTCCACATGCACGTCGCCGGCCACCTGTTCTTTTTTAATTTCGCCTTTCGATAATGCCTGGGCGAGTCGCGCAGAAATCTCAGTCTTGGCGAGTGCCTGGCGTTTCAACTTATCCGCCAACGTCGCGTCGAAGTCTGTCCAATCTGTGCGGTTGTGGGCTGCCATGACGATCTCAGCGAACTTCGCTTTGAATGCATTAGACTTGGAAAGGCAATATTCCAGGGTCCACCTCGGGGAGATGAACGACCTTACGCACTGGCCATCGTATTTTTTCTGCTTGGCGGTTATTGCAGCAGCCAGATTAGCTTTGTCGCCAGGCGTTGTACCATCCTCTTCGTCGAAAGGAACGTCGACGTCGGTAAGCACGGCCACCGGAATTTCGAAGTGGGGCTCAGCCTTCCGCTTGAAGACGTTCGCGTAGCGAATGAAGGCAAGGCTGCTGACATTGACCACAGCAACGCCCTTTTCGGTCAAATCGTAGCCAAGAAGCCTCGCAAATTCGCCGAGGAACAGTTCTTCGGACCATCCTTCAACGAGGATTACGCCTTTCGAGAAAAAGAGATTCGCCTTGGTCACATCCAGAAAGCGCTCAAGAAACACGTAGTCATCAGCATCGAGCTCGGTGTGTTCGCCTCCCATCGGGTATGCCTTGCTACCATTACATACGATAAGGTTTTTCAGGTCGAGCTTCGATCCAATGTTCGGGCTGTGGGTCGTAAGCATGAGTTGGACTTCGGTTTGCTTCTGCAGGGTTTCTATGGCCTGCATTTGCGCCTGCGGGTGAAGGTGCGCCTCCAACTCCTCCACGAGCCCTAGCCTGATTCCCGTCCAGTTGAGCTTATTGAGGTGGAGGAGCTCGGACGCCATGAAAAGCCGGTTGAGCGTTCCCAGGCCGGGTCTCGTCTCACCGAGTATGGAAAGCTCCAACTTTTCGAGTAGCCCCTTCAATTGTCCGCGCTCTGTGACCGACAGGCCCGTCTTCTTGCCCTGTTGATAGAGCTGCTTGATATAGCCATCGATGCTGTCTTTGAGTCCCTTTCCAAGCTGATCATCGATCGGCTCGCCAGCGTGGTCGTTTCCCTCGAAGTAATTTTCCAACGAGAGGTTGAAGCTCTTCAAGTGGTCCATCAGGACGTGGCCTTCGCCCTTTCCCTTGAACGCCTCGTGCCCGATAAGGATTTGAGATAGACGAGAGTTCTTCCGCGCAACGAGCTCCTCTTCGGCATCCCTTAGCGGCTTAAGGTAGGTTACCTTCAGATACTCTTTGGCCTCAGGACTTAGCTGTTTGCCGTCAGCGTCGCCACCAGCTCGAACCTCGTAAGGCAAGATCTGGCCGGTAGCTGGGTTCTTCCTGACGTCCAGTATCAATCTCAGGAAAGGCCTGACCTCTTCTTTGTCATCTTCCCAGCACAGGAACTCCGTGAAATTTTTGCCTTCCTCTGGCTTTAGTCCTGACAGGGTTAGCTCAATGCGCAGACGTTCCCCAGACTTGTGGAAGTCGTCCCCGTCGACTCTCGACCAATCGTAGCTGTGGGTCTTCAGTACGAGCCTCACCGCATCGATGATCGCGGTCTTACCCGAGTCGTTCTCGCCAATAAGCACATTGAGGCCCGGGCTGAAGCCCACTTCGAGGTGTGGAGCGATCAGGTCAAATGCGTCGCCGCCGAACTTACGGAAATTCCATAGCTTAAGAGATGAGACGTGCATCTTGCCGAGTGCTCTTGTCAGTTGGTTTCGGACATTTTATTCCAAACAAAGAGCTGCGCCGCAAATTGAAACAACCTATGCCCACATACGCGAGAAGAGTTGCCCTTCAACTGCTTACAGGCTAATATGACCTCAAGGCGACCCGCCTAAGCTCTGGCCAGCTTGAAACGGCATGCATCGTAAAACAACGCTCATCCAATCGTCATATTTTCGACTGTTCGACAGCGACAAAACGGCCAGCGCAAGCGAACATGGAGAATATTATGACTACGCTTATTAGTGCGGCCGCCCATGCCGCATTCATTTCTCTGACCAACAACGGTCAATCAATAAAACGCTCTCGCATTGCGGAAGTCTTAGCCGGCATGCTTGGCTACCACAGCTATGCCGCATTGGTTTTAGAAGAACGAGACGAGAGTCGGGCCTACCATCTCGACGATGCCGAAATGTTGGTGCTGAACCTGGATACCGCTCAGAAGCGTGCACTTGCGATCGGTGTAAGTCACATCACCGAGCTAATTCAAGCTTGTGTAGTTGCCCTGACGAGCACAGCACCTGTTCCGGTTTACAAAGATCTTCCCGATTTCTATGACGACTACGCGCGCGAAGTCATGGTGGATGCGATCACCAATTCAGATGATGTATCAGCGGCCATGTCCGAGACGAATGCCTCTTTCGATAGCGAAGCTGAACTGCCCTACAAAATTCCTCCCACTGAAAATTTGTGGGAAGCCAGAGTCACCTGGAGCATTGACGCAGATGGCGACATGGCTGGAGACCACGATTTCGATGGCGATCGAATGTTCACTGGCGACACTCTTAACTGCCGTGCTAAGCTGACGTTCGATAAAGCGGGGCGAGCCGGATTGATCCTTAACGACTGCGAAGGCTATGCAGGCGTGAATGAGAGCTGGCGCGACTTAGATCACTCAGATGAGGCTGCCTACTTGGGGACCCTCCGGATACCGACTTGAGTCAGGGAGCAGACGCTGCCAACTTCGGCGGTGAAAAGTAATTGCAAAGAATAGGCGGGTTTCTGTATGTTGTGTGGCGACGTAGTTGCCCACCTTACCCCCAGTGATCCGCCGTCGCGAGCGGAGTAAATTTCGACGACGGCCAGTCCGGTAGTCCCCGGCCGACAGCGATTTCCCACGACTCGCGCTTGTTGGACAATCGATCGGAGATTAGAGAATCCAATTGATCCACCAGGGGCTTGAGATGAGCCCATCGTTCACGCTCTAAGTCCATCTCGCTGAGGGATAAGGTTTCAATTGGACCGCTGGCCAGGCGAGCCGCACGCCAAAATCCGCTTGCCGATAATACCTCTTTGATCGTAGCCATGGGCAGGCGATGCGTATTCGCGAGATACGCAATTACAGCAAGACCAAAGCCTTGACGGCGGAAAGCATCGTGTATGGTGATGTCGAATATATAGAGCTTATCGAATAGGGGTGATACCGCGTACGTTACCTGACCCACCACGACCTGATCCGAGGAATATATAGTCGCTTTGATGTCCGGATTGGGCGCTGTAAACGATTTATAGTGGTTCATCGAGGTCTCGATCTCGATGCTGCGTAACTGTTTGATGTGCGTGAGACGGGCTTTGACTGAGATAGAATCCTTGGCGCCTTCTATTTTTTTCTTGGTAGAACGTTCGTCATAAATACGGAATAACCGCCACAGCTTTAACATACAAGCATCCTTCTTCAGTTGGATTCTAAGGCATATTCCCGATTTTAAAACAGTACCTAGCGCCTGTGGCTTCTTTCGGACATACCGGTCCTATTGGAAAGGCCCTGCCGTATGTCACCACTGCAGCCGGGCGACTAGACGAGTTGATAGACTTTACACGGCATTAAAGACAGCACTACGAAAGGCAATGGAGGAAATGGTGCACGCCAACGGGAATATGCCGGAAATCTGGTTTGCAGGAGACTGCCACGGTGAGTTCGCGCACATTCTCAACGCGACAGATCATCGAACCCCGGATGCAATTATCTTCTTAGGCGATCTCGATTGCCGCGGTCCGCTACAGAGCGAGCTACGAGATCTTCAGGCCAATATTGAAGTTGCCTACATTCCGGGTAACCATGACAGCGACTCCGAATCGAATTGGGACAATCTAACCAACAGCGGCTTCATCAATCTGCACAGTTCTGTCGCAACGATCAGAGGCGTACGCATCGCTGGATTGGGCGGAGTTTTCAGAAAGCCGTGGAATCCGAGAGCTGATGTAGCAGTCGATCCACTGCTTAGTGGTAGTGCATACGCGAAAACACTTGGGAAAGGTAATCTGTTCCGGGGCGGACTGCCTTTGCGTCACCTCACTACAATTTTTCCAGCAGACGTTTTTTACCTATCCCAGCAGTCTGCTGATGTGCTGGTTACACATGAAGCGCCAGGTCTGCATGAATTTGGATTTGAGGTGATAACGCACCTCGCGCAATGCTTAGGTGTACAGAGAGCTTTTCATGGTCACTTGCACGAGTCCATCTGTTATTTGCGCAGCCCTTGGATGGGAGTAGGTTTTCGCAGCATCGTCAGCCTTGGTGGCGAAGTCATCCACATCGGTGGTGAATACTAAGGCCACCGATATTCGTCGCTACCGTATCGGATTTTGCTCGTTGGTGCCTTTGGAGAAATCGAGATGCAGAACATACATTCAACACCAGACACACAGCATCAGGTAGACACCTTCCTGGCATCACTGCCCCTGGATGGCTCGGTTGCGGCTGCAGAACTAATTCGAGCCATAAAGACAAATGAGCTCACTCCAAACTTGGTGCCGGCTGTCGCCGGATTTTTAGCAAATGCGCCAGCTACCCTGCTGGCCACCTTGCTCATCGCCCCAGGTGCTAGTGCCGCAGACATTGAAAATACGATCAGTTCCGCAGTTGCACTTGCTGATAAAGTTCATTGCGAACGCTCGTCGACACTAGAGGTCGAGATTAAGCGAGCACTGATTCCATCGGACTTCCCCGCTCAACCTCAGGCCGCTTCAATCAGTGGCGCACAACCTAAGATCGCGCTGGTCTCTTATGGCGGTAAGTACTATGAGCCAGGCACGTCCCCGCCCGAAGTACTCGCGCGATGGGAGCTTTGCGAAGACCTTGCCAATCAGTTCGTGGAGCGATGCTTGCTGAACGAGAAAGGCAAGTACGCACACTTATCCCGTCAGGAAATACTCCAGCAATATCTAGCACGCCTCCTTCGGACCGGCTGGGGATCCGATACCGATATGATGTGGGTGATAAACCGAACAGCAGCTCTGCTGTCCTGGGAGCCGATTAATGTTCTTAGCGACGAAACGCAACGGCTTCATCCGAACGAGGTCGGGAAAGACTAGCCTCAATACCGCAGGGCGCTTTTTTGTTTCGAGCACTCGATTTTCCGGGATTGCAAATTCATGCTCCCCGCGTTTGCCTAAATTACCAGTGCGCCAGCATCAAGTGACCAAGCAAGCTACCGAGTGCGTTGCTGTCTTCCTCCAAGGCTTAAAGCTGAGACGACCAAAGAAAATGCTGCGGTGTGCTGGCGCCTGCTCGGATAGTAGAGATGATAACCCGACATCGGCGCCGACCATTCCGTCAACACTCGTTGCAGGCGGCCAGCCGTAATATGTTCCTTCACGACATCTTCGGGCAGGTAGCCCAGACCAATTCCTGCCAGGCAGCTACCAAGTTGCAATGTGATCGTATTGAACGCCAATTGCCCCGCTGGACGAACTTTCAATTCTCGGCCCTCTTTTTCAAATGGCCACGACCAGACACCCCCCGATGTCGGCAGGCGCAACGCAATGCAACGATGTTCAGTTAAGTCGTGAGGCGTTTGGGGCTTTCCCCATCTTTTGAAGTATGCAGGTGAACCGACTACGCATTGCTTAAAGTCGGGGCCTATGCGTACAGCAATCATGTCTTGCGCCACTTGTTCTCCGAGACGTACCCCCGCATCGAACCGGTCCGCCACAATGTCGGCAAGACTGTAGTCGTCGATGATTTCTACAGTGATATCGGGGTAGTCAGAAAGCAGCGTCGCCAGTGCAGGTAGCAGAATAGTCTGCGACGCATGTTCGACTGAGGTAATTCGTATGCTTCCGGCAGGTTTGTCCCGTAGCTCGCTCAATTCATTTAATCCCGATGCAATGCCGTCGAAGTGTGGCCCGATCGCATTGAATAGTCTCTCGCCTGCCTCGGTAGTGGAGACGCTGCGGGTTGAACGTGTTAGCAAGCGCACGCCGAGTCGCGCCTCCAACGCAGTGATCTTGGCACTCAGCGCGGGCTGCGAAATTCCGAGCTGAGCTGCGGCGCGCGTAAAGCTACGTTGCGTCGCGACGACCAGGAACGCCCCCAAATCATCCATGCTCTCTTTAATCATTTATAACCCTTGCCTATAAGCGCAAGAGGATTATCGCATCTAATCATATCTATCGTGCGGGGTTACATTGGAGTCATTAAGTCACAGCATTTTTCTTCAACACGGATAAAAGGGCAGAGTCGATGTCAGCAAATCAAAATCCTGGCGTGCCGCCGCAGGCACACGATCGCTCGGCGAATGCTGATGCAGGACGGCGTGCGTTCATGAAGCACTCGGCCTTGCTTGGCGCATCAGCAGCAATCGGTCCGATGCTCGGCGCGAGTACAGCACGCGCGCAGACCAATCAAACCACTCAACCAACGCGAGGAAATGAGATGAAACAACGCACTTTAGGAACAATGAAGGTGTCGGAAATCGGCGCCGGGTGCATGACGTTCGCGGGCAATTACAACGCGCCCGTCCCCAAGGAGCAGGCTATCAAAACCATCCGCACCGCATACGAAAACGGTGTGACGTTCTTTGATACGGCGGAGGTCTACGGGCCATATATCAGTGAGGAATTCGTCGGCGAGGCGCTTGCCCCGTTCCGTGACAAGGTACAGATCGCGACGAAATTTGGTTTCGCGATTGACGGGACGATCGCCCTAAATAGCCGTCCGGAGCATATCCGAAAAGTAGTGGAAGAGTCGCTCAAACGCTTGCGTACCGACCACATCGACTTGTACTACCAACACAGGGTTGACCCGGCTGTGCCGATCGAAGAAGTCGCTGGTGCACTCAAGGAGTTGATCAATCAGGGCAAGGTACTCCATTTCGGCCTGTCGGAAGCGAGCGCGAAAACTATTCGTCGCGCGCACGCCGTGCAGCCAGTGGCTGCGGTCCAGTCGGAATACTCACTGTGGACGCGGAACGTGGAACTGAATGGCGTGCTGGATACCTGCAAGGAACTAGGGATCGGCTTTGTGCCCTGGTCGCCGGTGGGCGCTGGTTTCTTGACCGGCAAGATCGATACGAATACGAAGTTTGATCCCAAAACCGACTTCCGCGCCGGCTTCCCGCGTTTCTCGCAAGAGTTCTTGAAACTCAATATGCCGCTGATCGAATGGCTGAAAGCGTATGCGGCGAAAAAAGGCGCGACACCTTCCCAGATCTCGTTGGCTTGGCTGCTGGCAAAAGGCCCGAACATCGTTCCAATTCCAGGCACGCGCACCGAGGTGCATCTGCTGGAAAACCTCGGCGCTCAACGCGTGCAACTGACCGCCACCGATGTCCTTGCTATCGACACGATGCTGGGAAAATACCCGGTTTTCGGCGATCGGATGGGTGAAGCACACATGAGCCAGATCGACTATACGGTTTGACGTCTCAGAGCGCCGCCGCTGGCGGCCTAGCAATCTCTAAATGAAAGTGAAATACCGTGAAACACAGCGAGTTATTTGAGCCGTTGGCGCTCCTACCAGGTTTGGTATTGCGCAATCGCGTCGTGATGGCGCCGATGACCACTTGGGCCAGCAATGAAGACGGTACCGTGTCCGATGAAGAGGAGGCGTATTATCGTCGAAGGGCTCAAGACGTAGGTTTGGTCATTACCGGCTGCACGCACGTACAAGCAAATGGCGTAGGCTTTACCGGTGAATTTGCCGCTCACGACGACCGATTTATTCCGAGCCTGCGCAAATTGGCGCTCGCAGCCAAAAGCGGCGGTGCGCCGGCTATCCTGCAAATCTTCCATGCTGGCGTGAAGACCTTGCCGACGTTGGTGTCAGACGTAGTCGCTGCAAGCGCTGTTCCGGGCGATGGCGGCCCGTTTGCACAGGCCGTCATGCCCAGGGCGTTGAGTGACGAAGAAGTCATCGCTGTAGTGCAAGCATTCGCCGATGCGACAAGGCGTGCCATTGCGGCCGGCTTTGATGGGATCGAACTTCACGGAGCTCATGGCTTCCTGATCCAGAACTTTTTCTCCCCGCATTCGAATCGGCGCACTGACCAATGGGGCGGATCGCTGGAGAACCGTATGCGTTTTCCGCTAGCAATTGTGGAAGCTGTTAAGCGCACAATTGCTGAGCACGCGGACGGACCGTTTGCACTCGGATATCGCATCTCGGTTGAGGAAAATATCGAGGGAGGATTGGAGATCGCTGACTCGCTGCAGTTGATCACACGTGTGATTGACGCTGGTGCAAGCTATATCCACGCGTCGTTGGGTAATGCATTAGACCAGGTGCCTTCGTCTGGCACATACAGCACCACGATCGTCGGCATATTGCACGACCATATAGGCGATCGCGTCCCGCTGATGGCTGCGGGACGCATCAAGACGCCAGCCCAGGCTGACAGCGCGCTCAACACGGGGCTTTCGCTCGTCGCTGTGGGACAGAGCTTGGTGATCAATCCGGATTGGGTTGCTTGTGCTCGCAATGGCCGAGCTAGTGATGTTCGCCTTTCGATTTCGGCTGCCGACGTACCGCGTACAGGTATTCCGAGCAAACTTTGGGACGTTATCAAGGCCACGCCCGGTTGGTTCGATGTGGTCGCATCATAACCCTCATCGCTCGCAGTGTTGTCACGTAAATCGATAAAGGAAGCATGATGGATCAGTCGCAGTCTTTTCACGACCTCGTTCGTCGACGGCAATCAGTGCGGCAGTTTCTCGCTCAACCGCTTGAAGCGACACAGATCAAGGCTGTTCTGGAGGATGCGCAGCGCGCGCCTTCTAATTGCAACACGCAGCCGTGGCACGTTCATGTCGTATCCGGCGCAACGCGCGCGTCGTTGACGCAAGTTTTAATTGAGCAGGCGGAAAAGGCGAGTTATTCACCCGACTTTAGTTGGGATGAGACAGCTTTTCCGGGGCGACTTGATGAACGGCGCCGCGCCCAAGGTAAAGCGTACTACGAAGCATTGGGTATCGCACGCGAAGACAAGGCGGGGCGTCATGAAGCTATCTTGCGTAATCTCGATTTCTTCGGCGCTCCCCATGCCGCCTTCTTATTCATGCCGTCCGTCGGTGACGGTGTGCGCGTTGCCGCCGACATTGGCATGTATGCCCAAACCTTCCTCCTGTCGCTGACCGCTCGCGGCTATGCCGGAATACCTCAAACACTACTGGGTTTGTTCGCCGATCCGATTCGGGAACACCTTGGGATACCCGATGAGATGAAGCTTCTATTCGGGATCTCGTTCGGTTATGCCGATCCGACTGCATTATCGGTAGCGCCCATGCCGCGGGCGGCCATCGGCGACAGTAGCGTAATGCACGTATAACCCATATCAAGTGAAAGAAAAATATGAATCCAACTTACAACTTTACTGGTCAGGTAGCCTTGGTAACGGGTGCTAGTTCCGGCCTTGGCTTCGCGACTGCAAAAGCGTTCGCCGAAGCTGGTGCAAAAGTCGTAATGTCTGCTGACAAAGAAGAGACACTGACTTCGGCCGCATCGAAATTGGCTGCAGCAGGCCACGAAGTGCTTGCCATCGTGTGTGACGTTGCTAATGAGGCAGATGTCGCCAAACTGGTCGAGCAGACTGTTGCTGAATTCGGGCGCCTTGACATGGCTTTTAATAACGCGGGAATACAAGGTCCCCATGAAGCGTTCACTGTCACCAGCGCGGAGGCCTACGACGCAGTCAACAATGTTAACTTGCGTGGTGTTTGGGCATGCATGAAGCACGAGCTACTTCAGATGGAGAAACAGGGTAGCGGCGTGATCGTCAACTGTTCCTCGCTTGGCGGTCTGGTCGGTCAAGCCGGACGTGCGGCGTATCACGGCACAAAGCACGGGGTACTAGGCCTGACTAAAAGCGCCGGGGTTGAGTATGCCGCACGAGGGATACGTGTCAACGCTGTATGCCCGGGTGTCTTCGATACTCCGATGTTGGCCAATATGAAAAAGAGCAAGCCGGAGGAATTGAATCAAGTCATCGCAGCGCAGCCGATTGGACGTTTAGGCGATTCGACCGAACTGGCTGCGGCAGTCCTTTGGCTGTGCAGCCCTGGTGCGAGTTTTGTGATTGGCTCCGGTCTCTCGGTCGACGGTGGCTTCACCGCGCAATAGGCGGCTAAATCGTTAGCAGTGCTTTTCTGAATAACGTGGCGACATTACTTCTGATGTGCGCCACGCCCGACCTGGCCGCGCGCCGTCAACCAGCGAATCCTTCCTGCAGGGAGCTGATATAACGCAATACATCACGTGTCCGGCCTTCTGCCGCCAATTCGTGACCAGTCTTGTCATCGAAGGGCGTGAGAGGCGCATCTTTGAACCACAACAGTGCCCGCTCGACACTTTGAGCAATTGCAGTAGCAGCGCTAGTAATTTGAAGGCTTTCGCGTAAATAGCGTTGAACACTTTCGTCGCTCGGCGTCTCGCTGAGCTTTTCCATAGAAATGTGTGCGGCACTAGCCAGCGTCGGTAGATCAAGACTGAATACGCGCGCAAAGCGCATCGGGGATATTGCCCCATCCTCATCAAGAAGAAATGCCTGAAGCTGCTCGAAATCCTGCCCAAAGACAGGGACCGGTTCAGTGTGACCGCTCATTATTCGTCCTTCGCAGATTGTCAATTTGACTTCGACTCCACCACGACCAGATTTTACTCTTGGTTCGAAGACACCATCTTAAAACCATCCACCCTGCTCACCTTGCGGATTTGTTTGGGATGATGGATACTGTATGTATGTACAGTATTATAGCGACAGCCCTCGGACACTTGCCATGCTTTCCCCGCCGCTTCAAATCACCGACGCCGCCAGACAGGCGGGTGCTCTCGCTATGCGGGATGTTTGGCGTGCCAGCGAACTTGCTGTCTCTCGCGCTACCACGATGGTGACGGGTCATGTACAACTTGATCAAGAGCTACCGAACAAAGGATGGCCTCGTTCCGAACTAGTTGAGCTGTTGGTTCAACGCCACGGGATAGGCGAAATGCAACTGCTCAAACCGAGCCTGGCATCCTTGTCGCAGAAGCAGCGGATTGCGTTCGTCCAGCCCCCATATCTGCCGTACTCAATGGCCTGCCGGTCATGGAATATGAACGATAAAAATCTCCTATGGCTGCGCCCCCAAAGCTCAGCCGATGCCCTCTGGTCAGCGGAGCAGATTCTGAAGAATGGCGGCTGTGGTGCTGTGGTCCTTTGGCAGTCCAATGTGCGGCCTGAAGCCTTGAGGCGGTTACATCTTGCCGCTCAGGCCACTGATACCTGGATCTGGCTGATTCGACCATTGGCTTCTGCCGCCGATTCCTCGGTATCGCCGTTGCGTATAGCGCTCAGGCCGGCGCATGGTGGCGTCTCTGCCGACATCATTAAACGACGCGGACCTACTTGCGAAGCGCCTCTTTTCGTTCCACTCATTGACATGCCTGCAGGTCGCCGGCTGTTCGACAAAGACCATGAAGCTCCTATTAAGCGTGCACCTGCCACTACTTCCGCTAGAAGCCTTGCGGCCGCGCTGGTCTGAACCGGGCTCGTTTGCGGTGGTAGATCAAGGGGATGTCATATCCATGTCTCCATCGGCCGCGATGGAGGGCGTGAAGGTGGGCATGCGCAGCGCAGGCGTCGCGGCTGTATCGCCAAACACGATTGTGCTTGAGCGAGCACAGGAGCGCGAAGAGGTGGCGCTCGATGCACTCGCTACGGCCCTGATGCAGTTCACCCCAGAAGTAACTTTTCAGCCGGATTTCTCGGTCTTGCTTGACGTTAGTGCGAGCCTCACGTTGTTTCGCGGCCCCCATGCGCTCTGCGCGCGCGTAACAGCCAGCGTTGAGGCTATGGGGTTGAGCGCGCAGCTTGGCGTTGCGCCAACGGCTGAAGCTGCGTGGCTGCTTGCCCAGAGCTATCGTATGAAAGGGATGATCCTGCGTCGACGTGTACTTTCAATCGCCTCATTGCATCGGCGCCTTGACATGTTGCCATGCAGTCTCGTCCCGGCTGCCGCGCTGTTTCATGATTGGCTAAATGATGTAGGCGCGAAGCGACTGTCGGCACTGCGCCGGTTGCCGCGCGCTGGCCTGTTACGCAGAACCAGCAAGGAATTACTTGCTGCCTTGGATCGAGCATATGGCGAAGCGCCTGAACTGCATGAGTGGATACAGCCGCCTCTGACGTTTAGCGCGAGGCTTGAGACATTTGACCGGATCGAGCATGCCGACGCACTGCTCTACGGGGCAACCAGTCTTATTCTCCAGCTCGTTGGATGGCTTGTAGCACTCCAGCAATCGGTGCGAACATTCGTGATACTCATGGAGCATGAGCGAGGTCGCGCCGCTGTGGCGCCCACTCCGCTTGAAATCGCGCTTGCTGAGCCGGCATGGCATGAGCATCACCTTATTCGCCTGCTGAAGGAGCGCCTGGCGAAGGTTGAGCTGGAACGACCGGTGATCGCCTTACGATTGGAGGTATTGCATGTGGAACCCATGTTGCCGCCAAATGAATCGCTATTCCCTGAACCCGGTGGTTCACCTCAGGATTACACACGCCTATTGGAATTGCTGACCGCACGACTCGGCGCCGAGCACGTCCTCGTCCCGGCGTGCGTCGATGATCACCGTCCTGAGATCTACAATTGCTGGGTGCCGGCCACGACCAAACAACCTAAATCCCAGATTGAGGGAATACTCGGTGGTCGCCCGTTCTGGTTACTGCCAAACCCAATCAAGCTGTTGGTCCGCGGCGAGCGCCCGGTATATATCAGTCAGCTTCAAATTCTTGAAGGGCCGGAGCGACTTGAAGCCGGCTGGTGGAGTGATCAAATCGAGGCGCGCGACTATTACGTCGCCCAATCCACAGACGCCAGTTGCTACTGGATTTATAGAGAACGGATACAAGGTGATGTTCTTTGGTATCTGCACGGACTCTTCGCGTGACCTATGTCTCAGTCTCAATCCTCAATACCGCCGCAAACGGCATCTTTACCTGAGTACGCAGAGCTGCAGTGCCTGACTCATTTTTCTTTTCTTACCGGAGCCTCTGCGCCCGAGCAGCTTGTGGAGCGCGCATATTTTCTTGGTTACAGTGCGCTGGCGATCACGGATGAGTGTTCGCTTGCCGGCGTTGTTCGTGCTCACCTCGCCGCTAAGGAGATCGGTCTCCCGCTTCTGATCGGTAGTCAGGTCGAAGTCACGCCAGAAGGGGGAAGCCCGTCGTTTCGCCTCATCATTCTGGCCATGAACAAGAACGGCTACGGGAACCTGAGCGAGCTCATTACGGTTGGCCGCATGCGTGCCGAGAAAGGCTCGTACCTCCTGCGTCCTCGTGACATCGCTACACCGGTTGGCGACCTGGTGCATTTGCGTGGCCTGCCTGATTGCCAATTCATTCTGGTGCCGAAGTACTGCGCCAACTATGAAGACGTGGAGCAGCAGGCCGCATGGCTTGTGCAGTGTGCACCAGGACGTGCGCGTATCGCGTTGGCACTTCACTACCGCAACAAGGATGCGGCGCATCGTCAGCTTGTTCAAGAGATCTCCGACGAATTCAGTATGCCGGTCGTCGCCACCGGCGATGTGGTCATGCATGTCAGGTCCTATAAGCCGCTTCACGACACGGTGACGGCAATCAGGCATAGCGTCCCGGTTTCGCAGTGCGGCTTTAAGCTACCACCCAACGCCGAGCAGCATATGCGTTCGCGCTTGCGTCTGGCCAATCTTTATCCAAGAGCGGCATTAGGAGAAACTGTACGTTTAGCTAACATGTGCAGCTTCTCGCTCGACGAATTGCGTTATGAATACCCGCATGAGCTGGTACCCCAAGGCGAGACGCCAATTAGCTATCTGCGCAGTGAAGCCTATATCGGGGCCCACTGGCGATTTCCGCAAGGAGTCCCTGCAAACGTGCAAGCACAACTTGAACATGAACTCGACATCATTGCCGACCTTCAGTATGAGTCGTATTTTCTGACGGTATTCGATATTGTGCGGTTCGCGCGAGGCAAACAAATACTTTGTCAGGGCCGCGGCTCGGCTGCTAACAGTGCCGTTTGTTACTGCCTCGGCGTCACGGAAGTGGATCCCTCGCGCGGCACACTCTTGTTCGAAAGGTTCATGTCAAGGGAGCGCAATGAGCCGCCGGACATCGACATTGACTTCGAACATCAGCGCCGCGAGGAAGTGCTTCAATATGTGTATCAAAAATACGGCAGGATGCGTGCCGCACTCACTGCGGTCGTAATCTCCTATCGTCCCAAGTCGGTCTTGCGTGATGTTGGTAAGGCACTCGGCGTGGATCTCAGCATAGTGGAGAAAATTGCCGGCGCCAGCAACTCCTGGGGTGGCCGGGCGGATTTGTTCAGCCGCATGCTCCATTGCGGCTTCGATCCTGAATCAGCAATCGCAGAGAAGTGGAATAGCCTTGCCGATGCGCTGATGGGAGCGCCCCGACACCTTTCTCAGCATCCTGGTGGCTTCGTGATATCGCACACCAAATTGTCTCGGCTTGTACCTATCGAGCCGGCAGCGATGGATGATCGCACAGTGGTTCAATGGGACAAGAACGACCTTGACGCAGTCGGCTTGCTGAAGATTGATCTCTTGGCGTTAGGGATGCTGTCATGCATTCGCCGCACATTGGATCTCGTATCACAGCAGCGTGGTTCGAGATTCGAACTTGGCGATATCCCTGCGGAGGACCAAGCCACCTACGACATGGTATGTAAGGGCGAAACGATGGGGGTCTTCCAAATCGAATCGAGGGCTCAGATGTCGATGCTACCTCGAATGAAACCTCGGACATTTTATGACCTGGTCATTGAGGTTGCCATTATTCGCCCAGGACCGATTCAAGGTGGCATGATTCAGCCTTACATACGGCGGCGCCAAGGTCTGGACGCAGTCACTTACCCAAGCCCGGAAATCCAGGGCGTTCTCGAACGCACCCTTGGTGTGCCAATCTTCCAGGAGCAAGTGATGAGTATCGCAATGGTCGCTGCCGGCTTTTCCGCCGGCAAAGCCGATGCATTACGCCGCGCGATGGCGGCATGGCAGCGCAAGGGAAACCTGGCGCAGTTCGAAGATGACCTGCTCTCAGGAATGCTGGAGCGAGGATACGACGAAAACTTCGCGAAAGGCATAATCGGGCAACTGAAAGGTTTTGCGTCGTACGGTTTTCCGGAGTCTCATGCGCACAGCTTTGCGCTTCTGGCGTATGCCTCGTGCTGGTTGAAGCGGCACGAGCCATCGGCATTTCTTGCGGCACTCCTTAACAGCCAACCGATGGGTTTCTACTCGCGCTCATCGCTAGTCCAGGATGCCAGGAGAAATGGGGTTGAAGTACGCCCCGTTGATGTGAGCATCAGTAACTGGGAAGCGTCTCTTGAAACGGCAACACAAGGCACACAGCCTGCGGTGCGGCTGGGCTTGAATAACGTCAAAGGGCTCAAGCAGGATGCGGCGTGGCGCATTGAAGAGGCGCGCGCGATAAAGCCACTGTCTAGCGCTACAGACCTTGCGGCAAGAGCGACGTTGGATGCTGGCGACATGAATGCGCTCGCGCGCAGTGGCGCACTTAGTTCGTTGTCGGGAAACCGACGCCAAGCTATGTGGCAAGCGAAAGCGAGTGTGCCGGACAAAGGTCTGCTGCGACGGGCTGAAATTGCGGAAGAGCTCGTAGAGCTGGAGGCGCCAACGGAGGCAGAGGACGTTGTAACCGACTACAAGCATCTCGGTCTGACACTACGCAGCCATCCTCTCTCGTTCCTGCGTGAAAAGCTATCTGGCATGCGCTTCGTGCCGAGCGATGTGCTTGCCCACTACCAGAATGGCCAGCTTGCGCGCGGCTGCGGTATCGTAACGGTAAGGCAGCGACCGGGCACCGCCAAGGGAGTGGTATTCATCACGCTTGAAGACGAGGCAGGTACAGTGAACGTGATTTGCTGGTCCAGTATTGTTGACGAGTTCCGACGAGAGGTGATGGGTGCCGAACTACTTGGCGTGTATGGTATCTGGCAGAGCGATAGCGGCGTCACCCATCTGGTCGCAAAGCGTCTTGTTGACCTGAGCAAGATGCTTGGAGAGATTCCGACAAAATCTCGGAATTTTCAATAGCGTTGTCTTGCTCCGTTTGATTGCAAAAACAGCTTAAACTACAAAGCTCGATTACCATCAGAAATTTCGCTCAAGAGGCACCTGGAATTCCGACCGCATATGCACGGGCGTATCTGGCTGGCTGACGAGCAACTCGATACTGGACAGTTCCCGCAACGCCTCAAGCACACTCAAGAAAACGCCGAGGGAAACACCGGGATCGCCGCGCTCAAGGCGTGCGAGCGTTTGCCGGTGAACGCGGCATGTTTTCTCAAGATCGACCAACGTGCGTTTCTGTGCTTGTCTCGCCGCGCGAATACGCTCGCCAAGTCGCTGAGCTGCATTTTGAACATCAAAAGAATTAAAGGTTTGGTTGTGTCGCATGACTCATCATTCCAAGACAGGTAATCATTATGCTATCACCGATGTCGCTTAGATACACCATTCGATCAACGTATGGTGTATCTATGCACCCTTAGCGACGCCGCATTTATTTTGCCAGTTGGTTTCTCCAGAGGAGCTGGGGAGCGCTTTAAACGGTACTTCTTTTCCGGAGATCGACCTGAGCAACTAAAATTGCCTATAGAAGGTTTCTCAGGGGGGAGCGACGGTGACCTCACGGCGAGTCGTCGATAAGACTATATGCCGCCGTCGATAAATCGCGGCTCAATCAAACATTGTTGAAAAGGAGACTCTCTGTGTGCGTCAACTACATCACGGTCAGCCGGCAGATATGTTTCGACTGGTTTCGCACGCCTATTGAGGAGGATCAGGACTGGCGCGAGAATGACATCTACAAGGATCGCAAGGCGCCATTCATCATCCACGACGACCAGGGGCAGCGCAAGGCACTGGTCGGCTCGTACGGATTCGTCCCCCAGCGACACAGACCGCTTAAAAAGCTAACTAAAGAGGAACAAGAAAAGTTCGATCGCGCTGTGCAGCGAGCGATGGAGATGGGCAAGCCCTTACCCAAGCCAAAACGCATCAGAATGGATACGATGAATGCCCGGGCCGAAGAAGTCGGCAGCAAGCTTAACTACAAGCGCTTCTGGCTAGCTCAGCAGCTTTGCATTGTGCCGGCTTTGAATGTCTTTGAGCCGAATTGGGAAACTGGAGCACACGAACGCTGGGCAATCGAGCTTGGTTCAAAAGAGCCCATCGGATTGCCAGGCATGTGGCGGACTTGGCAGGAGGAAGACGGCTCGATCACAAACGCCTTTACGCATTTCACCTTGAATGCCGATCATCATCCACTGCTTCGAAGATTCCATCGCCCTGGTGAAGAAAAGCGTGGCGTAGCGATCCTCCGGCGAGAGCACTATGATGATTGGCTCGGATCGAAAAACCCGGAGTTTGCACGCGCTCTGATCGAGTTATTGCCCGCTGAAGAGCTTTCTTCTTTTGCGGCACCAAAAGAAGAAAGCTCTCATGAGGAAGTTGATGATAGCGGAGATACAGAATCCCCAGTCTTCAAACAGGTGTCCCTGTTCTAGACGCTAGCTGCAGATCAGAGTGGGCTAGATTCCGAGTGCAGCCTTCATCGCCTGGGTACTTTTCGCAATCATTTCATCATATTCTTCCCGCGTGTCTGCAACGAACATCCAGAAGAATTCGTTCGAATCGATGCCCCGCGATTTAGCAATAGCCCGGACGTCACGCATAATTTCAGTACTGCGCAGCTCATTCATGGTGATGCCCAATGCATCTGCTTCACCTTGCTCCAAACTATCGATTCTATCTTTGCTCGATGGGTGCGATTCCAGAAAACGGGCATACGCCTTCTCCATCTGTGCGTCGGTAAATTTCGTCATGCTTTGCTCATCAAATCAACAGGGCCATTTATACATTGCCATCATCGGTGCATGCGATATCCACGGAAATGCCTTTTGAGAAGAGATTTTCCACCAAGGGGTCGCGATCCATCCGAAGAGGTACCAGAGCTAGCTTATCATAGTGACCCGTACATGCTGCGCTGATCGATTCCTAAGTTGATGCACGCCAGCACCTAACAAGAAAGTGAAGAAAAATGCGCCTAGTTTCAATCCTGATCCCGGTCACAATGGCCACGATTTTCAATGCTGCTCATGCGGAGGATTTTCGACCGAACGCACAGCAGGCAGCGCAAATTGGGGCGACTTGCAAAAATTGGCGCCCCATCGCGAAAGGTGTCTATATGTTGAAGTCATCCGGGGAGAAAAAGCCTAAAGCAAACAACTCTCTCCACGCGCGAATCATCGAAGAAATTTATTCGCCAAAATCTTCAGTCGCGAGCGAGGGCATGGCAGAAAGCGCCGGTGAACAGTTTTGCATTCAGGACATGAAGGAGACACTTCGTAATTCGGGACGCGCTAGCCAGCAGTAATCGCGACCGGTCTATGTGTGGTTTAGGTGTAGTGGCTCAGATCGAACCTGACTGGAACTGTCAGATGAGTAGCAATTCTGTATGAGACGCTATCCAGGCTTGCTCAATCAGGCTTGTCACTGGCATCGTGTATTTTCAAACGCTGGGCTACCAAACTCCCGTCCAACCGGTGACATGTTTAGCCATTCTGTGTCTTCAGGCGTAAGAATCAAACGTGCGGGCATCGTTCGCTGTGCCTTTGCCCTACGGTAAAGGATGCGTCGGCGTTTCAGTCCACGATTGTTCATGATTGCTCACTGGTAGTGATCAATGACCTAGGTTGAAAAAAGTTTACACTCCAACTCATCTGACACCCAATGTCACATCAAGTCGTGATCACTACAATTTAGGCTGGTAGCCCCAACTTACAGAGAGGCTCAAGATCTGCACGGCAGACCCAGACTCATACGCCGGCGGATTTGAGAAATTGTTGCTCCGTGACGTGGCAAAGTGCAAACTCACCCTTCCGCTGCGTTTGAACCACTGCGGTACAAACCGCCATCGTTGCAAGATAAAAAATGTGTCCGTCGATGTTGAAGTACACATGTGTCCGAGAGCGCTTCCATTTCTCAATAAATTGCTTGCTGCGGCCATACCAGCTCATCGAATAGAAAGTGGATCCACCGAACTGGAACGGCGACTCCGTACTATATGAACACCGGAACGAGATTGCGTTGAAATTCGTTTCACTATGGATGTGAATGAGCCAGAACATTCGGCCCCGCGCTGAATAAAACACTTCGCGCGCGTCGCGCTCTTTTTCAGAAATGGCAGAGTGCTGCAGTTCGATAGTCGTACCTACGCAACCAGGTAGCTGCAGAAAAACATCCGCCCGGTGGCGTTCTTGCGTCGTTTGGTCGATCATCGGCACCTCGCGCGAGTGTAACGGAAATTTCTCTTTCCAAGCCAAATGCCACTCACCCTCGGGCTCGCTCCAAGGGTCACAGTCACCCGCCTTGTGCCTCCAATGAGCGCGGTTATCGTGAGGTACAACGGCGAGCAAATCGCCCTCGCAGCAATTGCAAATTGTGCGTTCTCCTGTAATGATTGGCTGCCGATAAGCACCACCAATCCATGCATAGAACATTGCCTTCTCCAGTCAATGAATGGCGTCTAAGTCTAGCTGGCCGAAACGCCAGTCGACTGGGAATTGCTGCTCAGGCGCTTGGCGTGATATCGCTGAACCAAAAACACGCTTACTGCAGCAGCAGAGGTGTTGATCAGCCGCGCGTAGTGCTCGTTGATCAAATAAGCACCGGGCTCCTTCCCATGTGCAGTTCCAAAATGCGTCCGCAGCGCACCAATACCTTGGCAAATACTCTTGATGCCGCCAACTACCGACTTCAAGTCAAGATCGGCTTGTTTGTCTTCTGACAGCCCCAGCGCTTTTTCGCACTCGCCAATAAGAGAAGTCATAACTTGTTTCGTCGGCATTGGCGTACCAAGCCCGACCAAAATATGCTTACAAATCGACTCAACGTAACTGCTGCTCTTTGTGATCGATTCAGCCGGGGCGACCGTAATCTGAGTGTGCGCTTCCTTCCAGGCTTTAACTAGGTTTGAATCGAAGGACTGCAGCGTTTCAACAGCGTCGGTATGCACCTGGACCGTTTGAAACTCAAACACTCTTGTCAGTGCCGAAATCGAGGAATCGGTAGATGCTATCAGTGTGTCGAGCGCTAGTTCAAGGCGAGAGGTAAGAGTGGCGATGTTTTCAGGTGTAGCCAGCTTTTCAAGCCATTCTGACGATGTTTTGGCGAGGGCGCGCACGCTATACCCTTGCTCCTCTTCTGGTACTCCATACATCGCCTCCTCACGATCCTGCTCTGTAGTTCGATACGCGACCCTCAGAGTGCTATCTGAAAAGGACAGATAGCCATAAGTGCGCTCGTCAAATGCATATTCCTCAAGTGTTACGTCGGGCGTGTGAGCTCTGATATCAAGTCCGTCGAAAAGCTCTGCCAAACTTTTTTCCAAATCAAACAGATGGGTCGAGAGCACGCTGCGCTTCGACTTCAGGACTTCAGTTTTTTGGCGCAAACGGTCGAGTGGTGTGCTCATGGAACTCCATTTCGGAAAAGACTTGGGATGCTGCGGAACGATTTGCCACTAGACGAACATGGCCTTAATGACATATCGTTTATGCAAAGATATTCTGACACCAAACCTCAACCTGTTACAAGCGGCTAATGGCCACCGAAGAACAAGCGCGCGCGAAGGCGCGATACAAGTGTCCGCCGAGAGGCGTCGGAAAAGCAAAAGGCCCTGCAACGCAGGGCCTTCAATAGATGGGGGCTTGAGCCATTAGGAATTAGTAGCTAGGCTACCTTATCCGGCCGGGTCGCGCCCCGCTTAGACGGTTGGTCAACATTTAGTCAACACACGGAAAATAATATACGCGTTATGCTTCAATTTGTCAATCAGCGTGAAAACATCGCAGTAGTGAGGCTGCTGGAATTCTTGTCTCCGTCCCGTCCTTGGCACCGCTCGCTCTGGGGAATAGGCGTGATCCTGGCGATGGAGGAGCTGTTCGAGGCTTGCGTTGCCATGAGACAGGGGCACCTAAGTGACGGAGCGGTTAGACGCATGGCATCCTCACTCCAGCGGCGCGTCGGTGCACACCCTGCATTCACAGATCAAGAAAAAGCATTCCTGCGTGAACAGGTGCAGCAGGTGCCTCGCGCCGAAGGGGCCTCGCATTTTGGCATTCGCGACCTCTCAAGAAGAGTCGCCGCTGACTACTTGGCGAGATGGGGCCAATGCGTTACCGCAAATCGATTTACACCAGAACACTTTGGTCGCAGCGTTGCAGCCCATCTGCTGGACGCCGGCTTTTCCGGTGCCTATCTGCACAACTTCGTAAAGAGTCGCTTGAAAGCGGCGGCACCGATCACGCTGCCTCAGCTATGCGACGAGCTACAGAATGAAGTGAATGCAAATCCACGCCGAGAGTTTGAGGTACTCCTGGCATTCGTGACTATCCCGAAGTTCCCCAATGGACTGCCGCAGAGCTGGCTGCAAGGCCCAGCAATCACCGCTTGGCTGAAGGAAAACGGATTTGACATCGCGGGCGTGCGCGCGCAGGCCGCGCTCATTTTGAAGGTCCAGGCCCGCGACGTATTTGGCGCCGCGCAGGCCGCACGCAGCGAATCAGACCGCTATGCTGCACGTTCGTTAATTGCAATGGCCGAGCCTTTAAACCGAGTGCCTTGGCTGTGGGTCAAAGGAGCTATAGCTCCAGCATCTCTCAAGGAAGATGCTCGCGGCGTCGGAGTTAAAGAATTGTTCCGCGAGGACCGCGTATTTTCTCCAGACGCCAGTCACAGCGTTGATGCCGCACTGGAACTCTTGGCGCATCTGGAGGGAAGTTCCCCGCCGGCCGCGATCGCGGGCGGCTGGGGTGCGATTGAAGGACTGCTGGCGGACCCAAGCGACCGGGCGTCTGCCGCAGATAATCTTGCGACTCTGGTCACCTGTTCTTTTCCACGCGCGGAACTGACGGCTTTGTCGTATAAGGCGCAGGGCGCCCATCCTCAGGTCTGTAGCGATATCGTCAATGCTGAGACCAACCGCGACCGATGCCGCATTTTGGCCCAGCTCATTATCGATGGCGCATTGCCACGGATGCCCTCGGTTACGGATGAAGCAGCAGTTGACCGCCTCAGAAAGCTACTCGGCAACCCTGGCCCTGAATTGAAGACCATCAGGGATGCTATCGGTGAATCCTTCCACCGGCTCTATCGCCAGCGTAACCTGATACTCCACGGAGGGCGCCTTGATAGCGTCGCTTTGGAGGCGAGCTTACGGACGGTAGCCAAACTGGCGGGCGCTGGCATGGATCGCATTACGCATGGTCATTACGTGCAGAACCTTAAACCGATGGAGCTGGTTGCGAAGGCAAATCTTGGAATTGCTCTAGCGTCGCGCGAAAACGTTCTCGATTGCGTCGATCTTTTGGAAATTAACTGATCTGGAACTGAACGAAAAACTTTCTCAACGAAGAGCTTGAAGATCGCCGCAGGCGATGATTCTCCTCGCAACTATGGCGACGAATAGCAGCATTTGCAGATTGCCAAAGCAAGACTAAGTGCCGCATCTACTGTGCGAAGCCCAAGAGCTCGTCCGAAGGAATATCAGGGGCGTGTCGTTACTTTCCCCATGAAGAAAATGGCACAAACTCGATGTAAATCTTTAAAGATTTACACTGATTTCCCTTGGAGCAGATGACACAAAATTGGTGTAAATCTTTAAAGATTTACACTGACATGAGGTTGATGATGGGCGTTTTCAAGTGCGTCTTATCATCAAACAGCTCTAGTTTCAGCCCCAGAAAAATCTAAAAATACGGGACGCTTTTGACGATCACAGATGACGGTGACGTGTCTTGGCAGCAATAACCAAGCGCTCCGATCTACCACGGGGCGCCACCACCACCTCGCGCGTAGGCGGAAAGAAGTGCCCCCGATGATGACGCTCATTCTATCGGTGGCCACTTCCATAACGACTCTAGAAATCCATCGTACAGTATGCGAAGGTCCTCCCTGCTCAAAGGACGGGAAGCAGTCACGACTATTCCAAGATTGGCCAATTCGTTTCGAATATGGACGCATCTAATGGAGTAATCAAAATCCTCCCAATTAATATTGGGGGAATGACCGCCTAAGTCGATTTTGAAAACCCTTTCAATAAAAAGGTTAAAAATGATCGGCCTAACGGATTCCGGAATGTCTGGCCCCATTAATATCAATATATAGAATATTGATAGTTTTAATTTCGCTGCAGTTTCATCAAGAGAAATATTTGGATCGGAATGGCACTTTATTCCAGAGCAATTAAGCATGAATAGTATTACGAGGGCTGCGAGACTATCGAGTCCAAATCTTCGTAACAACATTCTGTGTGTGCTCTCCCGTTCTTGTATTTGAGTTTGATTATTAGGATTTTTTATTGCGAATTGAACTTCTGTATCTAACTTTCCGACCAACCGCGCAGCTAGATCCTGGAAATCGCTGCTAGGGCGAAGAGCCACCCATAGCACGTGGTCGATGACGTAAGTGGACTCTGGACTGAGCTTGTCTGCAAGTTGGATCAACGCCCTTTGAGGCACGCGGAAGCCGTGGGCGTAGGTGGCAAACCGACTACCGTTTTTTTCACCTTGGTTGTTGATCGTATTCAAAACAGTACGCTCAACTTTGGTTGGACGTGCAGATCCGATCGCCCGTGCTATGAGTTGAAACCAGTAGATTGTACGAACTGGGTCAACCATTTCATCGCGCTTCGCTTTCCGTTGTTTATTCATCGAAAAATCGTCAGTTTATGCTAACAGAACTGATTCGCGCCACTAAAACTATAAATCTCGATGATATTTAAGCTGGCTGAGAACGAAAATTCACTTATCAGAGGATGGAAATTCTCTGCGCAACATAGAAAAAACCTACGACTTTAGCCGTAATGTATGGGTTACATTTATCAATCCATTTGATTAATATACCAACTTGGGTATATCTTCTAAACATACACGCGCGACTGAATGCGACTACCTTGAATACAGCAAACGTGGAAGCAAGCTTTCTGCGGAAAAAGCATGCTGAAGCCGAATGGCGCGGCATCGGATAAATCATCAGGCCACCCATGTCTTCAAAGATATTGACCATGCCGGATACAAGCGAACTACTCATACTGGAACTCGAACGCGAGCTCACGCTCCTGCACGGCCCGCTAATGACGGGCTGTAGCCTTTGCGCTGCGCTGGGTTACTGTTCCAGTGCAGCCCTCAGACAAGCAGTCTTGAGAGGGACCGCGCCAATTCCAATCTTTCCGATTGAGAGAAGGAAGGGGCGGTTCGCGTTGACAAAGGATGTAGCGCGGTGGATCGCACGACAACGGGAACGTGCTGTTCAGCAGCACATCATCGAGTAAAGCAAACTCTAGGTATGGAGGACGTATGACATAGACGTCAGGAAAACGCAAAAGCGACGGGAAAAGAAAAACCCCGAGAGCGGGAACTCTACGGGGCTTTAGACTACTTGGGTAACACTACGCACCCAGTATCTTCCTTCTCCCTTTTATTGTCAACGAACGCTACGTCTGACTTCGGCCAGGCGCGGGCTCGCTTTACGTCGCGAAGTTCATAGAGCTGACTTCGAGGCGGGGCGTCACGTACTTACGCGAGATAGGAGAACTTCATGGGACTCAGATTTACTTTAAGCGTTTTAGATCGATTTGCAAGATTAGGGCGCGGCACAGGTACCTACACCGATTACACACCATGGCACCGCGTGTCGCGCGCAGATCCTTCCAGCAGAGGTCGATCGCATCTCCTGAAATGGGGCGATCGACATCGTGAGCTCCTTTCTGACTTGGAACTTGTAGCATTTTTCTTCTCCACAATGCACCCAGACGTCACGGATATCCGGGAGCAATTCCCGCTTAGCATCGAATATAGAGGCCACGAACTCAACAAGTATCAGGTGGGGTACGCTGATCTCGACTTCCCAGGCACTTTGGAAATTTGCAAACAGCTTGATGTAAAACATCCCGTTGTTTATGGCTCCCCTGGGGTAAGTGCGGAGTGGGTTATGACAACAGACCTACTCTTGACGCTAAAGGACGCGCACGGCAAATGGAGTTTGTTGGCGGTGTCAGTTAAACCGAGTTTGCCTACGGAAGGTTCACGGTCATGGCAGCTATTGAATATTGAGCGTGAGTACTGGCAACGCCGCAGAGTTTGCTGGCTCCTAATCACGCCAGACCAGTACGATGCACTCGTTGCTGACGCTCTTAAAGGTACCTTCAGCTGGGCCTGGAGCGAGACTTGCGACCAAGCCCTACTGAATTGGCTAACTGAACATGAATTGGAATTTGATGGCGCTAATCTCACTAAGATTCTGCGGTATGCCGCTTCAGAAGGAAATGATCGCGAAGGCATAAGAACAGCATTGTGGCATGGCATATGGAAGGGGAAATTATTGTTCGATTTGCGGCGCGGCTGGCGTCCATCGGATCCATTCATCCGCGTCACCAGTGAAGAATTTTTAGCTCACAACCCAATCGTGTCTGGGAGGTCAGCATGGAAGGTTTGAGCCATAACCAGACGTTCCAGATAGAGGACGGAGACCTGGCTGGGATATACCGCGTCGTCGTCAATGATATAGCTGGGCGTCTTGCCGGCGTTGTGCGTCTTGATGCCCACATCGGTTCAAGCGACAACGATCTGGAAACATCGGAGAGCGCAGGCCCAACAATGCGCCGGCGAGGACTCACGCTCACTGGGAAATTACAGTGGTTTGAACATTCTGAGTTGGCCGAGCTGAAGAGACTTGGTCTGTTGTCCACTATTGAACTCGCCCGGGAAAATTTCGAAGACTCGCCAACGGATGACGCCATATTGGAGCGTCGGAAAAATATGATGGCGAGGTTTCTCCATTTCGACACATTAATGCGGACAATCCGTGAAACTGGCTCTATCGCACCGCTCGTTTCAGATACATTGCGAGAACATGGGGGGAGCAAAAGTAATGTCTATAAGCTCTGGGCTTTACTTTGCCGATTTGGATTTTCCGCCGACAGTCTTCGCTCACGGATGGATCGTTGCGGCGCACCTGGTGTCCATCGCCACTGTAGCGTTGGGGGACGGCAAAAGAACGGACGAAAGACAAACGCTGAGAGAGTTGCGATCCGAACTGGCGAGCCGATACCACGACCGCAGCCGGGGATGACCGAAGAGTGGCGCCAATTAATTTTGATCGAAGATAGCAAGATTCCTTCACCGAAGCCGCAGTTCATCAAACGCTTCGACGACATAATGAAAGGCTTCCGCAGGTATTTTCGTGATGATGGCAACACGCTCACGCCGCGACCTCTTGAGATGGGTGAGTATCCGAATCAAGATCAGGTTCGCCGGGTATTAACCGTCGACATTCCAGTACTCGAACGGATTCGCCAAAAGACAACGGCAGGACATTATGCTCTGCACCACCGACCTTTGAAGAACACTAACTGGAAAGGGGTGTCCGGCCCCGGCCACACATGGGCAATAGACTCCACTATTGCGGACATGTACCTTAGATCCAGCATCAACAGAGCATGGCATATCGGGAGACCTATCGTGTATGTCATGGTCGACGTATGGTCGACTGCGGTTGTCGGCTTCTACGTGTGCCTACGAGGGCCAAGTTGGGAGATGGCTAAAGTAGCAATCTTCAACGCTACAGCGGATTCTAGGTTGTTTGGAGATCTTTGGAAGTTTGCGCCGGTTGAAAGCCTATACCCACGTCCGGCCATGCCAGCAATCATACTCAGCGACCGAGGCGAATATCTCAGTTACGCAGCGAAGGAAACAGCGTTTGACCTAATTGACAACTTGAGTATAGCCGCGCCGTATCGTCCGGACTGGAAAGGCTGCGTTGAGGTAATTCATCGCATTGAAAAGGATCACCAGTTTTGGGTGCCAGGTGCAATTGACGCAAGAAGGAAGGAGTACGAACTGCGAAAGTTTGACCCCCGAAAGGCGATTTTCACCATTGCCGAGTACACGCACTACTTATACAACGTCTTCAGAAAATACAACCTGACTGCAGACCGAAGACACCGCTTGGATACCCATATGATTGCCGAAGACATTCCTGCGACACCAGCAGGTCTGTGGAGGTGGGGGCACGAAATAGGGATAGGGACTGAGCGGAAGTTTGACCGAGAAAAGCTTATCGAAAAACTTCTCGTTCCCGGTCAGGCTACAGTCCGGAGAAACGGCATCTTTTTCAACAATCTCGCATATGAGTCTGAACTGGTCAGTACATCAAAATGGCTTGGCGAAGCACGCAATGTCGGGAGATGGTCTGTCGATTGCCACCATTACCCAGGCTCTGTGTCGCGTATCTGGATACCCGACACAATCAAAGGCGCCGGCCGCCTAGAGCTGACTCTCAGCCAGCAGACTACCGCATCGGCAGATCAGACCTTCGAAGAAGTCGAGGATGCGAGGATGTATCAGTCGCTAAAACGGCGAGACGAAAAGCATAATGCTATGCAAACGCGCATGGAGGTAAATGACGAAAATGAAGCGCTCGTGGCCAAAGCCCGCGCCGCAACCGCCGCTGCCTGCAAGGATCAAATGCGCGATAAGCCTTCGCAATCGGAAGCTCGCAGCATGGAGACCGAGATGGCAAAGGACGAAGCAACGGTGAGTCCTCCACTCGCTGAATCTCAAACGCATCAATCGAACCACGTGCAGATACGTAAGGCTGTTTTGGCCGCCAAACAAAACGAACGGAGGGCATCATGAACACTCAACTCAAACTGTATGACCAAAACATTTTGATCGATCGCATGCCACAACTGCTAAATCGTGAGCAGACAATGGACCGCTTAACGTATTTGCCGCCGATGCCGAAGAACGTTGAAGCTATACCACGTCACGAACGACTACATCACATGTTGGTACTTCAGGAACTCCACATTGCGTCTGATACTGAGCTTCAATTGAGTGATGCCATCGACCTTATTATTCGCGGTAACTACCGAACCCTGGACCCTCGTCTTCCGGAAACATGGGCACACATTTCTGAGGAAACTGACTCAGTCCGGCGCCCGCGGCCACCAGCAATGAGCGCCTCAATGACTGGCCCAGCGGGCACCGGTAAAACCACGAGCATACAGCACAAATTGTGTTCATTTGAGCAGACGATAATGCATGAGAAATTTCCGGGATCCTCAAGACCCTTCAAGCAGTTAGTCTATCTCTCTGTTGAAGTACCTGCGTCGGGAAAAGCGAAAGATCTTGCGGCGAGACTGATGTACGAAATGGATCGAGTGTGCGGTGAAGACCGGTTCAGCTCTGTGCTATCACGAGAGGCTGGTACATCCACAGGCAGGCAGTTGTTGGAACGCTGGAGGCGCGCAGCGAAGAGCAGCTTTCTCGGCTTACTTCATCTTGATGAGATCCAAAATTTGTTCAAGATACCAACACTGGCGACCCGTCGCTCAAAAAAAGCCAGTGACGATGAGATTCCGAATCTTGCTATTGTCGAGGACGAAACTCTTCGAGCACTGCTTGGATTCATGAACGGCGGTATCCCGCTACTGATATCGGGAACATTAGACGGTTTTTCTGCTTTGAATTCGCGGCTTTCCACATCTCAACGAATCATGTTCGCTGGGAGGCATCAGCTCAATCCCTACCGGACCATCCAGGATGAGTTCTACCAAACATTGCTGGAGACCCTGCTTAATTACCAGTACGTTTCGAGACGACTTGAGTATAGCGAAGCGCTCGCGACGCTCATTCTGGAACTAACTGGAGGAATAGTTCGAATGATCATTGCTCTTTGGTTCTTGGCACACCGAGTGGCCTTCGATCGAGGAAGCGGCGATGAGCTCAGGGTAGAAGATTTTAAGTATGCGGCTGATATATATATAGCGCCCTTAAAGTCCGGCCTCGACGCTGCACGCTCAAATGATCCAGCGAGGATGCGTAATTTCTCCGATCTGAGGGCGACGGAGAACTTCTTCTGGACACCGAACTAAAGCATGTGAGCTTACTAAAGTGAGCAGAGGCGGATAACTTTCAATCGGATTTGCGTCCGCCTCTTCCCGCCTCACCATCTCCCTCAACAACTTCGCCGGATCCTGCAATGTGCTTTGCAACGGCAGTGGCTGGCTCCAAGACGTTCTCTCAGCCGTTGTGCGCGCCAGTCGAAACCTATCCTTTGGACCATATCTTGCTTTTTCCAACCGCTTTTCCCGACGAAATTTACACCTCCTACCTCGGTAGAATCGCCCGCTGCAATGGTCTCAGCGCAAACGAAATTAAAGATTTTTTGAGTTCAAAAGCATTCCACGATTCGCTGCCAATTCCTTCGGCGTCGGCAAGCTCGTTGACAGCGTTGGCGATGTACACAGAGAAGCCAATTATCGAATTCGTTAGAGAACACACCTTTCTTCCATACCGACAGGGCATCGTAAGCAATGAGCTTGGATTGGTCCACGGCGAATTAATTTCACGGCACGAGATAACCTTACTTTTCAATCTCAAGACCACGGGCATCGAATCCCGTTTCTGCACATTTTGCATCGAAACCGACTTAGCAAAGTACGGGATGGCCTACTGGCGACGCTTGCACCAGCTTCCGGGAATGTACATGTGCCCCAAGCACAATTTAGCTCTACGTTATGTGAGTACGATGGGGTCTTTAATCCACTCGCCCGCAGCACTTGCGTCACGCAGTTTGTGCTACACGCCTAGCTTACTCAAAGCTGCAGCCAACCCTAATGTACAAAATTTTTTGGCTTTATCCGCAGTTCTTTTGGGAACGTCAAGAAGTACCTCAAAAAACTTGATATGGAAGACATTTCGACCGATAGCGGATGAACACGGATACAACATGTACGACGACATCGGACTGCGACACAAAATTGGCGAGGAGGTTGTCCGAGCCTTCCCGGCAACATGGTTGAATACCATAGTTCCAGGTCCATACTCGAAAGGAGGAAAAAAACTGCTGCAACTTATTGATGAAACGCTGCGTCGCTCGCCGCGAAATGTGCCTGCATCCGCTTACATGTTAGCAGCGTGTATCCTACCTGGGGCATTGGAAAAGCTTATGGATCTGGTCACAGCCATCGGCGATCGAAGGCAGCTATTCCCAAATCCTTTCGTTTGGCCGTCAACTCTGGTTCGTCGCCAAGCGAATCCGTTCAAAAGTAGTCAGCTGAAGTAGGCTATTTACTTATGCGCCGATACGCTCAAATTCCACCCAAGCAGCGAGGAACAGGTGCTCATTAGGGTAGAGCCGACTCTCTGCGTTGAGATAGCGCGACACGTAGTTATGTGCAATGTGTAGGGTCGGGAACATCGCTCCGAATTCCGGCGCATCGTTGAACGTCGGCATGAAATGCTCGAAGCGCCTGGATATTGCTCCCACCTTGGAGTGATGATATCCGCGCAGCTTACTCGTACCTGTTACCAAACCAGAGCTGTCTGCGAACGTATAAAAGCGCTTACGAATATCTTCCATCGGGTCCAAGCCAGCCTCAAACTGAGTTGTGATGGATACGACGAACTCAGCTAGGCAACGAAACTTCTGGAATCTTCCGGGGTCTCGCAAGTGTCCCGGCATTTCCGAAAGATCTGCCACGTTAGGTGTCACTAGATGAAATCTGTCGGATGCCGCCGGCAAAGCGGTCGTGCGAAAAAGCGGTTGATCATGTTTAAGGCAGACCCATACGCCTGGGTACTGATGTTCCAACCGCCAATATGGCATTCCAGTCGTCGTCCGGTCTTCCTCTACACAAGCACGGCATCCCTTAAGCGGATACAGCATCAAGTATCTACCGGTATGCAGCCCCAAAGGAAACTTCAACATATCCACGCCACCGAATTTTCCAGGATGTACGAGACGCCTCTCACGCTGCCTTAGAAATGGGCGGTAATAGCGCAAAATCGTACGCTCTTTGAGTATTTTATCTATGGGGCCCAACGCGCCTTCTGTTCGTTCCATCAAACAGTCCATCTCTGTTCTTCCGTCCTTCAGTCCTCGTTCCTTCGCCATGCCAAAAAAATGGTTGATGGTTGCCACAGCCTTCTTACGGCCGCTAATCGAATGCTCACGAGCGATAAGGCTGTAAAGGCTTTCCCCTGGAAACCAATCTAAGAGGAGGCCAGGCATAGGAGGTAATTTGGTTGCCATTTTCACATTCACTTTCCCGTAACAACGGTTCTCAACTATTTTTCGCAGTTCTCAACTATTTTTCGGAGTTCTTAACTATTTTTCAAAGGAATAGAAAAGCCGGGGACCATCCCCGGCTTTTTTTATTTTTAAAAATAGCTTGCTATTGAATAGTTCGCGATATATATTAAGCACATGGGCAGCGCAGTACAGCCCGGCAAGACTGAAAATAATAGTTCACTACTTAATAGTTACCTAAATAAATGGAGCCTATCATGAGCAACAATACCCAAGACCAAGTTAGCCTGTCCCGTCGTTCCGCAATGTTCAGTGGCGCAGGCGCCGCAGTAGCCGCTGTTGCCGTGCCGCTGGCCGCGATGGCCGGCGGTAGTGCAGAAGCCGCTCCAGTCGCAGCGGGCAAAGGTCCTGTGAGCAAAACCGCCAGCACCATCACCACCCGCGACGGCGTCGAGATCTATTACAAAGACTGGGGCCCACGCAACGGCCAGCCAGTCGTGCTGAGCCACGGCTGGCCGCTGAATGCGGACAGCTGGGAGTCGGCAGCGTTCTTCCTGGCCAATAACGGTTTCCGCGTGATTACCCATGACCGCCGCGGCCACGGCCGTTCCAGCCAGCCTTGGGACGGCAACGACATGGACCACTACGCCGACGACCTGGCGCAAGTGATCGAAGCGCTGAACCTGAACAACATCATCCTGGCCGGCTTTTCGACCGGCGGCGGCGAAGTGGCGCGGTATGTCGGCCGTCACGGCACCAAACGCATCGCCAAGCTGGGCCTGATCTCGGCGGTGCCGCCGCTGATGCTGAAAACCGCCGACAATCCGGACGGCACGCCGCTGGAAGTGTTTGACGGCATCCGCGCCGCCTCGATCAAGGATCGCGGCCAGCTGTACCTGGACCTGGCGTCCGGCCCGTTCTACAACTACAACCGTCCTGGCGCCAAACCGTCGCAAGGCATCATCCAGGCCTGGTATGCACAGGGTATGCAAGGCGGCTTCAAGAACACCTACGATTCGATCAAAGCCTTCTCGGAAACCGACTTCCGCGAAGACCTGAAAAAGTTCGACAAGCCGACGCTGATCATCCACGGTGAAGACGACCAGATCGTGCCGATCAAAGCCGCCGGCATCGCTTCGGCCAAGATCGTGAAACACGCCAAGCTGATCACCTACCCAGGCGCGCCACACGGTTTGACCGACACGCACAAAGAGAAGTTCAACAACGACTTCCTGGCCTTCGCCAAATCGTAATCGTAAGTAAAAACCCCCGCGAACAACGCGGGGAGTTTTTATGCCAGGCGGGCGCGCAAGAAGTCGACCGTGCGCTGCCAGGCCAGCTTGGCGGCGGCCTCGTCGTAGCGTGGCGTGGTGTCGTTGTTGAAGCCGTGCTCAACGCCGGGATAGACGTGGTACTCGTAGTGCACGCCGGCTTCCTTCAAGGCTTTTTCGTAGGCTGGCCAGCCGGCGCGGATGCGTTCGTCCTTGCCGGCATCGTGGATCAGCAGATGGGCCTTGATGCGCGCCGCATCTTCCGCCTTCGGCTGGGCGCCGTAGAACGGCACGGCCGCCAGCAGATCCGGCAGCTGTGTCGCCAGATAGTTGGCGATGCCGCCGCCGTAGCAGAAGCCCACCACGCCCAGCTTGCCGTTGCCCTCCGGCTGCTGTTGCAGCCAACGCGCGGCGGCGACGAAATCGGCACGCGTCTTCGGCTGGTCCAGCTTGCCGAACAAATCGCGCGCCTTGTCCTCGTCGCCCGGATAGCCGCCCAGCGGGGACAGCGCGTCCGGCGCAAAGGCGATAAACCCGTCCAGCGCCAGGCGGCGCGCGATGTCTTCGATGTGCGGATTCAGGCCGCGGTTCTCGTGCACCACCAGCACTGTCGGCAGCTTGCCCTTGGCGCCGGCAGGCGACACCAGATAACCACGCACCTTGCCATTGCCCTGCGGCGAAGGCAGCTCGACATAGCGGGCGGTGATGCGCTTGTCGTCCGGCGTGACCAGCGGCGCCGCAAAGCTCGGGCTCAGCGTGGCCAGCAGACCGGCCGCCGTCGTGCCGCCCACCGCATAACGGGTGGCGGACGACAGGAAACCACGGCGGCTGATGCCGCCGTGTACGTACTGGTCGAACAGCTTGAGGACTTCCGGATCAAAATCGGCGGCGGTCTTGCGGGTCATGTCTCGGCTCCATTTAATAATAAAGTGAGACCAGTGTAGCTTACAGACTCGTTTCCGGCCGCGCGGTGCAGCAGCCGGCTAGCGGCATTTTTCGATGGTGGTGGCGGTGGGTGTATCGCCGCGGCGGCGGACGGAGGCGGTAGACAGCACGCGCAGGATGGTCTCCCTCGGCATATCATGCGCCTCCAGAAACGCCCAGGCCGTAGCCGCGCCACTCAGCGCATCGATGACGACCGCCTGCTCGACAGCCTCGGAAAACCGTTGATTGGTACGAGATTGCATAGTTCTCACCTTGAGGAATTGCTCACGGGGTTAGGTGAGAACTTGACGGCAGGCCAGCTGCGCGATATTGAGGCGCAGTGACCAATGAAGAGATGTAAGTATATCAATTTTATGACAGGCGCTGATGGATACTGTCAATTGGAAACGCACCTGTGATAGCTAAGCTGCTCCAGCCACACTGGCTTGGCCGGAGCTGATGCTGCGCTTAAGAACGCCGACATTCTTTAAAATGCCTCTCTTGACACTCATGCGCCATCTTTTGTGCTTCCGCAATCTGATCTGCGGTCATTCGTTTGCTTAAGAGATCGCGATTATTTCTTGCCCGTTCGATACCCATTGCAGCAGCAAGATTGAACCACATATGGGCGGTTACATCATCCTGCTTCACCCCTTGGCCATTCAAGTAAGCCATGCCTAGATTGAATTGGGGGTCTGCATAGCCCTGTTCCGCCGACAAAGTAAACAACCTGACTGCCTGCGCATAATCCTGCGTCACGCCATACCCGAAGTAGTACATCACCCCGAGGTTGAATTGGGCTGGAGCATCTCCCTGCGCGGCGGCCAGACGGAGCCACTTGTATGCTTGCATTTCGTCCCGCCGGTTACCCGGCAGGCTTCGATACATCCAGCCCAAATAGGATTGCGCGCTGGCATCACCCTTAGTGGCAAGTGGTAAAACCAAGGCTATGCCCTTATCGTAGTCGCCGCGAAGAAAGGCAGCATTACCTTCCTCAACTGGATCGGCCCAAACGGTGCCAGTGCTCAACCATGCAGCCATTGCGATACCTAGTATTCGTTTCATTGCTATTCCACGCAGCGTCGGGTTAGAAAATTTTTAGGTACTGATGAAATAACTATTTCACAACAACTGAATCACCACAAGTCATCGTGTGGGCGATTACCCATTTACTTCCTTGAGCATCATAGCTGTTGCCCGTAATATGAATATTCACTACGGCATTGGCTCCTGATTTTTTTGCACTGTCTCTAAGTAATTGAAACATTCCTTCGATTGAGAACGCACCATTACCGTCATAATCATTCCAGGCACAGACAATTCCAAACGTCTTCTCCGTGTGATAGCCCGCTACTTCCGGAAGCGTCGTCAGCATGATTTCTGTCAACGGTGGATTGACTGATTTGGAGGCTTCCTGTTTGTTGCATCCAGCCAGCACGATGAAACATAAAATGGCAGCGTATAATTTTTTCATATTTTAAACTTTGATTGATATAGTTAAGAAAATTTATTTTTATTTTTTGATATGGAGAGTAATACAAAAATTTGCGAAATGAAACTGGCTAGATAAAATAAAATTCCTGCCGGAATAACAAAATAGCTGATTTCGCCGGCGGCGAGCAGGCTTTTTAACTGCGCTGGATTCAGGCTATTGATTGTATTTTGGTAAACCGGAATATCATTTTGCGCCACCATAGGCCCCCAGGTTTCATAGAGACTGCGCAAACTGCCCATGGACGTTTCTCCCACGCCGAAGTTGGAAAGCGTAGCCCAAAATGCGTCCAAATTTGCCCCCTCTATTCCAGGAACATTGAAAGCAGTCTGTACATTGAACCATTGCATACCTTCGATTGTTACCTGAAGGCCAAATATAAGACATCCCGTTACAACGATCATTGCAACAATCTGCAAGCGGTTTGCGATATCCTTCCGTATTTTATCGGAGAATATGTTGGCAACTAAAAGTGCTATGGTGATGGCGTAAATATAAATGGCGGTACTAGAGCCACCGGCTACGCCATACGCTTCCCCAAGAGACGATTTTACAAGGGGCTCCCACGTTCCCAAAGCCAGTAGAACTGGAGCGAGAATGCCTGCGTAAAGCGGAGTATTAACATTTTCTAGAATCTTTTTCATTTTTATGTTCCGTCAGTCTTGTGCGATGGCTTCCAATTGACGTTTGGCGTTTGCCAGCAGGATGGTGTAATCAGCGACGCCTGGCGATGTCTCCAGCGCCGGTACCCGGGCATAGGCCACGATTTTTGAACCATTGCGGTAAGGGAAAATCTCAATGGTGAAATAGATCTTTTTATCGCCGAATGGAATGGCAAAACGATTCTTGAAGATCTTGCCCGACACCTCATCGGCTTCACCGGCGCGCATATTGACTGGACTGGCCAAACGCATAAAGTTACCGTTGACCGACTCGGTCGGGTAGCTGGAGTTGACTTCGAACTTGTAAGCCAAACCATTGTCGAGCAGGTGATTGCGCAGATCGGCGTCGGTGAAATCTGGCACCGCGTATTTGCCGATCAGGCCTTGCTGATACGTGCCGCGGTCCAGTGGCGTTAATTGCACCGAATAGCCGCCGTCCTTGCTGTCGGTCAGCTGGTAACGCACCGTATATTTCACGCCAGAACCGGTAGTGCCATTGCTGACGCGAGCATGGACCACGAAGTCACGCCCGTTGTTTTGTTCGTTCAAGATCGAATAGGACATCTCGAAGCCATTGCGCGTCGCGCGTGTCCAACGATCCTGCACACCGAGGTCACGGATCAAGCCGTGAGCAGTGCTCCTTACGATGCCCGGATCGCCGGGCACGATAATCGTCAGCGGCGCGGCGTCGACCGGCGTTTTCTCGACATCGGTACTGAGTATCGAGGCGTGGGCGCCACCGGCGGCACCTGCCGCCAGGCACAACAACAATGAAGAGATTTGCCGCAGGATGCGGCGACGTGGGTATGGATGCATGGTTATTATGCTTTCGTAGGAAAGAATCAGAGATGGAACAAGACGTATGGTAAAGAATCAGCGCGGGCGCTGGCAGCGGAAAGCGAGACAGCGGGATGTCGAATATTCGACAACGCTGGAGGGTGCCAGCGGAGGTCGTCGCGGAATGCGCCGGCAAAGTCGAGCGGGTACGGCAGGCTGAAAATCATTCAGTGTCAGGAAAGCTACCAAGTTGCTATTTTTCAATATTACAATAAATGATTGCATTTGAGAAATTTAATTTGCTTTCTGCCTACGCGAACCTATCTTGCATCGCACCCGATGGCGCGATAGTGTGAGCGTCGCGATGGCCGCCTGGCGGCGGCAGTTGGTTGTGCTACTCAGGCTGCCGCGCGCTGCTGCCAGCGCAGGATCTCCAGCGCCCGCGCCGTGGCGGCTGCAGTGAGTCCCTGGCCATCACCGCAGAGGACGGTGTGCAGGGCAAACCGTGACTCGCCCAGCGCCTCCGCTGCGGCAGTGTTGTCGAGTATCACAAACGCTGCAGCGGTACTGCGTGGCTTGCCGAACCAGTCGGCGATTTCCCGTCCCCGATGAGTCAGGCGTCCGCCGTCCGTGCGCCACATGGTGTGCAGGTTGTTGGCGACAAAAGGCAGTCCGGCGCGGTGCAGAAGGTCCATCATCTGGTCCTTGGTCAGGCGGCTTGCGAGGCGGCTGGTGATGACGTAGCGCGGCTCCACCTCATCGTGCAGCCGGCGCAAGCTGTTGCGCATGGCCGCCGGCGCCAGCGTGGCCCACAGTTCGCGCATCGGACCGCCATGCACGCCGATGCGCAGCCGGTACAGCGACGGTATCCAGTGCAGGAAATTGATCTGTTCCGTGACCAGTACCTGCTCCAGTTCGAGGAATACCAGCGGGACTGCCATATGGTTGCGTTGGTTCGACACATTGTTCTCCTTGTTGTGCGTAGCGTGACGTGGTGTTTCAGTCCGCCATCGATGCCGGGCCATCAGTTGTTGATGAACGATTGCAGCATGTAGACGCCCGGCCGCGCATCGTTGAGCGACAGCGTCCAGTACGCGCCGCTATCGGTGATGGTCGGCGGGTTGCAATTCCACTGCGTGCCGCGCGGCGCCAGGTAGCAGACCGGCATGTTCTGCACGCTGCTAAACCGGCTTTTCGGCAGGGTGAAGAACACGCTGGCGCTATTGGGCGTGAAGTTGGCGGTCAGCTCAAAGGCATCCACTGCGTAACCGCCGGCTTGCGCCACCGGCACGCTGTTGTGGTTCCAGTAGCTGCTCCACACCAGGTCGGGGAGCTGGGTGCGTGGGTCGACCGGCACGCCGGTGTAGACCGGCGGCTTGGCCTGGAAGCGGGATACCGGTGAGACGCAGGCCACCGACTGGCGGCCGAACAGCGGCAGCAGCCGCACGCCCATGTTCATGGCGGGATCGGCGCTGCCGCTGTTGACATACTGACCGCTGGCGCCGCGATAGTCGGTGAGCGTGACGCTCAGGTCGATGCTGCCGTTGGCGACGTTGGTGTTGCCATCGGCGGAGATGAGGGCGTTGCTGTTGTAGCTGAGATTGCCGTTGGTGCTGTGGTATGGATGGCTCCAGCTCCAGTCGATGCCCGGCGTCGGCGCATCGATGCCGCAGTATTCCATGAGTGGTTTGTATTGGGTGGCGTCGGCGGAGGCCGGCAGCGATGGCTCGCCGGCGAGCTTGTCGAGCGCGCCGCCGCAGCCGCTCAGCGAGAGCGTGGCGATGGACAGGGGCAGCAGGGTGATGTGGATCAGGCGGGTGCGGGTCGATGGCATGGGGGATTCCTTTCAGTGTCGGTAGGCGGTGATGTGTTACAGCACTTGTTGCAGCTTGCTGATGCGGGCGGCGTCGAATTTGAGTTCGTTGCAGTCGGCCGGCCAGGCGTCGCCTTCACTTTGCGAACGGCGGGCGAAGTCGATGGCGGCATGCGGGTTGTAGCCGGCGTCTTTCATCAGGCGCACGGCGAAGATGTCGGCCTCGCTCTGGTTGGCGTTGCGGCGGGCACGCACGGCGCCCACCTTGGCGTCGCCGATAATGCCGCTCAGGCCGAACGTCAGGCCTTTCAGGACGCCGTTGACGGCGGCGCCGGCGAAGAGCGCGGTATGCAGTTTGCCGCTGCCTTCGCCGCTGGTGAAGTACACCGAGCGCGCCAGGATGAAGGCTTGTTCGTCTTGGTTGGCGGCCAGCTGGCTCCACGAGATCGGCGTCAGCTCGATCGGGCTGCTGGTGAACATGGCCTCTTTGATAGTGCTGGTGCTGTCGCTCAAGATGATGCTGCGGCAGGCGTTGAGCGGCAGGGTGTCGACCGCGCGGCCGTCGGCCAGCACCAGATGGATGGGCGTGTTGTCGTTGACCGCCGCCACTTCGGCGCGCAGGGCCTGGAACTGCTCGGTGATCTGCTTGCCGTTGATGGAGACCACTTGCGCGCCGTCGTACGGGCGCATGGCGGCGGTGTGCGCCTGCAGCACCGGCTGGTCTTCCGCCCCCAGCACTGCGTACAGTGCCCCGCGCAGTTCCTGGTCCTTGATCGCCTTGTTATTGAACAGCAGCGAGAACGGCGCGCGGTATTGCGGATCGCCGTCGGCGCAGGCGCCGGCCGACAGCTGGTACACCAGCTGGTTGTATTGGCGCTGACTGTTGACCATGGCGCGCGCCTGGTTCAGTTTGACTTCGGAAACGACGGCTTGGCGGTTCAGGCCGCCGGAGCTGGCGCAGCCGCTCAGAATGGCAAGGGTCAGCAGGGCGATGGCGAGGCGGCGGATCATCATTTCGGGCTCCTTTTCGATGACGCGGAGTGCGTCAACTCATGGGCTCTATTGTGAAAAAATCCGCCGCTGGAGACACGCGAGCTTTCGACGCCGCCCTTGTCTAATTTTCGACAGGGGCCAGGTCGGCGCTGGTGCCGATGTGCTTGTGCAGTACCCCAAAACGGTCATTGGCTTCTTGCGCGAGACGGCCGATAGTCCTTTCGTACACCGCCGCGTCGAGGGTCTCGGTCCTGCGCTCCGCCAGTACCTGGCGGATGGCCGGATGGTCGCGATCCAGCGTATAACTGCCCGCGCCCAGCAGCGGCAGCGGCAGATGGCGCTGCAGCAGCGTGCGCAGGTCGTTGAGCCAGTCTGGCTCGGCCATGCCGCTGATGGCCACACTGACGCGATGGCGCAGTTGGACGACCAGGTCGCGTCCTGAGCCGTGTTCGCCGGCATCCAGGTCGATGCCGGTGACGGCCAGCGACAGCCGGATGCGCTGAAGATGCGCTTGCTGGCAAAAGCCGTCCAGCATCAATCGGCATGGCAGTTCAAACGCGGTTTCCCGCAGCTGCAGTCGGGCGGCCTCAGGCTTGCCTTCGAGCTCCTGCATGAATTGCCGATAGGTGTTCACCCGGACGTCCCACAGCAGCGGGTAGGGCATCATCCCTGTACCTGGCAGTCGTGATGCAGGAAGAAGTAGCCAAAGCTCAGTTGCGCCTTCAGCATCAGCGGCAGCAGGCAGTGACGGTAGGCCGGGTAGTCAGTATCGTCGCGTTCGCACCATGCCAGGAAGTCACGCACCTCGGCGTCGTCGCGGCGGATGTGCCATGTCCCGAGTCCCATTTTGCGCAGCGGGAAATAGCGCGCGAAGAAGGCCGCCGGGCTGGCGTCCCATTCCGCCACGCTGGCGCCGGTCATGGCGAGACTGGGCGCCAGCGTGATCTTCAGCGAGATGTCGCCACGCTCCTCGGGCTCGCCCGCCGGCTCCTCGTTCAGTCCAAACGCTTCGAGGGTGACGGCGCCATAGCGCACCCTGACTTCCGTGAGTGCCGGCAAGCCGGCAAACGCGGCCAGGATGTCGCCGCAGACGGCCTCGAAGGCCGCCTCGCGGAAGTGGGTGACGGCTTGCGTCATGGCGTCAACGGCGGCAACCTTGCTCAGGGCTGCGGCCCGTTGGGCGGGGAAGTAGTTGGGGAGTATCACGGCGTTCCTTGGTGGTTGCTGAGTTTCGTTATGGTGCCGCATGGCGCGCCATCATGTGGTCGAAAACTCGACAGGAAAACCGTGCATGGTCACCACTTGGCCGGTAGCGTCCTCAGCAAGGTAATCTGCTTGTTCTCATGGCGCAGGTATTCACCTTTGACGAGTTCCTTGAACAGCTTGGACACCATGTCGCGGGAGGTGCCGATGCGCTCGCCGATGGCCTGCTGGCTCAGCGGCTCGGGAATCACCCGCACGCCGTCATGCGGTACCGCCAGTTCGTTTAACAACGCCACCAGGCGCTGGTAGGCGCTGTCCAGCGCCAGTCGGCGCGTGTAGGTGGTGGTATTGCGGCTGCGCTGGATCAGCGTGCGGATCAGCTCCAGCGCGAAGGCCGGATCCTCGGTCACGCGCTGGCGCAGCACCTCGACCGGCACCACCGCGCATTGCACTGCGGTCAGCGCCGTGACCGAAGCGCTGCGAGGCTGGCCGTCCAGTGCCATCTCACCGAGAATGGTGCCGGGGCCGTAGCTGCCGAACAGGAATTCCTTGCCATCCAGGTCCGACGTGAATACCTTTACCTGGCCCGATAGGATGATGTAGATGGCGTTGCCGTCGTCGCCCTCGCTGATGAAGCGCGTGCGCCGCGCGTAGTGGCGCCGCACGCCGCCGTCAGCCAAGGCACGCAGCGCGTCCGAGATGGTGTCCGTCATGGTTCTGTCCCTAAAAAATGGCGGGCCTCAGTCCGCGCCGGTGATAATAAAGGGCGCCCAGTAAAAGGGATGCGCCTGTTTGTTCTTGATGCTCAGCTTGGCCTGGCGCAACGCTGCCGCCTTGCCGCGCCCCTTGCCCAGATTGTCGTAAAAGGCGGCCATGGTATCGCGCGTCTCGACGCTGGCCACACGCCACAACGAGGTGACGGTGCTCTGTGCGCCGGCCACTTCCAGCGCCTGGCGCAGGCTTTCGATGCTCTCGCCGATGCGCGGCGAGCCGACGCCGGTTTCGCAGGCCGACAACACCGCCAGCTCGGTGCCGTGCAGATCCAGTTGGCGCAGCTGCGCGGTCAGCAGCAATCCTTCGCCGTGGCCGTCGCCGCCGACGCCCCGATTGGCGCCCGCCAGCGCAATACCGCTGCTGGTGCCGCTGTTGAAGGTGGCCTGGGTATAGGCCTGGCCATCGCGCCCCTTGCCATTGACCAGTTCTGTCCCGGCCTCTTCCAGGAAAAAGCCGTGGCTGGCGATATGCAGATAGCGCGGGCCGTGGCTGGCCTGCAGCCGCTCGGCGGTGGCCTGTTCGCCGCTGAGCAGTTCGACCACAGTACCGTTGCGGCTCAGCGCAGTGGCTACCGCGCGGCCCTCGTCCAGCGTTTCCGGCAAGGCGGCAAAACGCATCGAGCGCAGGGCCGGCGCCAGCGCGGTGCGCGCGGCGCCGGCCGCTGGCAGCGCGGTGTCGAAGCCGGGACTGGCCATGACCAACGCGCGGCCATCGTGGCTGCCAGCGGCACGCTCGCGCAGCAGCACGCGGGCCGAGCTCAGGTAGCGCCATTCGGTGCTGTCGATCAGGTAGTGTCCATTGGCGTCCGCCAGGGCTTCCACCGGCAGCAGGCCCAGCGCGCCATCGAGGACGGCCAGATACGCGCCCGCCGGCAGCTGCTTGCCGAACAGCGGTTGCAGCAGTTGCTGGTACAGCTGGCGCGCGGCGGCCGGGATGGGTGGACGCGCGCCGGGCGTCGGCGGGGCGCTCAGGTCGGCGCGCAGCACGGTGACCTGGCGGTCGATCTCGGTCACCTCGCCCAGGTCGGCGAACTTGAGGTCTTTGGCGCCGATTAGCACCCCGAGGTAGCGGGGCGAGGAAAATTCCTGGCGGGTAAAGTCGAATGGCGTATAGGCCGACACCGACCATAGGCCGGCTGTTTGCAACTGCCGCCTCAGTGCCGTGATGAAATCGGCGCCCTGTCCCAGCTCGGCGATGCGCAGCTGTGGCCCGATCCGTGCCAGCAGCTTTACACTGAGTTCGCCACGCTCCTTGACCGCTCCGGGCTGGTGGTCCTGCAGCTCATTCAAGCGCTCCCACAAACGGTGTACGTCGGCGTCTGGCGACAGCGCGACCGCCTGCACGCGTTCAGCCAGTAGTTCGCTGTGCAGGGATTTGCTTTGCAGGAGCAAGCCGATCACCTCGGCCATGTCTTTGCCGGCAGGGAGCGGCTGCCTCAGCTGCAGCGACAGCGCAAGAGCGAGCAATTCGCGGCGGACGCGCATGCTGGCGCCCAGCGCTTCCGGCATCGTGTTTTTCTGCATGGCTTGCAACCGATCGGCATTCAGTTGCAGGGCTTGATTGAGTGCCTCGGTCGCCAGGTCATCGCGTCCGCTGGCCGCCAGCAAGGTTGCCATCCGCGCATATTCCAGTTCCAGCTTGCGGTTGGCACTGCCGGCCTGGCGCAGCGCAGCGGGTATGCGCGTCAGCGCCGCTTCCACATGCTTGCGGAAGCGGCGCTGATAGAGGTCGGCCACATCCTTGCTGCGGCCGGTACGCCAATAGAGTTCGGCCAGGCCGAGCAATGGATCGTGCTGCTCCAGCATCTCTTTGGCGATCACCGGCTCGCTGGTGTCCATCACCACCTGGCCGCTGGCGTCGCTGATGCTGAGCGTATCGTTCAGCGCAACCGCCATCTCCCGCGTCGCTCCGAACACGCCCGCCAGCCCCGCCAGCATTCCCTGCGGTCCCGTGCCAGCCGCCGTTCCGCCGTCGATCGCCAGCAACAGCTGCTGTTCGGCGGTGGCCCAGTCGCGCTGCTCCAGCGCGAGTTGGCCATAGCGGCTGTGGATGTCATTCTCGATGCCGGCGATCATCGACGGCGAAGCCAGTAGCTCCCGGTAAATGGCGCTGGCGGGTTCCGGTTGCTGGATCAGGCCATACAGGCGCGCCAGCTCCAGTTTGGGCTGCAGCAGGCCGGCCGGCGCAACGCGTCGGGCGAGTTCCGGCACGGCGTCCAACTGGATCTGCAGTAGCTCGATCGCGCGCGCATAGTTTTTGGCGCCAGCCTGCGCCTGTGCCGCCATCCCGGCCGATTGCTGCAGATTGCTGTTGTTGCGGTTCAGGACATTCAGCAGCGAGTCGCGCGCCGTCAGGTCGTCTTTCACCAGCGCTTCGGCGATCGCTGCCGCGCCGGGATAATCGTGCATCGACATCAGTTTCGCGTACTCTTCAAGCTTAGTAACGCGGGGATTAAAAGCGCCGGCAGCCTTGCCGGCGGCTTTTTGCATCCATTCGAGCTGGGCGTGAGCCGGTGCAGATGCCAGCATGCCTAGCGTTAGCATGGCGCAGGCCGCGACATGCGGGAGGGGGCGGTGAATTCGTGTCATATCGGGGTCAGCAGTTTTCTTCATGGAGCAGGCAGGCATGGTCTTGCGCCAGACTGCGCACGCCCAGCGAGCGTAGCCACAATGCATACAGCAGGCGCTCTGGCGGCGACGTGTCGGCGACCGGCGCCAGCGCGTCGAGTTGCCGGGTCTGCGCGTCGGACAAGGTCCGCAGCACCACCGAACTCGATTGCACCATGCCGCCAGGAGCGCGCCACTCCAGCACGCGCCGATAGTCGTGTTCGGGCGCCAGCGCGACCGTGTCCGGCAATAGCGCCTGATTTGGCGTGACGGTCGTCTGGTACACCGGCGTGCCATCCAGTTCGTTGATGCGCAACTGCCACCCGCCTTTGTGCGGCTGTGCCGGCCAGCGCAGCCTGGCGTTGCGGGTGGCGATGCGTTCTTCCTGCTGGTCGGCGGCGAAGGCCGGCCAGTCGCTGCTGTCGGCCGGGTCGGCGGCGCGCAAGGTCGCACCGGCATGGGTGGTCTTGCCCTCATCCAGACCGATGCCGCGATAGGCGGCCGGCAACTGCTTGCGTTGCACGGCGGCGCCGGCGCGCGGCTGCACACCGTCGGGTTCAAGCACATACTGGCCCGGCCCGCGCACCACATACTGCTGCGCGCTGCGCAGGTCGACCAGCACCAGCTGCGCGCCATCGGCCAGCTCGATACGCTGTTGATACGGCAGCTGATCGAGCTGTTTGACAGCGGCGTTGCCGACGCGGGCGTCGCCGCGCAGCGACGTCACCAGTACATCCGCCGCAGCCAATGCGTGTGCGCTATGCATGCTCAGGCATAACCAGCCCAGCCGGCGAAGAGTATGCCGCCAATTCAAGGTGTCCATGTTTTTTCAGGGTGACGGGGATGAAGGAAAATCGGGTTGCCAGCTGCGGCGCCAGGCCGGCCTGTTCAAAGCTGCCGCGCTCGACCAGCAAGTCCTGCGCGACCTCCTTGCTGTGCTGCTGGATATGCGCGGCCAGCGTGGTGGCGGCGCCGGTGGCGGTGTAGTCGTGGCGCTGCGCCGAGCCGACATTGCCCAGCACGGCATCGCCGTGGGCGATGCCGATGCCGACGCGGACCGGCGCCATGCCTTCCGCCGCCAGTTCGCGGTTCAGCTGCGCCAGCGCGTCCAGCATGCCGATGGCGGCCCGCAGCGCATCGCGACACGGATTGGCGCTTGGCAGCGGCGCGCCGAAGAACACCATGACGCCGTCGCCGCTAAACTTGTCGATAGTGCCGCCATGTTGGTGTAGCGGTACGGTGACCGCCGCGTAGTAACGGTTGAGGAAGGCAATCACCTGTTCCGGCGTGCGCTCAGCGCAGAAAGCGGTAAAGCCGCGGATGTCGGCGAACAGGAACGCCAGCGGCGCGCGCTGGCTTTGCGGTCCGTTGCTCAGCGCGCCGCTGAGGATGGTGTCGAGAATGGCCGGGCTGACGTAGCCGGCAAAGATGGATTTGACGCGCTGTTGCTCGTTGCGGTGATGGCGAAACGCGCGCCACCACGCGGCGGTCGTGCATATTGCCGCCACCAGCCACACCGAAAGCGGCGCCACCTGCCATCCCTGCGCCAGCAAGACGATGCTGGCGACGCCGGCCATCAGGGCAACGGCGGCGGCGGTTGCCGTCAGCAGTATCGGTTGCCGACGCAGGGACCAGCATAGCAGCGACGCCGCCAGCGCCGCTGCAGCGGCCAGCCAGGGCAGCGGCGTGATCATGCGCCGCGCCAGCAGGCTGCGCACGGCCTGTGCCTGGAACACCACGCCGGCGCTGCTGCCGCCGTATTCCCATTGCGCCAGATTGAGCGGCAGGTATTGGCGGTCGACATCCGGCAGCACCGCGCCCACCAGTACGACTTTGCCGGCGAACAGGCGTTGTAGTTCGGCGCTGGCATTGGCCCGGGCAAGGGCCGTGACCCGGTGCAGCGGCACATAGGTGTAGGGCTTGCCGATGGAGTAGTCGACTATGCCGGGGCGCGGCGGCAGCCCTAGTTGCCGCGCCAGATGAAGCGAGAGCGGCGCGAGCCCGGCGGCCGTCATGGCGGGGGGGGCGGCGATGCGGCGCAGACGGCCATCGCTGTCGAGCGGCACCTGAAGCGAGGCCAGGCCGTCGTCGCCAGCGACTGCGGCGTACAGGCTGGCAGCATCGCCGGCCACGGCCGTTTGCATGCCGGCCACACCTAGCGCCAAAGGCATCTGGCTGTGCAGGCGCGCGATGGCCAGCGCCAGGCGCCGGCTGGCCCCGGGCTGCAACAGCTCATAGGATTGCTGCGGGAACACCAAGTCGATGCCGACTGCCCGCGCCTGGCCGCTGCCGAGGCCATCCAGCAAGTCTGCAAATTCGTCCAGCATCAACGCCAGCGGTTTGCCGCTGGCATGGATCGAAGCCTCGTCCAGTCCGACGATGGCCACGGTTTGCGGATCGGTGGCCGGTGCCGGGGCGAGTACGCGCAGCCAGCGAAAAGCCAGATCGGTGCATGCTTGCTCGGCCTTGATCGCCGGCGCGCTCAGGCTCAGCGCATGACAGGCCAGCGCGATCGCCAACGCCTGCAAGCAATGTTTCACGCCCGGCCGCCAGACCATTACCAGCGCGCCGTTCGGTCGATTTTTACGGTAAAGAAAATAGCCATTCAGGCATTGTATCTGAATAGCAATAAAGTTGCCTAGAGGAATAACTATGGCCGCGCCAGTGGTGCGGCCAGTCGGTCAATGATCGTTTTGGCCGTACACGTTGCCATGGATATCGTAGACATCGCCGAGCATGGGCAGGCCGTTCGCGGGATTGATGGTGGGAGCAGACGCATGCTGGTCGGTGTCGCTGTCGTCGTAGGCGGCGTTGCTGTTACCGGACTGGCCGAGCATCAGCGTCACGAAGTAGCCAGGGAAGCAGGACAGCAGATAGAAACTTGGTTGCCCCAGATGTTGAAGCACACCGTGCCAACCATGATTTTCGTAGCTGATGAGCAGGAAAATGGGAATCAGGATGAGCGTTCCCCAGGTCATGGTCCAGGCGAATCGCAGGTAGCTCAGCTCGATCTCCAGCCAGGTCTGGTCGGTATGGTATTCGCGCATTTTGAAGCGGAACATGGAGATCAGCGCGATGCCGCCGTAGAGCAAGTCATGATCGTTGCGGTCGACCAGGGGAAACAGCACGCACAGCAGGATGAATGGAACGGCCAGGAGTTTTACGGCGCGGTAGAGGGTGGTCGGAATTGGCATGGTATGGATGTCCTTTCAACAGGTAGGGGAGCGCTTTCTGCAATGGCTCCATGATGCCGCAGGCGCATTTCCAATACTGTCGAAAAATCGACAACCCAATCGAGCATATTCTCCGCCAGCTCTGCATAGCGGATAACAAAAAGCCCAGCCGGTGAGGGCTGGGCTAAATGCTGATAGTGCTGGTGCCGACTGCCGGTTTCGAACTGGCCACCTGATGATTACAAATCAACTGCTCTACCAAATGAGCTAAGTCGGCGTGACTTTTACGGTGCGAATTATACGCTATTTAATACGCGTAAGGGTGGGGCGGCCGCCCTTTTTGGGCGGATCGGTATCGTCGCCGGGCGGGGCTGGCGGCTCGGTTTTGACGTCGGCCGAGGCGCTTGGCACGGCCGATAACACCGGCGCGACCGGCGCTGCCGGCGCCTCTTCCACCGCGTCCGTGTCCGGCGCCGAAGACTGGCCCAGCTGCGGTTCGAACGCCATGCCCTGGCCGTTTTCGTTGGCGTAAATCGCCATCACGTTGTTGACCGGGACATAGATTTCGCGCGAGACGCCGCCGAAGCGGGCGTGGAAGCGGATGCTGTCATTGTCCATCTTCAGGCCCGAGGTGGCGCCGAAGCTGATGTTGAGTACGATTTCGCCCTTCTTCACGTATTCCATCGGCACCGTGGTGCCGGCGTCGACTTTGACCGCGAGGTAGGGGGTGTAGCCGCTGTCCGTGCACCATTCATAGATGGCGCGCAGCAGGTAGGGCTTGGTTGAGATTTCAGACATGGGATTCCAGACTGCGGTAAGACACGGCGCGCCAGCCAGAACCGGCCGGCGCGCCGCAGTACTTCAGACAAAAGCGGTCGGCCGCTTAGCGGCGCATGACCTTTTCCGACGGCGTCAGCGCTTCGATGTAGGCCGGACGCGAGAAGATGCGCTCGGCGTATTTCATCAGCGGCGCGGCGGTCTTCGACAGTTCGATGCCGTAGTGATCCAGACGCCACAGCAGTGGCGCTACGGCCACGTCCAGCATCGAGAACTCATCGCCCAGCATGTACTTGTTCTTCAGGAACAGCGGCGCCAGCGTGGTCAGGCGGTCGCGGATTTCGGCGCGCGCCTTGTCGTGGCTCTTGTCGTTGCCCTTGGCGCGTTCGCTTTCCAGCGTGTGCACGTGGACGAACAGTTCTTTTTCGAAGTTGAACAGCATCAGGCGGGCACGCGCGCGCATCAGCGGATCGGCCGGCATCAGCTGCGGGTGCGGGAAGCGCTCGTCGATGTACTCGTTGATGATGTTCGATTCGTACAGGATCAGTTCGCGCTCGACCAGAATCGGCACCTGACCATACGGGTTCATGGTCGAGATGTCTTCTGGTTTGTTGAACAGGTCGACATCGCGCACTTCAAAGTCCATGCCTTTTTCAAACAGGACCAGGCGGCAGCGTTGCGAGAATGGGCAGGTCGTGCCCGAGTAGAGAACCATCATGTTTATCGTTCCTTAGAAGAACAAAAGGGGGTGGGCCGCGAACGGATCACCCCATATCGGCCCGTCAATATGCGGGCTTCGCAAAACAAGCGCCGGCCAGCCGGCGCTCTCGTCTATTTCACCTCTTTCCAGAACGACGCATTCAAGCGCCATGCCAGGAAGGCGAACAGGGCCATAAACAATACCACCACGGCACCTAATTTTTTGCGGGTCTGCGCAGCAGGCTCCGCCATCCACTCCATGTAGCCGACCAGGTCGGCCACGGCGGTGTCAAATTCCAGCTTTTGCAGTTTACCCGGAGTGACCTGCTCAAATCCAGCAAACTGATGAATCATTTTGCCGTGTTCGTGCGGATCGGGTACTTCTTTCATGACCACTTTCTGCACGCCTTGCAATTCCCATAACACATGCGGCATCGCCACATTGTTGACCACCAGGTTGTTCCAGCCGGTCGGGCGGGTGTCGTCCTGGTAGAAGGTGCGCAAATAGGTGTACAGATAGTCGCTGCCACTGCCGGCGCCCGATGCCTTGGCGCGCTGGATCACCGATAAATCCGGCGGCACCACGCCAAACCAGGCTTTGGCGTCGGCCGGCTTCATGGTGGTGGTCATCATTTCCCCCACCTTGTCGCCGGTAAACAGCAGATTGGCCTTGATTTGCTCGTCGCTCAAGCCCAGGTCTTTCAGGCGGTTGTAGCGCATCGAGGACGCATTATGACAGTTTAAGCAGTAATTGACGAACAGTTTGGCGCCGTTCTGCAGCGCCGCCATGTTATTTGAGCGGTCCGGCGCCTTGTCGAGCGCCACGCCGCCTTCATTGGCCAGCGCCAGGCCGGGCAAGAGTGCCAAAATGGCAAGCAATCGTTTCGGGAAGTTCATGTGTTGTCCTTTTGAGTACTTTGGCGGTCAGTGGGCGTGGAAGACCACGCGGTCCGGAACCTTCTTGAACGTGCCCATGGCGCTCCACCATGGCATGAACAGGAAGAAGCTAAAGTACAGCAGGGTGCACACTTGCGAAACGATGGTGCGGGCGTCGGTCGGCGGCAGCGTGCCGAGGTAGCCCAGGGTCAGGAACGACAGGAAGAACACGGCGTACACATACTTGTGCCAGCTCGGGCGGTAGCGGATCGACTTGACCGGCGATTTGTCCAGCCACGGCAGGAAGGCCAGGATCACCACCGAGCCGCCGAAGAACACCACGCCCCAGAACTTCGCGTCCAGTACCTGCGGCAGCATGCCGATGATGGCCAGCAGCGCGATCACGGCGATGACGATCTTGGTGAGGCTGGCCAGGCGCGACTTGAGCCAGACGAACACCACGTAGGCGGCCACGAAGAACATCAGCACCCACATGAAGTCGGCGGTGGTGGCGCGCAGCACCGAGTAGAACGCGGTGAAGTACCAGGTCGGCGCGATGTGCAGCGGGGTCTTCAGCGAGTCACCCGGCAGGAAGTTGTTGTATTCCAGGAAGTAGCCGCCCATTTCCGGCGCGAAGAACACCACTGCGCTGAAGATCAGCAGGAACACCGAGACGCCGAACAGGTCGTGCACCGTGTAGTACGGGTGCGACGGGATCGAGTCGACCGGGTGGCCGTCCGGGCCCAGGTTCTCTTTGACTTCGATGCCGTCCGGGTTGCTGGAACCGATTTCGTGCAGCGCGATCAAGTGCGCCGCCACCAGGCCCAGCAGCACCAGCGGGATGGCGATCACATGGAAGGCGAAGAAGCGGTTCAGGGTGGCGTCGGACACCACGTAGTCGCCGCGGATCCACAGCGACAAGTCCGGGCCGATGAACGGAATCGCGCCGAACAGGTTGACGATCACCTGCGCGCCCCAGTACGACATCTGGCCCCATGGCAGCAGGTAGCCGAAGAACGCTTCGGCCATCAGGCACAGGAAGATGGCGAAGCCGAACAGCCAGATCAGCTCACGGGGCTTGCGGTACGAGCCGTACAGCAGGCCGCGCGTCATGTGCAGGTAGATGATGATGAAGAACGACGAGGCGCCGGTCGAGTGCATATAGCGCACCAGCCAGCCCCACGGCACTTCGCGCATGATGTATTCGACCGAGCCGAAGGCCAGGTTGGCGTCCGGCTTGTAGTGCATGGTCAGGAAGATGCCGGTGACGATTTGCAGCACCAGCACCAGCATCGCCAGCGAGCCGAAGATGTACCAGAAATTGAAGTTTTTCGGCGCGTAGTATTTGCCCCATTGATCATTCCACAGCTTGGTCAGCGGAAAGCGGTCATCGACCCAGCCCAGCGCTTTTTGCGCTGCCGGCGCGTCGGCCGGGAATTTTGTCTCCTTGAATGCCATCTTATGCCTCGCCTTTCTCGTCTTTACCGATGACCAGCTTGGTGTCGCTCAAAAACATATAGCGCGGAACTTGCAGATTGTCCGGCGCCGGTTTGTTCTTAAATACACGGCCAGCCATGTCGAAAGTCGAGCCATGGCAAGGGCAGAGGAAGCCGCCTTCCCAGTCGTCCGGCAGCGAGGGCTGCGGGCCGGGCGTGAACTTGGACGAGGGCGAACAGCCCAGATGGGTACAGATGCCGACCGCCACCATGAGCTCGGGCTTGCGCGAGCGCCATTCGTTGCGGGCGTATTCGGGGGTGAATTCGTCGGGGTTGCGCTTGGAGTCGGCGTCGGCGACCTTGCCGTCGGTCTTCTTCAGCGACGCGATCATTTCCGGCGTGCGCTTGATGATCCAGACCGGCTTGCCGCGCCATTCGACGGTTTTCATTTCGCCGGCGTTGAGGGTGGAAATATCCACTTCGACCGGTGCGCCGGCGGCTTTCGCGCGCTCCGACGGCTGGAAGGTGCTTACCAATGCTCCGGCGGTGGCCAGACCTACGACACCGCCTGCCGCGCCGGTCGCAACCAGCAATCCGCGACGGCCTGAATCGACCTGCTTTTCGTTACTCATACAAACCCCAATCAGTCAAAGTGCGAACAAAATCTCGAGAACTGTGTACAAACCTGAAGCTGAAAACTGGATAGCACGAAATCCCGCAACCTTACCTGAGAAGGTATGCGTGATGCAACTCTTTACACCAACGTTGCTCGAATCCCAAGTTTAGCCAGATTAAACGCCGTTCCCGATGCGATGATAGAGGCTGGGGGTGTGAGCCGAAATTGATGTAGGTCAATTTATAGCGTAATTCGGCTTGCAAATGCGTAAACGACAAGCGTGTTTGGAATCCAATTGAAAAAATAGTATGATCCAAGCGCAGTTTTGTTCACAAATGACCACACAGCGAGGATAAAAAAATGGCAATGATGCAGGAATTCAAAGAATTCGCGATGAAGGGCAATGTGGTGGATCTGGCGGTCGGTGTGATCATCGGCGGCGCGTTCGGCAAGATCGTCGACTCGCTGGTGGCCGACATCATCATGCCGCCGATCGGCAAACTGTTCGGCGGGCTGGACTTCGCCAACTACTATATTCCGCTGAACGGCCAGGCCGCCACTCTGAGCCTGGCGGAAGCGAAGAAACTGGGCGCCGTGTTCGCCTACGGGAATTTTGCTACTATCCTGTTGAACTTTATCATCCTGGCGTTTGTGATCTTCCAGATGGTGCGCATCATGAACAAGGCGCGCAACCTGGGCATCAAGCGTGACGAGGCGGCTGCGGCGGCCGTGCCGCCACCGCCACCGTCGGAAGATATCGTGCTGCTGCGCGAAATTCGCGATTCCCTGAAAAAATAATTGAAAGCCGCCTCCCGAGCGGCAGGCTGGACTACGATGCGACGACTCTGGTTATTGTTTGCGCAAACGGTGACCGTCGTATTGGCACTGTATTTCGTTTACACGGCGGTGGGCCGCGAGCGCACGGCGCCGGTGCGCGTGCAGCAAATGGGCAATACCGACCATCCGGCGGCGATGCTGGAGGCCGGGCCGTCCAAGCCGCCGGTGTCGGCCGGCGGTTCGTACCGGGCGGCGGCGGCGCGCGCCATGCCGGCGGTGGTCAACATCATCACCAGCAAGGCGCCCAAGCGCGGCAAGCATCCGCTACTGCGCGATCCCTTCTTCAAGAAATTCTTCGACAACCGCGACCGTGATGACGACGACGAGGAGTCCAGCCTGGGCTCGGGCGTGATCGTGTCGGCGCAGGGCTACATCCTCACCAACAACCACGTGGTCGAGGGCGCCGACGAAATCGAAGTGGTGCTGGCGGACGGCCGCAAGGCCGCCGCCAAGTTGGTCGGCACCGATCCGGAGACCGACCTGGCCGTCATCAAGATCAGCCTCGACAAGCTGCCGGTGATCGTGCTGGGGCAGGCCGAGCAGGCCCAGGTCGGCGATGTAGTGCTGGCCATCGGCAACCCGTTCGGCGTCGGCCAGACGGTGACCATGGGGATTATTTCTGCGCTGGGCCGCAACAACCTGCACATCAACCATTTCGAGAACTTCATCCAGACCGATGCGGCGATTAACTTCGGCAACTCCGGTGGTGCGCTGGTGGATGCCGGCGGCAATCTGCTGGGCATCAATTCGGCGATTTATTCGCAGACCGGCGGCTCGGTGGGGATCGGCTTCGCGATACCGGTGTCGACCGCCAAGAACGTGATGGAAGCCATCATCAAGACCGGCCACGTGGTGCGCGGCTGGATCGGCGTGGAAAGCCAGGAGATCACGCCCGAGCTGGCCGCCAGCTTCGGCCTGCAGCGCCAGAGCGGCGCCATCATCGCCGGCGTGGTGCGCAACGGCCCGGCCGACAAGGGCGGCATCCGCCCCGGCGACATCCTGCTGTCGGTGGACGGCAAGCCGGTGGCCGACACCAACAGCATGCTGAATCTCATCGCTCAGCTGGCGCCGGGCGGAAAAGCTAAAATGACGGTCCTGCGGAAGAGTAAAGAAACCACGCTCGACATCACGGTCGGCAAGCGGCCGCCCAATACGAAATAAGGACTGTAATGCATCTGCGTGACCTGACCCAATACCTGCGCGAGCTGGCAGACAACAACAACCGTCCGTGGTTCATCATGAACAAGCCGCGCTACGACATCCTGCGCGAAGAATTCCTGGAAGTGGTGACGCAGATGATTGCCGAACTGGGCAAGTTTGATCCGCAGGTCAAGTTCAGCAATCCGAAGAAGGCGATGTTCCGCATCAACCGCGACGTCCGCTTTGCGCATGACAAGCGGCCGTACAAGACGCGCTTTTCGGCGGCAGTGGCGCCGAACGACATGCGCCGTCCGAGCAAGGCGGGCGGGCCGACCTACTACATGCATATCGAAGGTGACGGCAAGATGTTGTTCGGCGCCGGCGAATACATGCCGCCGCCGCACCGGCTGAAGGCGCTGCGCCAGCACATGGTGGAGGACGCGGCCGGCTTCCGCAAGGTGCTGAAGAACAAGAAGCTGGTGGCGACGTTTGGCGACATCCAGAACGAGGGCAAGCTGATGCGCCCGCCGAAGGGTTTCGATCCGGAGCATGAACACATCGAGTACATCAAGCTGAAGAGTTTCTTCATCTGGACCGAGATCGAGTTGCCGCTGAACCAGCCGGAAAAGCTGGTCCCCATCCTGGCCGCCGGCCTGAAAGACGCCTACCCGCTGGTGCAGTGGATGCGGGAGGCGAAGGAAGAGCCGGTCGAAGAATAATCCGGGGTCAGGTCCGGCACTTGGACACGAACTCATGTCCAAGTGCCGGACCTGACCCCGGAATTTACTCGCCGCGCGGGTCGCGCGACAGCAGGCGGGCCACCATGGCTTGCGGCTGGTCGCCGTCGAACAGCACGCCGGCCACCGCGTTGGTGATCGGCATTTCGACGCCCAGCTTGGCCGCCAGTTCGCGTACCGCCTTGGCGCATGGCACGCCTTCGGCCACATGGCCCAGTTCCTGTACGATCACATCCAGCGCCTTGCCTTGCGCCAGCCCCAGGCCGACGCGGCGGTTGCGCGACAGGTCGCCGGTGCAGGTCAGGATCAAGTCGCCCATGCCGGTCAGGCCCATGAAGGTCTCATTCTTGCCGCCTAGCGCGACGCCCAAGCGGGTAATTTCCGCCAGCCCGCGCGTGATCAGCGCCGCGCGCGCATTCAGGCCCAGGCCCAGGCCATCGGCGGCGCCGGTGGCGATCGCCAGTACGTTCTTGACTGCGCCGCCTACTTCCACGCCGACCAGGTCGTCGCTGGAGTAGACCCGCATATTGCCGCCGTGCGCGGTATCCACCACGCAGGCGCGCAGTTCGGCCGATTCGGACGCGATCGTGAGCGCACACGGCAGGCCCTTGGCCACTTCCTGCGCAAACGATGGGCCGGACAACGCGCCGCCCGCCACCGCATCGCCCAGCACTTCGCGGACGATCTGGTGCGGCAGCAGGCCGGTGTCGTATTCAAAGCCCTTGCACAGCCACACCACGTTGGGGATGGCGCGCCCCTTGAGCGACTGCAACAGCGGCCGCAGGCCGGCCACCGGGCAGGCGGCGATCAGCAAGCTGCCGGGCTCGGCCACATGGGCCAGCGCGGCGTCGAAATCGGCCGCTACGTGCAGCCGTTCCGGGAAGGCGTAGCCGGGCAGGTAGCTGTTTTCGCGCGCGGCCGCCATCGTTTGCAGCGCGGCCGCATTGCGGCCCCACAGCAATACGTCGTGACGCTGGGCCAGCGCCATGGCTACGGCCGTGCCCCAGGCGCCTGCGCCGAGCACGCTCACCTTGCGGGCGGCACCCGCATGTTTGCTAGTCTTTTCTTGCATGGGATCTCATTCGGCGCATGGGACAGCGCCGCTACGGCAATTATATGCCCCAGACTTCCGATTGTTTGACGTATCCGATCAGGCCGTCACGATGACGCACCTTGATCCAGCCGCCGGCCGCCGTTTCCGACAGTTCCAGCAGCACGCCCTTGTCGGCGGTGAACACCGCTGCGGCGGCATCATCCGGCGTGGCGCGTATTTTCAGGTTGGCGGTGCGCACGATGACGTTGCGCTTGGCGCTCAGGCCCTTGGCTTCGGTCCAGGCCAGTTCGCCATTGACGTCGCGCACTTTGAGCCATTCGCCATAGGCCAGCACCACTTCCAGCGGGGCGCCGCGCGGCACCACGAACAGCTTGCCGCCCTTGGTCGAGGGGGCGTCGTACAGGATAACGGGATTGGCGCCCACCGTCTTGAAGTCGTATGCCTGGCTGCTGGCTGCGGCCAGCGTCATGGACAGAGCAGCGATCCAACGGGGAAATGTCATGGCTTACCTTGAGAGATGAAACGACCGCCGGACGCGTGTCCGGCGGCGGTGATGCAGATGCTGCGGAGTGTTGCGAACAGCTTAGTGGGTCGCGTCAGCGGCTGGCGCCTGGGCGGCAGCTTCAGCGATGGCTTGTTGACGCTGCTGGTAGAACACTTCGAAGTTGATCTCAGCCAGGTGCACTGGTGGGAAGCCGGCGCGGGTGATGGTATCGGCGATGTTGGCGCGCAGGTACGGGTACACGATGTTCGGGCAACCGATGCCCAGCAGTGGATCCAGCTGTTCGGCTGGAATGTTGCGGGCTTCAAAGATACCGGCTTGCTTGCCTTCTACCAGGAAAGCGACTTTGTCTTTGACTTTGGCGGTGACGGTGATGGTCACGGTCGATTCGAAGATGCCGTCAGCCAGTGGCTCGGCGCCCACGTCCAGCGCGACTTCGATGGTCGGCGCTTCTTGTTCCAGGAAGATGCCTGGCGAGTTCGGTTGTTCCAGCGACAGGTCTTTCAGGTAGACGCGTTGGATTTGGAATACTGGTTGCAGATTTTCTTCAGACATGGAACGCTTTCGTTGTAGTTTCAATGATGTTTGCTTGGCATGGCAAGAAGACAGCTCAAATCAAACGCGAGGGCAATTGTATCAAAACCATTATGGTTTTAAAGGGTTTCGCGCCCCGCGTTGTATTATGAGGTGCATTAGCCATTTAACAAGGGGGACAATCCGCCCGCTTGATCCAGCGCATACAAGTCGTCGAAACCGCCGACATGGGTGTCGCCGATGTAAATTTGCGGCACGGTGCGGCGGCCGGTCTTTTGCATCATCGTCATGCGTTGCTCGGGATCGAGGTCGACCCGGATCTTTTTCAGGCCGGTCACACCCTTGGATTCCAGCAGGCGTTCGGCGCGCACACAGTACGGGCACACGGCGGTGGTGTACATGATCACTTCGGCAGTCATGAGAGTTTCTCCTGTTATTTGGCCAGTGGCAGGCCGGCTTTTTGCCATGCAGCAACGCCACCTTCCAGATTAACGACATCGGCAAAGCCGGCTTTGCTCAGTTTGGCGGCGGCGGTCGAAGCGCGCGCGTCGCTCTTGCCGACCACGATCAGGCTGCGGCTCTTGAACTTGTCCAGCTCCGACAGGCGCTTGTCCAGGTCCGCCAGCGGGATATTCTTGGCGTCCGGCAAGTGGCCATCGGCATAGTCCTTGGCATCGCGCACGTCCAAGATGGTGGTCTTGCCGCGATTAATCAACATGGTAATGTCTTGCGGCGTGCCGCGCTTGCCGCGCACGGTTAACGCGGGCCACAGCAGCGCACCGCCGGAAATCAGTACGATGGCGATGAAGAAAATATTGTCAATGAAGAATTTCACAGGAATCCAATGGTTGAACTTAATCTGCGCATTATAAAATAGAAGCTGTTGAAGTTCTCAAAGCACCGGTTTTCCACCTTTTCTTGAAAAGATAGTCCACATGTACAAAATCGTTTTCATGCGCCATGGCGAATCCACCTGGAACCTGTCGAACCGCTTTACCGGCTGGACCGACGTTGACCTGACCGAAAAAGGCATCAACGAAGCCAAAAACGCCGGCAAGCTGCTGAAAGAGGGCGGCTATACCTTCGACCTGGCCTACACCTCGGTGCTGAAGCGCGCCGTGCGCACGCTGTGGCTGGCGCTGGACGAGATGGACATGATGTATCTGCCGATCAAGAACGACTGGCGCCTCAACGAGCGTCACTACGGCGCCCTGCAAGGCCTGGACAAGGGCGAGACCGCCGCCAAGTACGGCGACGAGCAGGTGCTGGTCTGGCGCCGCAGCTACGACACGCCGCCGCCGGCGCTGGAAGCCAGCGACGACCGCGCTTCGTTCAACGATCCGCGCTATGCCGGCTTGTCGAAAGAGCAAATTCCGCTGACCGAGTGCCTGAAGGACACGGTCGCCCGTGTGGTGCCGGTGTGGGATGAGGAACTGGCCCCGGCCATCCGCGCCGGCAAAAAGATCATCATCTCGGCCCACGGCAACAGCCTGCGCGCGCTGATCAAGATGCTGGACGGCATCAGCGACAACGATATCGTCGGCCTCAACATCCCGAACGGCACCCCGCTGGTGTACGAGCTGGACGAGAACCTGAAACCGATCCGTCACTACTACCTGGGTGACGCCGACGCCATCGCTGCGGCCCAGGCCGCCGTGGCCAACCAGGGTAAGGCCAAGTAATTTGTCTTCTTCGTACCGCCACACCGCAGCCTTGCTGCTGATGTTGTCGCTCGGCGCGGCCGGACTCACCGCCGCCGCGCCGTTCGCCAGACCGACCGAACGCAGCAAGCAGAAAGCGGTGGCCGAGGCCGAGCGCGCCGGCGTGCAGCAAAAGCTGTCGAGCCTGAAAAAGGACATCAGCAAGACCGAGAGCGCCAAGGACGACGCGGCCGATACGCTGGCCGCGTCGGAACAGGCGATTTCCGACGCCAACCGCGCGCTGCGCGACCTGCAGCAGGAGCAGGGCGACACCAACGTCAAGCTGCAGCAGCTGTCGTCCGAGCACGAGCGGCTGGCGGCCACGGTCGCCCAGCAAAAGCAGCAGCTGGCCAAGCTGCTGCGCGACCAGTACGTGGCGGGCAACGAAGACCGCATCAAGCTGCTGCTGTCCGGCGACAATCCCAACCGCATCAACCGCGACCTGCAAATGCTGTCGTATGTGTCGCAGGCGCAGGCGCGGCTGCTGGAGTCGCTGCGCGGCAACCTCAAGGCCGTCGAGGTCAACCAGGAGCAGGCGCAGAACGCCAAGGACGAGCTGGAAGAAATCGCCCAGGAGCAGTTGCAACAGAAAGCCAAGCTGGAGCAGGAAAAGGGCCGCCGCGCGGCCTTGCTGTCCAGTTTGTCGAGCAAGCTGGTGGCCCAGCGCAAGGAAGCGGGCAACCTGGAGCGCGACGAGCAGCGCATGAGCAGCCTGGTCGACAAGCTGAGCAAGCTGATCGCCGAACAGGCCGCTGCTGCTGCCGCCGAGAAGAAACGTCAGGAACAAGTGGCCGCCGCGCGCGCCGCCGCCAAGGCAAAAGCCGAGGCCGATGCGCGCGCGCTGGCCAAAGCCAGGGCCGCCGAAGCGGAACGCCAGCGTCTGGCCAAGGCCAATAACACCAAGTCCGGCACCATTAAGCCGGCCAAGCCGAATCCGGCCGACGCCATCGATGCCGACGAGCCGCCGAAGGTGGCGGAGGTCAAGCCGCAGCCTGCCGTGAAGGAGGCGCCGGCCGCCAAGCCGGCCGATATCGCGCTGGCGCCAGTGATGCCGGCCGGCGCCTTTGCCAGCCTGAAAGGCCAGCTGCGCGCGCCGGTGAACGGCAAGGTCACCGCCAAGTTCGGTTTGCGGCGCGGCGACGGGCCGACCTGGAAAGGCGTGTTCATCCGCGCCGCCGAGGGCGCCGACGTGCATGCGGTGGCGGCCGGCCGCGTGGTGTTTGCCGAATATTGGCGTGGTTACGGCAACATGATCATCGTCGACCACGGCGGCACCTACTGGAGTGTCTACGGCAATAACGAGACCTTGCTGAAGCGGGTGGGCGACGTCGTCAAGGCCGGCGACGAGATTGCCAACGCCGGCAATACCGGCAGCAACGAGGAATCGGGGCTATACTTTGAGCTTCGCCATCAGGGCGCGGCATTCGATCCGGCTGGCTGGGTCAAGTTTTAAGGTTTGCGGAAAAATATGGGCAACAAAGTCAAGAACATCGGCCTGATCGGCCTCGGTATGGTGGCTGGTGTTGCCGCCTCGTTCCAGTTTTCCGCCATCGCGCAAAAAGTCACCGGCACCCCGCTGCCGCTGGAAGAACTGCGCCAGCTGTCGGATGTGTTTGGCCTGATCAAGACCGATTACGTCGAAACCGTCGACGACAAGAAGCTGCTGACCGAAGCGATTTCCGGCATGGTGGCCTCGCTCGACCCGCATTCGGTCTACCTCGACAAAAAAGCCTTCCGCGAAATGCGCGAGACGGTGGCCGGCAAATTCGTCGGCATCGGCGTCGAAGTCGGCCTGGAAGATGGCTACATCAAGGTGGTCTCGCCGATTGAAGACACGCCCGCGTTCAAGGCCGGCATCAAGGCCGGCGACCTGATTACCCGCATCGACGGCACCCTGATCAAGGGCATGTCGCTGGACGAGTCGGTCAAGAAGATGCGCGGCGAGGTGCATTCCAAGGTCAGCGTCACCATCAGCCGCAAGGACGAGGACAAGCCGCTGGTGTTCAACATCACGCGCGAGGAAATCCGCGTGCAGAGCGTCAAGGCAAAGATCATCGAGCCCGGTTATGCGTGGGTGCGCATTTCGCAGTTCCAGGAACCGACCGTGGACGACATGGCGAAGAAGATCACCGCCCTGTACCAGCAAGACCCGCACCTCAAGGGCCTGGTGCTGGACCTGCGCAACGATCCGGGCGGCGTGGTGCCGGGCGCAATCGGCGTCTCGGCTGCCTTCCTGCCGAAAGATTCGGTCATCGTTTCGACCAACGGCCAGCTGGCGACCTCCAAGGAGACCTTCTACGGCCGCCAGGAGTTCTACGCGCCGCGCGCCAAGAACGACCCGCTGTCCAAGCTGCCGGCCGGCCTGAAAGACGTGCCGATGGTGGTGCTGGTGAACGCCGGGTCCGCTTCGGCGTCGGAAATCGTCGCCGGCGCGCTGCAGGACTACAAGCGCGCCACCGTGATCGGCCAGCAGACCTTCGGCAAAGGCTCGGTGCAGACGCTGCGCCAGCTGACCGCCGATACCGCCGTCAAGCTGACCACCGCCCGCTACTACACGCCGAAGAACCGCGCCATCCAGGCGCGCGGCATCACGCCCGATCTGCTGGTGGACGAAACGGCGGAAGGCGATGGCCTCAACGGCCTGCGCGTGCGCGAAGCCGACCTGCAAAAACACCTCGGCAACGACAAGGAACCGGAACAGGCCAACAAGCGCGATGTGGTGGAAGACGAACAACGCCTGTCGGCGCTGTCGAAGAAATGGAAACCGGTGGAATTCGGCTCCAAGGACGACTTCCAGCTGGCGCAGGCGCTGAACCATTTCAAGGGCTTGCCGGTCCAGGTGTCGAAGGCGGACGCCAAACCGGCCAATGATGTCGGCGAGACCAAGCCGGATACGCCAACCACGCCGACGCCACTCAAGCCCGACACCAAAGCCAAATAACCGCATGCGCGCCAACGCCGCATAGAGACGATGGACGACTCACAACTGCTGCGCTACTCGCGCCACATCCTGCTGGACGAAATCGGCATCGAAGGCCAGCAGGCGCTGCTTGATGCGCATGCGCTGGTCATCGGCGCCGGCGGCCTCGGTTCGCCGGCCGCCATGTACCTGGCTTCGGCTGGCGTCGGCCACATCACGCTGGTCGATAACGACACCGTCGACCTGACCAACCTGCAACGCCAGATTGCCCACACCACGCAGCGCGTCGGCCAGCCCAAGGCGGAATCGGCGCGGCTGACGCTGCAGCAGATCAATCCCGGCATCACCGTCACCGCGCTGAACGAGCGGGTGGACGACGCCCGCCTGGCGCAGCTGGTGGCGCAGGCCGACGTGGTACTGGACTGCACCGACAACTTCGCCACCCGCCACGCCGTCAACCGTGCCTGCGTGGCGGCCGGCAAGCCGCTGGTGTCGGGCGCCGTGATCCGCTTCGATGGCCAGATCAGCGTATTCGATCCGCGCAGCGGCGCGCAGCCGTGCTATTCCTGCCTGTTTCCGCAGGACCAGAAGTTTGAAGACGTGGCCTGTTCCACCATGGGCGTGTTTGCGCCGCTGGTGGGTGTGGTCGGCGCCATGCAGGCGGCCGAGGCGCTCAAGCTGCTGATGGGCGTCGGCGCCTCGCTGGCCGGCCGCCTGCTGATGCTGGATGGGCTGCACATGGAGTGGACCAGCATCGGCGTCGCCCGCAACGGCGCGTGTCCGGTGTGCGCGGCAAAGTAAGACCTTGTAAAGAAACTGTCATATTAAGATCGATTTAAGCACTAAAGCGGATAAATTGGGGCCGGATATCGCCATGGCCTTAATTCCGCCTTATACTCTGCACTCTTTAAATTTGTTATCAGATTATGAAAAAGCTCTCACTTCGCAGCTCTGCCGCACGACGCATCCAGCGTGGCTTTACGCTGATTGAAATCATGGTTGTCGTGGTGATCATGGGCGTGCTGGCGGCCATGGTGGTGCCGAAGCTGTTGAACCGCGCCGGCGACTCCAAGGTGTCCGCCGCCAAGGTCGACATCGCGACCCTGATGCAAGCACTCAAACTGTACAAGCTGGATAACCAGCGCTACCCGACCACCGAACAAGGCCTGCAGGCGCTGATCGAGAAGCCGGCCAGCGGCCCGGCCGCCAACGGCTGGAAGTCCGGCGGCTATGTCGAGAAGATGCCGAAAGACCCGTGGGGCAATCCGTACCAGTACCTGTCGCCTGGCATCAAGGGCGAAGTCGACGTGTTCTCCTACGGCGCCGACGGCCAGCCGGGCGGCACCGGCAACGATGCCGACATCGGCTCCTGGGACAACTGATCACTGACGGGACACAGTATCATGCGCACCGGCCAGCGTGGCTTCACGCTGATCGAACTGCTGGTGGTGATGGTCATCCTGGGCATCACGCTGGGACTGGTGACGCTCAGCGCGATGCCGGGCCAGAAGCAGTCCATGCAGCAGGACGCCAAGCGCATCGCGCTGCTGCTGCAATTGGCGCGCGATGAGGCCATCGTGCGCAACCGCCAGATCGCCTTCGAGGCGGGCAGCGACAGCTACCGCTTCATGATCCGCAACGATAACAAGCAATGGGAGCAGGTAGTGCAGGACGACCTGCTGCGCGAGCGCGAATTCAAGAATAGCCCGGTCACGCTGATGCTGGACCCGGCGCCGGCGCTGCCGGAAGCCACGCTGCGCATTGTCTTCGGCCGCGAGCCGGTGGATAAACCTTTTGTGCTGACCATGGCCGCCAACGACGGCAGCAGTGTCGTCATCCGCGCCGACGGCATCGGCCATTTCACGGTGGACTGACATGCGCCGCTCCCGTTCCTTCTTCTCCTCCCACGGATTCACCATGCTGGAAGTGCTGGTCGCGCTGATGATCGTCGCCACCGCGCTGATCGCGTCGCTGCGCGCGGTCGGCAGCCTGACCGGCAACAGCGACGGCCTGCGCGCCAATATGATGGCCACCTGGTCGGCCGAGAACCGGCTGGTGCAAATGCGCCTGTCGCGCGTGTTCCCGCCGATCGGCAAGACCACCTACGAATGCCCGCAGGGCGATTTGCAGCTGATGTGCGAGGAAGACGTCATCGCCAGCCCCAATCCGCGCTTCCGCCGGGTCGAGGTCAGCGTGTATGAGGCCAGCCATCCGGAGCGCCGCATCATCAAGCTGGTTCAATTGGTGCTGAATTCATGAAGCCTCGGGCGCGCGGCTTTACGCTGGTCGAACTGCTGCTGGCCATCTCCATCCTGGCCGTGATCGCGGTGCTGGGCTGGCGTGGGCTGGACAGCATCATCCGTTCGCGCGTGATGCTGACCGCCGACATGGAGCAGACCCGTGGCCTGCAACTGGCGTTCGCGCAGATGCAGAGCGATTGCGAAAACCTGGCCACCAGCGCGCTGCTGCACCGCCGCGCCTTCATCCAGGCCGAGGACAGCCGCATCACGCTGGTGCGCATGGTGATGGCAGATAACCAGGCCACGCGCTTGCAGGTGGTGTCCTACCGCGTCAACGCCGACGGCGTGCTGACGCGGCGCGAGTCGACCTCCACCCGCGACCTGGCGCAGCTGGACAACCTGTGGCAGGCGGCGCTCAGCGATACCGATCCGGGTGGCGCGGTGTCGCTGCAATCGAATGTGCAGGGCATGAGCATGCGCTTGTGGGTGCCCGGTCCGAGCCTGGTGCCCACCGCCGCCAATGCCGGCGGCTGGGTGGCGGCGGCCGGCGTCACCAGCGCCGGCGTCACCAGCCTGCCGAATGGGCTGGAAGTGTCGCTGATGCTGCGCGGGCAGCAGATCCCGATGGTGAAGTCCTTCCTGCTGGGGGCACTGTGAAGCTGAAACGGCAACGCGGGGTCGCCATCATCACGGCGCTGCTGCTGACGACCCTGGCGATCACCATCGTCACCAGTCTGTTTTGGCAGCAGCAGGTGCAGGTGCGCTCGATGGAAAACCAGCGCTTGCAGTTGCAGACGCGCTGGATTTTGCGCGGCGCGCTGGACCTGAGCCGTTTGATCCTCAACCAGGACTTGATGGATTCGCCCAATATCACGCAGCAGAACGGCGTGTGGGCCACGCCGCTGGAAGAAACGCGGCTCGACGATTACGTCGAGCGGGAGCGCCTGCAAGGGGAAAATTTTGACGCCACGCTGTCCGGCCGCATGACGGACGCGCTGTCGCGCTACAATCTTGGCAATCTGGCAGTGAGCAAAGTGGTGAGCAAGGAGCAGTTGGCGGTGTTCCAGCGGCTGCTGAGCAATTTGCGGCTCGATCCCGGCCTGGCGCAGGGCGTGGCCGACCTGGTGGCGCAGTCGCAGACGCTGGGCGGCGCGCAGCAGAGCAGCAGCACTGAACCGATGGAGCTGGTGCGGGCGGAAGATTTGCTGGCGGTGAGCGGCTTCACGCCAACCGCCATCGATCAGCTGCGCGATTATGTGATCGTGCTACCGGCCAGCGGCACGGCGGTCAATGTCAACACCGCGCCGGCCGAAGTGGTGGCGGCGCTGGTGCCGGGTTTGTCGTTGTCGGATGCGGCGGCCATGGTCAATACGCGCAAGACCGTGTACTACCGCCAGAAAGCGGATTTCACGGGCACGGCGCAGATGTCCGGCAAGGCGAGCCTGGTATTTTGGGATGTGCGCAGCGATTACTTCCTGGCCTACAGCCGGGTGAAACTGGACCGGGCGACGCTGGAAACGCAGTCGCTGCTGGTGCGGCCGAATAAAACGCCGACCACCAGGGTGGAATGGATACGGGAATACTAGAACAGCGATGAACGAAAGCGAGATCCTTTGACTACACTAATCATCCGCTATCCGGCCAAGGCCAGCGTCGACAGCGGCGCGGCCCAGACCTGCGCGTTCGCGCTGGTGGGCGACGGTGGCAACCTGCTGCAGCAAGGCGCCGCGCCGCTGGGCAACCTGGGCGACATGGTGGCGGCGGCACGCCGCGTGACGCTGCTGCTGGCGGCATCGGACACCGCGCTGCTGCGCATGAAAACACCGCCGCTGTCGGGCGCCAAGCTGAAGGCGGCCTTGCCGGCGCTGGTGGAAGAACAGGTGCTGGGCGATCCGGCCGATTGCGTGTTGGCTGCCACCGCCGCCGACGATGAAGGCATGCGCACCATCGCCGTGGTGCAGCGCGCGTGGCTGGAAGTGCTGGTCAAGGCGCTGCTGGCGCAGGGCGCGCAGGCGGTGTCGGTGATGCCGTCGCAATTGTGCCTGCCGTTCCAGCCGGGCGCTGTGTCGGCCGCGCTGGTGCCGGGCGACGCCGGTTTCGACCTGGTGATGCGCCAGTCGCAGTTTGAAGGCCTGGGCATGACGCTGCCGGCGCAGCCGCAAGCCGCGCTGCAAACGCTGCGCGTATTGGCTGGCGAGCAGCCGGTTACGCTGTACGTGTCGGCCGCGCAGAGAGCGCAACTGGCGCCGCTGGCTGCCGAGATTCCGCATCTGACGCTGGAAGAGGACCATTGGGCGCACTGGGTGGCCGGCGCGCGCAGCGCGGGGCTGGACCTGGCGCCGGCGCTGGGCAACAACGGCGCCTCGGCGCGCGCGTGGCAGCGCTGGCGCTGGCCGGTGCGCATCGCCGTGCTGGCGGTGCTGATCAATGTGGTCGGCGTCAATATCGAATGGATGCGCCTCAAGGGCGAAGCCAAGGCTGTCAGCCAGTCGATGACGCAGACCTTCAAGTCGGTCTATCCGAAAGAACCGCTGGTGGCGGCGCCGCTGGAACAGATGCAGCGCAATATCCGCCTGGCGAAAGCCAGCAGCGGCGAAGCGGGCGGCGACGAATTCGTCACCCTGAGCGCGGCTTTTGGCGAAGCCATGAACGTCCTGCCGCGCAAGGACATCATCGCCTCGCTGGAATACAAGGACCATGCATTGCTGATCAAGGTCAAACCGAATACCGTGGACGGGACGGCCGTGCAGCAGCTGCGCGCCGCCCTGGCCGGCCGCAAGCTGGATATGCAGGAGCCGGTGCCGGGTGCTTGGAAGATCCAGCCGCTCACCGCTGGAGGAAAATCATGAGCAAGCCGAATCCATTGAACACGCTGCGCGCGCGCGCCGACGCCTTCTGGCAGGTGCGCACCGAGCAGGAACGCAAGCTGCTGCGCATCGGCGGCATCGTCATCGGCCTGGCGCTGTTCTACAGCATCGCCGTCGATCCGGCCGTCAGCGGCACTGACCAGCTGCACAAGCAACTGCCGCAGCTGCACCAGCAAGCCGCCGAGATGCAGGGGATGGCGCGTGAAGCGCAGGCGCTGCAAGGCCAGAACACCATTGCGCCGACGCCGATGACGCGCGAGACGCTGACCGCCGGCCTGACCGCGCGCGGCCTCACGCCGCAGTCGCTCAACGTCACCGGTGAATACGCCAAGCTGCAATTCAACGGCGCGCAGTATGCCGGTATTGTGGCGTGGCTGGACGCGATCCGCACCGAGAGCCGCATCAGCGTGGTGGACGCCAGCTTTGCCGCGCAGGACACGGCGGGCGTGGTGAACGGCACGCTGACGCTGCGCCAGGGAGCCCGATGAAGCGCGCCATGCTATGGTTGCTGACCATTGCGCTGACGATGGCCATCACGCTGCTGGTATTCTTTCCGGCTGCGTGGCTGGGTTCCATCGTCGAATCGCGCACCGGCGGCCGTTTGACGCTGGGGGATGCGCAAGGTACGCTGTGGCGCGGTTCGGCCTTCATCGGCGGCGCGGCGGGCAATAACAGCCCGGTCACGCCGCTGCTGCCGGGGCGCTTCAGCTGGAAGATTTCGCCGCTGTCGCTGATCGGCATGGTCGAGCTGCAGCTGGAGAATCCGGAAGCGCTGGCGCAGCCGGTGACGTTCCGCGGCAGCTGGTCGCACTGGCAATTGAGCCCGTCGGCGTTGCTGCTGCCGGCGGAAGGCTTGTCCGGCCTGGGCGCGCCATTGAATACGCTGGCGCCGAGCGGCGCCATGCGGCTGTCGTGGAGTGGGCTGGAGCTGGCCCTGGAGAACCGACAGGCCAGCATCAACGGCCGCACCACGCTGGAGATGACCGACATGGCCTCGCGCCTGTCGTCGATCCGGCCGCTGGGCAGCTACACGCTGGCGCTGGACTGGCACGGCCAGCAGGCGCAGTTGCTGCTGGATTCCGTCAAAGGACCGCTGCTGCTCAGTGGCCGGGGCAATTTGAACAACGGCCGCCTGCAGTTTTCCGGGCAGGCCGAGGCAGCACAGGGATACGAAGAGACGCTGGCCAATCTATTGAATTTGCTGGGCCAGCGCAAGCCAGGTAGTGATCGTAACGTCATCGCATTAGAGTTCCACTAAATTAAAGTCCGACTATGAAAAATCAGTCCATGAGCAAATCCCGTCTTCCTGCGCTGCGCCGCCTGAGCGTAGGTGCGATGCTGTGCTGTGCGATCAGCGCCGCGCCTACCGTCGCCATGCTGCTGTTGCCATTGCAGGCGCAAGCCGCCGCAGATGACGCGGCACTGAATTTTGTCGGCGCCGATATCGAGTCGGTCATCAAGGCGGTGGGCCACTACACCAACATCACCTTCGTCATCGATCCGCGCGTCAAAGGTACGCTGACGGTGGTCTCGGAAAAACCGGTGACCAAGTCGCAGGCGTTTGCGCTGCTGACGTCCGCGCTGCGCCTGAACGGCTTTGCAGTGGTCAGCGGCGACGGCTTCGCCAAGGTGGTGCCGGAAGCGGAAGCCAAGCTGCAAGCCAGTCCCACCCAGATCGGCATGCAGCCTGCCGCCAAGGGCGACCAGATTATCAGCCAGATCTTCCACCTGAATTATGAGTCTGCAGCCAATGTGGTGACGGTGCTGCGTCCCCTGATCTCGCCGAACAACACCGTCAACGCCAACCCGGGCAACAACAGCGTGGTGGTCACCGACTACGCCGACAACGTCAAGCGCCTGGCGAAGATCGTCGCCGCGCTGGATGCGCCGGCGGTCACCGACCTGGATGTGATCCCGGTGCGCTACGCCATCGCCACCGACCTGGCGGTGATGATGAACAAACTGCTGGACGGCAGCAGCGGCGGCGGCGCCAGTGGCGGCGATTCCGGCAAGGTCAGCGTGCTGGCCGATCCGCGCACCAATTCGCTGATCCTGCGCGCGCCATCGCAGGCGCGTGCCAACCTGGCCAAGTCGCTGATCGCCAAGCTGGATCAGCCGACCCAGGAACTGGGCAATGTGCACGTGGTCTACCTGAAGAACGCGGAAGCCACCAAGCTGGCGCAGACGCTGCGCTCCGTGGTCTCCGGCGATACCGCGCAGACCAACAACAGCGGCAGTGGCACCAATTCGCAGAACAGCAGCGGCAGCAATAGCTTCAACAATAACAGTTCGAGCAGCAGCTCCAGCACCAGCGGTTCCGGCACCGGTAGCTCCGGTCCGAGCAACCCGCTGCTGACCGGTAACAACAACCAGCAGCAGCAAGGTGGCAGTGGCGGCAGCGCCGGCTACATCCAGGCCGACGCCACCACCAACACGCTGATCATCACTGCGCCGGAATCGGTGTACCGCAACCTGCGCGCCGTGATCGACCAGCTGGACGTGCGCCGCGCGCAGGTCTACATCGAATCGCTGATCGTCGAAGTCACATCCGACAAGGCAGCCGAATTCGGCGTGCAGTGGGCCGGCGCCAGCGGCAACTCCGACAGCGGGACGCGGGTCGGCGTGCTGCAATCGTTCACCACCGGCGGCACCACCAACAACCTGACCTCGATCTACGCCGGCAAGGGCACTGTCCTGCCGAGCAACGGCTTCTCGTTTGGCCTGTTCAACAAGACCGGCCTGGGCTTCCTGGCGCACGCGCTGGAGTCGGACGCCAACGCCAACATCCTGTCGACGCCGAACATGATTACGCTGGATAACGAACTGGCCACCATCCGCGTCGGCCAGAACGTGCCGATCCTGACCGGCCAGTTCACCACCACCTCGGGCACCAACAGCAATCCGTTCCAGACCATCGACCGCAAGGACGTGGGCCTGACGCTGAAAGTGCGTCCGCAGATTTCCGAAGGCGGCACCATCAAGCTGGCGATCTACCACGAGACGTCCAGCGTGGATAAGTCGACGCTGACCGCCGCTTCCGGCATCACGCTGAACAACCGCGTGATCGAGAATAACGTGATCGCCGACGATGGCCAGATCATCGTGCTGGGCGGCCTGATTTCCGATACCGTTGGCGACGGCAACGACAAGGTGCCGGGCCTGGGCAGCCTGCCGATTATCGGCAATCTGTTCAAGTACCAGAGCCGCAGCCGCACCAAGACCAATTTGATGGTGTTCCTGCGTCCCGTGGTGATCCGCAGCAAAGAGCAGAGCATCAGCCTGGCCACCGACCGTTACGATTACATGCGCGACCAGCAGCAGAACATCGCCCCGCCAGAGGGTGTGCTGGTCAAGGACCTGGGCCAGCCGGTGCTGCCGGAGCTGAAGAACGGCGCACCAGCCGGCGGCGGCGGGATTGCGGCGCCGGTGCCGCCAGCGCCACTGCCTGCCCGTTTGCCGGGCGGCGCGGCGATCCAGCCAGTACCTCAGCCAGTGCAGCAGTAATATGAGCAATCTTCTTCCTTACGCCTTCGCCCGCGATTTCGTGGTGCTGGCCCAGCACAGCGAGGATGCCGAAAGCACCGTCGATGTGCTGGTATGCGGCGCCACCGCGCCGGCCGCCATCGCCGAGGTGTCGCGCCGTTTCGGCCGCATCCAGCTGAAGAACATGACGCGCGCCGACCTGGAAACCGCCATCGCCGCAGCCTACGCCAGCTCCGGCGGCAACGCCTCGATGGTGGCCGAGGAATTCGACGCCGACCTCGATCTGACCAAGCTGCTGCAAGATGTGCCAGCGATTGAAGACCTGCTTGAATCGTCCGACGACGCGCCGGTGATCCGCATGATCAACGCGCTGCTGACGCAGGCGCTGCGCGATGGCGCATCCGATATCCACATCGAGCCGTTCGAGCAGACCTCGGTGGTGCGCTTCCGTGTCGACGGCACGCTGCGCGACATCGTCCGTCCGCGCAAGGCGATCCATGGTTCGCTGATCTCGCGTATCAAGATCATGGCGCAGCTGGACATCGCAGAAAAACGCCTGCCGCAGGATGGCCGCATCACGCTGCGCATCGGCGGCAAGCCAGTGGACGTGCGCGTCTCGACGCTGCCGACCGGCCACGGCGAACGCGCGGTATTGCGTCTGCTGGACAAGGAAGCCAATCGCCTCGACCTGAACCACCTCGGCATGAGCGACACCATGCTGCCGAAGTTCGACGCCATCATCAACCAGCCGCACGGCATTGTGCTGGTGACCGGTCCGACCGGCTCCGGTAAAACCACCACGCTGTACGCCGCGCTGGCGCTGCTGAATGCCTCCACCACCAACATCATGACGGTGGAAGACCCGATCGAGTACGACCTCGCCGGCGTCGGCCAGACGCAGGTCAACACGCGTATCGACATGACCTTCGCCAAGGCTCTGCGCGCGATCCTGCGCCAGGACCCGGACGTGATCATGATCGGCGAGATCCGCGACCTGGAAACCGCGCAGATCGCGGTGCAGGCTTCGCTGACCGGCCACCTGGTATTGGCCACCCTGCACACCAACGACGCCGCCGCCGCCGTCACCCGGCTGCTGGACATGGGCATCGAGCCGTTCCTGCTGTCGTCCACGCTGCTCGGCGTGCTGGCGCAGCGCCTGGTGCGCAAGCTGTGCCCGAGCTGCAAAACCTTCGACGGCACGCTGTGGCACGCTGTCGGCTGCGAACATTGCGGCCATACCGGCTATCAAGGCCGGGTGGGCGTGTACGAATTTTTGGAGACCACGGAGCAGATCCGCGCGCAAATCCACAACCGCGCATCGGAAGCCGACATCAAGGCGGTCGCTGTCGGCGACGGCATGCAGACCATGCGCGATGATGGCGAACGTTGGCTGGCCGCAGGCGTCACCACGCAGGCCGAGTTGATGCGCGTGACCAAGGACTAGGCGAACAACCATGCCAGCATTTCGTTATGAAGCCGTCGATGCCGGCGGCGCCACCAAAAAAGGTGTGCTCAACTCGGACAGTGCCCGGTCGGCGCGCGCCGAGTTGCGCGTGCAGGGACTGGTGCCGCTCAAGGTCGACGCCATCGCCGCGCAGGTCGATTCTTCCGGCGCCGCCAAAAGCCGCGGCTTCGGTGAGCGCCTGACCTCGAACGAGCTGGCGCTGTTCACGCGCCAGCTGGCCAGTTTGCTGGAAGCCGGCCTGCCGCTGGAGCAGGCATTTACCGCTTTGCTGGAACAGGCCGAGCGCCCGTACCTGCGCGATCTGATCGCCTCGGTGCGCTCGGAAGTGATCGGCGGCGATTCGCTGTCCGCCGTGCTGGGACGCCATCCGCGCGACTTCGCCGAAATCTACCGCGCACTGGTGGCGTCGGGTGAGCAGATCGGCCAGCTGTCGCGCGTGCTGTCGCGCCTTGCCGACTACATCGAGCGCCGCAATGCGCTGATGTCGAAGGTGAAGCTGGCGTTCACCTATCCGGCCATCGTCACGGTGGTGGCGTTTTCCATCGTGATCTTCCTGCTGACCTATGTGGTGCCGCAGATCGTCTCGGTGTTCGCCAATACCAAGCAGAAGCTGCCGTTCCTGACCATCGTCATGCTGGCGGTGTCGGACTTCGTGCGGCACTACGGCATCATCGTCGCCATCGCGCTGATCGGCGCCTGGTTCGGCTGGCGGCGCGCCTTGCAGAATCCGGTGCTGAAGCGGCGCTGGCATACCTGGTTGCTGACCGCGCCGCTGTACGGCAAATTTGAACGCAGCCTGAATACCGCGCGCTTCGCCAGCACGCTGGCGATTACCACCGGCTCCGGCGTGCCGATCCTGCGCGCGCTGGAAACCAGCCGCGATACGCTCAACAACCTCGCCATGCAGGAACTGGTGGAAGAGGCCAGCGACGGCGTGCGCGAAGGCGTGAGCCTGGCGCGCGCGCTGTCGGCGCAGAAGCACTTCCCGCCGATGCTGATCCACATGATCCGCGCCGGCGAAATCACGGGCGAGCTGCCGGCCATGCTGGACCGCGCCGCCGCCGCGCAGGAAGCCGATCTGGAACGCCGCACCCTGACGATTGCGGGCCTGCTGGAACCGGTGCTGATCCTCGCCATGGGCGTGGTGGTGCTGCTGATCGTGCTGGCGGTGCTGATGCCTATTATCGAAATCAATCAGCTGGTACGCTGATCGTCAGGAATACAACAAGGACACCATGAAGCGTTTGCCCTTAATCGTTACTGTTCTCGCCGTGGTGCTGCTGTCCGCATCGCTGGCCTATTGGGGACTGCAGTTGTTCAAACCGCAGCAGCGCGCGATCGCCGCGCCGCCGCCACCGCCACCGATGGGCGTCAACGTCGATGCGGCCAAGGGGCTGTTTGGCGGCCAGGTGATGGTGGCTGCGGTCAGCAACTACCAGCTGAAAGGCGTGGTGGCGGCGCGCGGTGAAGACAGCGCGGCCATCATCGCGGTGGACGGCAAGCCGGCGATGTCGGTCGCCATCGGCAAGGAAGTGGTGCCGGGCGTGACGGTCAAGGAAGTACACGCCAAGCATGTGATCCTGTCCGAGGGCGGCGTGAATAAACGGGTCGACCTGCCGAGCGATATCGGCGTGTCCAGCGGACCGGCAGTCATGCCGGGCATGCCGGGCCAGATCGCCCAGCCGGGCGTGCAGCCGATCCAGCCGACATCGACGCAAATCCCGCAGATGCCGCAACCGGCAGTGCAGGCGCAGCCCCAGGTGCCGGCGCAACCGCAGAACGGCGCACAGCGGCCCATCGCGCCGATGGGGATTCCACCCATTCCATCCAACGATCGTCAGTAGGACAAGCCCATGGCTTTTATCCGTACTCTGGCCGCAGCTTTATGCTGCGGCTTTTTCTTGTCTGCCGCAGCTGCACCGGCGCCGCAGCAACCCAACGCGACCTCCATCGCGCCGGACGCCAGCATCAAGCCGCGCCCGAAAATCGCACTGGTGCTTTCCGGCGGTGGCGCGCGCGGCTTTGCGCATATCGGCGTGCTGCGCGCCTTGCAGGAGCTGCGCATTCCGGTGGACTTCGTGGTCGGCACCAGCATGGGCAGCGTGGTCGGTGGCGCCTATGCGGCCGGCAGCTCGGTCGAGCAGCTGGAGCTGCTGGTGCGCCGCACCGACTGGAACGCGGTGGTGGCCGACCGTCCGCCGCGCGATGAACTGATTTATCGCCGCCGCGAGGAAGACCTGCTGCTGCCATCGCGGATTGAATTCGGCGTGCATGAAGACGGCGTCTCGCTGCCGCCGGCCGCCGCCGGCAACGAGGCGCTGGAACTGGCGCTGACCAGCATCCTGCCATCCGGCACGCGCGACAAGCCGGCCAACCTGCTGCAACTGCCTTTCCGCTCGGTCGCCTCCGACCTGGTGACGGGCGAACTGGTGGAACTGAGCGACGCGCCGCTGTTCCTGGCGATGCGCGCCTCGCTGGCGGTGCCGGGCGTGTTTGCGCCGGTGCGCGTCAATCAGCGCCTGCTGGTGGACGGTGGCCTGGTGCGCAACCTGCCGGTGGACGTGGCGCGCGAAATGGGCGCGGACATCATCATCGCCGTCAACGTCGGCACGCCGCTGGCGCCGGAGAAGGAACTGGTCAGCGCGGTCAGCGTGGCGCAGCAGATGCTGCAAATCCTCACCGAGCAAAACGTTCAGCGTTCGCTGAAGGAGCTGCGCCCCAACGATATCCTGGTGCAGCCGAACCTGGGCGGCATCGGCTTCCTCGATTTTGGCCGCTACGACCGCGCCATGAAAGAGGGCGAGGCGGCGGTACGGGCGATGAGCGAGAAGCTGGTCAAGCTGGCCTTGCCGGAAGCGCAGTATGCGGCGTATGAGGTGAAGCGCCTGTCGGCGCCGGTGGCGATCGACCAGCCGGTGCTGCTGACCAAGCTGGAAGTGGCACCGAGTGGCCGCATCAATCCAAAGGAGCTGGAGGTGCAATCGGGCCTGAAGATCGGTCAGATGGTCACCGGCGAGCAGGCGACGGCCGCCGGCAACCAGCTGTTTGGACGCGGCGACCTGGCGCGCGTGGAAACCGAGGTGCGCGACGACGAGAGCGGCCGCAGTGTGCTCATCAAGCCCACCGAAGCCGAATGGGCGCACAGCCGCCTGCGCGTGGGCCTGGAGCTGAATAGTGACTTCAGCGAGAACAACGCCTTCGAGATCAAGGCGCTGCATGTGCTGTCGTCGCTGAACGACTGGGGCGCGGAGCTGCGCACCACGGCGCGCGTGGGCACGGCGCGTGTGCTGAGCACCCAGTTCTGGCAACCGCTGGGCGCGGGATCGCAGTGGTATGCGGCGCCGACGCTGGAGTTTGCGTCCGGCGCCACCGACATCTTCAACAACAACGGCTTGCGGCAGGCGCGCTACGCCTATGACTACACCTCGGGCCAGATCGCGCTGGGACGGCAGCTGGGCCGCTGGGGCGACCTGCGTTACACGGTGGCGCGCACCAACAGCAATGCCCACTACACGATCCCCGAGGATTTGACCAAGCAGTATGTGTCGCAGACAGTGCAGACGCTGAGCTTCAACGTCGATACGCTGGATACGATCGCCTTCCCCACGCGCGGCACCTTGTTCAGCCTGGATTGGCAGCGCGCCTTGCATGCCAACGACGCGGCGGCGGCGGTGCCGGCGCAACAGCAGGTGAAAGGCCTGGAAGCCTTCCACGTCGGCCGCTGGGCGGGCCATGTGTATGCCGAATGGGCGCGCAGCCAGGGCGGCGCGGCGGAGAATAATCTGGGTGGTTTCCTGCGCTTGTCCGGCACCACGCCGGAGTCGGTGGTGGGCAGCCGCACGGTGCTGGGACGGGTGGTGATGGCGCGCAGCATCGGCGCCATGCCGGCCGCGCTGGGTGGTGATGTGCGGCTCGGCTTCTCGCTGGAAGCCGGCGGCGCGTATAGCCCGACCGACCCGCTGCACTGGGGTAAGCTGAAGAATGCTGCCAGCGGCTTTATCGCCGTCGACACGCGTTTCGGGCCGCTGTACTTTGGCGCCGGCACCACCAAGGGCGGCAACAGCAGCGCCTATCTGTTCCTCGGCCCTATCTGGTAGCGGTTATTTGGCCACGACCTTGCGCAGCACTTCGTACAGCACCAGCACCAGCGCCACCACCGGAAAGGCGGTGACCACCAGCGGCGGAATGAAGCCGAGGTGGATCACGCGGTCCAGCAAGGTGTAGATGGTCATGCAGATGAAGGCGGCCGCCATCATCCATTGTTTTTGTGCGGTGAAGACGCCGGAACAGGTGACGGTGCCGGCCAGGCTGATGATGGTTGCGATTTTCATGCGGTCTATTTGGATGGTGCTGTACGGCGCAGCGCGGTGAACGCTGCGAATTCCCAGGAACGGAATCCTACCAGCAATGTAAAACCATCGCGTTCGGTTGGCGCCAGGCGGCGGTCGCCCTGATGCAGGCGCGCCAGTTCACCGGCCAGTTGCTGGATGCGGCCGACCAGTTCCAGCGCGCTCGGCTGCGACAGCCGCGCCGGCAGGCACAGCAGCGTTTCGCCGGCGCCGTTGAAGCTGCCGCTGAAGTAGTCGTCCACCGCGTGCTCGCGGAAGAACTGCTGCACCGGGCCGTCCGGCAGCCAGCGGAAGGCGTTCGACACGCGCAGGCGGTAGCGGTTCAGCGGCTTGAGTTCGATCAGGCCCAGGCGGTCCAGCTCGGCCAGCAGCATGATGCATTCGGGTTCGGTCAGATCGTAGGTTTCCAGCACCTGTTCCAGCGTCCAGTGACCGAGGCAGCAGATCGCCATCAGCAACAGATGGGGATTGGCCAGCATCGACTTTTCCTGCGGCAGCGTCAGGCTGTCCGATTGCGGCGTGGCGTCGGCGGCGCCACGCAACACGTCTTCCATCGGGATGCTGGCGGCCTTGCAGATCTGCGCCAGCCGCGACAGCGACATGTCCTGCTGGCCGAACATGCGCTTGACGCTGGACTCGCTCATCGAGATCCGTTCCGCCAGCACTTTGTAGGTGACGCCCGCCGCCCGCATCTGCGTGCGCAGCACTTGCAACAGCAATTCAGGTGAACTCATATTTTCGCCTTGCAAAGATAACAAGGTATCGTAACACGATACTCGCCGGTGTGAAAACCAGCGCTTGGAATAATCCATTAGTACATTGCACCATCGTGAAGCACACTGCAATGCGTCGCCCCTCGTAGAAGGGGCGACCTCAGGACTCACCTCAAAGTAAGGGAAAACATGTCTTCTACATTGAAACTCTCATGTGGCTTGATGTTGCTGGCCGCCTTCAGCGCCGGCGCCCAGGAAGCTTCGCCGTATTACATCGGCGCCGATGCCGGCCTGGGCGGCAATTACAAGCAGGACGGCGGCAATGGCCGCGTCTATCTCGGCTATCAGCTGGGGAGCGCGCAGGTGTTCGGCATGGAGCTGGTCAACGCGGCCGAGGCCCAGCTCTACAAGCTGCACTTCCGTGCAGACACGAGCTGGTCCGGCTACGTCACCCCGCGCGAAGTGCGGGTGGATGGCAGCGCCCTGGCTTGGGCGCCGACGCTGAACGTGAGCGACCAGGTCGCGATCGCGGGACGGCTGGGCGTAGCGTACAACCATGCCAATGTGCGCGTGCCGGGTAGCGCGTATGCGAGCACTTATACCAAGGTAGCGCCGCTGGCCAGCCTCGGCGCGTCCTATGCGCTGAGCGACAACATCAGGCTGCGGGCGGATGTGGGATACACACAGGTCAAGATCGGCTACAAGGAGACCACCGATCACGCGATGCTGTCGACCGGCGTCTCGGTCGGCTTCTGAGGATAACCTGAGAGCGGGCGCCACGACCGGCGCCCGCTAAGGGTTGTTACAACACGTAGCGCGACAGGTCTTCGTTGACCGCCAGCGCATCCAGACGCTCGTTCACATAAGCGGCATCGACCACGATGGTTTTGCCGCTGTCGCCGCTGGCCGTGAAGGACAGTTCTTCCAGCAGTTTTTCCATCACCGTGTACAGGCGGCGGGCGCCGATGTTTTCGGTGCGCTCGTTGACCGAGTAGGCAATCTCCGCCAGGCGGGTGATGCCTTCCTGTGCAAACTCCAGCTTGACGTCTTCGGTCGCCAGCAGCGCTTCGTACTGCTTGGTCAGGCAGGCGTCGGTGCTGGTCAGGATGCGTTCGAAGTCGGCGATCGACAGCGACTCCAGTTCTACCCGGATCGGGAAGCGGCCTTGCAGCTCGGGAATCAGATCCGACGGCTTGGCCAGATGGAAGGCGCCCGAGGCAATAAACAGGATGTGATCTGTCTTGATCATGCCGTACTTGGTGTTGACGGTGGTGCCTTCCACCAGCGGCAGCAGGTCGCGCTGCACGCCGGCGCGCGAGACGTCGGCGCCGCCCACTTCCGAGCGCGAGGCGATCTTGTCGATCTCATCGAGGAACACGATGCCGTTCTGCTCGACGTTCTGGATGGCCTTCTGCTTCATCTCGTCTTCGTTGATCAGCTTGGCGGCTTCCTCGTCGACCAGGAACTTCATCGCTTCCTTGATCTTGACCTTGCGCGCTTTCTTGCGCTGCGCGCCGATGCCGGAGAACATCGACTTGATCTGCTCGGTCATTTCTTCCATGCCCGGCGGCGCCATGATTTCCATCTGCGGGCCGGCCTCGGCCAGTTCGATCTCGATTTCTTTGTCGTCCAGTTCGCCTTCGCGCAGACGTTTGCGGAAAGTCTGGCGGGTGCTGTCGTCCTTCGGCGTTTCGGCGGTGGCGTTCGGCGGCGTAAAGCCGAAATCGCGCGCCGGCGGCAGCAGGATGTCCAGCACGCGGTCTTCGGCGGCGTCTTCGGCGCGCGCGCGCACCTTGGCCATCTCGGCCTGGCGGGTCTGCTTGACGCCGATGTCGATCAGGTCGCGGATGATGGTGTCGACGTCGCGGCCGACGTAGCCCACTTCGGTGAACTTGGTGGCTTCGATCTTGATGAACGGCGCATCGGCCAGCTTGGCCAGGCGGCGCGCGATCTCGGTCTTGCCGACGCCGGTCGGGCCGATCATCAGGATGTTTTTCGGCGTGATCTCATGGCGCAGCGGTTCTTCCACCTGCTGACGGCGCCAGCGGTTGCGCAAGGCGATGGCGACTGCCTTCTTGGCCTTGCCCTGGCCAACCACGTGCTTGTCGAGTTCGCCGACGATTTCCTGTGGAGTCATGTTCATGCTGGATCCAGTGTTTCGATGATGTGGTTCAGATTGGTGTAGATGCACAGCTCACCGGCGATGGTCAGTGACTTTTTGACGACTTCCGCCGGCGACAGTTCCGTGTTCTCCACCAGCGCCTTGGCGGCCGATTGGGCGTAGGTGCCGCCGGAGCCGATGGCGCCGACGCCGTCTTCCGGTTCCAGCACGTCGCCGTTACCGGTGATCACCAGCGTCGATTCGCTGTCGGCCACCAGCAGCATGGCTTCCAGGCGGCGCAGGACGCGGTCGGTGCGCCAGTCCTTGGCCAGTTCGACCGAGGCGCGCAGCAGGTTGCCCTGGTGTTTTTCCAGCTTGCCTTCAAAACGGTCGAGCAGGGTGAAGGCGTCGGCGGTGCCGCCGGCGAAGCCGACCAGGACTTTGCCCTGGTAGATCTTGCGCACTTTGCGGGCCGTGCCCTTCATGACGATATTGCCCAGCGTAACCTGGCCGTCGCCGCCCAGCGCGACTTCCTTGCCGCGGCGCACGCACAGGATGGTGGTGCCGTGAAATTGTTCCATAGTTACCTCAAAGTAATGATGCAGACTGCTTCAAGACCAAAAAGTGGGGCCGGGAACGCGAAATGCAAGTTAATACTTGTGGGGATAGATTCTTGCCAGGGATGCATAACCCAGCAAGCGCAACAGCGCAGTGGCCAGGTGATTGACGTCGCGGAAGGCGATCTTGCGGCCCGGCTCGGCGTCGGCCAGCGCCTGCAGCACGCCGTGCAGCTGGATGGCGCTGGGGTAGTCGATGCGCGTCAGGCGCGAGCAGTCGAACACCAGCGCCGGATACTGTTCAGCATACTGCCTGATACCCGGCAGTAAAGCGCCAAGTTGATGTTCTATGACGGGCGGCAACATAAAACGGTCGGGCGAGGCGCTCAGGTGTTGCGTCGGCGCCATCGCCACCTTGTGCGGCGCCACGAAGGAGGGCGGCGACACCTCGAACGTCACGCAATAGTCCATGGCGGTGTGCTCAAATTCCTTTTCGCTGTTTTGCAGTTGCAGCAGTTCCAGCAGCAGCAGCCACGGCGCTTCGCCGTCGTCGCGGCGGCCGACCGCGATGCCGCCGCGCAGCAGTGCGGCCAGTGCCGGCGCCCCCACCAGGATCAGCTCGCGCTGGCCGGCCTGCAACTGCCGCAGCGCGGCCAGCAGCAGGGTGCAGCCTTCGGCGTCCACCGCCGTCACGCGGCTGAATTCCAGCCGCAGCACCGGGCTGGCGTCGGCCTGCTGGCGCAGGCGTTCGAGTTGCGGCGCGCTGTGGC
>NZ_WWCT01000079.1 GCF_009857605.1 Duganella levis | reverse complement strand
GCCATCGACCTCGCGGATTTCCTCTTCGCCGTAGTAGGCGTTGAAGGGGAAGGGCTGGGCGATCATGGAATCGGGATAGGTCGGCGCCAGACAGCTGGGGGCGCTGCGCCGTCTGCCGCGCGCCGGCCTGCTGCGCCGCACCGGCAAGCCCTTGCTGGCGGCGCTGGACCACGCCTATGGCGACGCGGCGGCGCTGCACCAGTGGATGGCCATCCCCGCCACCTTCGCCGCGCACGTCGAGACCTTCGGCCGCATCGAGCACGCCGAGGCGCTGCTGGTCGGCGCCACCGCGCTGATCCTGCAGATGACCGGCTGGCTCACCGCGCGCCAGTTGGCCGTGATCACCTTCACGCTGCTGCTCGAGCATGAGCGCGGCCACGCCGCCGTGCCGCCCACGCTGCTGGAGATCATGCTGGCCGAGCCGGCGTGGAAGGAAGCCCATTTGCTGCGCCTGCTGAAGGAACGGCTGGCCAAGCTGGAATTGCAGGCGCCGGTGATCGGCCTGACGCTGCACGCCGGCCAGCTGCAGCCCATGCTGCCGCCCAACGCCCAGCTGTTCCCGGAACCCGGCGGTTCGCCGGCCGACTTCAAGCGCCTGCTGGAACTGCTGTCGGCGCGGCTCGGGTCCGACAACGTGCTGACGCCGCTTGACACCCCCGACCACCGCCCGGAACATTGCAACAGCTGGGGACCGGCCACCCGCTCCATGAAGCCGGCGGCCGACGTCGACGAACTGCTGGAGCGCCCATGCTGGGTGCTGCAACAGCCGATCGCGCTGCGCGTGCGCGACGAGCGGCCGTTCTATATGAGTCCGCTGCGCCTGATCCGTGGCCCGGAACGGCTGGAAGCCGGCTGGTGGGACGACCAGACCGTCGGCCGCGACTACTACGTGGCGCAGGGCACGGACGCCGCCTGCTACTGGATCTACCTCGAGCGCAGCCAGGACGCGCGCTGGTTCCTGCATGGCATGTACGCCTGACACGGAGCCTCCGCCATGCACACCCTGCCCGACGGCGCCGCTTTGCCGCCCATTCAATCCGCCACACCCGCGCTGCCCGACTACGCCGAACTGCAGTGCGTCAGCCACTACACCTTCCTGCACGGCGCCTCGGCGCCCGAGCAGCTGGTCGGGCGCGCCGCCCAGCTCGGCTACCGCGCGCTGGCCATCGCCGACGAATGCACCGTGGCCGGCATCGTCAAGGCCCACTGCGCCGCCAAGGAACTCGGCCTCAAACTGCTGATCGGCAGCCAGATGACGGTAACGCCGGAGGACGGCAGCCCGCCATTCCGGCTGCTGGTGCTGGCGATGAACCGCAACGGCTACGGCAACCTGTGCGAGCTGATCACCGTCGGGCGGAGGCGCGCCGAGAAAGGCAGCTACCTGGTGCGGCCGCGCGACATCGCCGCGCCGCCGCCCGACCTGGCCGCGCTGCGCGGCCTGCCCGACTGCCAGCTGGTGC
>NZ_WWCT01000078.1 GCF_009857605.1 Duganella levis | reverse complement strand
TTTGAAACAGCTTCATGAAGAACTAAAGGAGTTGGGCTTTGAAGGGTCTTACGACCGGGTTGCAGCGTTCGCCAGGGTATGGCGGGCGGGTCAAACTGACAGGGTCAATTCAGCTAGCAAACGCACATATATTCCGCTGTCGTTCGCACCCGGCGAGGCCTTTCAGTTCGATTGGAGCGAGGACTGGGCAGTCATCGGCGGCGAGCGCGTCAAGCTTCAGGTAGCGCATTTCAAGCTCAGCCATAGCAGGGCATTCTTCCTGCGCGCCTATTTGCTTCAAACCCACGAGATGCTGTTCGATGCCCATGCACATGCATTCGCCGCATTCGGGGGCATTCCACGGCGCGGCATTTACGACAACATGAAGACGGCGGTGGACAAGGTAAGGACCGGCAAGGACCGCGACGTGAATGCTCGTTTCGATTCCATGGTTAGCCACTACCTGTTCGACGCTGAATTCTGTAATCCGGCATCCGGCTGGGAGAAAGGACAGATCGAGAAGAACGTCCGCGACAGCCGTCACCGAATTTGGCAAAAGGTCGCGCCGATGGAAACCCTGGATGCGCTCAACGACTGGTTGACCGACGAATGCGTAAACCTTTGGAAGCAAATCCGCCACCCCGAAGCTGATTTCACTATATGGGACGCCTGGGAGGTCGAGCGTCCGCACCTGATGAAAAATGGTCGCCCTTTCGATGGCTTCGTGGAGCACACCAAGCGCGTCTCGCCGACTTGCCTGGTCACCTTTGAACGCAACCGCTATAGCGTTCCTGCGTCCTTCGCAAACCGGCCAATCAGCTTGAGGGTGTACCCGGACCGACTGCTCTTTGTCGCCGAGGGCAATGTGGTTGCTGAGCATATCAGGGACATCACGCGCGATCATGGCCCGGGGCGGACGATGTTTAACTGGCGGCACTACCTCGCAGTCTTGCAGCGGAAACCTGGAGCGCTGCGCAACGGTGCTCCGTTCCATGAATTTCCCGACGAATTCAAACGCCTACAAGCGATTCTTATGAAGCGCCCCGGCGGGGACCGCGAGATGGTCGAGATATTGGCACTGGTGATGTTCCATGACGAGCAACACGTACTGTCTGCTGTCCGGCAAGCTCTAGATGCCGGAGCGCCGTCCAAACAGATTGTTCTAAATTTCTTGAGCCGTCTCCTGGACGGCACACCGCCGCCGCGCATCACTGCACCGCAGGCCCTCAGTCTGAAAGTCGAACCACAAGCTGACGTGGGTCGCTACGACAAACTTAGAAACCGGAGTTTACAAGATGCAGCATGAAACTATGCAAGACCTGTTTAGGTCATTGAAGCTGTGGGGAATGGCACAGGCCCTGGAGGATCTAGCTGGCCAGGATTCCCCCGCATTTCAGGCGGCAATGCCAGTCCTTGCTGGTCTACTCAAGGCGGAGACAGCTGAACGCGAAGTCCGGTCCTTGGCATACCAAATGAAGGTCGCCAAGTTCCCCGCCTATCGGGACCTTAGCGGATTCGATTTTTCTTGCAGCGAGGTCGATGAAGCGCTGGTGAGGCAATTGCACCGCTGCGAATTCCTGCAATCGGTCCATAACGTCGTATTGGTCGGTGGCCCTGGCACCGGTAAAACCCACCTCGCAACCGCACTAGGAACTCAGGCGATTGAGCAGCAT
>NZ_WWCT01000077.1 GCF_009857605.1 Duganella levis | reverse complement strand
TCTCCAGCGCCAGCAGCGCCAGCCGCGCCTCCGGCCGCTGGTGCCAGGCCGGCAGCACCCGCACCGGCACTTCCAGCGGCGCGGCCCAGTCGCCGTTGCGGTTGGAGCCGCGCAGCAGCAGCACATAGTCGCCCTGCGGCAGATTGTTGTAGCTGGCGCGGCGCGAGGTGGCCTCGGTCTCGACCCAGTGCGAGTCGAAGCCTTTCAGCTGATAGGCGTAACGGTTGCGCTCCGGCGCCGAGTAGTCCAGCGCGGCAAACTCGACCGAGAAGCCGCGTTCGCGCGCGGTGGTGGTGACGGTGATCGGCGCGGCCTTGTCGCCAAGGCCAGCGTTATACGGGCCGACTGGCATTTCCTTGTCGTTGAGCAGGATGCGGGTGACCACCATCGGCGGCGTGTAGTGCCAGCTGGACAGCACCTGTGGCCGCACCACGGTCAGGCCGGACAGGCCGCCGAACACCAGTTCGCCCTCGCTGGTGACGGTGCCGGAATTGGTCCAGTACATGGGCACCTGCACGCCTTCGCCGGGGCCGAGCGGTTGCACCGTCAGCGACCGCGGATCGATGCGCGCCAGGCCGGCGTCGGTGCTGGCCCAGATCATGCCCTGGCGGTCTTGCAGCAGCTTATTGGCGCCGCTGTCGGGCAGGCCTTGCTGCATGCCGATCCGGCGGAAGCGGCGGCGGCCATCAGCATCGGTGCGTTCGAGGACGACCACGCCGGTGCCGAAGTTCGACAGCCACAGCCGCCCCTGCGTATCCAGCAGCAGCGACGACACGTAGCCGGGCGGCAGCCGGTCCGGCGTGCCGAGGTCGGCCGGCATGACTTCCACCACGTCCGGTCCCAGCCGCGCCAGCCCGGTGCGGGTGCCGACCCAGATGTCGTCGCCGGCCGGCAAAATCGCGGTGACGCGCGGATCGCCCAGGCTCTTGCCCTCGTGGCGCAGCAGGCGCGGCGTGCCGCCGTTAACCGGCAGGTCGAGTGCCCACAGACCGTCCAGGCCGCCCATCCATAGCGTGCGGCCGGCCACCGTCAGGTTCCAGACTTCTTCCTCGTCGCGCCGCTGCGGCAGCGCCACGCGTTGCAGGCTGCGGCCATCGGCGCTGGCGCGGAACAGGCCGTGCTGGGTGCCGATATAGGTTTCGCCGTCGGGACCGGCCGCAGTGGTCAGCACGCGGCCCGGCGGCAGGCCATTGCTGCCCGCCAGCTGGCCGCTGTAGCCGCGATACGGATCGATCAGTTCGACGCCGCCGCTGATCAGGCTGAGCCACAGCTTGCCATCCGGCGCGTTCATCACGCTCGGCACGCTGAGCACGCCGCTGCGGCCCGGCGCCAGGTGGCGGATGGTGGCCACCGCGCCTGGCTGCGGCGCGTGCTGGCTGATGCCGACCATATTGGCGGCGTAGATGATGCCGCTGCGTTCGCGGAACATGGCCAGCACGTCGTTGTCGGCCAGGCTGTCCGGGGTGTCGCTGCGGTGGCGGATGCGGCGCGTGGTGTGGTGCGGGACGTCGAGCACCACGATGCCGCCGTTGCCGCCATTGATGCCGAACCAGATTTCGTCGGGCGTGGCTTCGACGATCGATCCCACCCGTTCACTTTGCAGCGTCGGCTGGGCGCCGCTTTCCAGCACCGGCGTGGCGTTGGGCGCGCCGGCCGCCAGCAGGTAGGCGCCGCTGGTACGGCTGCCGATCCACAGCCGGCCGGCGCTGTCGCGCAGCAGGCTGTTGACCGGCAGGCCGGCCTTGCCGCCCAGGGTGATCTGTTGGACCGACTGGCCCTGGCGCAGCAGGAACAGGCCGCGCCGGGTACCGGCCCACAGCACGCCGTCGGCGTCGCGCAGCAGCGTGTCGATGCCGCTGTCGGGCAGCGCGGCGGCGCCGAAGC
>NZ_WWCT01000076.1 GCF_009857605.1 Duganella levis | reverse complement strand
CCTGGCTGCTGCAGAACGCCCCCGGCCGCGCGCGCATCGCGCTGGCGCTGCACTTCCGCTCGCGCGACGAGGAACACAAGGCCAGCGTGTGCGCCGTCGCCGCCCAGTTCGCGCTGCCCGTGGTCGCCACCGGCGACGTCGTCATGCATGTGCGCTCGGCCAAGCCGCTGCAGGACACCATGACGGCGATCCGCCACGGCGTACCGGTGGCGCGCTGCGGCTACCGCCTGGCCGCCAACGCCGAGCAGCACCTGCGCTCGCGCCTGCGCTTGGGCAACCTGTACACGCGCGACATGCTGGCCGAAAGTGTGCGCGTGGCCCAGCTGTGCACCTTCTCGCTCGACGAACTGCGCTACGACTACCCGGTCGAAATCGTGCCGCCGGGCCAGACGCCGGCCGACTACCTGCGCGCGCAAGCCTATCTCGGCGCGCACTGGCGCTACCCGCACGGCATCCCCGCCGCCGTGCAGGACCTGCTCGAGCGCGAACTGCAGCTGATCGCCGAACTGCAGTACGAAAGCTATTTCCTGACCGTCTACGACATCGTCCGCTACGCGCGCGCCAAGAACATCCTGTGCCAGGGCCGCGGCTCTGCCGCCAACAGCGCCGTCTGCTACTGCCTCGGCGTCACCGCGGTCGACCCGGCGCGCGGCACGCTGGTGTTCGAGCGCTTCATCTCCAAGGAGCGCAACGAACCACCCGACATCGACGTCGACTTCGAGCACCAGCGGCGCGAGGAAGTCATCCAGTACATCTACGGCAAATACGGCCGCGACCGCGCGGCGCTGACGGCGGTGGTCATCAGCTACCATCCGAAGAGCGTGCTGCGCGACGTCGGCACCGCACTCGGCGTCGACCTGGCCATCGTCGACAAGGTCGCCAAGGCCGGCCACAGCTGGGGCGGGCGCACCGAGCTGGCCGAGCGCATGGTCAGCTGCGGCCTCGACCCGGCCTCCGATATCGCCTATAAATGGACCTACCTGGCCGAGCACATGATGCGCTTCCCGCGCCACATGTCGCAGCACCCGGGCGGCTTCGTCATCGCCCACAGCAAGCTGTCGCGCCTGGTGCCGGTGGAAAACGCCCGCATGGCGGACCGCACCGTGGTGCAGTGGGACAAGGACGACCTTGACGCGGTCGGCCTGCTGAAGATCGACATCCTGGCGCTGGGCATGCTCAGCGCGATGCGGCGCACGCTGGAGCTGCTGTCCGGGCTGCGCGGCGAACGCGTCGAGCTGCACAACATCCCACACGAGGATCCGGCAACCTACGACATGATCTGCCGCGCCGACACGGTCGGCGTGTTCCAGATCGAGAGCCGCGGCCAGATGTCGATGCTGCCGCGGCTGCGCCCGCGCACCTTCTACGACCTGGTGATCGAGGTCGCCATCATCCGTCCCGGCCCGATCCAGGGCGGCATGATCCACCCCTACCTGCGGCGCCGCAACGGCACCGACCCGGTCACCTACCCCAGCGCGGCGATCCAGGGCGTGCTGGAGCGCACGCTGGGCATCCCGATCTTCCAGGAGCAAGTGATGCAGATCGCCATGGTGGCGGCCGGCTTCAGCGCCGGCGAGGCCGACCAGCTGCGCCGCGCGATGGCCGCCTGGAAGCGCAAGGGTGGGCTGGAGCAGTTCGAGGACAAGCTGATGGCCGGCATGGCCGAACGCGGCTATACCAGCGCGTTCGCCGCCGCCATCGTCGCCCAGATCCGCGGCTTCAGCGACTACGGCTTTCCTGAATCGCACGCCGCCAGCTTCGCGCTGCTGGCCTACGCCTCCAGCTGGATGAAATGCCACGAGCCGGCGGCCTTCCTCACCGCCCTGCTCAACAGCCAGCCGATGGGTTTCTACAGCCCCTCGCAGCTGGTGCAGGACGCCGTGCGCCACGGCGTCGAGGTGCGCCCCGTCGACGTCACCGTCAGCGGCTGGGAAGCCGCGCTGGAGCCGTCCGGCCGCCCGCAGCACGCCGTGCGCCTCGGCTTCAACAACATCCGCGGCATGCAGCAGGACGCAGCCTGGCGCATCGAAGAGGCGCGCGCCGTCCAGCCCTTCCGCGACCTGCACGACCTCGGCGTGCGCGCCGGCCTCGACGCCACCCAGTTGAAGCTGCTGGCCAGCGCCAACGCGCTGGCGCCGTTCGGCGCCGTCCTTGCGGATGAATTTGAACTCGTGGCGCGCGGCCTGGCCCTGCTGGCGGCGCGCGATATTGCGTTCGAGGATGGTGCGGCCCTCCTCGTCCATAAAGGCCACCAGCGGC
>NZ_WWCT01000075.1 GCF_009857605.1 Duganella levis | reverse complement strand
GGCCGAAGCGGCCTCGTGGACCGGCGCGCTGCTGGTCGGCGCTGGCTGGCCGGCCGCCGGGGTGGCCGGCGCCGGTTCGTCAAAGAGATTTGCTTGAGTCATGGTTCTGTTCTGTTAGATGTCTGCGTCGGCTTCGTTGCCGTGTTCTTCGATCCAGGCGCGGCGCGCGGCCGCTTCGCCTTTGCCCATCAGCATGTTGAAGCGGGCGGCCGATTCGTGCAGGCCGAAGCCGCCCAGCGCCACCGGCAGCAGGCGGCGGGTGTCCGGGTTCATGGTGGTTTCCCACAGCTGCTCAGCGTTCATCTCGCCCAGGCCTTTGAAGCGCGAGATCGACCACGCGCCTTCCTTCAGGCCGTCCTTGCGCAGCTTGTCTTCGATGGCGACCAGCTCGCCGGCGTCCAGCGCGTACAGCTTCTGGATCGGCTTCTTGCCGCGCGCCGGCGCGTCAACGCGGTACAGCGGCGGGCGGGCGATGCAGATGTTGCCGTTGGCGATCAGGCCGGGGAAGTGGCGGAAGAACAAGGTCAGCAACAAGACCTGGATGTGCGAGCCGTCGACGTCCGCGTCGGACAGGATGCAGATCTTGCCGTAGCGCAGACCGGACAGGTCGGGCTTGTCCAGCGGCGTGTGCGGGTCGACGCCGATCGCCACCGAGATGTCGTGGATTTCGTTGTTGGCGAACAGCCGGTCCTTGTCGGTTTCCCACGAGTTCAGCACCTTGCCGCGCAGCGGCAAAATCGCCTGGAATTCCTTGTCGCGCCCCATCTTGGCCGAGCCGCCGGCCGAGTCGCCTTCGACCAGGAACAGTTCGGTGCGCTCGATGTCGGTCGATTCGCAGTCGGTCAGTTTGCCGGGCAGCACCGCGACGCCGGAGGATTTTTTCTTTTCGACTTTTTGCGCTGAACGCAGCCGCGACTGCGCCTGCTTGATGACCAGCTCGGCCAGCTTCTTGCCGTAGTCGACGTGGTGGTTCAGCCACAGTTCCAGCGCCGGCTTCGAGTAGGTCGAGACCAGGCGCACCGCGTCGCGCGAGTTCAGGCGTTCCTTGATCTGGCCCTGGAATTGCGGGTCCAGCACCTTGGCCGACAGCACGAACGAGGCGCGCGCGAACACGTCTTCCGGCAGCAGCTTGACGCCCTTCGGCAGCAGCGAGTGCATTTCGACGAAGTTTTTCACGGCGCCATATAAGCCGTCGCGCAAACCCGATTCGTGGGTGCCGCCGTTCGGCGTCGGGATCAGGTTGACATAGGATTCGCGCACGATGGCGCCTTGCTCGGTCCACGCCACCACCCACGACGCGCCTTCGCCCTCGGCGAAGCCTTCGGCATCAGGGCCGGCGAACTGCTCGCCCTCGAACAGCGGGATCAGGGTCTCGCCGTCGGTCGACTGCGCCAGCGCTTCGGTCAGGTAGCCGCGCAGGCCGTCGTTGTATTGCCAGGTCTGCGACTCGCCGGTCTTGCCGTTGGCCAGCGTGACCGACACGCCCGGCAGCAGCACGGCTTTCGAGCGCAGCAGGCGTTGCAGCTCGGTGGTGGAGATCGCCGCCGAATCGAAATACTTGGCGTCCGGCCAGACCGTGACCTTGGTGCCGGATTTCTTGCCGTCGCGCGGCGCCACCACCGAGGTCAGCGGCTCGGTGACGTCGCCGTTCTCGAATACCAGGTGGTGCAGGCCGGTGCCGTTCGGCTCCTTGCGCCACACCGTGATTTCCAGCCGCTTGGACAGCGCGTTGGTGACCGACACGCCGACCCCGTGCAGGCCGCCGGAAAACGCGTAGGCGCCGCCGCTGCCCTTGTCGAACTTGCCGCCGGCGTGCAGCCGCGTAAACACGATCTCCACCGTCGGCACCCCTTCTTCCGGGTGCAGGCCGACCGGGATGCCGCGGCCGTCGTCTTCGACCGTGACGCTGCCGTCGGCGTTCTGGGTGACGATGATGTTATGGCAATTGCCGCCCAGCGCTTCGTCGGCGGCGTTGTCGATCACTTCCTGGATGATGTGCAGCGGGTTCTCGGTGCGGGTGTACATGCCCGGGCGTTGCTTGACGGGTTCCAGCCCCTTCAGGACCCGGATGGAGGATTCGCTATAGTCGGAAACAGGTTTTTTGGTGGCCATACGTGAGCAGCTTGTGTTTTTGATACTGGGTTTATGTACAGGTGCGGCGATTAATGCGTATTCTATCCTCAACCGCGTTTGATCGCGGGCAAAAATTGCGCACTGCGCAATTTATACACGATGTTTACAGCCCAGGCCCGCCTTTTTAGACCGTTTTTACGACGCCGTCGCTAAGCTGACCGGTATCGAAACGCTCATATGGAGGTCCGTCATGCACGCCTTTTTCCATACCCAGGCCGCCCAGCGCCGCGCCAAACCGCCGCGCAGCGTGGCCGTTGTGCCGCGCGGCTGCCTGATGCAGCTGACGGTGGACGCCGCCGCCGTCACCGACTTGCGGGCGCTGGTGATGCGTACCTGCGGCGCCGGCATGGAATTCATGCGGGTCGAGGCGTGCGACCACGGCGCCCGCGTCAAGGTCTGGCTGTGCCTGTCGCGGGCGCTGGCCGGGCAGGTGATGGAAGCCGTGATGCGGGCCTTGCCGGGCGCCGAATTCGGCCGCATGACGGCCTTGGCGCAGCGGGCCGCCGCATGATCATCGCCGTCGCCAACCACAGCGGCGGCGCCGGCAAGACCATCGTCGCCAACAACCTGGCGCTGCTGCGGGCCCGCGCCGGCCGCCGCGTGCTGCTGGTCGACACC
>NZ_WWCT01000074.1 GCF_009857605.1 Duganella levis | reverse complement strand
AAGGTTATAGGGACAAGCCGTACGGGCAATTAGTATCAGTTAGCTTAATGCATTACTGCACTTCCACACCTGACCTATCAACGTCCTGGTCTCGAACGACCCTTCAAAGAGCTCAAGGCTCTGGGAAATCTCATCTTAAGGCAAGTTTCCCGCTTAGATGCTTTCAGCGGTTATCTCTTCCAGACTTAGCTACCCGGCAATGCCACTGGCGTGACAACCGGTACACCAGAGGTCTGTCCACTCCGGTCCTCTCGTACTAGGAGCAGCCCCCTTCAAATTTCCAACGCCCACGGCAGATAGGGACCAAACTGTCTCACGACGTTTTAAACCCAGCTCACGTACCACTTTAAATGGCGAACAGCCATACCCTTGGGACCGGCTACAGCCCCAGGATGTGATGAGCCGACATCGAGGTGCCAAACTCCCCCGTCGATATGAACTCTTGGGAGGAATCAGCCTGTTATCCCCAGAGTACCTTTTATCCGTTGAGCGATGGCCCTTCCATACAGAACCACCGGATCACTATGTCCTACTTTCGTACCTGCTCGACTTGTCAGTCTCGCAGTTAAGCACGCTTATGCCATTGCACTATCATCACGATGTCCGACCGTAATTAGCGTACCTTCGAACTCCTCCGTTACACTTTAGGAGGAGACCGCCCCAGTCAAACTGCCTACCATGCACTGTCCCCGATCCGGATAACGGACCAAGGTTAGAACCTCAAACAAACCAGGGTGGTATTTCAAGGTTGGCTCCACAGAAACTGGCGTTCCTGCTTCAAAGCCTCCCACCTATCCTACACAGATTGGTTCAAAGTCCAATGCAAAGCTACAGTAAAGGTTCATGGGGTCTTTCCGTCTAGCCGCGGGTAGATTGCATCATCACAAACATTTCAACTTCGCTGAGTCTCGGGAGGAGACAGTGTGGCCATCGTTACGCCATTCGTGCAGGTCGGAACTTACCCGACAAGGAATTTCGCTACCTTAGGACCGTTATAGTTACGGCCGCCGTTTACTGGGACTTCAATCAAGAGCTTGCACCCCATCATTTAATCTTCCAGCACCGGGCAGGCGTCACACCCTATACGTCCACTTTCGTGTTTGCAGAGTGCTGTGTTTTTATTAAACAGTCGCAGCCACCAGTTTATTGCAACCCGTTCGCCCTACTGAAGTAAATCAGCCAAGCTACAAGGGCGTACCTTTTCCCGAAGTTACGGTACCAATTTGCCGAGTTCCTTCTCCCGAGTTCTCTCAAGCGCCTTAGAATACTCATCTCGCCCACCTGTGTCGGTTTGCGGTACGGTCTCGTATGACTGAAGCTTAGAGGCTTTTCTTGGAACCACTTCCGATTGCTACGTGCACAAGTGCACTCGTCCCACTCCCTTGAATTCCGCGCCCGGATTTGCCTAAGCGCCTTCTATGAAGCAGAAACTGACTATTCCAACAGTCAGACAACCTTCCGCGATCCGTCCCCCCATCGCATCATACGACGGTGCAGGAATATTAACCTGCTTCCCATCAGCTACGCATCTCTGCCTCGCCTTAGGGGCCGACTCACCCTGCTCCGATGAACGTTGAACAGGAAACCTTGGGCTTACGGCGTGGGGGCTTTTCACCCCCATTATCGCTACTCATGTCAGCATTCGCACTTCTGATACCTCCAGCATCCTTTACAAGACACCTTCGCAGGCTTACAGAACGCTCTCCTACCATATGCTTACGCATATCCGCAGCTTCGGTGACTGGCTTAGCCCCGTTACATCTTCCGCGCAGGACGACTCGATCAGTGAGCTATTACGCTTTCTTTAAATGATGGCTGCTTCTAAGCCAACATCCTGACTGTTTTAGCCTTCCCACTTCGTTTTCCACTTAGCCAATCTTTGGGACCTTAGCTGGCGGTCTGGGTTGTTTCCCTCTTGACGCCGGACGTTAGCACCCGACGTCTGTCTCCCAAGCTCGCACTCATCGGTATTCGGAGTTTGCAATGGTTTGGTAAGTCGCGATGACCCCCTAGCCATAACAGTGCTCTACCCCCGATGGTGATACTTGAGGCACTACCTAAATAGTTTTCGGAGAGAACCAGCTATTTCCAAGTTTGTTTAGCCTTTCACCCCTACCCACAGCTCATCCCCTAATTTTTCAACATTAGTGGGTTCGGACCTCCAGTGCGTGTTACCGCACCTTCATCCTGGCCATGAGTAGATCACTTGGTTTCGGGTCTACACCCAGCGACTATCGCCCTGTTCGGACTCGATTTCTCTACGGCTTCCCTATTCGGTTAACCTTGCCACTGAATGTAAGTCGCTGACCCATTATACAAAAGGTACGCAGTCACGGAACAAGTCCGCTCCTACTGTTTGTATGCACACGGTTTCAGGATCTATTTCACTCCCCTCCCGGGGTTCTTTTCGCCTTTCCCTCACGGTACTGGTTCACTATCGGTCGATTACGAGTATTTAGCCTTGGAGGATGGTCCCCCCATATTCAGACAGGATTTCTCGTGTCCCGCCCTACTTGTCGCACGCTTAGTACCACCGGTCTGATTTCATGTACGGGGCTATCACCCGCTATGGCTGCCATTTCCAGAGCATTCCATTATCAGTCCGACTATCACGTGCAGGCTCTTCCCATTTCGCTCGCCACTACTTTGGGAATCTCGGTTGATTTCTTTTCCTGCAGCTACTTAGATGTTTCAGTTCGCCGCGTTCGCTTCGCAACCCTATGTATTCAGGTTGCGATGACCTAAAAGGCCGGGTTTCCCCATTCGGAAATCTGCGGATCAAAGCTTGTTTGCTAGCTCCCCGCAGCTTATCGCAAGCTACTACGTCCTTCATCGCCTGTAATCGCCAAGGCATCCACCATGTGCACTTATTCACTTGTCCCTATAAC
>NZ_WWCT01000073.1 GCF_009857605.1 Duganella levis | reverse complement strand
TCGTCCGCCGGCGCAGCAGCCTCGGCAGGCGGCCAGTCCGGCGCGGCCCGCGCCACGGCCCAACGCAGCACGCCGGTCAAAGCGGGCGGTGACGACTGGGAGGAATTCTGAACACGCCGGCGCCAGCATCGGCGCCACCGCCCTCGCCGTACGCGGACGGTCGCCTGCATGCGCGGCCCGACCTGCTGCGGCAAATTCCGCACCAGCGCCAGCCGGCGCTGGACTGCGGCACGCACCAGTTGTCGTTTAACGACGGCCGCAAGGCGGTGCTGCATGTGCCGCCGCATCTGGATTCGGGCAGCGGCGCCGGCGGCCAGCCGTTGCACCTTTTGGTCTGGCTGCACGGCGCCGGCGGCCTGCATGGCGGCGGCGACAACATCGCGCTGGCGCACGCGGTCCGCCACGGCGCCCTGCTGCTGATTCCGGAAGCGCTGTCGACCAGCTGGGACATGCTGCGCGGCGGCTTCGGCGCCGACCTCGCCTTCCTCGACCGCGCGCTGCTGTGGACCATGCAGCGCTATCAGGTGGACGAACACGCGATGGCGCTGGCCGGCTTTTCCGACGGCGCTTCGTACGCGCTGTCGGTGGGGCTGATGAACGGGCACCTGTTCAGCGACATCCTGGCGTTCTCGCCCGGCTACATGGCGCCGTTGCGGCGCGAAGGACGGCCGCGCGTGGCCGTTGTACACGGCAAGGACGATCCGGTGCTGCCGGTGCACCGCGGCCACGATATCGCCCAGCGGCTGACGCAGGAAGGCTACGAGGTCAGCTACACCGAATTCGACGGCGCCCACATCGTCTCGCCGCCAGAGGCGCGCGCCGCCCTGCACCGGCTGGAGAGTTAGCCCGCCGGTACGACGCTCAGGCCAGGCTAACCTGGTTGCGCCCCGCCGACTTGGCCACATACAGCGCCTTGTCGGCCGCCTCCACCAGCATGCCGGCCACATGCACGCCACGCTGCGGCGCGATGGTCGCCACGCCGGCGCTCAGCGTCACCACGCCGAACGGACTGCCGTTGTGCGCCATCTGCAAATTCTGCACCGCCTCGCGGATGCGTTCGGCCACCGCCTGTGCGCCGGCCAGATCGGTATTCGGCAGCAGGATGCCGACCTCCTCGCCGCCATAGCGCGCGGTCAGATCCCCAGGCCGCTTGGGCGTCAATGCACGGATCAGCTTGCTCACCGCGCGCAGCACCTCGTCACCGGCGCTGTGGCCGTACATATCGTTGTATTGCTTGAAGTAATCGACATCGATCATGATGAACGCCAGCGTATCCTGGTGCCGCATGGCGCGGCTGAATTCATTGCCCAGCGTGACATCGAACTGGCGCCGGTTGGCCAGCCCGGTCAGACCATCCGACATGGCCTGCCGCTCCAGCGTGTGGTTGGCGCTCTCCAGCGCATCGCGCGCCTGACGTAGCTCGGCCTCGGCCTGCGCGCGCAGCTTGATCTGGTCCACCAGCCGTTTGCCGAAAAAGCCCAGCAACGCCGCCAGCACCACCACCCCGATCGACCGCGTGAAGGTGTCGCGCCGCCAGTTCTCCAGCATTTCCTCGCGCGACATGGCGGCCGTGACAAACAGCGGATAGTGCTCCAGCGGCCGGAAGCTGTTAAGTCGCATCTCGTTATCGTGAAAGGAATGGAAGAAGGCGCTGCCGGTGCGCGCCGCGCCGGCCGCCGCCGCATAGTGGCGGAACAACTCGCTGTCGCGCATGCTGCTGCCGACCCGGCCGCTGTCGAACGGCTGGCGCAGCAGCAGCGTGCCGTCGTTGGACAGCAGCGCCACCGCGCCGCGCGTGCCGAGGTCCAGGCTTTCATAGAAGCGGCGGAAGTAATCGATGTCCAGCGTGGCCAGCACCACGCCGCCGAAACTGCCGTCCGGCTTATTGAGGCGGCGCGACACCGGCATGATCCACTTGCCGCTGGAACGGCTGATCACCGGCAGGCCGACGTGCGGACCGCGTTCCGTGTGGGTACGGTGATAGATGAAGTATTCGCGGTCGGCGTTGTTGTAGGCCTGGCTCAGCACGGCACGCGAATTGACGATCCAGCTGCCGCTTTCGTCGTAGACAAACAGTCCCACCAGTTGCGGCAGATTGGCCACCTGCGCCTGCATCTGCTGTTGCAGGCGCGCCAGCGCGCGCGCGCTGCGGCCGTCCGACTCGATGCGTTCGACGACATCGGCCAGCGCGATGTCGGCCGCCTTGATGGTGTCGTCGGCCTGCTGCGCCATGGCGCGCGCCAGGTTGGCGCCCTGCCGTTCTTTTTCCAGCAACTGTTCGCTGCGGGCGTTAATGCTGCGCCAGACGTCGACGCCGACCAGCGACAGGCACACCACCGTGACAAACACGGTGGCCCAGAAAGTGATGGAAAGGCGCTTGAACATGGGCTTGCAACCGGCGTTGTTCTTACCGCTTTATACAGTAATTCCGCCCGTCATGCAGCGCTGCTTAGGCCGCCGCCAGCATCGGCTGCAAGCGCTGCCACGCCAGATCCGGCGTCAGCTTGACCATGCAGTCGTGATGACCGAGCGGACATTCGCGCTGCTTGCATGGCGAACAATCGAGGCGCAGCGAAATCGATGCCGCCAGGTCCGAGAACGGCGGCGCGTGATCGGGGTCAGTCGGGCCGTACAGCGCCAGCACCGGCCGGTTCAGCGCCGAGGCGATGTGCAGCAAGCCGGAATCGTTGGCCACCACGGCAGCGGCGCGCGCGATCAGCGCGATCGCCTCGGCCAGGCTGGTGGCGCCGGCCAGGTTGAATACCGCCGTGCCATCCGGCAGGCCGGCCGCCACCTCGGCGCAGGCCGCGTGGTCCTTGGGCGAGCCGAGCAAGGCGATCTGGGTCGATGGCTCGCGCGCCAGCACCGCCTTGGCGAGGCCGGCGAAATGCTGCGCCGGCC
>NZ_WWCT01000072.1 GCF_009857605.1 Duganella levis | reverse complement strand
GTTCGAGCCGCTGCTGGCGCGCAGCGCCGCCAGCAGCGGCTCGAACTGGGCGATGAACTTGCTGTAGCCGCCGGCCACCGCCGCCACGTCCCAGCCGTCGGCCACCAGATCGCTGAGCGGCCGGGCGCTGACCTGGCGCATGGCCTTGCCCTGCACCACGAACAGCTTGCCGGCCACGCCCAGGCGCTTGAGCAGCTCGTCGAGCGCCGGGCCGTCGGCGGCCGGATGGCCCATGATGCCGGGCGCGATCACGCTATAGCCTTCCCACAGCAACTCCTTGCGCACCGCCGCCCGCTCGGCCGCGTTGAGCGCGCCGTCGCCGTTCAGCACCAGGGTCCAGCTGCCGTCCCAGTGCACATTCGGCGGCGCGTAGATGCGGCGGTAGGCGTGCACGAAGCGCGCCATCGCATCGGGCGTGATGGCATAGGAGGCGCGGCGGCCGTCGCGCTGGGCGCCCAGCCAGCCTTCCTGCGCCAGCCGGAACACCGAGGTGCGCAGCAAACGGTCGTTGACGCCGAACGGCGCCAGCAGCTCGATCAGGCTGCCCAGCCAGACCATGCCGCCGTGCGGCACGATGGCGTCGCCGAAAATCGTCACCACCAGCGACTTCGAGCGCGGCGGATCGCTGGCCAGGAATCCGGCTATCCAGTCGTTGCAATTCATAAGCGGCTTACTAATCTGTACATGGAAACAATAGTTTACTTGGCCGCGCACCCAAAATTAACGCGACGCATTAAAATAATATGACACAAAAAAACTGTAGCTAAATAAAAATACGTATCGTATTATGTAGTCAAACAGGAGACAGCCATGTACGCACAACTGGTAGAAACCGGCCTCAAGCAAGTTCGCACGGCGGCCGACATGAGCGCCGACGAGCAGGCGTTCCAGGCCCGCATCGACGACGGCGTCAAGATCGAGGCCAAGGACTGGATGCCGGACGCCTACCGCAAGACCCTGATCCGGCAGATTTCCCAGCACGCCCACTCGGAAATCGTCGGCCAGCTGCCCGAAGGCAACTGGGTGACGCGGGCGCCAACGCTCAAGCGCAAATCGATCCTGCTGGCCAAGATCCAAGACGAAGCCGGCCACGGCCTGTACCTGTACAGCGCCGCCGAAACGCTGGGCGTGTCACGCGACGAGCTGCTCGCCGCGCTGCATGCCGGCAAGGCCAAGTACTCCAGCATCTTCAACTACCCGACCCTGAACTGGGCCGACATGGGCGCCATCGGCTGGCTGGTGGACGGCTCGGCCATCATCAACCAGATCCCGCTGTGCCGCTGCTCGTACGGCCCGTACGCCCGCGCCATGATCCGCGTGTGCAAGGAAGAATCGTTCCACGCGCGCCAGGGCTACGACATCATGCTGGCGCTGTGCCGCGGCACGCCGGAGCAGAAAGCCATGGCGCAGGATGCGCTCAACCGCTGGTGGTGGCCTTCCTTGATGATGTTCGGCCCGTCGGACGCGGAATCGGTCAACAGCGCGCAGTCGGCACAGTGGCGCATCAAGCTGTTCTCCAACGACGAGCTGCGCCAGCGCATGGTCGACCAGACCGTGCCGCAAGCCGAATTCCTCGGCCTGACGGTGCCCGATCCCGATTTAAAATTCAACGCCGCCACCGGCCACTACGAATTCGGCGCCATCGACTGGAGCGAATTCCACAACGTCCTCAAGGGCAACGGCCCGTGCAACCGCGAACGCCTGCAAACCCGCGTCAAGGCGTGGGACGAGGGCGAATGGTTCCGCGACGCGCTGGTGGCCCACGCCGACAAACAACGCGCCGCCGCATAAGGAGACAAGCATGAGCAAAGAATGGCCACTGTGGGAAGTATTCATCCGCAGCCAGCACGGGCTGGCGCACAAACACGTCGGCAGCCTGCACGCCCCGGACGCTGAAATGGCGGTCAACAACGCGCGCGACGTCTACACGCGGCGCAATGAAGGCGTCAGCATCTGGGTGGTGCGCGCCGCTGACATCGTCGCCAGCAGCCCGGCCGACAAGGGCGCGCTGTTCGAGCCGTCCAACAGCAAGGTGTATCGCCACCCGACCTTCTTCCCGATGCCGGAAGAAGTCAAGAACCTGTAAGGCGCCGCCATGGACAACAAGGTGAATTATCTGCTGCGCCTCGGCGACAACGCCCTGATTCTCAGTCAGCAGCTGTCGCAATGGTGCGGCAAAGGCCCGGCGCTGGAGGAAGACATGGCGCTGACCAACGTCGCGCTGGACCTGCTGGGCCAGACGCGCCTGTGGTACGAGTACGCCGCCGAACTGGAAGGCGCCGGCCGCGACGAAGACAAGCTGGCCTACCTGCGCGACGCCCACGACTTCAAGAACTGCCTGCTGCTGGAGCAGCCGAACGGTAACTATGCCGACACCTTGGTGCGGCAGTTCTACTTCGACACCTGGCATTACTTCGTGATCGAAGGCCTGACGCGCAGCAGTGATGCCCGCATCGCCGCCATTGCCGAGAAATCGCTGAAGGAAGTGACCTACCACCTGCGCCGCAGCGGCGACTTGATGGTGCGGCTGGGCGACGGCACGGAGATCAGCCATGCGCGCACCCAGGCGGCAGCCGATGCGCTGTGGATGTACAGCGGCGAAGTATTCGCCTACGACGCGGTGGACGAGGCCATGGTCGCCGCCGGCGTGGCGCCGGCCGCCGACGAACTGCGCGCGCAATGGCTGGCGCATGTGGCCGAGATTTTTGCCGAAGCCACGCTGACCATGCCGCCGGCCGACGCCTGGATGCAGAAGGGCGGCAAGCAAGGCCGCCACAGCGAGCACCTGGGCTTCATCCTGGCCGAGATGCAGTTCCTGCAACGCGCCTATCCCGGCGCCGAGTGGTAAGCGCGAGGCAGCCATGAAAGCCGCCGCCACCGCCATCGCCGCCGCAGCACCCGCCGTCCGCAGCGCCGCCGACGCGGCCCGCAACGCAGGT
>NZ_WWCT01000071.1 GCF_009857605.1 Duganella levis | reverse complement strand
GACCAGCTGATCAGCATTTCGGCCGCCAGCCAGCCGCGCAAGTCGTCGCGCACGGCGGCCGAAATGCTGATCAGCTGGTCGGCCTGGGCGGCGGCCACCGCCAGCCAGGCCGCATGGCCCTCGCCGGCGCCGGACGGGAAGAATTCCGCTTGCAGCACCGGCAGCAGGTCGTACACCATGAAATTGACGGCCACGCCGCGCGCGCGCCACTGGGCGTACAAACCCTGTTGCGCGGCCGCCATCATGGCGCCCGGCGACGAATCGCCGCTGTAGAACACGTCGCCGGCGGCGACGTCGGCGCGCGGGTCGGTCACCCCCGTGGCGTCCAGGCCCAGCAGGCCGAAGGCGTAGCGGCGCGCATAGCGGTAGTGCCAGTGGCCGCCTTCCTCGCTCAGGTAGACCGGCTCCACCCGCCAGCCCGGCTGGTGCTCGCGCAACAGTTCCTGCAGTTGGGTGCGCACGACCCGTTCGATGCCGGTCTTCAGGTCGTGGCGCGAGATGGCGGTGACATCCACCAGTAGCTGGCGTGGCGCCAGCGGATCGGGCGCGCGGGCGATGCAGGCGGACAGCTGTTGCAAAAAGGCGTCGTCGCGCGGCAGTTCCGGCAGCGCAGCCAGGGTGCGCATCAGGCCGGCGCGGTTGGTGGCGGCCTCGGCGTCGGCCAGGTCCAGCGCGTCGGTGTACAGCTGGGCACAGTGTTCCTGGGTGTGCTGGCGCAGCAGCAGGGCGCGGCTGGCCGCGGTCAGCGCGGCGCGGCGGTCGGCGTCGGCGCGCAGGTGTTCCAGCGCCTGGCTCAGCTCGGCCAGTGCGAACTGGTCGTCCAGCTTGTAGACCGCCTCGTCCGGCAGGGCGGCGAAGGCGCCGTTGGCGTTGACGATGGTCGGCACGCCGTGCGCCATGCAGTACAGCACCGCGCCCGAGGTTTCGCCGCGCGAGATGCTGCGCAGCTGTACGCCGACGTCGGCCGCCTGCAGGTATTGCTGGTAGACCGCGTCGTCGGTCCAGCCGGCGATGCGGATGCGCGGCGAGCCGCTGGCGGCGATCATGGCGCTCAGCTGCACACCGTAGTCGCCGCCGTGGTTGGCGCCCACCAGGATCAGTTCGCAATCGGTGTCGTGCTGCAGGCTGGAGGCCAGCCAGGCTTGCACCAGTTCGTGCGCCAGCTTGGTCGGCGCGATGAAGCCGAAGCTGCACACCACGAAGGCCTCGGCGCGGATGCCCAGCGCGGCGCGCGCGGCGGCGCGGTCCTGGTGGCTGGCAAGTGCGCGCGGGTGCGGCACCATGCTCCAGTTGTGGCCGGCGTGCGGGCTATACCATTCGCGCGCCAGGGTCAGCGCATGTTCCGAATGGTGGATCACCCGCGTGGCGCCCTCCAGCACGCCAAGGCTGGACGGGTAGCGCTCCTTGGCCAGTTCCCAGCCGCCTTCCTGCTGCGCCAGCAGCAAGGCCGGGTAGCCGTGCGCATGGAACAGCGCCTGGTTCCACACGCCTGGCATGGCGCCGGTCATCTGTTCGTAGGACAGCATGCCGCTGAGGAAAAAGTCGTGCAGCACCACCACGCCCGGATGGTCCTTCAGCAGCGGCAGCATGTGGCTGTGGAAGGGACTGTTGCCGAACTGGTAGAGGATCTGGTCGAACTGGTCGGCGTGCTGGCGGAACCAGGCCAGGTCGCGCCGCGGCAGCTGATCCAGCGTCGGCGGCAGGCTGCAGGCCGACTGCTGGAGGATCAAATCGATGTCGAAATGGGCGCTCAGCGCCGGCAGCACTTCCAGCGCATAGTCGGCGATGCCGGTGCGCTCGGGCGGCAGCGGGCAGACGAAGGCCAGCTTGCGGCGCCGGTGCGGCGCGGCCGGCACCGGCGCGCGTTGCGCCACATGCGCTTCCATCGCGCGCAAGGCCTTGCGCGCCGAGGCGTCCCAGGAGAAGGTGGCGGCCTGGCGCCGGCCATGCGCGCGCAGGCGCTGCTGCATGGTCGGGTCGGACAGCACAGCGGCGATCTTGTCGGCGATCGCCTGCGGCGCGGCGGCGTCGAACAGCGCTTCCTGGCAACCGATCACTTCCGGAATACTGGTGTTGTCGGCGCCGATCACCAGCGCACCGCAGGCCATCGCCTCCAGCGCCGGCAGGCCGAAGCCCTCGTGCAGCGAGGGGAACACGAACAGCGTGCAGCTGCGGTACAGCGCGATCAGCGTGGCGTCGTCGACATAGCCGGTCAGCAGCAACTCATCGTCGGCCAGGCCGGCCGCGCGTGCGGTGTCGCGCAGGCGGGCGCGCTCGCCGTCGTGGATGCGGCTGGCGATCAGCAGCTGGTGGGCCGCGCGCACCGCCGGCGGCAGCAGGCTGAAGGCCTGAATCAGGCCGTCGATATTCTTGCGCGCGTCGGCGCCGCCGGGCGCGTACATCAGCACGCCGCGCGTCAGGCCGAAGCGGGCGTGCAGCTGCGCCACGTCCTGCGCGCACATCTCGGCGCGGCAGAAGCTGTCGTCCACCGCAGTGGAGATCGGCTGCACGTGGTCGGGCGCCAGTTGCAGCAGGTCGATCGCCTCCTGGCGCGAGTAGTCGGAGATCGACAGTACCAGGCCGGCGCGCTTGAGCGAGGCCAGCTTGCGCTCGTAGTACTGGCGCTGCAGCGGCGTGCCCAGGTAGGCGTCCGGATTCAGCGCCGGGATCAGGTCGTACAGGATGACGGCGGTGTCGGCGCCGCTGGTGAAGGCGCCGATCGAGGTGACGCTGTCGTCGACATAGCCTTCGAACAGGCTGGTGACCAGCACCATGTCCGGCTGCAGCTGGGCGATGCAGTATTCGCGCAGCAGCTCGGCGGCGCGCGCGCGGCCGTGGTTGGCCGCATCCAGCTCGGCCACGTGCGGCACGATGTCGAAGACGCGGATGCGTTCGGCCGGCACCAGGCCGGCAAAGGCGGCGCGCAGGTCGGGGATGGCGGCCGCCAGGGCGCCGTTCAGCAGCAACCAGATTTCGTGCTGGCCGGCATTGCGCGCCATGGCCAGCGCCAGCGCCAGGCTGTAGCGGCCGATACCGCGAAAGCGGCTTTCCGATTGGGCTCCCTGCAGGTCGATGACGATGCGCATCAGTGTTTTCTCGCTTCCCGTTTTTCTAGCGTGTTCTTCAGTTCGTGGTAAGCGCGCGCGGCGCGCGGCGACAGGTCGCCGTCGCTCGGCAGCGGTTCCGGCGGCAGCGCGCTCGC
>NZ_WWCT01000070.1 GCF_009857605.1 Duganella levis | reverse complement strand
TATTACTCACCCGTTCGCCACTCGCCACCAGAGCAAGCTCCGTGCTGCCGTTCGACTTGCATGTGTAAGGCATGCCGCCAGCGTTCAATCTGAGCCAGGATCAAACTCTTTAGTTTAATCTCTGTTTTATCCGTTTTACCGGATGGTTCGCTCTTACTCAAAATACTGACAGTATTTCTACTGAATATTTATTGCTTGAGCATTTAATGCTTTTTGTTGCAGCATCAAACGCCCACATTTATCGACTGTAAATTTTTAAAGATCTTTTACTGCTTGCCGCTGAATCGTTGTGTTCAGCAGCGAAGAGATGAGATTATGCTGCACGGCATTCATTCCGTCAACCCTCTTTTTTCAACTGATACAATCGCGTCCTCAAAAAACCTCGGCAAAATGCTATGAATAATAAGATTACAGGCCGCAGCGGCTTCAGCTCCAGCTTCGGCGTACTGGCCGCAACACTAGGCTCCGCAGTAGGTCTCGGTAATATCTGGAAGTTCCCTTCCCTCACCGGCGCCAATGGCGGCGCCGGTTTCCTGCTGATTTATTTGCTGGCTACGTTATTGATCGGCCTGCCTGTAATGATTGCGGAAATCTCCATGGGCCGCGCCGCCAAGGCCAATCCCATCACCACGCTGCAGCGCCTGGCGCCGAAGAACAGCCTGCCCTGGTGGCTGATCGGCGCTTCCGGCGTGCTGGCCGCCTTCCTGATCCTGTCCTTCTATTCGGAAGTGGTGGCGTGGGTGTTTGCCTATGTATTCAAGGCGATCGGCGGCAGCATCCTCAGCAGCGATCGGCATGTGACGGAAAGCGCCTTCGGTGCGCTGATCAGTGATCCGGTGCAATCGCTGCTGTGGCAATGGGGTGTGCTGGTGTTCATCGGCGGCATTCTGCTGATGGGCGTGACCAAAGGCATTGAAGGCATCACCAAGAAACTGATGCCGGTGCTGTTCCTGTTGTTGCTGATACTGTGTGCGGTCAGCCTGACCTTGCCCAAGGTAGCAGAAGGCCTGACCTTCCTGTTCCGTCCGGACTTCAGCAAGATCACCTCGGGTGTGGTGCTGACCGCGATGGGCCTGGCCTTCTTCAAGCTGTCGCTGGGCATGGGGACGATGATGACCTACGGCTCCTACTTCCGCGACGACCAGAACATTCCCGCCACCACGTTCCGCGTGATGATTGCCGACTTGTTCGTCTCCATGCTGGCCGGCATCGCCATCTTCCCGGCGGTGTTCAGTTTCGGCTTTGAGCCGTCGGCCGGACCTTCGCTGGTGTTCATCACCATCCCTGCGGTGTTCTCGCAGATTCCCGGCGGCCAGCTGCTGATGATTGCCTTCTTTGCGCTGGCCTCGGTAGCGGCGACCGGCGCCATGCTGTCGATGATGGAAGTGCCAGTGGTAGTGCTGCACGAGCGCTTTGGCATGAGCCGCACCAAGGCGACCGTGCTGACCATCGCCATCCTGGTGGTGCTGGGCTCCAGCTGCGCGCTGACCAATAGCACGCTGGCCAATTTCAAGCTGTTCGGCATGAATATGTTCGACCTGTTCGACTTCGCCTCGTCCAATGTGCTGCTGCCACTGGGTGGCATTTTGCTAGCCTTGTTTGTCGGCTGGGTGTGGGGCAAGGACAACTTCCTGCAAGCGCTCTCCAATCACGGTGCGCTGGGCAACGGCGCCATCGCCAGCATGGTGTTCTTCCTGCTGCGCTATGTCTCGCCGCTGCTGATCCTGGTGGTGATGCTGAAAGGCCTCGGCTTGTTCTAAAGCCCGTTATATACTGACCGCACCGTGAATCAATCAGGGTGCGCGATGAACCAGAGCGAGGTCCCCGTTGTGCCGATGCCGACGATACTCATCGTCGACGACTCTCCGTCTTACCTGGCCGCGCTGCTGGATCGGCTGGAACGGCACGGCTTCCTGATCGTGCTGGCGCAAACCGCTGCCGAAGGCCTGATGCGCGCCGAGTTTGCCGAGCCGGACCTGATCCTGCTCGATGTGGTCATGCCCGACATCGACGGCTTTGAAACCTGCCGGCGCCTCAAGGCCGGCAAGCGCACCAAGGATGTGCCGGTCATCTTCATGACCGGCCTCACCGATCCCAAACAGAAAGTCACCGGCTTTGACGCCGGCGGCGTCGACTACATCACCAAGCCCTTCCAGATCGAGGAAGTGCTGGCCCGCATCAATACCCACCTGGCGCTGCGCCGTGCCAACCGCGAACTGCAAGACATGATCGCCACGCTGGCGCGGGCGCGCGAAGACCTGGTACGCAACGAGAAGCTGGCCGGCCTGGGCGCGCTGGTGGCCGGCATCGCGCATGAACTGAATACGCCGATCGGCAACAGCCTGATGGCGTCCACCACCTTTGAGATGCAGACCGACGAGATCCATCACCACCTGACCGGCGACGGCGGCGTCACGCGCAAGGAGTTCGAGCATTACATCGAGAATGCGCGGCTGTCGGTCGAGATCCTCAGCCGCAATCTGCAACGCGCGGCCGACATCGTCACCAATTTCAAGCAGGTGGCGGTAGACCAGACCAGCTCGCAGCGGCGCAGCTTCTTGCTGGCGGAAGTCATCGCCAGCAATGTGTTGACGCTGCAACCGACCATCAAGCGCACGCCCTTCGTGATCGAGCAATATATTCCGGCGGAGTTGATGATGGAAAGTTATCCGGGGCCGCTGGGCCAGGTGGTGACCAACCTGATCAACAACGCCATCCTGCACGGCTATGAAGGCCGCAGCGACGGGCTGATTGCGGTGAGCGCGCAGCTGTCGGCGCAAGGCTGGGTGACGTTAAGCGTGGAAGACCACGGCGCGGGCATCGCGCGCGAAGCGTTGCCGCGCATCTTCGATCCCTTCTTTACGACCAAGATGGGCGTCGGCGGCTCAGGACTGGGATTGAATATCGTGCACAACATCGTGACGGAAATCCTGGGAGGCAGGATCGATGTGCGCAGCGAGCTGGGTGGCGGCACGTGCTTTACGCTGACGCTGCCGATGTCGGCGCCGCTGAAATGAAAAAGGCCCGCACAGTAATCTGAGCGGGCCTAATTCGGTATAACTAGCTTGACGATAACCTACTTTCACACTGGTTGCAGCACTATCATCGGCGTAGAGTCGTTTCACGGTCCTGTTCGGGATGGGAAGGGGTGGGACCGACTTACTATGGTCATCAAGCTTTAACTTGTACTGATGTCGCGATTAATTCCGCGCCACCTGAAATCTGGAAGACAGTATTATAAACGATTTATATCGTTTATGCAGTAATTGTTTTAGGTAATGAAGTTGTATATCAACGAACGCTCAACGTACATCTTATTCTATAACCTGCTAAGGTTATAGGGACAAGCCGTACGGGCAATTAGTATCAGTTAGCTTAATGCATTACTGCACTTCCACACCTGACCTATCAACGTCCTGGTCTCGAACGACCCTTCAAAGAGCTCAAGGCTCTGGGAA
>NZ_WWCT01000006.1 GCF_009857605.1 Duganella levis | reverse complement strand
GGCCTGCTCGAATAACTCCAGCGGCGTCAGATGGGCGGCGACTTGGGTAGCACTCATGGCGGTTCCTTGTTAGTTAATTTTAAAGACGATGTTCCCGACCGACTACGTCAACCAGGTCTACGCCCGCATCAACCGCAACGCAGACTACCCGCGCGAAGCGAAGATGCGCCGCCAGCAGGGCAAAGTCGGCTACCGCCTGACGCTCAATCCTGATGGTTCGCTGGTGTCTTTTGATATTCAGTCGTCCGGCGTGGAAGCGTTGGACGAAGCGGCACGCGACGCCATACGCCGCGCCGCGCCTTTCCCGCGCCTGCCCGACCTGGGCGGCAGCAGCTATCTGCTGGCCGGGAACATCGTCTTTAAAATTAACTAACAAGGAACCGCCATGAGTGCTACCCAAGTCGCCGCCCATCTGACGCCGCTGGAGTTATTCGAGCAGGCCGACGTGATCGTCAAATCCATCCTCGTGCTGCTGACGCTTGCCTCGCTGGTCAGCTGGGGCGTCATCATCGACAAGCTGATTCGCTTCGCCAGGCTGCGTCGCAACGCCATCAACTGGACTGCGGCAGTGGCCGGACAGCGCTCGCTCGGCCGGCTGGCGCAGGAGCTGAAGCAGCACGCGCAAGATCCGTTCGCCCGCATCTATCACGCGATTGTCGACGAATGGCAGATCACGCACCGCCAGCACCTGCATCAGACCGAGTCTGGCCGTGACAGCCTGAAAGAGCGCATCAACCGCGTCGGCCAGATCTCCAGCAATGTGGAAGTGGAGCAGTTGCAGCGGGGCTTGTCGGTGCTGGCCACCGTCGGTTCGGTGGCGCCGTTCGTCGGCCTGTTCGGCACCGTGTGGGGCATCATGAACGCCTTCCAGGGCATCGCCGCCAGTAATAACACCAGCCTGACCGTGGTGGCGCCGGGCATCGCGGAAGCCTTGTTCGCCACGGCGCTCGGCCTGGTGGCGGCGATTCCCGCAGTGGTGGCCTACAACCGCGCATCCGGCGATTTGAATAACTATGCCGGCCGCTTATCGACGCTGGTCGGGCTGGTGGAGGTGCAGCTCTCGCGCCAGCTGGAAGCAGGGGAGTCACAGGTTGAAAACGTCGATGTTGCGCCAGCCAAGGCGGATCACGCGGGCCGCAATGTGACGTCGCTGTCGGCGCAGGGAGCCTGATATGGGGGTGCGTCTCTCTTCCGGTCCTGCCACGCGTCCGACGCCGGTTAGCGATATTAACGTGACGCCGCTGGTGGATGTGATGCTGGTGCTGCTGATCGTCTTCATGGTCGCAGCGCCGATGATGACCGCCGGCGTCAAGGTCGATTTGCCGACATCGAACGCCAAGCCGCTGCAGGAACCGAAGCCGCCGATCGTCGTCAGCATCAACGCCGAAGGCACGGTCTACGTCAACCAGACCGCCGCCACGCCGGAGACGCTGCTGCCGCTGATGGCGCAGGAGGCCGATGGCGACAAGGAGCGCCGCATTCACCTGCGCGGCGACCAGGCGCTGGCCTATGGCCGCATCGTCAAGACCATGGGCGCCCTGAATGATGCCGGTTACGCCCGCATCGCGCTGGTGTCGGAACAGCCCTCGCAATAACTCACTGATTAAAGGTTGGAAGATGGATTCGATGATTTCGAAGGGCGGCGCTCGTCGTCAATTTCTGAAAAAAGGCGCAGCCATGGCCGTATTAGTGGACGGCTGGAGCAACGCCACCCGCGCCGCAGCGGCGCAACTGCGCGATACCACGCTGCGCATCGGCACCTACAAGGGCGGCGACAGCTACTACTTCACCGAAGCCGGAGTGGCGGACATCCCGTACAAGACCGCCGTGGCGGAATTCTCGGGCGGGAACCTGATTGTGGAAGCCATGTCTTCCGGGACACTGGATTTCGGCGGCATGAGTGAGATTCCGCCGATCTTCGCGGCGGCTAGCGCGGCGCCACTGAAGGTGATCGCGGTGCTGCGCGGCGACGTGAATAACCAGGTTGTGCTGGTGCCGAAGAATTCGACCATTAGCGATCCGTCGCAGTTCAAGGGCAAGCGGATTGGCTACGTGCGCTCCACTACCTCGCATTACTTCCTGCTCCAGCTGCTGAAGGAGAACGGCCTGACGATCAAGGACATCCAGCCGGTGGCGCTGCCGCCACCGGACGGACTGGCCGCGTTCAAGAGCGGCCAGCTGGATGCCTGGATCATCTACGGGCTGGTGGTGGAATTTGCCAAGAGCCAGGGCGCGCGCGTGCTGCGCACGGCGAAGGGCTACTTGTCCGGTAACTATGTCATCAGCGCGTCAACGCAGGCGATTGCCGATCCGGCCAAGTTCCAGGCGGTGGGCGACTACCTGCAACGGGTATCTAAAGTCTACGACTGGATCAACAACAATCCGGAAAAGTGGGCCGCCAAAAGCGGCCAGATCGCGGGCGTGCCGGCGCAGTTCTTCCTGAATCAGGTGAAGAACCGCAGCGAACCATTCAAATTGATCGCGGTGGACGATGCGGCCATCAAATCACAACAAAAAGTCGCGGATGTATTTGCCGACGCGGGCCTGCTGGGCCGGCGCGTCGACGTGCGTCCGATCTGGGATCACAGTTTCGCTAAATATTTGACCTGATAATAAGAGAGGAAGAAAAGGCATGCAGCATTATTCCAAGAAGATCGCATTGACGCCATTGAGCCTGGCGCTGATGGCCATCGGTATCCCAGCGCTGGCGCAGACCAGCGTGGGCCAGGTGCAGGACGTGGTGGTGACCACCGGCGTGCGCGGCGAAGCCCGTACCGTGGCGGACAGCCCGGCGCCGATTGACGTGATCAGCGGCGAACAATTGATCCACACCGGTCGCGCGGAACTGGCCGAGGCGCTGGCGCGCCTGCTGCCGTCCTTTAACTTCGGCACCAACCAGGCGGGCGTGAACTCGGTGGTGCGGCCGGTGAGCAATCGCGGCCTGGGGCCGGCCTACACGCTGGTGCTGGTCAACGGCAAGCGCCGTCACAACAGCGCGCTGCTGACCAACGGCGGCGGTGACACCAGCGGCGTGAACGCCATCGACCTCGATACCATTCCGCTCAGCGCCATCGATCATATCGAGGTGCTGAAGGACAGCGCGGCGGCCCAATACGGCTCGGATGCGGTGGCGGGCGTGGTCAACGTCATTCTCAAAACGGGTAATCATGGCGGCGAAATCTCGGCAAGCTATGGCAAGCTGAAAGAGGGCGACGGCGACCTGTCGAGCAAGAAGATTGAAGGCGACGCTGGTTTCGCGTTGGGCGACGATGGCTTCCTGCATATTGCCGCGGCGGCGCGCAAGCGTGGGCAAGCCTGGTATAACTTCCCGTCGACGAATCTGGTGGCTTATTCGCCGGCCTCCAATCCCAAGAACGCGACCTGGAACCGCGACGGCGCGCATAACGGCGATCCGGGCATCGAGGCTTACGATCTGGCTTTTAATGCGGAGAAGCCGTACAACGCCGATATCACGCTATACGCTTTCGGCACGGCCGGCACGCGCAACACGGTGGCGGGGAATAACTTCCGCCGTCCGAACGGGCTGGCGACCATCGCGCAGATTTTCCCGGACGGGTACTTCGCGATCAATAACATGAGCGCCTTCGATTACCAGCTGAACGTCGGCGCGCGCGGCAAGACATCGGGATGGAACTGGGATATCAGCTCCGGCTACGGCAAGAACCGCGCCCGCCAGTACAGCAACCTGACGCTGAATCCTTCGCTGGGCCCAACCTCGCCGACCAGTTTCGACAACCTGGCCACCTATCAGTTCGAGCAGTGGACCACCAACGAAGACTTTACGCGCGCGTTGGATATCGGCTGGAGCAAGCCGCTGCAATGGTCGTGGGGTCTGGAACAGCGCGTTGAGCGCTTCTCGACTTTTGCCGGCGATCCGCTGGGCTATATCAATGGCGGCTATGTCTTCAAAACCGGGGACCAGGATGGCAATCCTAACGTCGGCAAGCCGGCGGCGGTGGGTGCACAGGCTGGCGTGGCGTTGTCGCCTGCGGATGCCACCAGTATCCGCCGCACGGTGCTGGCGGTGTACAACGACCTTGGCTTTTATCCGGTCGCGGACTGGTTTGTCGATGGCGCGGTGCGCTTTGAACATTACAACGACAGTGCCGGCAACACGGCCAGCGGCAAGATCAATAGCCGTTACGATTTTTCGCCGAAGGTAGCGGTACGGGGAACGGTGGGCAGCGGCTTCCGCGCACCTTCGCTGACGCAGACCGGCTATTCGCAGACCGATAACCGCACCAACATCAATCCGGTGACCGGTGTGGTGGAGCCGAGTTTGTCCAAGCTGCTACGCAACGATTCCGAGCTGGCGCACAAGTTTGGCGCGCGCGATCTGGACCCGGAAAAGTCGGTCAACTTTGGCCTGGGGCTGGTGCTCAAGCCTGCGGATAACATCAATGTGACGCTGGACGGCTATCAGGTCAAGGTGAAGGACCGCATCGTCCGCACTGGTTACATGTTTGGTCCGGCGTTTGCGCCGACACTGATTGCGGCGGGGCTGACCGGTACCGAGTGGGTACAGTATTTCGCCAATGCGGTTGATACGCGCACGCGTGGCGCGGATCTGGTGGCTGACATTACCAGTGATTACGGCACGTATGGGCTGGTGCGCTGGGGCGGGGCGCTGAACTGGAACAAGACCACGGTCACGCGCATTAATGCTACGCCGTCGCAGATTACGGCGCTCGGTGCGAATACGGGCGGTAGTTCGGTGTGGTTCGGCTATTCGGCGGGTGGCGGCATTGGCGATTTGAGTGCGACACCCAAGACCAAGCTGATATTGTCGGCGCGCTGGTTCCTCGGCGATTTTGAGGCCAATGCGCAGACGACGCGCTATGACTCCTATACGTGGCAGACCACCGCCAATCGCGCGCAGGATTACCACTTCGGCGCCAAGTGGCTGACGGATCTGGATTTGAGCTATGCGGTGACCAAGAAGGTCAAGCTGGTGGTTGGCGCGGCCAATGTGTTTAATACCAAGCCTGACAAGAATGGTCCGGGTGATGCCAACTCCGGCGGCAATAGCTTTGTGTACGGCCCTGCGCCGTTTGCGCCGAGCGGTGCGTACTACTACGGCAAGGTGACCTATGCCTTCTGATCCGGATGTGATCCGTCGCCGGCTGCTGGCGATGCTCCCGGCGGGAGCGTTGCTGAGTGCTTGTGGCAAGGCCGGACCGGCAGCGGGCAGTGCGGCGGTCGATCTGTCCAAGGTCACGCTGGTGCTGGGCGATCAGGTCCGCCTGTTGCAGACCAAGGCCGAAGCGGCTGGCGTGCTGAAAGATGTGCCGTACAAAATCCAGTGGGCCAGCTTCCAGGGGGCGGCGCCGTTGTTTGAGGCGGTGGTCTCCGGCGACGTCGATACCGCCATGGCGGCCGACACGCCGGCCCTGGCAGCGGCCGCCGGCGGCGCGCGCGTCAAGGTGGTGGCGGCCAGCGTCTCCTCGCCGGTCAGCGTCGCCATCCTGGTACCGCCGGATTCGCCGATCAAGACCGTGGCCGACCTCAAAGGCCGCAACGTCATCGTCTCTTCCGCGCGCGGCAGCGTGGCGCACTTCCTGTTGTTTGGTGCGCTGCGCGAAGCGGGCCTCAAGCCGCAGGACGTCACTACCGGTTTCCTCCTGCCGAGCGACGCCGCCGTCGCTTTCTCCAGCGGGAAGATCGAGGCATGGGCCACCTTCGGCACCTACCAGGCGGCCGCCGAGCTACGCGGCGCGCGGGTGCTGCGCAATGGCGTTGGCATCAACTCCGGCATCGGCGTCATTGCCGCTTCGGATGCAGCGCTGGCCGATCCCGGCAAGCGCGCCGCACTGGCGGACGTGCTGCAACGGCTGGCGCAATCGAACGTCTGGGCCAACGCCCACCCCAATGAGTACGTCGAAGTATTCCAGCGTTTGACAGGCTTGCCGCCCGACGTGGCCAAGCTGGCCGTCAGCCGCGACAAGCCTCAACTGCGCGCGGTGGACAGCGAAATCGTCCGCCAGTTGCAGGAAGTCGCAGACACCTTCTACGAAGCCAAATTATTCCCGCGCCGGGTAGACGCGAGCAAGCTGGTGGACCCCAGCCTGTTCCATCCCGCCTGACCCTACATACAAGGAGCATCACCATGAGCACTCGACAACTGAAACTCGGCTTCATCCTGCACGGCGTTGGTCCCGGCTGGGGCGACTGGCGGCATCCGGACGCCGACCCTACCGCCAGCACCAACATCGACTTCTACCTGCGCCAGGCCAAACTGGCGGAGCAGGCCAGGTTCGACTTCCTGTTCGTGGCGGACAGCGTGCACATTACCGAAAAATCCAGCCCGCACTACCTGAACCGCTTCGAACCGCTGACCATCCTGTCGGCGCTGGCCACCGCCACCCAGAACATCGGCCTGGTGGGCACGCTCACCGTCAGCTACAGCGAACCGTACACCGTGGCGCGCCAGTTCGCGTCGCTGGACCATATCAGCAAAGGCCGCGCCGGCTGGAACGTGGTCACGTCCTGGTTGTCCGGCAGCGCCGACAACTACGGCAAACCGACGCACCCACCACATGAAGTCCGCTACCGCATCGCCGCCGAACATCTGGAAACCGTACAGGGCCTGTGGGACTCGTGGGAAGACGATGCCCTCACGCGCGACAAAGCCGGCGGCCAGTTCTTCGACCCGTCCAAGCTGCACACGCTCAACCACAAGGGCGAATTCTTCTCGGTGCGCGGCCCGCTCAACATCAGCCGCTCGCCGCAAGGACAGCCGGTGATCTTCCAGGCCGGCGCCTCGGAAGACGGCCGCAATTTCTCGGCCCGCTATGCAGACGCCTTCTTCACCGAGAACTCGTCGTTTGAAGCTTCGCAAGCGTACTACGCCGACATCAAGCGCCGTGCCGCCGCCTTTGGCCGCGCGCCGGAACGCCTGAACGTGCTGCCAGCGCTGCGCGCCATCGTCGGCCGCAACGAGGAAGAGGTCGAGCGTCTGTTCCAGGAAGCGGTAAGCCTGATCCGCGTGGAAGACGCGCTGGTGGCTCTGGCCCGTTCCTTCAACGAACATGACCTGACGCAGTACCCGCTGGACGGCCCGTTCCCGGACATCGGCCACCACGGCGCCGAAAGCAACCGCAGCTCGTCCGAGCGCATCATCCGCACCGCGCGCGAAGAAAACCTGACGCTGCGCGAGACAGCACTGCGCTACGCCAGCCCGCGCCGTGAATTCGTCGGCACCGGCGTGCAAGTGGCGGCCGCCATCCAGCGCTGGTTTGAAAATGGCGCAGCCGACGGCTTCATTTTGTTTGAATCGCTGCCGCGCCAGCTGGACGCTTTCGTCAGCGAAGTCGTGCCGATCCTGCAACAGCGCGGCCTGTTCCGCCGGGAGTACGAGCACCATACCTTACGTGGTAATCTGGGCCTGGACGTGCCGGAAAACCGCAACACCGCCGCACGCCGCCAGGCTGCGTAAGGAGGAAGCAAGATGAGCGAAGTATTACAATCCGATCTGTCGCCGCGACTGCGGCATTTCGTCAGTCAGCTGGAAGCCGTGATCGGCCAGGATGAAGCACAGCTTGTCGAGCAAGGCTCGGCCGCACTGCGCGAGCTGATTGCCCATGACGACTGGTTGCCGCCGGAAGCCGCTGCGCCGCATCCGCAGTTCTATCGGCAGTACCTGCTGTACCGCGATCCGGCCGCGCGTTTTTCGGTGGTGAGCTTTGTTTGGGGACCGGGCCAGTCAACACCGATACACGACCACACCGTATGGGGCTTGATTGGCCTGCTGCGCGGCGCCGAGATTTCGCACGACTTCCGCCGCAACGCGGACGGCACGCTGGAGCGCCACGGCGAGCCGCAGCGGCTGGAAGCCGGCACCGTGGTTGCGGTGTCGCCGACCCTGGGCGATATCCATCAGGTCTACAACGCCTACAGCGACCGCGTGTCGGTCGGCATCCACGTGTACGGCGCGGATATCGGCGAGGTGGATCGCCATGTGTTCACGCTGGATGGCCAGGTCAAGCCATTCCGCTCCGGCTATACGCCGCAGATTCCGCTTCGCAGTTACGAGCAGGTGAGGGCGGAGCTGCTGGCTGGCCGCGAGATCGCGCTGCTGGACGTGCGCGAAGAAGACCCGCACGCGCAAGAGCATCCGCTGTTCGCCGCCAACTTCCCATACGGCCGCATCGAAGTCGACGCCTATACCAAGCTGCCGCGCCGCGATGCGCCGATTGTGGTGCTGGACGATGGTGAAGGCCTGGCGCTGCCGTCGGCGCTGCGGCTACACCAGCTAGGCTACACCAATGTGGCGCTGCTGGATGGCGGCATCGCAGGCTGGCGCGCCGCCGGCGGTGAACTTTTCCGCGATGTGAATGTGCCGAGCAAATCCTTCGGCGAACTGGTGGAGCATGAGCGGCACACGCCATCGCTGTCAGCGCCCGAAGTGAAAGCGCTGATCGACAATGGCGAGAACATCGTCATCCTCGACGCGCGCCGCTACGACGAATACCAGACCATGAGTATCCCAGGCAGCATCAGCGTACCTGGCGCGGAGCTGGCCTTGCGCGCGCGCGAGCTGGCGCCCGATCCGTCCACCCGCATCATCGTCAATTGCGCCGGACGCACGCGCAGCATCATCGGCACGCAGTCGTTGATTAATGCCGGCGTGCCGAATCCGGTGTCTGCGCTGCGCAATGGCACCATCGGCTGGACGCTGGCGCAGCAGCAGCTGGAACACGGCCAGTCCCGTAGCTATCCGCCTGCGGCGGAAGCCAACCGGCAGACGGCGGCGCAAGACGCGCGCGCGCTGGCCGATCGCGCCGGCGTGCCGCGACTGGATCGCGCGCAGCTAGCGGCACTGCATGCGGACCGCGCGCGCACCAACTACTTCTTCGACGTGCGCAGTCCCGGCGAATACGGCGATGGCAGGCTGCCGCACTTCCGCAACGCGCCGGGCGGGCAGCTGGTGCAGGAAACCGAACAATTCGCGCCGGTGCGCGGCGCACGCATCGTGCTGGCCGATAGCGACGGCGTGCGCGCCAACCTCACCGCGCACTGGCTCAAGCAGATGAACAACGACGTGTATGTGGTCGATGGCTTGCAGCCGGCTGACTTCAGCGTCGCCGGCGCGTGGAAGGATGAGCTGCCACCGCATCCGGCGGTGGAAGAAATCAGCGTCGAGACCCTGGCCGAGTGGCTGGATACTGCGCCGCAGCAGGTAGCGGTACTGGACTTCACCTCTGGCGTCAACTACCAGAAGCGACATATTCCCGGCGCCTGGTTCGCGTTACGCTCTCAATTGGCTGCGGCGCTGGCGCAACTGCCGGAGGGTGTGCAGCGCTACGTGCTCACTTGTGGCAGCAGCCTGCTGGCACGCTATGTCGGCGCGGACCTGAAAGCGCTGACCAAGCTGCCGGTGCTGGTGCTGACTGGCGGTACGGCCGCGTGGCTGGCCGCCGGCAAGCCGGTGGAGTCGGGCGTCACGCGTCTGGCGTCGCCGCTGATTGACCGTTATCGCCGTCCTTACGAAGGGACTGACAACCGCGCGGACGCCATGCAGGCCTACCTCGATTGGGAGTTTGGCCTGGTGGCGCAATTGGGCAAGGACGGTACGCATGGCTTTAAAGTAATCTGAGTTCTAATTGTTTCATTGCAATTTTAGTTGCAATGCAGCATAATTTTCTCATGATACTTGTTTAATCAGCTTGGGAAAATGGCAATGACGATTACGAAGCGCTTGATACTCACCTTGTCGCTGGCTTTGGCGGCGCTGATTTTTGTCGGCGTCGCCGGCCTGACGCAACTGTCCAAGGCGCAGCAGCGGCTGGACATGGTGCAGACCCGTTTGATCCCCAGCATCGCCAGCCTGAATATGGCCAAGGGCTATATGGCGGACACGCGCCTGGCCGGCTATCGGCTGTCGGTGTTCTCCAACCTGGCCGACAAGAGCGCGCTGGATAAAGCCTACAACGACGCCCACGCCAAGTTTGACGAGGTGATGGCGAACTACGAAAAAGAACGCATCTTCGACGACACCGACCGCAAGATGCTGGATGCCGACAAGGCGGCGATGGCGACTTATCGCCGGGCGCTGGTGCCGTTCCTGAATGGCGCCCACGCCGGCGACCTCGATGCGGTGCGCGCCACGCTGCAAGCCGGCACGCCGCTGGCCACGTCGGCCGGCGCGCTGAAAAAAGCCTTCGACGACCATATCGCTTACAACAACAAGCTGAGTGATGATGTGCGCGCCGAGAGTGTGGCGGCGTACGACTTCGCTTTCCGCCTGCTGGTGACGGTGATTGTGCTGGCGGTGATTGTGACCGGCGTGCTGGCATGGCAGCTGTACACCACCATTCGCAGCAGCCTGGCCTCGATTCGCGGCACGCTGGAAGATGTGAGCCAGTCGCTGGACCTGACCAAACAAATCCGCGTCGAGCGCATGGACGAAATCGGCCATACGGCGGTGGCGTTCAACAAGCTGCTGGAGCAGATTGCGGGCGTGATCGACACGGTGCGCGCATCGACCAGTGCAGTCGGCGCGGCGTCGCAGCAGATTGCATCGGGCACCGGCGACCTGTCGCAGCGTACTTCGTCGCAAGCGGCGGCGCTGGAAGAGACGGCGGCCAGCATGGAGCAGCTGACGTCCACCGTTGGCCAGAATGCGGACAACGCGCGTCAGGCGAACCAGCTGGCGCGGTCGGCGTCCGAAGTGGCGACGCAGGGCGGCGCGGTGGTCGAGCAGGTGGTGGTGACCATGGGCTCCATCAACGAATCGTCGCGCAAGATCGTGGATATTATTTCGGTGATTGACGGTATCGCCTTCCAGACCAATATCCTGGCGCTGAATGCGGCAGTGGAAGCGGCGCGCGCCGGTGAACAGGGTCGTGGCTTTGCGGTCGTCGCCACCGAAGTGCGCAATCTGGCGCAGCGCTCGGCGGCGGCGGCCAAGGAGATCAAGGCGCTGATCGATGATTCGGTCGAGAAGGTCGGCTCGGGCACCAAGCTGGTGGAGCAGGCAGGATCGACGATGCATGAAGTGGTGGCTAGCATCAAGCAGGTGACCGACATCGTCGGCGAAATCAGCGCCGCCACGCAGGAGCAGAACGACGGCATCTCGCAAGTGCACCGCGCGGTGACGGAGATGGACCAGACCACGCAGCAGAATGCCGCGCTGGTCGAACAGACCGCTGCCGCAGCCGCCACGCTGCGCGATCAGGCGGACAAGCTGGAAGAGGTGGTGAGTGCGTTCCGCATCAGCAGTGCATATGCGCCACCGGCCGCACGGACTGTCGCCACGGTGACGTCGCTGGCGAAAGCGCCGCGCGCCAAGCCAGCGCCCAAGCCGGCACCGCAAAAATTGAAAGCTGCCGCTGCGTCGAGCAACGAGTGGGAAGAATTCTAAGCAAACGCTTTTCGGAGTAAAGGCGTGACGACAGGGCCAAGTTTTTCTTGGCCCTTTTTTTTGCCATATCGACAATCTCCTGATAAAGTCGATGCACTCCCCAATCAAGTGGAATATGCGTAATTATCATGAACGAATTCAGGTTCAATATTTTTGGTGCGTTCATCGCAGTGACGGGCGTTGAAGGGGCTTGGCAAGCTTTTTACCTGGGAGCCGACGGCAAGCGCCGGCCGGCAGACTTCGTCGTGCCGGGAGATGTTGCCGAGAGTGAGCTGTGTGAATATTTGGCGGACCTGTACCACGAGAACGCTACGCCTCGTAATTCCAGGGCTGTGCAGTTAACGCAAGGCCCGCTTTCGGCCAAATAGCAGTCACTGGCGTTATTGACCTGATTTGAATATGCCGACTTACGTTAAACGACACTGGGCTGAGCTTGGAGGCGATGAGCATAACGCTTGGGGAACCTCTTGGTGGTACTTCGAAGTTGATGATAATGGCGGTGTACTTCGTCAGGTTGAGCTGTACGATTCGGGTGTTCGCCTATGTTATGGTGAACAGCATATAGAGGATGAGTTCGGTAGATTGAGCCAAACTCCGCTTGATTTATCTGAGTCCGGATACACTGCAATTTCGTCACAAGATTTCGAGGCAGCTTGGAGCCTCTCGTAGCTATGCCGCGACCAGCCAAATGCAGGCCCGTTGAAATATGCCCTACTCTGGAAAAATTGTTTTGCTTTCGAAATCTGGATATCGTTCAGAGCGGGACGATGGGTTTCTGCGTGAATTGCTGCAGGACCGTATTGAACTCTTCTGCGTACTCGGTCAAGACGCCGATAAATGGGAGGATGCTCTGGACTGGATTAGCATTGATGAGGATGGGAATGGACAGCATCTCATCATTACCACCTGCCATCGGAACGAATCGCTAGAAGAGGTGATCGCGTTTGCGCAAATGTTTAAAACGGGCCACGAACATGCGGTTCAGCTGGTAGAGCGATGATGCCGCAGCCCGCCATTAGCGGACGGCGTCCAAAGTAGTCGGCATACGGCCAATAGTGGTCACTGGTTGTCCAACGAGATGATGAATCAATACCTATGGCAAAAATCACTGTCAAAGATTATCGAACGGGGCATTACCCGAATTACATGTCGTACATTGACGACGAACAACTCCAACGATATCAAAGCTCAAAGGGACTGCTGCCATACAAGGTTTGTTTAGTGGATGTTTGTGGCTTTCGTTTTACCTTTCATAGTGTCATGCAAATTGAACTTTGCCATGACTATTTTGCGCAAAAGATTCGCATGAGTGGACGCTTGCCTGTTTACCGTGAAAATTTGGGTGGAGACCATTACGAAACACAGCGCTGGTTCGAGAAGTTGCCAGCTCGTCTTTCACATCATTCAAAGCGACCAAAGATCCTGGCAGCGCTTGAGAGGGTTATTCACGACTTCAAAGCGCACCCTGGTGCCATAACAGGGACCAAAAAGCCTTCGCTTATGGGCTGGTTCTGACTTTGGCCACATCCGGGCATGCAAATTTGAGAGGGGTACGATGCACGTCACTACTATGTTAAGTATCGTCGGGTCGACTGTTGCGATGGCTGGTTTTGCTTGGCAAAAGCAATGGCTGCCGTCGTTGATTTTTGCTTTTTCGCTGAGTTATACAGTCTTCGATAAGGTATTTCCAACCCTCTTACCTGAGTATTTTGTTACTGGGTTGTCCGTCGTATCTCTAGCCTTGGCTGTAATATTTTGCTGGCAGATTTTTTCACGCAAAAGAGTCATCTAACGGCCGCCAGAAGACACTGGTGTTATCGAGCTGATCAGAGAGAGCGGATTGCGGCAGAGATAGCTTTTGCCACTCGCCGTTTTTGAACCTTTGTGGTCGATCAAATCGGTATATGGATAGGGTTGCTTATTTTGCAGATCGCTTACGGCGTGGCATACGGGATAGATGCTCTTGAAGCGCTAAATGGCATCAAGTGGTGGGACATTTGCATAGCATGTTACGTTCTCTACTACGTATGTTTTGAGGTGGTTTCCGGCAGAACGCTTGGAAAGGTCGTGACCGGCACATTAGTTATCGTGTTTAAGGTTCTATATGACAAACAGTACCGAGAAGGCACACGGCTGGCTAGAACTCTTGAAGCAGCAAGCCCTGCCAAATTACGGCGATTTTATTCAACAGTTAGCCTTTGGTGAAGTGACGGACTTATGTCAATGCGGATGTAATGGCTTTGATTTTTTTGTGCCGGATCCGACGCGCAGTTTTTAGCGTCATCATTTTGCAAGACGAAACTTGCCGTTGACGATGTTGCCGGATTCGGTGACGCCGTTCAGCTTGCGGATAATGCGGCCGGGGATATCGGGATCGGCTTAGAAGAAGGGCACGTCTGGCGGCTGAGGAAAATCGATGCCGGGTTTCAGCATGCGCCGCAGCGCGCTAGCGAGCTGCCGTCTAATGCCTCATACAGCGAGGCAGCCAGTGCCATGGCTTGTGCTGATAAGCCATTCTTGCAGGCAGCGTCACGGTGATGCGGGTGCCATTCCCGGCGATGCTGCGAAGCGATAACTGCGCGCCAATCTTCGCCGCCCGCTCATGCATACCGCGCAGTCCCCAGCGGCCGGCTCGTCCTTGCGCGGCAATAACGGCGTTGGGGATGCCGGGCCCGACATCGGTGATCGACAGGCTGAAATGCCGGCGGCCATAGCGTAGCTCGATGTCGATTGCCCGATACGCGTGGCGATAGCTGTTGATCAGCGCTTCGCGTCCGATCGCACTCAGCTCTTCCTCCACGATCAAATGCAGCTCCCGCGCCGAACCGATGACTTGAATCCGGGGCGGCTCTTTTAAATGTTCATCTGCGAACTGGTCCGCGGTTCCGCTCAACACGGCTTCCAACGCCGTGGCATGCAAGCCGTGGATGCGCAGGTTCTGCACGCGGTCACGTCCTTCTTCCAGCGATGAGATGGCTTGACTGACGATGGCCTGGATTTCGTCGCGCAGCGCCTTCTTTTCCGTCGGTAGACCGAGCGCGACGGCCTGCACTTTGAGGATCAGGCCTTGCACCGATTGCAGCAGGGTGTCATGCAGCTCACGGGCGATGCGATGCCGCTCGTCCAGGCGTTCCTCCAGTCGGCTTTGCGCCTGGGCGGCGGCCTGGCACGATCGCCTCCGGTACCACCACCACAGCGACAATCCCACCAGCCCCGCCAGCAGGATGCGGAACCACAGCGTTTGCACCACGGTCTCGGGGGTGTCGAGCTTTTGCGCGGCGCCATATTCTTTCCAGTCGCCGTCTTCGTTCGCTGCCAGCACCTGGAAACGGTAGCTCCCGGGTGGCAATTCAACGCTGATTTCCACCGGCGCGGTGCGTTCTTGCGGTGCGACGACCAACGTCCCCGGCTCCGCGCTGCTGGAGGCAAAAATTGTCCCCATCAGTAAGGCGAAAAGCAGACTTCGGCTTTTCTGGTGGGCGGCGAATGACTGGGACTTGAGCATCGTATTGGGGGAATAGGCGCGCCTTGCGGAAACGAAGTAAGCGTACTGAAGGGATTATACGAAGCGCTGCCTGCGCGGAGAGGCCAAACAAGCGACGAAAAAGGACATTGACCGCCTCCGCATCGAATTTGGCGACCTCTTTTATAATAGCCAATGGCCGAGGGAGGCTCAGGGAGTTAGCTCATGGAGTTGGTATGGTAGCAAAAGTCGCACTTGTCATTTTTCCACAGTTCAATTTGCTCGATCTGTCCGTCGCTACGGTGCTGGGGATCGCGAACCATTACGCCCCTGATACGTATGCGCTGGACATTGTTTCCATGTCGGGTGGCATCGTCTACAGCATGAGCGGCATAGGTGTCGATACCAAAAAATTTGAAGCGCAGCGCTACGACACGATCATCGTCGGCAGCATGCCCGGTGTTCCCACGGCGGCTCCCGACCTGGTCGCGCGCTTGCGCCTGGCGTTGACCGAGTCGCGGCGCGTGGCGAGCATCTGCACCGGCGCGTTTATCCTGGGGGCGGCCGGCGCCTTCGACGGACGCGAAGTGACGACGCATTGGGGCTATACAGATGAGTTGGTCAATCGGCTGCCTGGCGCCAAGGTCGTGCCGGACCGCATGTTCGTGCGCGATGGCCATGTCTGGAGTTCTGCCGGCATGACGGCGGGAACGGACTTGATACTGAGCATGGTGGAGGCGGATGTCGGCCACCATGTGACCCAAATGATTTGCAAGATGATGGTGTTGAGTCACCGGCGTCCCGGCGGCCAGAGCCAGTTTTCTGTCCTGGCCGATATCGATCCCAAGCACGAGCGCATCCGCCAAGCGCTGGCCTTTATCCGCAACAATTTAAACGAAGCATTGAGTGTCGAGCTGCTGGCTGATCAGGCTAACTGGAGTCCGCGTCACTTCAGTCGCGCGTTCAAGGCGGAAACGGGGCTTTCTCCTGCTAAAGCCATCGAGAAGCTACGCGTGGATGCGGCAAAAAATCTTATCGAGAGCGGTCACTCGTCGGCGTCACGCATCGCGGTGCAAACTGGCTTCGGCGACGAGGCAAGAATGCGGCGCGCGTTCCTGCGGGAACTAAGTGATGTCCCGCAAAAAGTCCTGAAAGGCTCCCGCGCCCGCAAGGCTTCCCTGGCTCCGTGACAGAACGCGGGGGGCGGCAACGCGATTTTCCGTAGCGCGCTACAATCAAGATCCAGCGCGCCGTGGTGCGCGCCAATTTGGAGGATTGCGATGAATTTCAAGCGTCTTGGAAAGTCCGGCCTGCGGGTGCCGGAACTGAGTTTTGGCACTGCGACGTTCGGCGGTGGGAATGACTTCTTCAAAGCCTGGGGCAGTACCGATGCCGGCGGCGCCTCGCGCCTGATCGACGTCTGCCTGGAACACGGCGTCTCCCTGTTCGACACCGCCGACGTCTACTCGGACGGCTTGGCCGAACAAATCCTCGGCGAGGCGATCAAGGGCAAGCGCAATCGTTTGCTGATTTCCACCAAGGTCACATTCCCCACCGGCGATGGCGCCAACGATTACGGCTCCTCGCGCCAGCACATCATCGACGCCGTCGACCAATCGCTGAAGCGCCTGCAAGTTGATCACATCGACCTGTTGCAGCTGCACGGCCAGGACTACAACACGCCGGTGGAAGAGACGCTGTCCACGCTGGACCAGCTGGTCCGCGACGGCAAGGTGCGATACACCGGCGCCTCTAACTTCTCCGGCTGGCATTTGATGAAATCCCTGGCGACCTCGGACCGCTATGGCTATCCGCGCCATGTGGCACATCAGATTTACTATTCGCTGCTGAACCGCGATTACGAATGGGAGCTGGCGCCATTGGCGGAAGACCAGGGCGTTGGTGCGGTGGTCTGGAGTCCACTGGGCTGGGGCAAGTTGACCGGCAAGATTCGTCGCGGCCAGCCGGCCAAGCCGGGCACGCGCGCGCACGACATCGCCGGCACCGGTCCGCACTTTGAAGAAGAGCGCCTGTTCCGCATCATCGACGCGCTGGATGTGGTGGCCGAGCAGACCGGCAAATCCATCCCGCAGATTGCGCTGAACTGGCTGCTGGGGAAGAAGACCGTGGCCAACGTCATCATCGGCGCGCGCGACGAGAAGCAGCTGATCGAGAACATCGGCGCCACCGGATGGTCGCTGACGCCGGAGCAGAATGCGCTGCTGGAGCAGGCCAGCGATGTAACGCCGGCTTATCCTGTGTGGCACCAGCGCGGTTTCGCCATCCTCAATGAGCGCGGCGCCTAGAAGTTCTTGATCAGCGTCGCCCGCACGGAGCGCGATTCGATGGGGTGGAAGTGGATGTCGGACACCGGCGCCGCTTCGCCCTTCAGCTGCGACGCATAGTAGTAGTCGATGGCCGAATCGTGGCGGTTGGTGATGTTGAATGCTTCCAGCTCCAGCCGCAAGTCCTTGCGGATCTTCCAGCCCAGGCGGCCGTTCAGCGTCATGCTGGCATTGGAGCGCACGCTGTTATCCTCGATCAGCGGACGCGGACCAAAGTAGCGCAGCTTCAGCGAAGCCGAATAAGGTCCGCCATCGTCCACGGTGACCGCCAGCTGCCCGGTGCCTTCAATCGCACCGGCGATATAGCTGCCTTCTTCCACGTAGCCGCGCGAACGTGCGCGCGCATACGCCAGGTCCAGATCCACCGACAGCCATTTCAGTGGCTTGTAGTAGTTGGAGAACTCAATGCCGTAACGGCGGCTTGGCGGACCGGCTTCGGTGGTGCCGGCGTCGCCGGCATAGGTCAGCTCCGAATCGAAGTCCAGCCGGTATACCGACAGCGAGGTTTGCAAGCCAGGCAGCCATGATGTACGCGCGCCGACCTCCATGCCGCGCGAGCGCACCAGCGGCTGCACCTTGTCCGCCGCCAGGCCGGTCTTGGGATCGATGGTGATGGTGGACCCGCGCGCGTCGTTGCTATGGAAGCCGCTGCCGAAGTTGGCGTACACCTCGGCGGTCTGCCACGGGCCGTAGATCAGGCTCAGACTCGGGCTGACCAAGTGGTCATTGGCCTTACCGGAGTTGGCGGCCAGGTTGCTCTGCACGTCGAAGCGATAGCTGTCCAGCCGCGCGCCGGCCACGGTGCGGAAGGCCGCGTTCCAGCGCGTGTTGTTCTCGACGAACAGGGCGGCGCTGGACTCGACGATATGATCCTGCCGCGTCACCGACAGCGTGCGGCGCGCCTGCGTGTTGTACAAACCGTTGAAGATATTATCGTTCTGGAGCTGCACGCCGACGGTGGTTTCGGTGTTGCCGGTGTCGGTATGCTGGTGCCAGCTGTGCGACGCATTCACGCCGCTGGTCACGCGCTTGTCCGGCTGCGCAAACTGGTCGCCATGTACCGGATCATCCATGAAGTAGGTGAAGTTGGACCACAGGTCAAGCTGATTGGCGATGATGTAGGCGTTGACCTTGGACGCGCTGTCGTCGGTGGTGCGGCGCCAGGCGCCGGACAGGCTGTAACGATGGGCTTTGCCGCCGTCGGTATTGTCGATGGCGTCGTTGCGGCCGATCTGGCCATCCTGCACGGCGCGCAGCGGAATCTGGTCGGTGGAATTCCAGTCGGCCTTGTAGGCCATCAGCGCGATGTTGAAGCCGTTGTTGGCGTAGCCCTCGCTGTAGCGCAGCACGGCGTTCAGCTTCTGGTAATCGTCAGGCCGGGTGAAGGGGCCGTCGTTGTGCATCGCTTCGATGGCGTACAGCAGGCTGCCGCGCTGGGTGTCCACCGAATCGGCGACCAATGCGCGGCCGTAGCCGTTCTGGCCGGCCGACACGCTGGCCACGCCTTGCAGCAGGCGGTTGGCGTACACCACCGACGCAGTGCCGGCCGACGCAAAGTCGCCTTCCTCGGCGGAGTACGGGCCTTTTTTGTAATCGAGGCGCACCGCCAGTTCGGGAATCAGGAAGTTCAGGTCAGTCCAGCCCTGGCCATGCGCGTGGCTACGCTGGTTGACCGGCATGCCGTCGACGGTGGTGCGCAAGTCGGTGCCGTGATCGAGGTTGAAGCCGCGCAGGTAAAACTGATTGGCCTTGCCTTCGCCGCTATGCTGGCTGACCACCAGTCCCGGCACCGCCTCCAGCACTTCGCCGGGACGGTAGACGGTGCGTGCCGCCAGTTCGTCCTGCGTAATGGTGCCGGCGCTGGCCGCATCGGCCACGCCCAACTGGTTGGTGCGCGAGCCATCGACAAAGACCCGTTGCAGGATCTGGTCGTCGGCCTGGGCGGAACCCAGGGCCAACAGCAAAGCATATTTAAGGGGCGATTTGATCGATGCTGTCTTGATCGAAGAAGAGTGTTTTGACGGTGCCATCGGTTTCCACATTAACGGTGTTTCTTTGCGACGGCAGGAAGTCTATCAGCAAAGCGTTGTGGATGCGGCTACCTTTTGTCAGTTTTTCGCCTTTGATTTCCTGGAAAATCATGATGCTGTCGGCATCGATCTTGGCGCCGATCCATTGCAGCGGCAGGCTTTTGCCATCCTTGTCGGTGACGGTGAATTGTTTTTCCACGTAGCGGCGCAGCGGTGCTTCGCTGTCCGGTCGGCCCAGATCGAACTGGCGGCCGTAGAGATTCGTCAGCAGCGCGGCGAGATCGTGCCCCGTATAGGTGTGCACGATCTCGGTGCTGCCGGTGCGCTGGTTGTAGCTGATATCCGCTATGCCCATGTGGAAGTTATGGGCAGATGCGGCCATGCTGGCTGCTGCCAGCATGGTTGCTACCACCGCGCGCAGGCGGCGTGCGATCACTTCTTCTCGTCCTTTTTCAGCGGCGTGTTGAAGTCGCGCATCAGGTTATTGCGGTCACGCTCGGTCTTGAACAGCTCCAGGCGCGATTGCGAGACTTTACGTGGCCACGAATTGTTGGACGTATCGATGTCGGCGGTTTCCCAGTATGGGTCCTGGGTCAGGCCTACCATCGGTTCGTCGGTCACAATCAGCTTGGTGATTTTCTTCGGCGAGTAGCGCCATACTTCGGCCGGAATGCGCTCGATGTACTTTTTGCCGCTCTTCAGTTCAACTTCCAGGATCAACGGCATCACCATGCCGCCCAGGTTGGAGAAGTCCACCAGGTACAGGTGCTTGCCCTGATCCAGCAGCTTCTTCTCCCACGGTTCCAGCTTCTCGATCGCTTCGGCGTAGCTGTTGCGGTCCTTGTTGGTGACGGTGAATTCGTCGTGCTCGTTGTAGAAGTCCTTCAGTTCCGGATGGTCCGCCAGGCGTTTCGGCAGGGCCTTGTTGCGCTGTTCCGAAACGGAGATAGGCTGCGCATCCTTCTGCGCTTTTTTCCAGGCCTTTTCGGTTTCCGGATTTTTCGTGCCGACGCCGTACTCGGTGATGCCGTCGATGCTGATGTCCACCGGATCGGTGGTGTAGAACCAGCCGTGCCAGAACCAGTCGAGGTCCGTGCCCGATGCGTCTTCCATGGTGCGGAAGAAGTCAGCCGGGGTAGGGCGCTTGAACTTCCAGCGCTGTGCGTATTCGCGGAAGGCATAGTCGAACAGTTCGCGGCCCAGGATGGTCTCGCGCAGGATGTTCAGGCCAGTGGCCGGCTTGGCGTAGGCGTTGTTACCCAGCGCAGCGATCGACTCCGAGTTGGTCATGATCGGCACCTGGTTGCGGCTCTTCATGTAGTCGACGATGTTGCGCGGCTCGCCGCGGCGCGATGGGTAGTTGTCTTCCCATTCCTGCTCGGCCAGGTATTGCACGAAGGTGTTCAGGCCTTCATCCATCCAGGTCCATTGACGCTCATCCGAGTTGACGATCATCGGGAAGTAGTTGTGGCCCACTTCGTGGATGATCACGCCGATCAGGCCATACTTGGTCTGCTGCGACCAGGTCAGCTGGCCGGTTTTCTTGTCCTTGGTCGGGCGCGGGCCGTTGAAGGAGATCATCGGATATTCCATGCCGCCCACCGGACCGTTGACCGAGATCGCGGTCGGGTACGGGAAGTCGAAGCTGTACTTGTTGTACTTGTCGATGGTGTGGATGATGGCCTGGGTGCTGTACTTGCCCCACAGCGGATTGCCTTCCTTCGGATAGTAGGACATCGCCATCACGTCGGTGGTGTCCTTCTTGTAGCCTTGCGCATCCCAGATGAATTTGCGGCTGGAGGCCCAGGCGAAATCGCGCACGTTGCTGGCCTTGAAGTGCCAGGTTTTGCTGGCGGTGCTGTGCGACTTCTCGGCGGCGGTGGCTTCTTCCTGCGTCACGATGACCACTGGCGCGGTCGCGGTGCGGGCCTTGGCCAGGCGGTCACGCTGGGCGGCGGTCAGCACATCGTTCGGGTTTTGCAGTTCGCCGGTGGAGGCCACCACGTGGTCGGCCGGGACGGTCAGCTGGACGTCGTAGTCGCCGAATTCCAGCGTGAATTCGCCGGTGCCCAGGAACTGCTTGTGCTGCCAGCCGTAGACGTCGTAGTAGGCGGCCATGCGCGGGAACCACTGGGCGATTTCGAACAGGTCGTTCTTGTCTTCGTCAAAGTGCTCGTAGCCGGAACGGCCGCCCAGCACTTGCTGTTCGTTGATGTTGTAGGACCAGTCGATATTGAACACGAACTGCTCGCCGGACTTCAAAGGCTTCGGCAGGTCGATGCGCATCATGGTGCGGTTGATGACGTACTTCAGCGGCTGGCCGCCGGATGCCACGGTCTTGATCTTGAAGCCGCCGTCGAATTCGCGGCCGGCCAGGATGCCGCGCATACCTTCGAACTTGTAGCCGTCGTCCGGATTGGCCGGCTTGGCCCACGCTTCGCGCGATGGCTGCGTCAGCATCATGCGGGCGTCGGAGTCCTTTTTGTAGATGTTCTGGTCCAGCTGCACCCACAGATAGCTCAGCGTGTCCGGCGAGTTATTGTGGTAGGTGATCTGTTCGCTGCCGGTGAGGGCGCGCTTGGCTTCGTCCAGCGAGGCGCTGATGGTGTAATCAGCGCGCTGCTGCCAGTAGGCGTGGCCTGGTGCGCCGGATGCGGTGCGGTAGGCGTTTGGAGTCGGCAGGATTTCTTCGAGTTGACGGAATTTGTCGTCGAAAGGTTCCGCCGCGTAGGCGGAAACTGTCAGGCACAGGGCCAGGAAGCCAAGTTTCTTCTGCATTGGGTATGTTTCCTCAAGATAAGAGGATAAATTGTATAGCAGGTTTGCAATCGATTACCTGCTGATACAATAAAATACAAACCGTTGTTACCGTTTTGCCTGCGACTCCTGAAATTGATAGTGCGCGTCGTCGCTGGCTGTGATAGTTTTGGAGACGACATCCAGTTGCATTAAGCGGGAGCCCATGCCGGCGCTGGCTTGCGGCCATTCCGGCAGGCCTGCGCCGTTGGGATTTCCGGTCTTGATGAAGTTGGCGAAGTAGGTCTGCATCTGCGCAGAAAGCGCATAATCTTCCGCGCTCCATGCATATACTTTATTACCTGGCAGGTTGCCCAGCGCATATTCGATTTCCACCGAGTGGTTGGCGCCTTCCTGGCCCGGACGCGGACGCGTGTAGTAATAACGGTAGGTCGGCTTGCCGCTGGTGCGCGCGTGGCTGTCGATCCATTTCCAGGTGCCGTAGCCGATGAAGCGGTCGCTGGCCAGTTCCGTCGCCGCCTGTTTGACGTCGCCGCTGTAGGCCTGCTGCGCCGCTGCGGCCTGGTCGCCGTACAGTTTTTGCAATGCGGCGGCGAAGTTTTCGCTGGTCGGTTCGGCCTCGCCGAGGATTTGCTTGTAGTGGCCTTCGTATGAATTCCAGCCTGCCAGCAGCGGCACCTTGGCCTGTTCGCCCGCCGCGTACATGGCGACCGGCGAGCGCGGTACCACATAGCCGTCCTGGATCGCAAAGAACCAGGCGCCGGGCTTCTTGAGGTTTTCCAGCAGCTGGGTGGCGGGCAAGGCGCGCAGTTCGGCAAGCGTTGGCGCGCCGATGCCTTGCGCGAAGCCTGCGCCGGCCTGCTCTGCGGCGGCCAGCGGCGCGGGCGCCATCAGGCCAAGCAGCGAGCCGCTTTCGCCTATCGCGCCGGCGAACAGACCTTTGGACTGCGGATTGATCATCTGCGCGCTAACCGAAAAAGAGCCGGCCGATTCGCCGGCAATGGTCACGCGCGTTGGATCGCCGCCGAAGGCCGCGATATTCTTCTTCACCCACAGCAGCGCCGCTGCCTGGTCCATCAGGCCGTAGTTGCCGGATGTGTGGTGCGGCGACTCCTTGCTCAGCTCCGGATGCGCCAGGAAGCCGAACACGTTGAGGCGGTAGTTGATGGTCAGCGTGACGACGCCCTTGGCCGCCATGCTCTCACCATCGTAGCGCGGCTCGGAGCCATCACCGGCCGCAAAGCCGCCGCCGTAGAAGTAGACCAGCACCGGCAGCTTTTCCTTGGGCGACTTGGCCGGCGTCCAGACATTCAGGAACAGGCAGTCTTCGCTGACGCCATCGGAGCGGAACACCATGTCGTCAAACAGCGGCAGCTGCATGCAGCGCGCGCCGAAATGGTCGGCCTTGCGCGTGCCTTTCCATTTGGCCGCCGGTTGCGGCGCCTTCCATCGCAGCTGGCCCACTGGCGCCGCCGCATAGGGAATGCCCTTGTACGCGGTGACGCCGGATGCTTCCGCCACGCCTTCCACCGCGCCGGTGGCGGTGGTGGCTTTCGGCGCCGCATGGGCGGAGAGTGCAAACACTGTGGAAGACAGAAGCAGCAGGCCAGCTTTTTTCATGGGCGTCAGTGATGTAAAGTGATTATTTAGCCTTGCCAGCGATTTTGGCCGATGGCCTCAGGCGCGGCGCGGCATCGGACTGGCGGCGTACCAGCGTATGTTTGGTGACGACGTGTTCGGGCGCTTCCGGCGTGCCGTTGCGCTGGGCGCGGATCAGGCGCACCAACGACTGCACCGCTTCTTCCGCCATGGCGGTAATCGGCTGGCGCACGGTGGTCAGCTCCGGCCAGATGGTGGTGGCCAGCGCGGTATCATCGAAGCCGGCCACGGTCAGGTCGCCCGGCACGTCCAGTCCCAGGCGGTGGGCGATGGCCACGACGGCGGCCGCCATATCGTCATTACTGGCGAAGACGGCGGTCGGGCGCTGCGCAAGCCCCAGCAGCGACTCCGCCGCATCCAGGCCGGAACGGTAGGTGAACTGGCCCTGCACGATCAGTTCCGGCGCGCTTTGCACATGCTTCTCGGCGATAGCGGCCTTGAAGCCGGCCAGGCGGCGCGCGCTGGCGCTCTGGTTCGGGTGGCCGATGACGAAGCCGATGCGCTGGTGGCCCAGCGCGATCAGGTGGCAGGTCATGGCATACGCAGCCTGATAGTCGTCGATACTGACGCCGCCGACGCGCGGGTCGGGCTGGCCGCAGGCGACGGTAATCGCCGGCGTTCCGGAAGTGGCAATCAGGTCGATCAGGTTATGCACGTCGCACAGCGGCGGCGGCAGGATGATGCCGTCGACGCCATTGGCTATCAGGCGGCGCGCCTGTTCGACGCCGTGTTCATCGGCCTCGCATTTTTCCACCACCAACTGCACGTTATTCGGGCTGGCCTGGTTCAGCAGGCCGACCAGGAATTCGCTCAGATAGCCGGCGGACGGATTCGAATACAGAAAGCCGACGCGGATCGGGCGCGAGCCGGCCAGGCGGCGCGCCGCCTGATTGGGGACGTAGTTGAGGGCAGCAACGGCAGCATCGACGCGGTTGCGGGTTTTCTCGCGGACGTTGGTATCGCCGTTCATCACGCGCGACACCGTCATCGGGGATACGCCTGCCAGTTCGGCCACATCGGCCATGGTCGGCGCTTGCGAGCGGCTCTGCACGGCCGGTACCGGCGCCGGTTTCACCTTGGATTTCGTCATCTGTCCTCAATAAATATAAAGCTAAGTTAAGCCCCGGACTTTACCACAAGCGGGGCTTATCCACGACCCGGCGCATAGGGGTAGCTTAGCGATTTGTAGTAATCCAGCGGGTGCGCTGGGGCTTGTACGCCGGGCGGCAGCGCCAGGCCGGACACCGACTGGAAGTAGGCGATGCAGGCGTCGCGCCACAGGATGGCGTTGTTGACCTGGCGCGTCAGGCGCTGTTCTTCTTCCGTGTAGCGGCGTGCGTCGATCAATGGTTTCAGCGCCACCCAGCGCGCGTGCAGCGCGCGCGCATCGGCCAGTCCCTGGTCGTAGCGCGTCAGCAGTTCGGCCCATAGCGTGCGGCCGGACGGCATGGCGTAGTCCCACGGCAGGTGATGGAACCACAGCAGGTACTGCTGCGGCGTGGTTTTCGGATCGGCGTACTGGCGGGCGATCTCCGGCGCATATTGTTCCAGCGCGTTGCTGCCTTTGGTGGTGCGGTCAAAGCCGATGCCATCGCGGCTGGCACGATGATAGTAGACCGGATTCCAGTCCGGGCGCTCCAGGTTATCGACCCATGGCGCAGGACCGAAGTGGTGGCTGGTGCCCATGATGTGGTGCAGGCCCAGTGGCGTCATATAGTTCACCACCGTTTCGCGCGAGAGCATCATCATGTCGACGATGGGCGGGACCACGCGTTTGTCCGGGCCGAAGGTGAGGGCGGCCCATTCGACGGCAATGTCGCGCGCCTTGGCTTGCGGGTTCCAGGCCATGCGGCCGAAGGCATACCAGTTGGACTGGTCGAACTGCGAGCCGGCCCAATTGCGGTCGCTGCCGATGTTGGCCACGCCTGCCATGCCGCTCAAGGTGTTGGCGACTGCGCCGGCGGCGGTTTTGGTGTCGCTTTCCAGCGTCTCTTCAAACAGCGTGCCCAGATAGGCCATGTCGGTCGAGTAGCCGAGGTACTCCTTGGTGATCTGGAATTCCATCATCAGCGGCGTTTTCGGCATGGCGCCAAACAGCGGGTGGAACGGCTCGCGCGGCTGGAAGTCGATGGCGCCGTTCTTCACTTGTACCAGCACATTGGCGGCGAAGGTGCCGTCCAGCGGCTTGAATTCTTCGTAAGCCTGGCGCGCGCGGTCGTCGGCCAGGTGCGCGCCTTTCGGTGCATAGACAAATGCGCGCCACATGACGATGCCCTTGTGCGGCGCCACGGCGGCGGCCAGCATATTGGCGCCGTCGGCGTGGGTGCGGTGATAGTCCTGCGGGCCAGGCTGGCCTTCGGAGTTGGCCTTGACCAGGAAGCCGCCGAAGTCGGGAATGGCCTTGTAGATTTCGTCGGCCTTGCGCTGCCACCATGCGCGCACTTCGGGCGACAGCGGATCGGCGGTACTGGTCTCTTTCAATTCCAGCGGCGTGGAGAAGCGGGCCGACAGGTACACCTTGATGCCGTAAGGGCGCAGCACGTCGGCGACGGCGGCGGCTTTGGCGATGAACGGCGCGGTCATCACTTCCGGTTTGGAGTTGACGTTGTTGAGTACCGTGCCGTTGATGCCCAGCGAGGCGTTGGCGCGGGCGTAGTCGGTATAGCGCTGGTCCTTGATATCGGGCAGCGCCCACCAGTCCCAGATCGATTGGCCGGAGTAGCCGCGTTCCACGGTGCGGTCGAGATTATCCCAGTGATTCAGCAGGCGCAGTGATAGCTTGGGTGCGGACGACGCTTCCAGCTTGGCGCCGGTGCCGGCATCGCGCAGCCAGGCGTAGGCGCCGTAGAGCAGGCCAATGTCGCTGTTGGCGGCGATCAGTGTGACGTTGTGGCCTTGCACGCGCGTCTGGCGCAGCAGGTAGCCTTCGTTGCCCAGCGTGGCCAGTTCGGCGCGCAGTGGCGATGCGGCGGCGGCCAGTTCCGGCAGGCGCGCCGGCGTGGCAAGCAGCAGGGCGCCATCGGCGATGCGCGACGCTGGCGCTGGTGCTTTACCGAGCATGCCGGCCAGGCCGCGTTGCAGTTCTGCGACGGCGGCTTGCGTGGTCGGCGACGAAGCACCTGGCAAGACGATGCTGCGGGCTTGCGATTGCACGTTGGCTTGCGCGGCGCGGTCCAGTGGGCGATAGCGCAGCCACAGGTCGTAGCCGTCTTCGTCGGCAGCTGCTGCTGTCGCGCAGAGCGTTAGGAGCAGCGCTGCCAGCGCGGCCGAAAAGTTAATTCGCATCTTGTCTCCGTTTTTATGATAGCGTAACCATTTCATTATGCCACGATGTTAGCAAACAATTCCAACGAGGAGTGAGACAAAAATGAAGATATCCCGACGCGGTATTCTGACGATGATGGCGGCTGGCGGTTTGCTGCCTTTGCATGCGGCAGAAATGCCGGAACCCTTGAAAGTGCTGGGCAAACGCAAAGGCCTCAATGTCGGCAATGCGATTAGCCGCCACCATTTGCACAATCCCGGCTACACGGCCTTGATGGCGCGCGAGTGCAATATGCTGGTGGCCGAGAATGAAGGCAAGTGGCAGGCTTTGGAGCCGCGTCAGGGGGCCTATGAGTTTGGGCCGGCGGACGAGTTGTATGCGTGGGCGCGCTCACAGGGCATGCTGGTGCGCGGGCATAACCTGATCTGGCAGGACGCTAAGTGGTTGCCGAAGTGGGTGAATGCCTATGACTTCGGCACGCAGCCGGCGCAGGCCGCAGAAGCGCTGCTGCGCAAGCATATCGTGGCGGTGTGCGATCATTTTGGTGATGCGATTCATAGCTATGACGTGGTCAATGAGGCAGTGGACCCGAAGACCGGCGGCTTGCGAGTGAATGTTTTCACGGAGCGTCTGGGCGCGGTGGAGCAGATGGACCTGGCCTTCCGCGTGGCGCATGAGCGGGCGCCGAAGGCGCAGCTGGTTTATAACGATTACATGCGGCCGGATACGGGCAGCACCAAGCATCGGGCAGGGGTGTTGAAACTGCTGCATGACCTGAAATCGCGCGGCACGCCGGTGCATGCGCTGGGTTTACAGAGTCATATCGGTTCGTGGGATGAGATGGGGACGGGCAATCAGCAGCAGGAGTGGCGTCGGTTCCTCGATGAGGTGACCGGCATGGGATTGGATCTGCTGGTGACCGAGTTTGATGTCAATGACCGCAAGCTGCCGGCCGATGTGGCGGCGCGTGACGCGGGCGTGGCGGCGCTGGCCAAGGATTATCTGGATGTGACGTTCAGTTATCGTCAGTGTAAGGACTTCCTGATGTGGGGCATGGCGGACAACTTTAACTGGCTGCAGACCTGGGACGAGGCGCCGCGCACCGATGGACTGAAGATGCGGCCGACGCCTTTTGACGATCAGTTGCGCGCCAAGCCGCTGCGGGATGCGATTGCGGCGGCGATCAATGCGATGCCGCAGCGCGCCTAAACCCGCACAGCCATGCGGGGTCTGACCCCGTACGGGGTCAGACCCCTAAGCGGTACAGCATGCGTATCGCTTAGGTCGTGGGTTATTGGCGTGGGCTTTCCGGCGGTCCGAGATAGCTTGGGCGCACCCCGCCTGCATTCACCACCAGTTTTTGCAGCACCAACCCTGCGTCCACTACCCAGAACTTGAGGGTGTGGTTGCCGGGTTTTGCGATCTGATGCTGCGAAGTCAAGACCGTCACGCCATCCGATACCGTGCGCTCCCAAGCCTTCTCACTACCATCCGCGTGCACGTTGACGATCTGCGGCGCCTCGTCGTCAATCGAAATCGCATAGCGCAGACCAGCACCCGGTTTGAATTTCTGCGTCGGCGCCAGCGTCGCCTGTACTTCCACTTTCCCGGCGCTGAACAGCTGCATCTCATACTCCAGCCGCATGCGCGGCTTCTCATCCGCCGGCGCGTCGACCGGCAGCGCCGTCATGCCGGACAACGTGCGGCCATGATCCGGAATCCGTTGCCACGCGCGCTGGTCGGCCGCCACCGCCCGCGTATAGTGCTCCGCTTCCATCGACACCACGCCGCCGATTTCGATAAAGCCTTTCAACGCCGCCGCGCCAGCCGGTTTGCGCAGGGGAACTGAGACCGTCGTCTTGCCACCGGCACCCGAGATGGTCAGCGTGGCGCTGCGCACCCCATCCGGCACCTCCGCCCAGCGCACATCCACCATTACGCGCTGCTGGCGCGCGACCTTGCCCGCCGGCTTATCCAGCGTAATCCACGGCTCACTGGCCGACACCTTGTAGTCAAACGCCTGCTGCCCGCGATTGAAAATATCGACAAACCGCGCCTTCTTCTCAAACACATCCAGCGCCGGCAGGGCCAGCGCCTCGCCGCCCGGTCCAGGCCAGACCTGCGCGTTGCCCTCCACTGCCACGCCCATATCAGCCTCTTTCGGCACCTGCATCTCGGTCACCGGCGGCATCACATTGCGCGGCGGCTGGTTCCAGTACGTGTAGCCCAGGTGCGTCTGCGACATCATTTGGTTCCACTTGCCGCCGCTGATATCCTCGTGATAGCGCCGTACCAGTTCCGCATCCTGCGCAAACAAAGCCCGCGCCCGCGTTGCCAGATCATTGGTCGAAGCGCGGCCCTGCAATCCATACAATTGATTCAGGCCAGCCGTGACATACAACTCATTCACCACCGCGCTGGCCTTCACCGGATACAGCACCAGCTGGTAGAACGCATCGCGCTTGTTGGCCGGCAGCGCGGCGGAAATCTTCTCCGCCCGCGCCGCAATGGCGTTGTAGTCCTCGACGACGCTTGCCGCCTCGTTATAGTTCACCAGGCTGTAAGTGGTCGGCTCCAGCTGCTCCGGCTTGCGGCGGCCGTTGTACTTGGTGTACTTGGCCACAATGTCGGCGATATCGTCTGCGTACTGCGACCCGAACTCGCGCGTCGCCCACAGCTTCAGATAATCAGGCAGCCGCTCGGCAGGCCAGGCTTCCGGATTCCACGCATAGGTCAGGAAGAACTCAATCGGCACCTCCATCGGCTTCAGATCGCCCACATTGACGATCCACATGCGGTTGGCCTGATACTGCCACGCCAGATGCATCTGCTCCCATACCTTCGGCAGCGGCGTGACGTTCAGCCACTTGTACGAACGCGGGCCGCCGACATAGTCGAAGTGGTAGTAGATGCCGGCGCCGCCGGCGCGCTTGCGTTCTTCGGCGGTCGGCAGGCGTCGGATGTTGCCCCAGTTGTCGTCGCACCACAGCAGCATCACGTCATCCGGCACACGCATGCCTTTCTCGTAATACTCCTGCACTTCCTTATACAGCGCCCATACCTGTGGCACCTTGGTCACGTCTGGATTGATCTCCTTGGCGATAATGCTGCGCTGGTCGCTGACGATATGCTCCAGCAGCGACACATTGGCGCCTTCCGACATCGGCTCGTCGCCATCGCCGCGCATGCCCAGCGTGATCAGCTTCTCCTGGCCTTGCGACACGCGCAGCCCCTGCGTCCAGAAATCGCGCAGGGCGTCGGTGCTGCGGTTGTAGTCCCACGGCTTGCCACCACCGTAACGGCGCCATTCGTCGTGCGCGCGCATCATCGGCTCGTGGTGCGAGGTGCCGATGACGACACCGTAGTCGTCGGCCACCTTGCCGTTCAATTTGTCGTCATCGTAGAACGCCTTGCCCCACATGGCCGGCCACAGATAATTGCCGCGCATGCGCAGGATCAGCTCATACACCTTTTCATAAAACTGGTGATTGAAGCCGCCGTAGCGCTGCTTGACCCAGTCGGTCAGCGCCGGCGCTTCGTCATTGAGGAAGATGCCGCGATACTGCACCACCGGCGCATCGCTGACCGCAGCCGGGGCCGAGGCATACAAGCTTGCATGCTTAGCCGCCGGCACATCGGCCCACCAATTCCACGGCGAGACGCCAATCTGCTCCGACATCTCATAGATGCCGTAGATGGTGCCGCGCTTGTCGCTACCCGCTATTACCAACGCGCGCTCCACACCCGGCAGCGGCTTGCTCACGGTCTGCACCTGCCAGCCTTCCCACTTGCCCTTGATGGCTGAAACATCCAGCTTGCCGGCGGCGACCAACTGGTCGATCAATGCGCTCTTGCCGATGGTGCCGATGATGATCACGTCCGTGCCTGCCGGCTTGCCGTCCTTGACCAGCGCCGGTCTGGTCGCGCTGACGCGTGCGATATCGGCCTGCAGGTCGCCAGCGGCGCGCAGCACACCGACATGGTCGGATGAATCGACATACAGCCGCGCGGCTTGGCCGTTGCGGGCCAGCGCCACAGCATCGGCAGGCGGTTGATCGAACCAGGCCAGTTTTTTCTGGCCCAGCGCCTGAGCGGGCAGGGCGTGGCAAAGCAGGGCCAGTAACATGGCCCCGGCGGCAAGAACGGGTTGTCTCATATCGTTTTATTTTTCCAGCGGTGTGTAATCGAACCAGGCAAAATCTGCTGCCGGCATGGTTTGCTTCCCTGCGCCTTCGGCGTACATGCCGATAAAGACGCCAGTAAAACCACCCGCCGATTCTGATGACAGCGGTGCGGTGGGAGCAGTGCCGATCAATTTGAGCGGCCCGTCGCCGCTGCAAAAACTGAACGTATATTGGTTGGCCGACGACTCCACTTGCAGCTGCACCGGCCCTGGCGGCAGCGGCGCAGCCGCCTTGAGCGTGGTGACACCGCCTGCGCGCGCCACCAGTTCCACGCGGCGTTCCGGCGTGCCGGTGATGCGCAGTTCGTAGTAGTTCTTTTCATTCTGGCGGAGCACCAGGCCAGCCGCCTGCGCGGCCTCGCTTGGCTGGAATTCCAGCTGCGTGGCGGCGCGCATGCGCATATGTTCCTGGCGCCGCGCGACAAACGCCGGCTGGGCGATGTCGTTCATGGTGACGCTGCTGCCTTTCAGGCGCAGGTAGCCGGGACGGTCGGTCAATGACCACAGGCCGTCGCCGGGGCCGCGCAGCAGCGTCCATTGCAGGCCAAGCCGGGATGCGCTGAAATCATCGCGCACAGCTTCCGCCGGCCAAGGCGAAGAGGGCGGCAGTCCGTCGGCCGCCATCTCGGTCGCCAGCGGCTGGCCCTTGTTGACGACCAGCCAGCCCTGATCGTTCCACGCGACGGGCGCCAGCAGCGTCTCGCGGCCAAGGTGATGGAGCTTGTCGACCGGGCGTATGCCCAGCAGCGGCGTCCACCATTTTCCTTCCGGCGTCTGTACCAAGTCGCCGTGGCCTGTCGCCTGTAGCGGCAGTTCCGGGTGGTCGCGATGCGTGAGGATGGGATTCGACGGATTGGCGGTGAACGGGCCGAATGGCGATGATGAACGCGCCATCGTCAGGCTGTGGTTATACGAGGTGCCTCCCTCGGAAATCATCAGGTAATACAGGCCGTTGTACTTATATAGATGCGGACCTTCCGGCCACACACCGCCGGTGCCGGACCAGATCAGGCGCGGTTGCTCCAGCAGCTTGCCGGCTTTCAGGTCGATTTCCGCCTGATAGACGCCGCCGTGTTCACCGCCGCCGTGGCGGGTGTAATAGACTTTGCCGTCATCGTCGAAGAACAGCGACGGGTCCATGGCGAAGCTTGGGTCGTTCAGCCAGACCGGTTCCGACCATTCGCCGGCCGGGTCTTTGGTATGCACATAGAACGCGCCGCCGCCCTCCATATTGGTGGTCACCATATAGAACACGCCGTCGTGGCAGCGCAGCGTAGGCGCGTAGATGCCTTGCGAGCTGCGGGTGTGCGCCAGGTTCAGTTGACTGGCGCGCGTGAGCGCGTGGCCGATCTGGCGCCAGTGGACCAGGTCCTTGCTGTGGTAAATCGGCACACCGGGGAAGTATTCAAAGCTGCTGGTGGCGAGGTAATAGTCGCCGCCCACGCGGCAGATGCTTGGGTCGGCGTGGAAGCCGCTCAGGATCGGATTGGTGTAAGTGCCTGCCGTCGCCGGCGACGGCGCCGCCATAAACGACACCATCGCCATCAGCGCCGCGCGGAGGGCCATCATTTGGTGGCTCCGCATTGGCGGCGCAACGCAGCCAGCGGCACGGTCTCCGCCAGCGCGCGATAACCGGCCAGCGATGGATGCAGGTGGTCGCCGCCATCGTACACCGGCTTGATGTGCGATGGCTGCGCCGGATCGCGCAGCGTGGCGTCGAAATCGGCGATGGCGTCAAACACGCCGGAAGTGCGTATCCACTGGTTCAGCTCCTGGCGATCCGCTTCGTTTTCCGGCTCCGGGTGATAGTAGTCGCTGCCGACGTAAGGCGTCACGGTGCCGCCGATCAGGCAGATGCCATGCGCATGCGCGCGTTCGGCCAACTGGCGGTGCGCTACTTTCAGGTCGGCCAGCAGTTGCTGGCGGTCGGCCGGGGTGTCCGGGCCGTTGCGGTGCTGGATGCCGAAGTCATTCACGCCGATCATCACCAGCGCATGCGTGACGCCGGCGCGCGACAGCACGTCGCGGTCGAAGCGCGAGACCAGATTCGGGCCCAGGCCATCCTTCAGCAAGCGCCCGCCGCCGATGCCGGCGTTGACCACGCCCAGCGTATCTTTATTGTCGCGCAGGCGCGCGGCCAGCACGTCGGTCCAGCGGGTGTTGGTATCCGACGGCACGCCGTAGCCGTCGGTGATCGAGTCGCCGATCGCCACCAGCGCGCCGACGTTGCGCGGCGCCTGCACTTCCACGTCGCTAATTGCGTACCAGCGCGTTACCTTGCCGGCATCGGCCCACGTAGCGTCCATCACGTGGTTGCCTTTGGCGAGGAAAGTCGTGGCGCGCGCGCCACTGTGGGAGGTCTGGCGCGCCGGTTCGCCTTTAAAGTACAGCGAAATCGCCAGGTCGGCGGCCGGCTTGAGTTCCATGGCGACGGCGTCGCTGTAGTATTCCGCGCCGGCCGGAATGGTGACGCTATCGCGGCCAGCGAAGGTCAGCGCGCGCAGGGTAGGGGACTGGATGCCCGCCTCGCCGGCCGTCTGCGCCAGCGCCACGCTTGCCGCGTCCAGCGTTAATGGTGCAGTGCCATATACATTGCTGACGCGGACCCGGAACTGCTTGCCGCCCAGAGTGAGATGGACGACCTGGCGCAGGCTCCCGTCGCGCCAGTGTTCGGCCGCGAGTTCGTTATTCGCATCGGGGATTTGTTGCGCTGCACCCCAAGTCGCCACCCAGTGTGAAGGTGTTGGCGGAGGTGATGCGGCGGCTGCCGTTTGCATCAGGCCGGCCACCACAATGGCGCTGAAATAACGGGGTAAAGCGTGTTGACTTGATCGCATAATTCCTTCACACTCATAAAATGTTAGCGCTATTCATTTTAGGGTAATAAGATGGTAGGTGCAACAAAAATGCCCTGAGCGGCCAGCCTGGTAGTGACACGAAACCAGCCATATGAGACAAGGATATTCTGTGAAAAATACGCTGAACCACGCGCCCGTTGCGGCGCATCTCCCCGCCGACCTGTCGGACGCCCTGCTGGTAGGCCGCGTGTGGCGCAATGACGTCAATGGCCCCAGCGTGGTGGTGGTGCGCCAGGGCGAGGTATTCGACATCACCGCGCAAGCGGCGACCGTCTCCGATCTGCTGGACCACGACGATGCCGCCGCTTTTGCGCGCGCTGCGCAGGGCGAATCGCTGGGCCGGGTGGAAGCGCTGATCGAAGCCGCCTTGAGTGGCGACGCCGCGCCGGTGCGCCTGTTGGCGCCGTGCGACGTGCAGGCCATCAAAGCTTGCGGCGTGACCTTTGCCGTCAGCCTGCTGGAACGCGTAATCGAAGAACAGGCGGGCGGCAATCCAGCGCGCGCCGACGAACTGCGTTCATCGCTGCTGAAAGATATCGGCGCCGACCTGTCGGCCATCAAGCCAGGTTCGCCGGAAGCGGAAAAGCTGAAGCAGGAATTCATTGCGCGCGGCGCCTGGTCGCAATATATGGAAGTGGGCATCGGCCCGTATGCGGAAGTGTTCTCGAAATCGCAGCCTATGTCGGCAGTCGGTTTCGGCGCCGATGTCGGCCTGCATCCGGAATCGAAATGGAACAACCCGGAGCCGGAGATTGTGCTGGCGGTGAACAGCCGCGCGCACACCGTCGGCGCCACGTTGGGCAATGACGTCAACCTGCGCGACATCGAAGGCCGCAGCGCGCTGTTGCTGGGTAAGGCCAAGGACAACAACGCCTCGTGCGGCGTCGGTCCGTTCATCCGCCTGTTCGACGAACGCTTCACCATCGACACCGTGCGCAATGCGGAACTGCGCTTGCTGATCGAAGGCGCGGAAGATGAATTCCGACTGGACGGCGAGAGCCGCATGCGCGAGATCAGCCGCGATCCGCTCGACCTGGTGTCGCAGACCAGCGGCGCGCACCACCAGTATCCGGACGGCTTCATGCTCTTCCTCGGCACCATGTTCTCGCCGATTAAAGACCGTGGCGCGCCGGGCGCAGGCTTCACCCACAAGCTGGGTGACCGCGTCAGCATCAGCAGCCCGTCGCTGGGCATGCTGGTCAATCACGTACAACTTAGCACCACCGCAGCGCCATGGACCTTCGGCGTGCGTGCTCTGTATCGCAATCTGGCCCAGCGCGGCCTGCTCAACTAAAACAAAACAATATCTCAGGAGGAGAAACAAGATGGGGCAAACTTTGGTCTACGCGACCTACCCGGACCTGGCGGGCAAGCGGGTTCTGATCACTGGCGGTGGTACAGGCATTGGCGCCGGCATCGTGGATGCCTTCGTCAAGCAAGGCGCGCAGGTATTCTTCATCGACATCGTCGTCGATGCATCGAAAGCACTGGCCGATAGCCTGAAAGACGCGAAATATGCGCCGCAGTTCATTCACTGCGACCTGACCGACCTGGATGCACTGTCCAAGGTGATCTCGCAGATCGAAAAAGACCATGGCGCGATTGAAATCCTGATCAATAACGCGGCCAACGACAGCCGTCATCAGGTGCAGGAAGTCACCCCTAAATACTGGGACGACAGCCTGGCCGTTAACCTGCGCCACCAGTTCTTCTGCGCGCAAGCGGTGGCGCCGGGCATGAAGGCCGCCGGCGGTGGCGTGATCCTGAACTTCGGTTCCATCTCGTGGCACCTGGCGCTGCCGGATTTGACTTTGTACATGACCGCCAAGGCGGCCATCGAAGGCCTGACCCGCGGCCTGGCGCGCGATCTGGGTAAAGACGGCATCCGCGTCAACACCATCATTCCTGGCTCGGTGCTGACCGAGCGCCAGAAGGCGCTGTGGCACTCGCCGGAAGCTGGCCAGGCGATCCTGGATGCACAGGTGCTGCCGCAAAGCGTGGAGCCGGAAGACATCGCCGCCATGGCGCTGTTCCTGTCCTCGAACAATGCACGACGCTGCTCCGGCCGCGATTACTTCGTTGACGCCGGATGGTATGGAGCATGAACCTCTATCAGCCTGAGTGCATCTGGCCTCTGGGCGCGACGCTGGCCGAAGGCCCGGTATGGCACGCGGAAGACAAGGCGCTGTACTTCGTCGACATCAAGCAGCGCGCGATCCATCGCTGCGCCGAAGACGGCGGCCGTCGCCAGAGCTGGACGGTGCCGGATGAAGTGGGTTTTGCATTGCCCATGCACGGCGGCGATTTCGTCTGCGGCCTGCCGGGCCGCATCGAGCGCTTTTCGTTCGAGACCGGCGAACTGACTCCGCTGCATCCGCTGGAAGAACACCTGCCTGGCAATCGTCTCAACGACGGCTATGTGGACCGCCACGGCGCGCTGTGGTTCGGCTCCATGGACAACGCCGAGGAAGCGCCCAGCGGCGCGCTGTATCGCCACGCCGCCGGCGAAGCCGTGCAGCACAAGGACGGTGGCTACGTCATCACCAACGGTCCGTGCGTCAGCCCGGACGGCCGCACCTTCTATCACACGGACACGCTGGAAAAAACCATCTACGCGTTTGATCTGGACGACCAAGGCAACCTGTCTAACAAGCGCGTGTTCGTGCGCATCGAAGGCAGCGGCTACCCGGATGGCACGGCGGTCGATGCCGACGGTGCCCTGTGGGTCGGCCTGTTTGGCGGCGCGCGCATCGAGCGCTATGCGGCATCCGGCGAACTGCTGGACACCATCAACATGCCGTGTTCGAACATTACCAAAGTCACCTTCGGCGGCGAAGATTTGCGCACCGTATTCGTGACCACCGCCCGCAAGGGCCTGTCGGCTGAAGAATTGAGCCGGGAGCCACTGGCGGGAGGCATCTTCAGCTTCCGCGTGGCCTCGCCGGGACAACTGCAACACTTGTACATTCCAGAATAGGCACTCTATGAGCACCCAATCGCGTCGCTACCGCTCGCAGGACTGGTTCGATAATCCGGACCACATCGATATGACCGCGCTGTATCTTGAGCGCTTCATGAATTACGGGATCACGCCGGAGGAACTGCGTTCCGGCCGCCCGATCATCGGCATCGCACAATCGGGCAGCGACATCAGCCCGTGCAACCGCATCCACCTGGAGCTGGCCAAGCGCGTGCGCGACGGCATCCGCGATGCGGGCGGCATTGCGATGGAATTTCCGCTGCATCCGATCTTTGAAAACTGCCGCCGTCCGACCGCCGCGATTGACCGCAACCTGGCGTATATGGGCCTGGTCGAAATCCTGCACGGCTATCCGATCGACGCCGTGGTGCTGACCACGGGCTGCGACAAGACCACGCCGTCGCAGTTGATGGCTGCCGCCACCGTGGACATTCCGGCCATCGTGCTGTCCGGCGGTCCAATGCTGGACGGCTGGCTGGATGGTGAACTGGTGGGCTCCGGCTCGGCGATCTGGAAAGGCCGCAAGCAACTGGCTGCCGGCAAAATCGACAACGAGAAATTCCTCGAAATCGCCGCCGCCTCGGCGCCTTCCGCTGGTCACTGCAACACCATGGGCACCGCATCGACCATGAACGCGATTGCGGAAGCGCTGGGCATGTCGCTGACCGGCTGCTCGGCGATTCCTGCACCGTACCGCGAGCGTGGCCAGATGGCCTACGAAACCGGCAAGCGCATTGTGGAGATGGCCAAGCTGGACATCCGTCCATCGCAGGTCCTGAACCGCGACGCTTTCCTCGATGCGATCGTGGTCAACGCCGCCATCGGCGGTTCCACCAACGCACAGCAGCACATCGTCGCCATGGCCCGCCATGCAGGCGTGGAGCTGAAGTCCAGCGACTGGATGGAATACGGCCACAAGGTGCCGCTGCTGCTGAACATGCAGCCGTCCGGTAAATTCCTCGGCGAGCGTTTCCACCGCGCCGGCGGCGTGCCGGCCGTGATGTGGGAACTGGAACAGCAGGGCAAACTGCGCTCCAACCGCTTCACCGTCACCGGCAAGACCATGGCGGAAAACCTGGCCGGCCGCGAGACCAACGACCGCGAAGTGATCTACCCGTTCAACGCGCCGCTGAAGGAAGACGCAGGCTTCTTCGTCCTGAAGGGCAATCTGTTCGACTTCGCCATCATGAAGACCAGCGTGATTTCGCCGGAATTCCACCAGCGCTATTTGAGCGCGCCGGGACAGGAAAACATCTTCGAATCGCGCGCCATCGTGTTTGACGGTTCGGGTGATTACCACGACCGCATCAACGATCCAGCGCTGAACATCGACGAGAACTGCATCCTGGTAATTCGCGGCGCTGGCCCGATTGGCTGGCCTGGTTCGGCGGAAGTCGTCAACATGCAACCGCCGGATGCGCTGATCAAGCGCGGCATCAACTGGCTGCCGACGCTGGGCGACGGCCGTCAGTCCGGCACCTCGGACAGCCCGTCGATCCTGAACGCGTCGCCGGAAAGCGCGGTAGGCGGCGGGCTGGCCTACATCCGCACCGGCGACACCGTGCGCGTGGACCTGAACGAAGGCAGCTGCAATATGCTGATCAGCGACGAGGAACTGGCCAAGCGCAAGGCCGAAGGCATTCCGCCGGTACCGGCCAGCCAGACGCCATGGCAGCAGCTGTACCGCGCCACCGTCGGCCAGATGGAAACCGGCGCCTGCATGGAGCTGGCGCTCGAATACCGGGGAGTGGGACAGACGCTGGCGCGACACAACCACTAAATCCAATACAAAATAAACGGAGACAAAAATGAAGAAGATTGTAGTGAGCGCTGTTATCGGCGCGATGATGGCGCTGAGCGGCGGCGCGGCCATGGCCGACGCCAAGAATCCGAAGATCGGTTTTTCCATCGACGACCTGCGCCTGGAACGCTGGGCGCGTGACCGTGATTACTTCAACGCCGAAGCGGAGAAGCTGGGCGCCAAGGTCTACGTGCAGTCGGCCGACGCCAGCGAGCAGCGCCAGATCGCGCAGATCGAAAACCTGATCTCGCGCGGTGTCGACGTGCTGGTCATCGTTCCCTACAACGCCACGGTGCTGAACAACGCGGTGCGCGAGGCGAAGAAGGCCAAGATCAAGGTGGTATCGTATGACCGCCTGATTCTCAACGCCGATATCGACGCCTACATCTCCTTCGACAACGCCAAGGTCGGCGAACTGCAAGCCAGCACGCTGGTGGCGATCAAACCAAAAGGTAATTACTACCTGCTGGGCGGCGCGCCGACCGACAACAACGCCAAGATCCTGCGCGAAGGCCAGCTGAAAGTGCTGCAACCGCTGATCGACAAGGGCGATATCAAGATCGTCGGCAAGCAGTGGACCAAGGACTGGAGCGCTTCCGAGGCGCTGTCCATCGTGGAAAACGCGCTGACCGCTAACGGCAACAAGATCGATGCAGTGGTCGCGTCCAACGACGCCACCGCCGGCGGCGCGATCCAGGCGCTGGCGGCGCAAAAGCTGGCAGGCAAGGTGCCGGTATCCGGTCAGGATGCCGACCTGGCGGCGGTCAAGCGCGTCATCGCCGGCACCCAGGCCATGACCGTCTACAAACCGCTGAAGGTGATCGCTACCGAAGCTGCGCGCCTGTCGGTGAAGCTGGTGCGCAATGAAGCGCCGGCCTTCAACTCGTCCTATAACAACGGCTTCAAGAACGTCAACGCGATGCTGCTGGCGCCAGTGGCGCTGACCAAGGCCAATGTCAATGTACTGGCCGACGACGGCTTCTACACCAAGGCCCAGCTGACCGCTAACTAAGGAATCAGCATGGCCGAATATCTTCTGGAAATGCGTGGCATCGTCAAGGAGTTTGGTGGTGTGCGCGCGTTGAACGGCATCGACATCAAGCTCAAAGCCGGTGAATGCGCCGGCTTGTGCGGCGAGAACGGCGCCGGCAAGTCGACGTTAATGAAAGTGCTGTCCGCCGTGTACCCGCACGGCACCTGGGACGGCGAGATCGTGTGGGATGGCCAGCCTTTGCGGGCCCAGTCCATCCGCGAGACCGAGGCTGCCGGCATCGTCATCATCCATCAGGAACTGATGCTGGTGCCGGAACTGTCGGTGGCGGAGAATATCTTCCTCGGTAACGAGATCACGCTGCCGGGCGGCCGCATGGACTATGCGGCCATGAACCGCCGCGCCGAGGAGCTGCTCAAAGAACTGAACATCAATGACGTCAACGTGGTGCTGCCGGTGAAGCAGTACGGCGGCGGCCACCAGCAGCTGATCGAGATCGCCAAGGCGCTCAACAAGAATGCGCGCTTGCTGATTCTTGACGAGCCGTCGTCGTCGTTGACGGCGTCCGAGATCAAGGTGCTGCTGACGATCATCCATTCGCTCAAGGCGAAGGGCGTCACCTGCGTGTATATCTCGCACAAGCTGGATGAAGTGGCGGATATCTGCGACACCATCGTCACCATCCGCGACGGCCAGCATATCGCCACCACGCCGATGTCGGAAATGAATATCGACCGCATCATCGCGCAGATGGTGGGCCGCGAAATGACGCAGCTGTACCCGCAGCGCGAACATACGCCGGGCGAGGTGATTTTCGAAGCCCGCAATGTGACCTGCTATGACCCGGACAACCCGGAGCGCAAGCGCGTCGACAACATCTCCTTCAAGCTGCGCAAGGGCGAGATCCTCGGCATCGCAGGGCTGGTAGGCGCGGGCCGCACGGAACTGGTGTCGGCCATCTTCGGCGCCTATCCGGGCCAGAGCGAAGCGGAAGTCTGGCTGAATGGCCAGAAGCTGGATACCAGTACACCGGTCAAGGCGATCCGCAATGGCCTGGCCATGGTGCCGGAAGACCGCAAGCACCACGGCATCGTGCCGGACCTCGGCGTTGGACACAACATGACGCTGGCGGTGCTGGGCGATTTCGCGCGCGGCACCCGCATCGATCAGGAAGCCGAACTGGCGACCATCCGCAAGGAGATCAAGAGCGTCAAGCTGAAGACTTCCAGCCCGTTCCTGCCGATTACCGGTCTGTCGGGCGGCAACCAGCAGAAGGCCGTGCTGTCCAAGATGCTGCTCACCAAACCGAAGATCCTGATCCTCGACGAACCGACGCGCGGCGTGGACGTCGGCGCCAAGTTCGAGATTTACCAGCTGATGTTCGACCTGGCCAAGCAGGGCGTGTCGATCATCATGGTGTCGTCGGAACTGGCCGAGGTGCTGGGCACATCCGACCGCGTGCTGGTGATCGGCGAAGGCCATTTACGCGGCGATTTCGTCAACGATAATCTGAGCCAGGAAACCGTGCTGGCAGCAGCGCTGGACCAAGCGCATTGATGAGGACTACCAATGAAAAGTAATTTGAAACAGCTGTTCACGCAGTACAAGATGCTGGCCCTGCTCATCGCGGTCGCGCTGATCTGGGCCTTCTTCAGCTATCACACCGAGGGCGGTTTCCTCACCCCGCGCAACCTGTCCAACCTGATGCGCCAGATGGCGATTACCGGCATCGTCGCCTGCGGCATGTCGCTGGTGATCATCGCCGGCGAGATCGACCTGTCGGTCGGTTCACTGCTTGGCCTGTTGGGCGGCATCGCGGCGGTGCTGGATGTGACGCACCATCTGCCGCTACCGGCCACGCTGGCGGCCGTGCTGGTGGTCGGCCTGCTGATTGGCCTGTTCAACGGCTACCTGACGGCGTACCTGGGCATCCCATCCTTCATCGTCGGCCTGGGCGGCATGCTGGCGTATCGCGGCATTGTGCTGGGCGTCACCGGCGGCACCACCATCGCACCGGTGTCGGACGACATGGTCTACATCGGTCAGGCCTACCTGTCGCCGACGCTGGGCATCGGGCTGGGCGTGCTGCTGTTCGTGGTGGCCGTCTACCTGATCCTGCAACAGCGCAGCAGCAAGGCAAGGCATGCGCTGGAAGTGGCGCCGGTGTGGCGCGACGCCGCCAAGCTGGCGATCCTGGGCGTGGTGCTGGCGGCGTTTGTCATCACCTTCAATTCCTACGAAGGCATTCCGCTGCCGGTGCTGCTGCTCCTGGCGCTGCTGGGCATCTTCAGCTACGTGACCACGCAGACGGTGTTCGGCCGCCGCGTGTACTCGGTCGGCTCGAACATGGAGGCGACGCGCCTGTCGGGCATCAACGTCAAGTCGATCAAGCTGTGGATCTTCGGCATCATGGGTTTGATGTGCGCACTGGCCGGTATCGTCAACACGGCGCGTCTGGCGGCGGGTTCGCCATCGGCCGGCACCTCGGGCGAGCTGGATGCGATTGCGGCCTGCTTCATTGGCGGCACCTCGATGCGCGGCGGTTCGGGCACCGTGCACGGCGCGCTGATTGGTGCGCTGGTGATGGCGTCGCTAGATAACGGGATGTCGATGCTGGATGTGGATACGTATTGGCAGATGATCGTCAAAGGCGCAATTTTGACGCTGGCGGTCTGGGTGGACGTGAGCACCCGTGCAGGTAAGCGGTAAAACTATAAAAACCAAAGGAGACAATGCATGAGCAACAACCGTAGGCAGTTCCTGACTTCCGTCACCGGCCTGGCCGGCCTTTCCGTGCTGCCGCCGATGGCGCTGGCCGCCGCGTCGTCGCCGTACAAGGACGCGGCGCTGCCGGTCGAGAAGCGGGTCGATGACCTGCTGGGCCGCATGACGCTGGAAGAGAAGATCGCGCAGATGCAGTGCACCTGGCAAGCCAAGACCGAGATCCAGGACGCCAAGGGCGAGTTCTCGGCGGCCAAGGCGCAGAAGGCGTGGCCGCATGGCCTCGGCATGGTTGGTCGTCCGTCGGACCGCCAGCTGGGTCAGGCCGCCGGCGCCGGCGACACCGGCGGACACGCCAACCGCAATGCGCTGGAGACGGCGACCTACACCAATGCGGTGCAGAAGTGGGCGGTCGAGCAGACCCGCCTCGGCATCCCGTTGTTCATGCATGAAGAGGCGCTGCACGGCTATGTGGCGCGCGATGCGACTTCGTTCCCGCAGGCGATCGGCATTGCCTCGTCGTTCGACACCGATCTGACCACGAAGATTTTCAGCGTGGCGGCACGCGAGATGCGCGCACGCGGCGCCAACCTGGCGCTGGCGCCGGTGGTGGACGTGGCGCGCGAACCGCGCTGGGGACGCATCGAGGAAACCTACGGCGAAGATCCGTATGTGTGCGGCGAGATCGGCAAGGCAGCCATTATCGGCTTCGCCGGCACCGATCCCAAGCTGGCCAAGGACAAGGTACTGGTCACGCTGAAGCACATGACGGGGCACGGCCAGCCGGAGAGCGGCACCAATATCGGCCCGGCGGAAGTCAGCGAACGTACGCTGCGCGAGGAGTTCTTCCCGCCGTTCGAGAAAGCCATCAAGGAAACCAATGTCGGTTGCGTCATGCCGTCGTATAACGAGATCGGCGGCGTGCCTTCGCATGCCAACAACTGGCTGCTGCACAAGGTGCTGCGCGATGAGTGGGGCTTCAAGGGCATCACGGTATCGGACTATTTCGGCATCAATGAACTGATCACCCGCCACAAGCTGGTGGCAACGCCGAAGGAAGCCGCGCTGCGCGCCATCAAGGCCGGCGTGGATGTGGAAACGCCTGACGGCCTGGCGTACAAAACGCTGGGTGAGCTGGTGCAGGAAAAGCGCGTCTCGGAAGCCGAGATCGACGTCGTCGTGCGCCGCATCCTGACTCTGAAATTCCAGGCCGGCCTGTTCGAGCAGCCGTACGTGGACGCCAAGGCGGCCGACGGCCTGACCGCCGCGCCGGACGCTGTCGCGCTGGCGCGCCTTGCCGCGACGCGCACCCCGGTGCTGCTGAAGAACGACAAAGGCGTGCTGCCGCTGGACGGCAAGAAGGTCGGCAAGCTGCTGCTGATCGGCACCCACGCCAAGGACACGCCGATTGGCGGCTACTCGGATCATCCGCGCCATGTAGTGTCGATCTTCGACGGCTTGCAGGCGGAAGCCAAGGCGCAGGGCTTCTCGCTGGCGTACTCCGAAGGCGTGCGCATTACCGACAGCCGCGTGTGGGGCGCCGACGAGATCAAGTTCACGCCGCCGGAAGTGAATGCGAAGCTGATCGCCGCCGCCGTGGAAGCGGCCAAATCGGCCGACACCATCGTCATGGTCCTGGGCGACAACGAGCAGACCAGCCGCGAGGCATGGGCCGACAATCACCTGGGCGACCGTGAAAGCCTGGACCTGCTGGGCCAGCAGAACGATCTGGCGCGCGCCATTTTCGCGCTGGGCAAACCGACCGTGGTGTTCCTGCTGAACGGCCGTCCGCTGTCGATCAACCTGCTGGCGGAGAAGGCCGACGCCATCATCGAAGGTTGGTACATGGGCCAGGAGACCGGCTACGCTGCGGCCGACCTGCTGTTCGGCCGCGCCAACCCGGGCGGCAAGCTGCCGGTGTCGATTGCGCGTAGCGTCGGCCAACTGCCGATCTTTTACAACCACAAGCCGTCGGCACGCCGTGGTTACATTGATGGTTCGACCAAGCCGCTGTATCCGTTCGGCTTTGGTCTGAGCTACACCACGTTTGCGATCTCCGAGCCGCGCCTGACCAAGGCGAATATCGGCGCCAGCGACTCGACCAAGGTGGAAGTGGACGTCACCAATACCGGCAAGCGCGCCGGCGATGAAGTGGTGCAGATCTACATCCGCGACGACGTCAGCTCGGTCACGCGGCCGGTGCTGGAACTGAAGGCGTTCAAGCGCGTGACGCTGCAACCGGGCGAAAAGCGCACGCTGAGTTTCGACATCAAGCCGTCCGACCTGTGGTTCTACAACACCGAGATGCAGCGTGTGGTGGAGCCGGGCAGCTTCACCATCCACGCCGGTCCGGACAGCGCCAACCTGAAATCGGTCAAGCTGATGGTCGGTTGAGTGGTGCGCTGACCGCATTCTTAATTCTGTAAAATCGTCGCTCCGGCAGCATCGGCTGCCCGGGCGGCGAACAGAGGAGAGACATGATGGTAGCGAAAAATACGATCTGCCTGTGGTACGACCAGGATGCGGAAGAAGCCGCAAACTTCTATGCGCGTACCTTTCCCGATAGCGTAGTGGGCGCCGTGCACCGCGCGCCATCCGATTTCCCCGGCGGCAGTGCAGGGCAGGTGCTGACGGTTGAATTCACCGTCTTCGGCACGCCGTGCATCGGCCTCAATGGCGGCCCTGTCTTCCAGCACAGCGAAGCCTTCTCATTCCAGATTGCCACCGACGACCAGGCCGAGACCGACCGTTACTGGAACGCCATTGTCGGCAACGGCGGCGCCGAAAGCGCGTGCGGCTGGTGCAAGGACAAGTGGGGCCTGTCGTGGCAAATCACGCCGCGCGTGCTGACCGACGCCATGGCGCAGGGCGGCGCGGTGGCCCAACGCGCCTTCCAGTCCATGATGACGATGCGTAAGATCGACGTCGCCCAGATCGAAGCTGCCGTGCGCGGTTAGCTGTTCGCCTTGAACCGGTACAGCACCCACGCCGCCGACAGATACCAGGCGGCGTAGATGGCGAATATCACGATCAGGCTGCGCGGCGTTAGCAGCAGATCGCCGAACAGTATCCAGGCCGCCGGCACAATGCCGGCCAGGACGCCGATCGCCGCAAACCAGCGCACGCGCGGCCACGCGGTGCATGACCACAGCAATATGGCAGCGCTTTGCGTGATAAATCCCGCCTTGCTGAATACCTGGATCATCACGCTAATCGGACGCGGCACCGCAATGGCGTTCGCCAGCTGCGGCAGGACAAAGCCATCCAGCAGCATCGCCACGCCAAGCAGCACGCAGCCGAGACGATAGACATAGAGTGCCCCGGAGCGCTCGTTCAGCTTTTCACTGAGTACTGCAAGGGTGCTAGCCAGCACCGCCAGCAATACGGTCAGGATGCCGTGTATCAGATTGTCCTTGCCGGCCTGCTGCGCCAGCTCGACATTCGTGGTGGCGACGGGATGGTGAAACAGGGCCAGCGTGATCAACAGGACCACGACAACAATGGTGAGGGCGGCTACGCGCGATAACAATTTCATGCTGTTCCTTTACATGGTGTTGGGAGTGACATTAATATCAGCGGCAGCGCCGCAGTTGGCGGCGTGTTGGCGCCCGAGGTCCGTTAGCAGACAAAAGGGCGCAAATGTCCATGAGGAGAAGGTATGACGGCGGCACCTGACAGGCGGCAGACCAAGACCCGCGCCGCATTGCATGCCGCCTTCCGTTCGCTGGTGCTGGAGCAGGGCTACGAGACGCTGACGGTGGGAGCGGTGGCGGACATGGCCAACGTTGGCCGCTCCACGTTCTACGAGCATTACCGGACCATGGATGATTTGCTGCGCGCCAGCATTCAAGGCCCGTTCACGACGCTGGCGGATCTGGTGGACAAGCCCGAGGCCGGGGATGCGCTGCGCGATCTGCTATTGCACTTCCGCGAAAACCAGCAGGTGGCGCGCGTGCTGCTGGGATGGCCGACCAGGCCCGTGCTGGCCTCCGCGCTGGCGCAGTTGATTGCCGACCGGTTGCGCGCCGTGCCGCTGGTGACGCCGTTGATTCCGCCAGAAGTCATCGCCCGCCAGATCGCCGAGATGCAGCTGGCGTTGATCGAGGCGTGGATCGCCGGCCGGCCTGCGATGCAGGAAGCGGCGGCAGTGGCAGCGTTGTCGGCCGGAACCAGCGCGCTGGTGCAGCCCCTCCTCAAAAGATAGTAACAGCGGATTAAGCAAGTTGACGCCGCCTGCCATTTTTCTATATACTAAGTTAAACGTTTTACTAAAAAATAGAAAATTGTCGAAAATAGCTCTAAAAAATAGAGTTAAACGATTTCATGATGGCGGGGACATGTTTTACAAATTGCTTTGTATTCTGTTATCACTGGCATGCCTGGCGGGCGCTGCACAGGCGCAGTCGCCTGATATCGCCAGCCTTGACCGTCAGCGCATCCTGCTCGCAGCCGACGCCGCTTTGGCGGAAGCGCCGGTGACGATCACGGCTTTTTCCAGTCCGCGCAGCAGCGGCGGGGCGCATGATTTTTACTCGGAAGGCGACTACTGGTGGCCCGATCCAGCGCATCCGGGCGGCCCGTATATCCAGCGTGACGGCCTGACCAATCCCGACAACTTCGTCGCCCACCGGCGCGCGCTGGTCGGATTTTCGGTGCAAGTGCCTGCGCTGGTGGCGGCATGGAAGATCTCGGGCGAGCCTCGCTATGCGCAGCACGCCGCCGCCCACTTGCGCGCCTGGTTCATCGACCCTGCCACGCGACTCAATCCCAATCTACAGTATGCGCAGGCGATTTCCGGCAAGACCACTGGACGCGGCATCGGCATCATCGATACCGTGCACCTGGTCGAAGTGGCGCGCGCCATCGAGGTGCTGCAAGCCAGCGATGTTTTGTCCGCCGAAGAGCAAGGGCAAATCAAGCGCTGGTTCACCGACTATCTTCAGTGGCTTACCACCAGCAAGAACGGCCAGGAGGAGCGCGACGCCAAGAATAACCACGGCTCGTGCTGGCTGCTGCAAGTCGCCGCCTTTGCCCATCTGACCGGCGACCAGCAACTGCTGGCGTATGCCCGGGAGCGCTTCAAGACTGTGCTGTTGCCGACCCAACTGGCTACCGATGGCAGCCTGCCGCTGGAACTGAAGCGCACCAAGCCCTACGGTTACGCGCTGTTCGACCTGGAGGCGCTGGCCGCGCTGTGCCAGATCCTCTCTACGCCCGAGGATAACTTGTGGACCTACGCCACGCCGGATGGCAGGGGCATGGCCAAGGCCGTCGCCTGGATGGTCCCCTACATCCGCGACAAAGGTAAGTGGCCCTTGCAGCCGGACGTCATGTATGACAAGGAATGGCCGATGCGCCAGACCAGCTTGTTGTTTGCCGGGCGCGCGCTCGGCAAACCGGACTACCTGACCTTGTGGGCCAGCTTGCCCGCCGACTCGGCGGTTGAAGAAGTCATTCGCAATTTCTTCATCCGCCAACCCGTACTTTGGTAATTCCCGACCTATAAAAATGGAGACGCACTTGAATCACAAGACTACTCATCTTATGCTGCCACGCCGCTTGCCGGCCGCAGTCGCCCTGGCATTGTTAAGCATGTCCGCAGTTGCCCAGGCGCAGCAAGACGACACCATGCAAAAAGTGGAAATTACCGGTTCCAGCATCAAGCGCGCGGTGGCCGACCAGGCCCTGCCGGTCACCGTGGTCAAGGCGGAAGACTGGCTGGCGCAGGGCATGGTGACCATCGACGATATCCTGATGTCAATGTCGACCGCTTCGGACTTCGTGCCGAACACCACCTCCGGCGTCGGCAACAGCGCCAATATGCGCGGCATCGGCACCTCGCGCACGCTGGTGCTGCTGGACGGAAAACGCCTGAACGACGTGCCGATCAACCCGAACAGCATCCCGGTCAGCGCGCTCGATCGCACCGAGGTGCTGCGCGATGGCGCCTCGTCCATCTACGGCAGTGACGCGATTGGCGGCGTGATCAACTTCGTCACCAAAAAATCCTACACCGGCGCCTCGCTGACGCTGAAGGGCAGTGCGCCGAGCAAGAGTGGCGGCGGCGAATCGACCGGCTTGAGCTTCATCGCCGGCAAGGGCAACCTGAGCACCGACGGCTGGAACGTCTACGTTACCGGCGACATCAATAACCAGAATGCGCTGCCGCAATCGGCGCGGCCGAATATCACCTCCGATGCGCGGCTGGCCAGCGCCGGCTTCCCGCCGCCCAAGCTGACCAAGGGCGGCAATTCAATACCGGCCAACGTCACGCTGGCGGACGGCTCGACCAAGGTCGGCAATATTACCATCGGCGGCAATCCCTACTATGCGAGCGGCTGCCTGGCGCCGTATTCCAGCCCCGGCCTGAACAACACCTGTACCGCGAGCTACACTGCCAATAGCCTGGCGCTGACCAAGGAAAGCCAGGAAGCGTCGCTGTTCACCAAGGGTACGCTGATGCTGGGCGAGGACCACAAGCTGTCGGCCTCGCTGCTGTATTCGTCGATCTATAACCGTCCGGTAAAAAATCCGACTTTCGGCATCAACCCATCGATCGCCAACTTCCCGGCGCTGACCATCGGCCCGAACAGCAAATACTATCCGGGCAAGGGCATCGTCCCGGCCATGCCCGGCATCACAAACCAGAAGCTGACGCTGGCCTGGTCGCTGTACGGCGACCTCGGCCCGACCGTGCTGGACTACAAAACCGAAACCACCCGCCTGACGGTGGACGACGAAGGCCGCCTGGGCGCCTGGGATTACAAGGCCAGCTTCTGGTCCGCGCTGTACAGCACCCGCACCAGCTTCCGTTCCGGCTTCGTCAACAGCTACGACTTGCTGGCTGGCGTCGCCAATGGCCAGCTCAATCCGTTCGGCCTGCAAGATCAAGCCGGCAAGGATTACCTGAGCAGCATCTCCACCAACGGCCAGACCGCCAACGCCGGTTTGACGCGCATGAACGGCATCGACCTGAGCGGCAGCCGCGAACTGATGACGCTGCCCGGCGGCGCGGTCTCGCTGGCGGTCGGCGGCAGCGCGTATCACGACTTCTCGTATAACTCGATTCCTGCCACGGTGGCGCTGTCCGGCGGCCAGACCGGCAATACCGCAGCGACCAACCAGAGCGCCTCGCGCAATGTCGTGGCCGTCTACGCCGAGCTCGACTTCCCGATCACCAAGGCGCTGGACGTCGACCTGGCCGTGCGTACCGACCGCTACAGCGACTTCGGCGCCACCACCAATCCGAAAGCCAGCTTCCGTTACAAGCCGGCGGAGTGGGTCATGCTGCGCGGTTCGGCCGGCACCGGCTTCCGCGCGCCGACGCTGGCCGAGCGCTACTTCGGCGCCACCGATGGCCCGACCGGCATCACCAGCACCACCTATAACGATCCGGTGCTGTGCCCTGGCGGCTCGCCGGGCGCTACCACCGGCGGCACGGCTTTGCCGGGCTACAACCCGAGCACCGTGTGCAATGCGCGCCAGCCGATCAACACCGGCGCCAATCCGCAGGTCGGTCCGGAGCGTTCCAAGACCTTCAACCTGGGCGTGGTATTTACGCCGACCCGTTCGCTGCTGGTATCGCTGGACTACTTCCGCGTCCAGTTGCGTGATTCGATCGGCCAACTGACCCAGCCGACGCTGTTCCAGAATCCCGCCTATGCCAATCTGTTCGTGCGCGACCCCAAGGGTAATCTGCTGTACATCGACGATCGCCTGACCAATATGGGCGGCGTGCGCACCGACGGCATCGACCTGACCACCACCTACAACTTCCCTAAAACCCGATGGGGCCAGTTTGGCGTGCAGCTGGACGGCACGTATGTACACGAGTTTGAAACGCAGGTCGACCGCAACGGCGCATGGATTTCCAGCGTCAATAAATTTGGCCCGCTGGATGCCAACGTCATGAACTTCCGCTGGAAGTATGGCGCGTCGGCGAAATGGATCAGCGCCAACGGCAACTGGACCTCGACCATCAACCAGCAATACAAGCAGAGCTTTGAGGACCGCAACAGCGGCACCGCTTACCACGTGATCGATCAGTACACCGTCTACAACTGGTCGATGCAGTACAACGGCTACAAGCAGTGGAGCCTGATGGTCGGCGTCAACAACCTGTTCGACCGCGATCCGCCAGCAGCCAACTACCGTGGCGAAGGCTACTCCAGCGGCGAAGCCAGCCCGGTCGGCCGTACCTACCGTGCGCGCGCGACGTTTAACTTCTGATGCGAGCCATGATGATCAATCGCTCCCTGTGGTGCGCGGCCTGGCTGGCCGCGAGCCTGTCCGCACCTGCGCTGGCGGCCTCGCCGTCGCAGTTCTATACTTACGATCCGGCCGAGCTGGCGCTGGCCAAACAGAAGCTGGCGGCGCATGATCCGCTCTATCAGCCATCGTATGACTCGTTGCTGAAGGAGGCGAATGCGGCGCTGTCCCACCGGCGCTACAGCGTAGTGGACAAGACCCTGAGCCCGGCCAGCGGCGACAAGCATGACTTCTTCAGCTTCGGGCCGTACTGGTGGCCCGATCCGGCGAAAGCGGACGGCTTGCCTTACATCCGCAAGGATGGCGTGCACAATCCGGCCTCGTCCACCGACGGCACGGACAGCACCCGCATGGGCAAGTTCTCGCATGACGTCACGGTGCTGGCGCTGGCCTGGTACTTCACCGGCGAACAGAAATATGCGCTGAAGGCGGGCGAACTGTCCCGCGCCTGGTTCCTCGCGCCGGAAACCCGCATGAATCCCAACCTGGATTACGGGCAGGCGATTCCGGGCCGGGTGAACGGACGCGGCATCGGCATCATCAGCAGCCGGTCGCTGATCGACGTGATGGACAGTCTGGCCTTGCTGCAACCGACCGAGGCGCTGAGCGACGCCGAAAATGCCGGCGTGCGCGCCTGGTATCGCGATTACCTGAACTGGCTGCTCAACAGCCGCAACGGCTTTGAAGAAAGCAACGCGCACAACAACCACGGCACCTTCTATTCCGCGCAAGTGGTGGCGTATGCCTTGTACACCGGGCAGCAGGAGATCGCCAAGCGCGAGCTGGACATCACCAAGATCCGCCGCATCGCCGGTCAGATCGATCGCGAAGGCAAGTTGATCGCCGAACTTGAGCGCACGCGGCCATCCGGCTACGTCAATTTTGCGCTGGAGGCGTTTGGCTACCTGGGACGTTATGGCGAACTGACGGGGCAGAAAGTCTGGGAGCATGGCGAAGATGCGCACAGCATCGCCCAAGGCTACCGCTTCGTCGCGCGCTATGTGAACGGGGAGAAGTGGCCGTATCCGGAAATCGATCCGAAGGAGGGATCGGTAGACGGCATCAACAAGCATGCGATGCATAACATGCTTGCCGCCGCGCGCGCCTACAAGAGCGAACCGGTATTCGCGCAAAAAGCCCGCTGGCTGCTTGAGCATTATCCAGGCCAGCTGGATGCATTGATACTGCCGTTGGAGTAGGCTGAAACGTTGCCCATCCTTGCGTTGACATGATATTTCGGATGAATTTACAATGTATCAACATCTGGATGATTCATGGAATTGTCAATTCAGAAATGGGGCAACAGCGCTGCGGTGCGTTTGCCCACTGAGTTGCTGGGCATACTCAAAGTAACTTTGGGCGATAAGTTGAGCGTCAATGTGCAGCCTGAAGGAGTGCTATTGAAAGCAGCTCGCCCGTCTTATTCGCTGGCTGACCTGGTGGCCCAATGTGACATTACAGCACTGGAGCCGGCCGATTTGGCGGAGTGGTCTAACGTCAAGCCTGTAGGGCGAGAAGCGTGGTGAGCCGTAGCAAATTTGGGCGAGGTGACATCGTGATGGTAAGCCTCGATCCGACGCAAGGGCATGAGCAAAGGGGCAAGCGCCCCGTACTCGTGCTGTCTACAAGTGTATTCAATGCGCTAGGTGTGGTGCTGGTTGCGCCAATAAGGCAGGGCGGTGACTTCGCTCGGCATGCAGGTTTCGCAGCATCCCTGTACGGCGCAGGTATGAAGACGCAAGGCGTGGCGTTAGTTAACCAGATTCGTATGCTGGACTTGGAAGCAAGAAAGGCCAAGCGAGTTGAAACTGCGCCTGAGTATGTGATTGAAGATGCGCTGGCTCGGCTGCGCGCAATTACCGATTAAAGTTTGCTCTAGCTAAGACTCGTAATAATACCCGCGAACAGGTGAGCTGGAAGTTTGAAGGACCGGTATCGGCCAGAGCCAGTCCTTTACGAACCTGACACCACTATGAACACCAATTTAGACACTCCTGATTTTGATGAAGTGATTTCGCTTCGGGAGGCTTATCAATGTATGGAAGTTTTTATTGAGGCTTAGCTCACCTTCAAGATAATATGAACACACTTACTTCAACCGGATGGATTCTCGTAGCGCTTGCTGTGGTGCCGCTTGCCCTTGACGCATTCGCCGTGCGAAAGGTATTCGCCTCGTCGTTTTACGAGCCTGCGCAACAGTGGGCACAAACAGCTCTTATCGTGCTAGTACCTATATTCGGCGCTTACCTAACTTGGCATTTGGCTCGGGAGCACGTGCTGCTTTTTCAATCACCGCCAGTTGACCACGTTAAGGATATTGATCCCACCTGTGGAGATATTGATTATCATGGATGAAATTGCCGGGACGGCATACGGCCAATACCAGACGGAGCGTGTTTGATGAATTCAAAAATGGAGACTATGTTTAAAATAGTTTTTTTGGTGCTCATCTTTGTTGCTGAGGGGCTTGTTCAGGCTGAAGACAAGTCGCCTATGCCGTCGCCACACATGCAAGTTCCCGTGCTACTGCCGAGCGAGGTCGTTGGTCTGGCTTAAAATTATTTAGTCCATGTCAAAAAAATCCCCAGAAATAGATTTCGCATTAGCGACGTGGGATATAGATATTTCTCAATAATTCCTGCGCCGCCTGGTGTCATTGATATTGGCTGGAATATCGATTTCGAATGTGTTCCGGCGAAGTTGGATTGTGGTTATAGCGTCGGCGTGTCAAATTCGAAGTCCCCCAAAATAGTGATGTATCCTGTCCGTTAGAGCGCACTCATGTGCTGGAACAGCAAACCGGTAGAAGTCGGCCACTACCGGACATTCGAATTATGGATGAGAATTGACGCCTTTCGGCCAACAGCTGCCGTTCAAAATCATCCGATAGACTGGCAAGGCTAATCATGAATGAGAATGAAGGATCGCATCGCACGAGTCCTTGGGTGTCGCTACTGAAGACCGCTTTAAAAATTCTTGTAACATGGCTACTTTTGGCTCTTTTTGCATACGTCATGTTCTTGATTTCTCGAACCCTCGATTGTGAGGTCAACGAAGGAGGAACCAATCCATGTTATGTTCACGGAATTGATATTCAAGCATTGGTTATGATTCCTGCGATGCTTGTAGCGTTCGGAGCACCCCTATTCTTGTTGGGAGTCGGCGTTTGTATTTCGTTAGCAGCGGGTGTTTTTTTGATGGAAAAAATATTTAAAAAATGACGCTTAACGGCCAGAAGCGGACACCGAATATCTAAACAATGCTGTTACTGATATTTCGCAAATGAAGAATTTTAAGTACTGTCACTACGCGAATAACGACATCGCAAAGAAACTCAGTCAATAATTCATTAATTTCGCATCTTACTTTTTAAAAGGCGAGTCTAGATGGAATTTGAATCGATTAGACCGATAATTAGTGGTCTTCTGGGCGGTCTACTGGCGATTGCTTTCTGTATAGCGCTGGCTCGCTGGGTTCCCAGAATTTTCAATGGCAAAAACGCGGAAACGCTAATCAGACAAAATCGAATAAGCATCGGGATTGCGAATTTTTTGCTATTTTTAGGATTATTGGTGGGTATCTGTATATATATGTCGGGCTTCCTCTTAAACGATGATTGGCGGGGACTTGCTCTCGGTGCCGGCGGGGGCAGCATTGCCGCCTTGGCGGCACTTCCGTTGGTCGCGTTGGTGACAGGTAATCGTCCAAAAGAAGCTTACGTGGCGTTTGCAATTTCGCAAAAAACACCAGTGCCATTGCTATATGGGGTGCTTGTACTTGCTGTTGCTCTGTTTGTCACTGCTGCGACGAGCTTATTTATGAAGTAATCTGGGAAACTGGGGGCAACGCCCTTCTCAAGTCTACTCGGCTCTAGAAGTTGCCACGTAACCCGAAGGCTGCGTCGACATTCGGCCAGGAGTCGCCCTTCAGACGTGGGTTTGAAAAAGTTATTGGCATTGATGTAGCGGAAACCAATTGGCTTTCCCGCAGAAGTATCTAACTCGACTTCAATCGGCCAAAAGCAGACCATCTGAGGAACAAGTTGTTAATAATATCAAGTCAAGGAAACTGAATGAATTTTTATCCATGGCAAACGCTGATGGCCGACATCTTGTCATAAGTAACGCAATAGAGATTGAACAAGGCGTGGTCACTCATAACATATGATGTCATTTCGGCGAGTGCCGCAAGCGGCCACAACCGGACTTCAAACATATTTTCTGGTTTTCCCAATCGGCTGAAGTAATAATGTCCCTTCGAGACGTAAGTACACTCCACCATGAAAATATCGAATAACACTTCTCGACAAGGTATTCGTTGGCGCTGGCACTGTTTCCGGCTTGTTGGACTGGCGCTGATGCTAGCTGCCTTCTGGTTCAAAGATCGAGCTGTCGATTTAATCGCTACAAGCATCGTGGTCTTTGTCGGCGCTCTCGCGTCAAAGGCACTTGATGAGGATTTGCTCGTCGAAGTGTTCGATGATGGTGATCGATTGCGATTTGAACTAGATGAAGTGCATGTGTCTATTAGCCTTACGGATGTTAAGGAAGTCGTCTTTAAGGATGGGAGAGATGGAAAGGACACTGTCGCGATTTTGATTTGTCACGATACTCCATTTGGCCGGCAGGTTGAATTCATCCCAGAACCGAATCTCAAATTCCAGGGAAACCCGAAGCAGTGGTTCAATGACCTGCAAAAACGAGTATTCGAAGCGAAAGCTAACGTAGCTGTCGCTGTCAATGGAGAGTCTGCTGATGCCTCTTATAAATCCATCTTGGCAGCCGGTGATCAGAACCGGATGTGATAGTACGATGGCTCAGGCCATCTTTCTAACTTCGAACAAGAATTCGAGAACGCCATGCCTATCCCTAAATCAAAAGAAGAGCTAATAAAAATTTTTACCGAGCTCGGGGCTCGGTCCCCGGAATTGTGGGCCAAGTCTCAAATGGAAGAAGATATTCCTCAGCTGCTTCGCTTTCTGTTTTTGAAGAGCGCATGGCATTACGTCGTGGCTGAGGGGGATAGTTTTTGGATCGAAGAGCAGATCAAACTTGCTCGAAAGTGGCCGCAGGCACCATATGCCGGGCTCGGGCAAACATTAGAAAAGCTCAGAAACCAAGGTGCTGCGAACGAAGACCTAACGACTATTGCTCGTTGTCTGCAAGCGCAGATGATATTCTCGCTCGGTTACTTGCTTGATTCCGGGCCATCTGAACAGACGGCGGAAATTCAGGACGTCAGGTGGGGGCTTTTTCAAGTCGATAACGACGGACGTCCGCTCGGCCCCGCTATCTCAGGCCTTCATGAATCTGTGCTTGAGTTGGATCCGACCCAACGCGAAATGCGGCCCACCAAGAGCTGAATTAGTCTCCGACATTCGATGAGCTGGCAGGTCCGCTTCGGGGCGACAGCGTGCATCGCCCCGCATAGCGCTACTCTTCGGTGTCTTCCGCCATTTCTAGCGTTCGTCCGCTGTTGGCCTGACTGTCTAGAGCCAGACAATCAACCCCTCCAAACCGATAATTAGCGCCAGCTATGGCGCTGGCCGTCGACTTCGATGAAGCAGCGGTCATCGTTGGCGCCGACATGCCTAGGCGCTAGCGCAGCGAGTCCGCGTACTGGGCGCGGTGTGGTGCGGGTTGATCTTGGCGCCGTGCGGCCTGCCATCGGCGAGGGGGACGCAATTGCAACAGGGTGCGCTAGCGAACATTCCTTAGCTCATCCGTTTGCTACGATGCTTTCACCGATTAAATAAAAGGCGAGGCAAAAATGGCAAGCGCACAACAAGTTCTGGTAGTGGATGACAATGTCGATATGGTGGAGTCGCTGTCGGCTCTGCTGCAATGCCAGGGCTACGAGACTGCCTCTGCGCATAACGGCTACGAGGCTTGCGATTGGGTGCGTGATGCGATGCCGAAGGCGATCATCATGGACCTCGGCATGCCTTGGATGGACGGCTTTGGCGCGGTGCGCGCGATTCGCCGCATGCCTGGCGCCGAGACGGTGCCGATCATTGCGCTGACCGGTTCAGCCGACCGCGATTCGGCCAAGAAGGCCGTCGCGGCGGGCTTTACGCAGCACTTTTCCAAGCCGCTGAACTTCGATCATTTGAACCAGTATCTGAACAACCTCGGTTAAGCTGCGGCCGGCTGCGCGCCGACTGCGCGGCCGGCGAACACCAGTAGCAGGCCGGCGGCGGCCATGACGGCGCCGGCGACCGGCACTGCGGCGTAGCCCATGCCGGCCGAGATAACGTAACTGCCGATGGCGGCGCCCGCAGCGTTGCCAAGGTTGAAGGCGCCGACGTTGACCGACGATGCCAGTCCCGGCGCCTCGGCCGCCGCGTGCATCACGCGGATCTGTACCGGCGGCACAATCGCAAATGCCGCCGCACCCCACAGCACCACACCGATCAGCGCTCCCCAATGGCTGGTGAACAGCAATGGCAACGCCAGCATGATCACCGCTAGTGACGCCAGGAAGATCTTGGTGGCGCCATCCAGCGACCAATCGGCCAGCTTGCCGCCGATGCCGTTACCGAGCGTGAAGCCGACACCAATCAGCACCAGCGCCAGCGTCACAAACGTGCCAGAAGCGCCGGTCAGCGTGGTGAGGATAGGTGCAATGTAGGTGTAGACGGTGAACATGGCGGCCGAGCCCATGACGGTGGTGGCCAAGGCCATCAGCACCACAGGGCGGGTCAGCACGCGCAGTTCTTTGCGGATGTCCGGCATCGCCCCCATTTCGCCGCGGGGCAGTGCGACCACCAGCGCCGCCATCGCCAGCAAGCCCAGTCCCGCCGTGCCGGCAAACGCCATGCGCCAGCCGATCTGCTGGCCAATCCAGGTTGCCGCAGGCACGCCGCCGATATTGGCGATCGTCAGTCCCATGAACATGGTGGCCACGGCGCTGGCGCGTTTGTCCGGCGTGACCAGGTTGGCCGCCACCACGGAACCGATGCCGAAGAAGGCGCCGTGATTCAGGCTGGTGACCAGGCGCGAAGCGAGCAGCGTCCAGTAGCCGGGCGCCATCGCCGACAGCAGGTTGCCGACCACGAAAATCGACAGCAGCACCATCAGCGCATGCTTGGCGCGCAAACGCGCCAGCAGCAGTGTCATGATCGGTGCGCCGATCATCACGCCCAGCGCGTAGGCGCTGATCAGCAGGCCGGCGCTGGGGATGGAGACGTGGACGCCTTCGGCGATCACCGGCAGCAATCCCATAGGCGAAAATTCGGTGGTGCCGATGCCGAAGGCGCCGACGGCCAATGCCAGCAACGCCCAGGTGGGCTTCTTGTTCGTATCCGTCACTGTGTACTTTCAGTTAACCAAAGGGTCAACTATAGTAGAGTTCCAGATTTCTTGCAGAGGCCCGGCCGGGATCAGCGCAGCGTTTCTGTCAGCACGCGGCCTTCCGAACCGGCAGGCGGGCGGACGTGCAGTAGGTTGGCCAGCGTCGGCGCGATGTCGACCACTTCCGCGTACTGGCCGTAGGCGCCCGGTTTGATCCAGCGTTTACCCATGATCATCAATGGCACGTTGGTGTCGTAGGCGTACGGCGAGCCATGCGAGGTACCGCTGACGCCGGTGCCGAAGTACCAGAACGGCTTGGTGACCACCATCAGGTCGCCCGACGATTCGCGGTTCCAGGCGCGGCGCATCAGGGTGTTGATATGCGTGCCTTGCACTGCGCCGCTTTCAAACTGGGTGCGGGTGAAGGTGTCGACGATGCCGTTTTGCGCCAGCAGGTAGCGGGCGGCGGCGTTTTCCACGTCTTCGCGTTTCAGTTTGTTTTGCTCGGCCAGCGCGTAATCCAGATGGATGTTCGGCAGCGACCAGGCTTGCACCAGTTTAGACACGCCAAACTTGGCGGCCAGGTGCTGGTCCAGTGCGGCCATCATCTTGTCGCCGTCAATGCGCTGGGCGTCGAGGTGCTGGGTCTTGGCGAATTCCGGCGTGTTCGGGAAACCGTGATCGGCGGTCAGCACCACCAGCACGTTGTCCATGCCGACGCGTTTATCCAGGTAGTTGAAGAAGTCGGCCAGCATGCGGTCCAGGCGTTGCAGGTGGTCGTGCGACAGCTTGCTCTCCGGGCCGAAGGCGTGGTTGACGTAATCGTGCGCCGACAGGCTGACGCCCAGCAGGTCCGGCACGCCGGCCGGGTTGCGGCCAAGGTTTTCGCCTTCGACGGCGGCGCGCGCGAAGTCCAGTGTCAGCTGATCCAGGAAAGGACCGACACGCAGGCTGGCGTAGTAGCCGGCGTCGATCTCGCCGCTTTCGCTGTAGTAGGTGTATGGCAGGCGGTTATGCGAACCGGCTTTCGGAATGTTCAGGTCTTCCGGCGCGTCGCCGGCGTAGGCCGATTCCGGCAGCAGCGGCGCCCAGGTCTTGCCGTAGTAGCGGTCCTGCGGCTTGGTGGCCAGGTATTTCTGCGCCCATTCCGGGTGCTGCTTCATGTAGTAGGTGCTGCTGGCGAAGTCGCCGGTTTTGTCCATGTACATATAGGCGGTGCCGGTTTTGCCCGCCAGCAGGATCGCGCCGCGGTCCTTGCCGGAGACGGTGATCACTTTGCTGCGGCTGCCGGTGGCGTAGCGCAGTTCATCGCCCAGCGTGTTGACTTTGAGCTTGGTCGGCGCGGTGCCGTCGCTAGGCTTGGTCTCTTCGCCGATGTAGGTGTAGTTGGTGTCTTCGGTGCAGTAGACCGACTTCTTGGTGACCGGATCGATCCAGTTATTGCCGATGATGCCGTGCACGTAAGGATAGGCGCCGGTCAGCACGGCGCTATGGCCGATGGCGGTGACGGTGACGCCGTGCGCCTGGTGCGCATCGCTGAACGACGCGCCCTGGTCCAGCATGCGGCGCAAGCCGCCCTGGCCGAACTGGTCGCGGTAGCGTTGTACCTGCTCGTTCGGCAGGCCATCCACCACCAGCACCACCACCAGCTTGGGCAGGGTGGAGGCGGTGGTCGGCGCCACAGGGGCGGCGGAAACGTGGGACAGTGCAAGGCAGGATGCGGCGATGGTGATCGCGCGCAGGGACAGATGCTTGGTCATAGAGTGTCGTCAGGTTGGATAGGATAGTTTGGCGTGCGGGATACTATCCTATTCCTGTGACAGTTTTATGACAAGGTTAGGCCTTGCGCTTTTCTCCCGCCACCAGCTGCACGATGACGGCGATGACGATGTTTAGCAGCAGTGCCGTCAGGCCGGTGTAGGCGGTGTAGCCGTCGCCGCCGATGATGAAGGTGTGCACCGGTTTGATGCCGTCGCTGAACGCCAGCAGGCTGCCGGCGACGATGCCGACCGCCCAGCCGCTGAGCAGCGCGCGGGCGCCGAACCAGCCGAAGAACAGGCCGAACACCACCGACGGGAAGGTCTGCAAGATCCACACGCCGCCCAGCAGTTGCAGGTCGAGCGCGAACTTGGTCGGCAAGAACAGGATGAACACCAGCGCGCCGACCTTGACCACCAGTGACACCAGCTTTGCCACCTTGGCTTCGCCAGCCGGCGTGACGGCCGGATTGACGTACGGCTTCCAGAAATTGCGGGTGAACAGATTGGCCGCGCCGATCGACATCACTGCTGCCGGCACCAGCGCGCCGATGGCGATGGCGGCGAAAGCGAAGCCGCTGAACCAGCTCGGGAACAGGGCGTTGAACAGCGCCGGCACCACGTCGTTATTGCTGGCCACGGTGATATGGGCCGCATACGCCATGAAGCCGAGCAGTGCGATCAGGCCAAGCAGGATGGTGTAGGCCGGCAGGAACACGGCGTTCTTGCGGATGGTGTCCGCGCTGTTGGCGGCGAAGATGCCGGTCAGCGTGTGCGGATACATGAAGGCGGCCATGGCCGAACCCAATGCCAGCGTGGCGAACGGCAGGATCTGCGCCGACTTCAGCGTCAGGCCGGTGGCGCCGCCCTTGGCGGCGAAAGCGTCGCCGGCGGCGGAGAACACCGCGCCGTAGCCGCCCAGTTTCATCGGCACCAGCACCACCGCCACCAGCACCACGATGTAGATCATCAGGTCCTTGACGAAGGCGATCAGCGCCGGCGCCCGCAGGCCGGCTGCGTAGGTGTACAGCGCCAGGATGACGAAGGCGGCGGCCAGCGGCAGCTCGCCGGTCAGGCCGAGCGCCTTGATCACCACCTCCATGCCCACCAGTTGCAGCGCGATGTAAGGCATGGTGGCGACCACGCCGGTCAGCGCGATGGCGAATTCCAGTGGACGCGAACGATAGCGGCCGAACACCACATCGGCAGCGGTGACGTGGCCGGCTTTCTGGGCGACATGCCACAGCTTGGGCATGATGGTGTAGACAATCGGGTACACCAGGATGGTGTAGGGCAGGGCGAAGAAGCCATAGGCGCCAACCGCGTACACCAGCGCCGGCACGGCGATCACGGTGTAGGCGGTGTAGAAGTCGCCGCCGACCAGGAACCAGGTGATCCACGCGCCGAAGTTACGGCCGCCGAGGCCCCATTCTTCCAGGTGGTTGCCGTCCTTTTGCTTGCTGCCCATCCAGCGCGAGGCGCCGAAGCCCAGCACCGTCACCAGCACAAAGAAGAAGATGAAGACGCTGAGTGCGGTCCAGTTAATTTCAGTGGGCATTATTCAACTCCCTTCTTCTTGTCGCTCTGGTACACCACCCAGATGATCAGCGCCGTCAGCGGCACCCAGGCAAACTGATACCAGTAGAAGAAGGGGAAGCCAAACAGCGAGGGCAGTTCTTTGTTATAGAAGGGCAGCCAGAGAAGGCCAATGAAGGGTAGGGCTAGCAGGTAACGCACGGCGACTCCATATTCTATGTTGTCGCTGCATGGTATAAAAATGGCGAGAAGTTAGCTACCGCCTATCGAGGTATATATTGTAGCGGGGCTGTTACAAAGGAAATCTATCAAACTGTGATGGCGATTGATTTTCCTAATTGCAACAGTGCGGAAAAGCAACTGTTTGCCGGAAAAGAGCAGTTTTTTACAGTAGATGCCAGCACGAAATGGTAACTCTTGCCAAAACGCTGATAGAATGTAGTTGTGAGGAATCTCTTGCAGGAGTGAATGATGACTATGGTGAACAACATTGGTGGTGGAACGCTGTCGGCAGCTTTGGTTGCGGACAAGGCGCTCGCGCCCGTACGAGTTCAATCTGCCACGGATAGTGGTACTAACGCGGACCTGAGTGCATCGGTTGCCGCGTATTTCTCGTTGCCTGGCTTTAATGCCACCAGTCCCCTGCAGACTGATACCAGCAACTCTGCCGATAGCGGCGATCAGGCCAATGCCCTGGTCAAGGCGGTGTCGGAAGACGATAGCCTGAAAAGCGCGCTGCAGCAGTTTGACGAAGGCCTGAAAAAACTGGTGTCGCGTCCTGAAACGCAGATTTTCCAGGCGCGCTTTGGCGCCGACAATTCGGCCAACGGCGTGGATGGCGTGACTAACGCTACTCCTCCGGACCCGCTGCTGTCGCCTGAACCGCTGCCTGGCGTCGGTGAAGACGGCGTGCTGGGCGTGCCGCCGCCTGCCACCGAAATGGCTGCCGACACCAATCACGACGGCAAGGTAAGCGAAGAGGAGCGCATCCGCTACGAAGCGCCTCTGACCTACCGTAGTCTGGCCCACGCTGATGGCGCCGATGCGCAGACCAATGGTCCTACCGCTTTCTCGCTGACCGAAGTGAATAGCGCTTACGGTGCTGCCGGCGCTGCTGTCCCAGCCTGATTATTACCATCCCGAATTAGAAGGGTCTTGCCAGAAATGGCAAGACCCTTTTTTTTATCCCGTCCGGTAATAAGTCCACACCTGATCCATAAAAAATGCGAACATCATATGTGAATGTACATACATTAACCTTTAGTGTGCATCAATCTTAAATATTAGTAACAGTGCGGGAGATTGTAGTGAAAAGAAGAATCTTCAGGCAGTTCAATGCGCTGGCCTTGCGGGCCGGCGTGGCGGCGTTGATCGCCGCCGGTCTGGGCGGTTGCGCGCTCGGGCCGAATTTTAAATCCCCCGCTGCACCGGCCACTGCCGGCGACAGCTACACGCCAACGCCGCTGCCGCAGCAGACTGCGTCGGCGCCTGGCGTTGGCGGGGCGGCGCAGCAGTTCGCGTTTGGGCAGGAGATTCCTGCCCAGTGGTGGTCGTTATTCCGTTCGCCAGAGCTGGATCAGTTGATCCGCAGCGCGCTGGAGCAAAACCCCAATATGGCCGCAGCCGAAGCGGTGTTGCGGCAGGCGCAGGAGAACTACAACGCGCAAGCCGGCAATCTGGTCTACCCATCGGTCAACGCGCAGTTGGGCGGTGGGCGGCAGAAGATCAGCGCGTCCAGCGCGGGCGCCGCCGCTGGCGTTTATAACGTCTACAACGCTTCGGTCAACGTCGCCTACACGCCGGACGTGTTTGGCGGCACGCGCCGCACACTGGAAGGCGCGCAAGCCGCTGTCGATTACCAGCGTTTCCAGGTCGAGGCGACTTACCTGACGCTGAGCGCCAACGTGGTCACCACCGCCATCCAGGAGGCATCGCTGCGCGCGCAGCTGCAGGCCACGCGTGAAGTGCTGGATGCGCTGACCAAGCAGCAGAACGTGATCGAGAAGCAGTTCGAGTTCGGCGCCATTCCGCGCACCACGGTGCTCAGCCAGCGCAATCAGGTGGCGCAGATTAACGCCACCATCGCGCCGCTGGAAAAAGCGCTGGCGGCCGCGCGCCATCAGCTGTCGGTCCTGGCCGGCAAGCTGCCGGGCGAGGCGGGCATGCCGGAGTTTACGCTGGAGTCGCTGACACTGCCGCAGCAACTGCCGGTATCGCTGCCCTCGGCGCTGGTGCGCCAGCGGCCCGACATCCGCGCCAGCGAGGAAGCGCTGCACCAGGCTAGCGCCAATATCGGCGTGGCGACGGCGGCGCAGTATCCGCAGTTTTCGCTGACCGGCAGCTATGGTTCCAGCGCCACCACCTTCGGCAAGCTGTTTGACTCGCAGACCACCGCATGGAGCTTGCTGGCAGGCGTCGCGCAGCCGGTGTTCAACGGCGGTGCGCTGAGCGCACAACGCCGCGCCGCCGAAGCGGCCTACGATGCAGCATCGGCGCAGTATCGCGCCACCGTGCTGACCGCGTTCCAGAACGTGGCCGACACGCTGCGCGCGCTGGATGCCGATGCCGCCGCGCTCAAGTCGCAGGCGGAGGCTGAGGCGCTGGCCAAGGAAACGCTGGACCTGTCCGAGCAGCAGTACAAGCTGGGTGGCATCAGCTACCTGGTGCTGCTGGACGCGCAGCGCAGCTATCAGCAAACCCATATCAGCCTGGTGCAGGCGCAGGCCACCCGCTATGCCGATACGGCCGCACTGTTCCAGGCACTGGGCGGCGGCTGGTGGAATCGCGCTGACGGCGTGCCGGCCGCGACGGCGGTATCCGCCGCCGCACCATATGGCAAAGACGGTAAAAACCAATAAACGCATCATTCAAATCCGCAGGAGAACGATTCATGGCCAAGCGACCGACGACCAAGCGCATGCTCATCATGGTAGGGTTGGTGATTTTACTGATCGCTGTACTCGCGTTCGGAAAATTTTTACAGATTAAAAAATTGATCGCCAGCGCGCCCAAGCCGGCTGCGCAGGTGGTCACCGCCGTCAAGGCCGCCACGGCCGAATGGCAGCCGCAGCTGACTTCTGTCGGCACGCTGGCGCCGGTGCGCGGTGTCGATGTCACCACCGAGATCGCCGGCCTGGTGCGCGAAGTGCGCTTCAAGTCGGGCGACGAGGTGAAAGCAGGGCAGGTGCTGTTTGAGATGAATGCCGATTCCGACATCGCCCAGCTGCGCGCGTTGCAAGCCAACGCCGATCTGGCCGCCACCACGCTCAAGCGCGACAAGCTGCAACTGTCGGCGCAAGCCATCAGCCAGGCGCAGGTCGACGGCGACGAAGCCGACCTGAAAGCCAAGCAGGCCCTGGCCGCGCAGCAGAAAGCCCTGGTCGACAAGAAGACCATCCGCGCGCCGTTCGCCGGCAAGCTGGGGATCACCGCCGTCAATCCGGGCCAGTACCTGAATCCGGGCGACAAGCTGGTGACGCTGCAAACCATCGACACCGTGTACGTCGATTTCTTCGTCCCGCAAAAGCAGCTGGCCAGCCTGTCCATTGGCCAGAAGCTGAACCTGACCAACGACGCTTATCCGGGCGTGGGTTTTGCCGCCAAGGTGACCTCGATCAGCCCGAAAATCGATGCTGCCACCCGCAATGTGCAGGTGCAGGCCACGGTGCCGAATGCCAAGCGCCAGCTGTTGCCGGGCATGTTCGCCAACGTCAGTCTGGATCAGGGCGAGCTGAAAAAATACCTAACCTTGCCGCAGACCGCCATTACCTACAACCCGTATGGCTCGACCGTGTTCCTGCTGTCGCCGCCGCCGGCCGATTCCAAGGATGCGCTCAAGGATGAAAAAGGCCAGGCTTACCTGGTGGCGCAGCAGGTGTTCGTGACCACCGGTCCGACCCGTGGCGACCAGGTGGCGATTCTCACCGGCTTGAAGGAGGGCCAGACCGTGGTCACCAGCGGCCAGCTGAAACTGAAGAACGGTACGCCGGTCGTGATCGACAACAAGGTGCAGCCGGCGAACAGCCCGAATCCGACGCCGCAGGAACACTGAGGATAACGCGCCATGAATTTTACCGATATCTTCATTAAAAAGCCGGTGCTGGCCAGCGTGATCAGTTTACTGATCGTGGTGCTGGGCCTGCGCTCGCTGTTCAGTCTTCCGGTCAACCAGTATCCGAAGACGCAGAATGCGGTGGTGACCATCTCCACCACCTACTACGGCGCGGATGCAGCCACGGTGGCGGGCTTTATCACCCAGCCGCTGGAATCGGCCATCGCGCAGGCGCAGGGGATTGATTACCTGTCGTCGTCGTCCAACAGCGGCGTGTCGACCATTACCGCCACGCTGCGCCTGAACTACGATTCCAACCGCGCGCTGACCGAGATCACCACCCAGGTCAACTCGGTCAAGAACCAGTTGCCGCAACAGGCGCAGCAACCGGTGCTGACGGTGCAAACCGGCCAGACCACCGACGCCATGTACATGGGGTTCTACAGCGACACGCTGCCGACCAATAACGTGACCGACTTCCTGGCGCGCGTGGTCAAGCCGAAGCTGGATTCGATCCAGGGCGTGCAGACCGCCGAGCTGCTGGGCGCGCGCCAGTTCGCACTGCGCGCATGGCTGGACTCCGACAAGATGGCGGCGCATGGCGTCACCGCGGCGGAAGTCAGCCAGGCGCTGGCCTCCAACAACTACCTGGCCGGCCTGGGTTCGACCAAGGGCCAGGCGGTGACCGTGCCGCTGACCGCCGGCACCGACCTGCACACGGTGGAAGAGTTCAAGCAGCTCTCCGTCAAGCAGCAGGACGGCGCCATCGTGCGGCTGGAGGATATCGCCACCGTCACGCTGGGTTCCGAGAACTATGACTTCAACGTTGCCTTCAGCGGCGTGCGCTCGGTGTTCATCGGTATCAAGGTAGCGCCGGACGCCAACATCCTGGACGTGGCCAAGCGCGTGCGCGAAGCCTTCCCCGGCATCAAATCGCAGCTGCCGACCGGCCTGACCGGCGAAATCGTCTACGACTCGACGGAGTTCATCAACACTTCGATCGATGAAGTGGTGAAGACGCTGATCGAAGCGCTGGTGATCGTGACCATCGTGATCTATCTGTTCCTCGGCAGCTTCCGCGCGGTGATCGTGCCGGTGGTGGCGATGCCGCTGTCGCTGATCGGCACCTTCTTCGTGATGCTGCTGCTGGGGTATTCGATTAATCTGCTGACGCTGTTGGCGATCGTGCTGGCCATCGGCCTGGTGGTGGATGACGCGATTATCGTGGTGGAGAACGTCGACCGCCATATGAAGGAAGGCATGTCGCCGATGGACGCCGCCATCCAGGCGGCGCGCGAGTTGGGTAGCCCGATCCTGGCGATGACGGTGGTGCTGATCGCGGTGTATGTGCCGATCGGCTTCCAGGGCGGCCTGACCGGCGCGCTGTTCACCGAGTTCGCGTTTACGCTGGCCGGTGCGGTGGCGGTATCCGGCATCGTCGCGCTGACGCTGTCGCCGATGATGTGCGGCCACTTCTTCGATCACAAGCAGGACGAGGGCAAGTTCGTCAAGGCCATCGACCGCGTGTTCGCCAAGGTGCATGACGGCTATCTGCGCGTGCTGGGCAGCCTGCTGAATACGTGGGTGGTGCTGATCGTGTTCGGCTTCATCGTGTTTGCCCTGCTGATCATCCAGTTCAAAATGTCGCAGTCCGAACTGGCGCCGGAAGAGGACCAGGGCATCGTGCTGTCGCAGGTGGTGGGTGCGCCTACCGCCACGTCGGACCAGATGCAGACTTACGCCAAGCAGATTTTCGACGTGGCGAAATCGCTGCCGGAATACGATCAGATGTTCCAGATCACCGGCGTGCCGACCACCAATGCCGGTATCGGCGGCGTGCTGTTTAAATCGTGGGACAAGCGTAGCCGCTCGGCGCATGAGATCCAGACCGAGTTGCAGGCCAAGTGGAACCACATCGCCGGCGGCCGCGTGGCGGCGTTCCAGTTCCCGGCGCTGCCGGGCAGCTCGGGCTTGCCGGTGCAGTTCGTGATCACCACCACCGAGCCGTTTGAGAATCTGAATACGGTGGCGCAGGCGGTGCTGGACAAGGCGCGCAAGGACAACAAGTTCTACTTCGTCGACGTCGACCTGAAAATCGACACGCCGCAAGCCAAGGTCGAAGTGGACCGCGACAAGCTGGCCACGCTGGGCCTGACGCAGCAGGACTTCGGCAACGCCATGGGCGCGGCGCTGGGCGGCGGCTACGTCAACTACTTCTCGATTGCCGGCCGTTCGTACAAGGTGATCCCGCAAGTGCTGCAGGTAGACCGCCTGAATCCGGACGATGTGCTGAACTTCTACATCAAGACGCCGGCCGGCGACATGATCCCGGCCAGCACTGTCGCCAGCATCAAGTACAGCGTGCAGCCGGAATCGATTACCCGCTTCCAGCAGCTGAACTCCGCAACGATTTCCGGCGTGACCGGTTCGTCGCAGGGCGAGATCCAGCAGTACCTGCGCGACGCCCTGAAAGAAGTGGCGCCGTCGGGTTACACGGCTGACTTCTCCGGCGAATCGCGCCAGTATGCGGCGGAATCGGGCGGCTTCCTGGCGACCATGCTGTTCGCGGTGATCATCGTGTTCCTGGCGCTGGCGGCGCAGTTCGAGAGCTTCCGCGATCCGATCGTGATCCTGTTCTCGGTGCCGATGGCGCTGTTCGGGGCGATGACGTTTATCTTCCTCGGCTTCGCCTCGATCAACATCTACACCCAGGTGGGGCTGGTGACGTTGATGGGCCTCATCTCCAAGCACGGCATCCTGATCGTGGAGGTGGCCAATCACCTGCGCGAATCCGGCAAGTCCAAGCGCGAGGCGATCGAGGAAGCGGCGGCCACCCGTCTGCGTCCGATCTTGATGACGACGGCGGCGATGGTGTTCGGCGTGATCCCGCTGGTGATCGCGTCGGGCGCCGGCGCGGCCGGCCGTCACGCCATGGGCCTGGTGATCTTTACCGGTCTGTCGATCGGTACCTTGTTCACGCTGTTCGTGGTGCCTGCCATGTATATGTGGCTGGCCGGCGAACATAAAGCGCACACCGAACCAGCGGACGTGCCGCCCGAAGGCCCGACCCAAGGTCCGACCCCTGAGCCGGCCCACTGAGATGCGTCATGAGTAGCACCGACAAACCCGGCGCCGGACGCTGGGGCTGGCTGTCGGGAGGGCGCCAGCGGCGTCAGGAAGAAGTGATCCTGATGCTGCTGTGTGCCCTCAGCATTCCGAGCATTCTTCCCTTTGGTATTTACCGGCTGCTGCAAGGCAGCTGGGCTTCGGCCATTGTCGACCTGGCGCTGGTGCTGGCCATGTCGTCGGTGATCGTGCATGTGTGGCGCACCGGCCGTTATCAGGTGGCCAGCGTATGTGTCACCATTTTCTACACCGGCGGCATGCTGACCACAGTTTATCTGCGCGGCGTGGGGCTGGTGTACTGGGTGTATCCGACCATGATCTCGGCATACTTCGTGCTGCGGCCATCGGTGGCGCTGGCGATCAACAGCGTCGGGCTGGCGGTGCTGGTGGCGGTCTTGCATGGGCGGGTGGAAGTGCTGAACCTGGCCACCATCATTGTCACGGTCGGCCTGGTCAACCTGTTTGCCTACATATTCTCTTACCGCACCGGCGTGCAAAACCGCCGGCTGCATAATGCGGCGGAGCTGGATTTCCTGACCGGCGTGGGTAACCGCCGCGCGCTGGAGCGGCATCTGGCCGAATACGCGCAGGAGCGCAGGCCGCAGCTGGAATCGAGCTTGCTGCTGCTGGATCTGGATCATTTCAAGCAGGTCAACGATCAATATGGCCACGCCGCCGGTGACAAGGTGCTGATGCGGTTGGCGGAGTTGATGCGGCGGCATACGCGGTCGTCGGACCGGATTTTCCGTTACGGCGGCGAGGAGTTCGCGATTATCGCCAGCGGCGCGGGCCTGAATGCGGCGGCCAGCCTGGCCGAGGGCTTGCGCGGCGCGGTGGCGACAGCCACGCTACAGGAAGATCATCCCATCACCATCTCCATCGGCGTGGCCTACATGGACAAGGCGCTGACGCCGGCGGACTGGCTGGCGCAGGCCGACAAGATGCTGTACGCTGCCAAGCAGGGCGGACGCAATGCGGTCCGCGTGGCGGAACCATCCTGACCAACTCCATGCCTATCATCCTCACTACTTTGCTGGCGGCGCACACGCTCGCTGCTGCTGCGGCGCAGAAGGAAGCGGTCGCCGAGCTAATGCCGCCAACGCAGGTTGCACCTGCGCAGCCGGCGCTGACGGATGACGTGATCAAGAAAGCGGTGCGAGAGACCGTCGCCGAAACGCCGCAGCCGGCGCCACCGCTGGCGGTCAATCCGCAAGCCGGCGCTTTCCGCGCCAATTCCGTGGAAGCGCGCATGAGCGCCGCCTTCGAGCAGGCCAAGGTGCCGGACTGCCTGCATTCGGACGCGCTCAAGCTGCAACCGGCGCATATCGGTCCGGTCAATGTGGTCGGTCCGTACTCGCTGCCGTGGGTGATTGCCGCCGTGGTGCGCGGCAAATGCAATTAGAACGGCCGCACGCCGATCAGCGGCAAGTGCAGCCATAACGCGAAGATGATAGCGCTGGCGATTCCGGCCACGATGGTGAGCGCGGTGGCGCCGCCGCTGCCTTGCGGGTAGATCGTGCCCAGCGCCGCATCACGTTTGCGCGAGGCGCGGAACAGCAGGATCGCCCATACGAGGAAGCTGCCGAACAACAGGATGTCGTGCAGCGTGCCGTTGGCGATCAGGTGGGCCAGCGCCCAGGTCTTGATCCCCAGCGTCATCGGATGGTGTAATTTTGCCTTGATGCCGTTGCGCGGGATGTAGGCGGCGGTGATGAAGACGAAGGCGATTACCGCCAGCAGCGCGGCGAGGTGGCGCGTAAATGGTGGCGGCGTCCAGATGACGATGGGCGCCTGGCGCGCCAGGCTGTAGCCCCAGATGATCAGCAGCAGGCTGGTGATCGATACCACGGAATACAGCGCGCGCCATGGCAGGAGGCCCATACGGGCGCGCACGCGGTTGCGCCAGTCTTCCGCAAAGATGCGGATCGAGTGCAGTCCGAGAAAAATTATCAGGCCCAGTATCAGTATCGTCATCGCGCGTTCCATGGTTGTCTGCTGGCGTGACGATACACCGGCGGGCGGTGGCGCGCAACGCTGCTAGCGCAAGTTTCCCGCCAAATGAACAGTATCGCCGACACCAGCCAAACGCACGGGGCGCCAGCCATCAGCGCCAGCCGGCGCTATCTGCACCGACAGCGTTGGGCAGGGCAGGGGCACAGGCTTGACGAAGCGGACGTCGATCTCGCGGAAGCTAATGCCTTGCTGCCTCAGGATCTCGTAGCTGCGCACAAAGCTGCCGAAGCCGTGCAGCACCAGGCTGCGGAACACCGAACGCCGCGCCAATGGGCCGCACCAGTGGATCGGATTGAAGTCGCCAGTCAGCAGCGCAAAGCGCAAACCATCGCGCGCGTCGGCGTGCCATGTACCGGCGGTTTGCCACTGCGGTTCGTCCGGCCGTACTTGCGCCGCCTTCGCTGGACGCGGGCCTGGCAGCAAAAAGCTCATATGCAGGCGGGCTTCCACCAGCGACGGCTGCTGCGTCGTGCCGGTGATGATCTCCACCACCACTTTGATGCGGCCGGGCGTGTGCTCAATCTGATCGACGATGGCGCTGACATGCAACGGCGTGTCGCGCGGCAGCGGGCCATGCACACGCAAGCTGACGCCTTGATTGATTACACTGGTCAGCTTGTACGGCATGCGCAGCAGCAGCTCGCCAACCAGCGGCAAACTCCATTGCGACACCATATGCGGCGGCAGCTCGCCCTCATATGCGCTCGCCGCGCCCGACCAGGCAATGTACTGCGCCACCAAATCCGCCGCCGGCGCATGGATCACCCGCGTCACCGCATCGGTGCCAGGCGCTGGTGGCCGAGATGCCGGCGCGATCGCGTTGAGCACAGTGTGGCCGACGACGCGCGCGCCTATCAGTAGCATCGGCAACTGATGGCGCAGCAGGCGGTACGGCACGCCCGTCATTGCTGAACCGCTTTCACCACCGCCGCCAACAGTGCCTGTGGCTGATACAGCAGCCGATGCGGCGTCAAGCCAAGCCGCACCAGCACCAACTGCTGCGACGGCACGATGGCGATACTCTGCCCATCATGCCCCTCCATCCAATACGTATCGGCAGGAAGCTGAAAACGCGCATCCGGATTCTGCCCCTCCGGCGTAGCACCCGAAGGCCCATACCGCCACACCAAACCCTGGCCATACGCGCCACCCGACGCCGGCGCCACCTGCTGCATCCCGCTGACAAAACCATCCGGCAAATAACGCTTGCCCTGCCAAACGCCGTCCTGCAACAGGAACTGGCCAAACCGCGCCCAATCCTGTGTGGTCGCGTACATATAGCTGGAACCAACCAGATTGCCGCGCGCATCGGCCTCGATCACCGCGCTGCTCATACCCAGCGGTGCGAACAAACGATTATGCGGCAGCGACAGCACCGCAGCCGACACCGCAGCCTTGGCGTCGCCACCAGCAGCCCGCTGCCAGATACGCGACAACAGCACCGTGCTGCCACTCGAATAATTCCACTTGCTGCCCGGCGTCTTTTCCAGCGATTGCGTCGTCGTGAAAGCCGCCATATCCGGCTCTAGGTACAGCATGCGTGTCGCATCCGAGACATCGCCATAGCCCTCATTCCACCGCAAGCCGCTACTCATCGACATCAACTGCGCCAGCGTAATCTGCGCGCGCTCATCGCCAGCCGGCCAGAAACCGCTCTGCTGCAAGGACAGCTTGCCATCCGCGATCTGCATCCCGGCCAGCGCCGCACTGACAGTCTTCGTCATCGACCACCCCAGCAACGGCGACGCCGCCGTGAAGCCAGCGCCATAACGCTGCGCCACCAAGCGCCCGCGATGAATCACCGCCATGCCGCGCATGCCCGGACCGGCCAGCACATCCTGCGCCAGCAAAGCCTGTACCGCCGGATTGGCATCTTCCATCGAACCAGTAGGCCACGGCACATTAGGCGATGGCCCCCAGATCTTGATCGGATTGAATTGATACTGCGAAGCCTGCGCCGCATCACCATCAGGCGCAACCGCGCAGCCGGTGCCGGGGCGGTACACCGCCAGACCGTCGCCAACAAAACCAAAGAACTGCGCCCGCACCGTCTTGCGTTGCTGGTCCACCTGCACCTTCAGATACCTCAGCACCGGATGGCCCGGCGCCTGCACATCATCGGCCAGCACGGCCTGGCCGTCACGGCCGGCGATAAACACATTTGAGCAGACGATCTTTGCGCCGTAATTGGCGCCCACCCGCAGCAACTCGGGCGGCTTTACCGCCAGCGTCGCCACACCGCCCGCCGCAATCACCACCACTGCCGCGGCAGCCAGTAAGAGTTTTGATGCCATTACAAGCTAGCCCTGAATTCAACGCCGATCGCGCGTGGCGGCGTGATGTTGGAATACGGCGCACCGTATTGTTCGGTCTGACCCGCCAGCGTTTGCACATAACGCTGGTCGAACACATTATTGACGATCAGCGCCACGCCGTAGCGCGAGCCTGGACTGTCCCAGCCCACGCGCAGATCGAACTTGCTGGTGGTGGTGCCGGTTTTCAGCGTCGCCGTGCGCAGGCAGCTCAGCGTCGCCGTATCGCTATTGCAGCGCCGCGCCGTGGCATGCGTGCCCTGGAAATTGACGCTGGCGCGGCCGGACGCCGCTTCCCAATTCAGATTGACGCCCGCCATTGCGCTCAGGCGCGGCGTGCCGACCGGCTGGCCGCCCAGATCGAGCGACACATTGCCGGCAGCATCCAGCCGCTGATAGCGCGTGTAGGTCTGATCGATATATTCAAAGCCACCGAACAGCATCACGCGCGACGAGATACGAATGCGGCCATCGACATCCAGTCCGTGCGCCTTCTGGTCGCTGGACACCACGTTATAAGTCGGCAGCGTGCCCACGCTATACAGCTGGATGTCCTGCAAATTCTTGAACTTGTAGACGAACAGTGAAGCGTTGATGGTGGCGCCAAGATTCGGCAACGCCAGTTTCACGCCTGCCTCGAAGTTGGTCATCTTCTCCGGCTCAAAACTGGGATCGCGGCCGGTGCTGGTGGTGGACGCGGGATTCGGCGGCGTGAAGATATTGAAGCCGCCAGCCTGATAACCGCGCGACAGGGATATGAACAGCAGCGTGTCCCGGTCCAGCTTATGGTCCAGCACCAGGCGCGGACTCCAGTCGGTCCAGTCCTTCTCGCGCGACACCGGCGACGACGTCAGTTGCGCCGCCGTCGCAAAAATCACATTGGACGGGAAGGTCGCAGCATTGACGCCGGCCAGCGGGCCAAAGCGATTGAGGAAATCGTCCAGTTGTGACGACACCCGTCCCGGCACATACCACGTCATGCGCTTGCTGTCGCGGGTGTAGCGCAGGCCGACGGTGGCGTTGGTCTGCGGCGTCAGGTGCCAGATGGTGTCGCCGTAGATCGAAGCGGAGCGGGTGCGCACGTCGCTGTAGTGGTCCTCATCCCACGAGAATACACTGTCTGCCTTGATCCCCGCCAGGCCGGCCGCCGCCAGACCGCCGAACAGACGGGCGAAATTCGCCGCACCACCTGTGAACTGGCTCAAGGTGTCCAGCGTGCCGGTGGTAACGTAGGCGCCAGCGTCCTGATGCTCGTTATTGTGATAGAAGCTCACGCCCGCCAGCCAGTCCAGCCGGTCGGTTTTGCCGGACAGCTTGAACTCCTGCTGCAAGCTGCGCGCGCGTTTGGCATCCTGCGTGGTGAGATACAGGTTGGCCCGCGCGCCGCCGTCGTTGTCGGTCAGGTTGTGGGTCTGGAAGCGGCGGTAGGCGGTGATGGAATTGAAGGTCATGCCGCCCAGCGGCGCCTCGATGCGCAGCGTGGCGCCGTCGAACAAGCGGCCTTCGCTGCCTTGCTGGTCGTTGGCCAGCGGCGCGTCCAGCGGATTGACGAAGTTGGCAATATAGGCGGCATCGTACACGCCGCGATAGGCGGCCAGCGGCAGCGCCGGATTCTTGATCACACCGAACGCCGGACGGCCGTACTGCTCCATGTTCTCGTGCTCCCACGCGAATACCACTTTGGCGGCGTCGAAGTCCTTGCGCAGCGAGATGCGGGTAGCCCAGTCCTTGTCGCCGCCGGACTTCTTGCCGGTGGCGGTGTTGTCGGCCCAGCCCTCGCTGCCGTTACGTACCGCGACGATGCGCGCGGCGAAGGTATCGGTGATGGGGAAGTTCATCATCACGTCCGCGTTGGCGCGGCCGAAGTTACCCAGCTTGACGTGGGCTGCGGCATCCAGTTCCTTGCCCGGTTCATTGGTGGCGATGGCGATGGCGCCGGCCGCGCTGTTACGGCCGAATAGCGTGCCTTGCGGTCCCTTGACCACTTCGATGTGCTGGACGTCGATAAAGTTCATCAGCGCACCGCCGGTCTTGCCGGTGTAGACGCCGTCGACGTAGATGCCGACCGGCGAATCGGTGGCGATGCCGAAATCGCCGGCTTGCACGCCTCGGATGCCGAAAGTCGGCTGCGTCGGCTCGATGGTGTCCACTAGCAGGCCAGGGATGTAGCCGTTCAGGGCCGCCAGATCCTTGGCGCCGACAGCGTCGATGTCCTTGGTGGTGAGGACTTGCATGGTCATCGGCACGTCCTGCACCAGCTGCTTGCGCGACTGGGCGGTAACCACCACCGACTGGACGTCATCGGCAGCCCATGCCGGGGGCGCCAAAAAGGCCGCAGCCAGACTGCCGGCGATGACGGTGCGATGTGTGTTCATGTGGTCCTCCTGATCCGGAGGATTATGCCTGCAACAATGGCAGATACTCAAGGCCTAACGTGAAGACGTTCGGACCCGAAGCGCTTTGACCGTCAAGACAGCTGCCGCCGCCCCGAGCAAGTGTGCTTGCCACGCAACGCGTACGCCGGCCGGCAGGTCGGACCAGCCGGTGGCATAGCCGAGGGCTTCCGCGCCGATCTTCACGGCCAGCGCGGCGCCGAGCAGCGCCAGTGCGGCACGAGCGCGGGGACCGGCTTGCGGCCACAAGGTGCATGCCGCCAGCACCACCAGCATTACGGCCATGCCGGACGCGCCGCGGTAATAGATCAGATCCGGCGCCAGAAGCAGCAGGCCGCCGGAAATCAGCGGCGCGGTCAGCGCCACGGCAAGGCACAGCCTTCGCCATCCCAACGCGGGCAGGGCCACCGCGCCCGCCGACGCTGCGGTGGCGAGATCGATCAATGCATGCTGCGTTGAGTAGTGGACCAGATGGCAGGTCCACAGTCGCCAGATTTCGCCCGCCAGAATGGCATGACGGTCGAACTCCAGCAGTTCAGGCATGGCGGCGAACCGCGTACGCCACGCCGGCCAGCAATGCTGCCAGCGCAAGGCTGATCCAGCCCATGGCGCCGCCGCCTTTGTAGCCGGCCTTGTTCTCGACCTGATAGTTGGCGTTGTTCTTGATCCGTTCGCGGAAGCCGTCCAATTCCGTTTGCAGTTGCGGGATCAGCTGGTCGACCGCGCGTGCATAGCCTTCGCCTGCAGCCAGCCGCTGTTTTTCACTGAGACCTGCCCACGTCGCGCCGCCTTTGACGCGGCTGGTGCCCGGCGCGCGGAACAGCAGCTTGTGGCTCTGGACGTCGAACACGGCGGCATCAACCATGGTTTGCACGTCATACTGGTCGCCGTGGATCACGTAGGCGCCGATGATGGTCCAGTACAGCACCGACAGCGCGTTGGTGTCATTGAACTGCACCTGGTCGTAGGAGAGCAGGGTGACCACCTCCACGTCGAACATGCGCGCCACCTGTTCCAGGTTGGTGAAGCCGCCCTTGGCTTGCAGGTACTGGCTTGGAATGATTTCGATCTTGCCGATGTACTGATGCTTTGCGAACGAGTCGCGCACGCGCTCCAGCAATTTGATCTTGGCGGCTTCCGACAAGCCGTTGTTCCAGTTCGCGCCGGGCACGAAGGCAATGCCTACCTTGACCGGCGGCCGCAGTTTGACCACGCTTGGCGCCAGGGTCGGAGCCTCTTTCGCATTCGGATAGAGGTAGTCGACCAGGCTGCCGGTCTGCTTGGCACCATCAGGACTGCGCCAGCCGACGCAGCCACTCAGGCCGGCGGCGACCGCAATGATCAACAGGGCTTTAAGAAATCGCATGTGCTTCTCCGTTCGGTTGCTGGTTCAGGATCTTGTAGCAGCTGATGGCGCCCATCAGCGGTATGCCGATATGGACCACGATCAGCCACCACAGGCTACCGGTCAGCACATAGCCCACGCTGAACAAAATAGCGGAGACGATGCTGAGGGTGATTTGTTTGGGATTGCTGTAGCCATGGCCGGCGCCATACGCCACGCCGGCGATCAGCACCGCGCCCCAGGTGCCGACCAGGGGTGTCAGCACCAGCGTGAGAAAGCCGCGATACAGCAGCTCCCAGCCGCCGCCGATGAACAGCGTGGTCAGCACGAACAGTTTCATTTCGCCGGAGGTGCGTGGCAAGGCGTCGCTGGCGCGCACCTGCTCATACATCTGCGCGACTTTTTCGGGAGGCATTTTCGCTTCGCGCGCCTTGCCGGCGTAGTGCAGCAGGGGCAGGCCGATGATCGGAATCAGCAGGCACCAGAGGGCGGCGCCGGAGGCCGGAACGCCCAGCCCAAGGTCGGATGCGGTGTGGCCACTCCACCAACAGGCTGCCACCAGTGCGATCAACGTCAGGCCTATGCTGCGGATGGTGCCGAGGTAGCGCTGCGCGCGCGACCGCTTGGGCTTATCGCTCTTGTGAATGCTGCGCCATAGCTGTTGGGAAGGGAGAGCCAGGACCAGATAAAACGCCAGCGCAAGATCGATCATATTCGGGCCACCTTAAGGAAAGGACAACGGCCGATTATACGTTACGAAATATGCAATCTGAAAGCGCTGGCGTTCAGGTATCAGTGGGTGCTGCACGCAGTATCGCCGTGCAGCACCGCCGACTTTAGAAGCTGGTCGACAAACCAGCGTAGATGGAGCGGCGTTCGCCGTACTGCGGTGCACCGACGCCGACGCCCGAACCGTCACGCAGCAGGTAGACTTTGTCGAAGGCGTTGATCAGCGCCAGGCGGCCTTCCACGGTGCCGACCGGGGTCGCTTTCCAGGTGTGGGTCAGCGCCAGGTTGACGGTGGCGTAGTGCGGCAGGTGGCCGGAGTTCGGCGCGCCGTTGTCAGGCGTCAGACGCAGGCCGCTGCCGTACAGGAAATCGCCGCTGACCTGCGAATCGCCGAAGTGGTAGTGGGCGCCGCCCGATACCGTTACCGTCTGGTCGTGGTCCACGTGGATGTAGTGGTTGGCGATGTAGGCCAATTCGTCCGGGCCAAACAGCGATTGGCCGGAAGTGATGTTGGTGCCTTCCGCCTTCTGCGTGGTCACGTTGAGGAAGGTGCCCCAGTTTTTCTCGCTGTAGACGCCGGACAGCTCCAGGCCCTTGGCGTAGCCGCGATCGTAGTTGAACGGCGACAGGATCAGCGCCTGGCCGAACTGGCCTTCATCCAGCATGTTGCGGATTTTCTTGTAGTAGGCGTCCGCCGTCACGGTCAGCTGTGGCGTCAGCTGGTGGCTGATGCCGATGTCGTAGTAGTTGGTGCGTTCGGATTTGACGTTATCCGACACGCCCACTTCCGGCGCGTTCGAGGTGCCGGCGTATTTGTCGATGCTGGACTGCGCCGCCAGTTCCTGCGGCGGCGGCGTGAAGTAGCGCGAGTAGCCGGCGTGCAGCGCCGTGCCCTTGGCCAGCTGGTAGGCCACGTTGATGCGCGGGCTCCATTGCTGCTCGTTGACGAAGGCATCCACTTTATCGAAGCGCACGCCGTAGTTGACGGTCAGCGGCGCGGTGATGTGCCATTCGTCCTGCAGGTAGATGCTGGACAGCTTGCCGGTCTTGCTGCTGTTGTCGATGATGGTGCGCGGATCGGTGCTGGCCTGGGTGCCGTCGTCGTTCAGGTCAAACACGCCCACGGTGTTGTCGCTGTGCGTGGTCTGGCGGGTGTAGGCCAGGCCGCTGCGGATGGTGTGCTGGTCATTCAGCTTGTAGCTGGCGTCGAATTGCAGGCCGTTGGCGGTGTTCGAGCGCAGCGTGTTGGATGCGACGCCGTTGTAGGCCAGGTCGCCGATCGCGTCTGGCGTGTAGTGCAGTTCCGAATACTGATGGAAGGCCGAGACCTGGTAATTCAGGTCGCCCAGGCTTTTTTGCAGCGACAGCACCAGGAAGCGGTTTTTCTCGCGCTGGTTTTCGTCCAGTTGCGCCGAGTCGGGCGCGGTGGCACCGGTGACGGCGAATGCCGGTTCCTGATTCGGATTGTTCGGAATCTGGAAGCGGCCGTTGTAGGTGCCGAACATCAGGCCCAGGCGGGTGTTATCGTCCAGGAAGTAGGACAGCACGCCGAACGACTTGGTCTGGTTGGTCTTGTCGTGCAGCGCGCTGGTGGTCGGCAGCGGATTCTCGATCCCCAGCTTGTTGGTCAGGTAGCTGCCGGACAGATAGTAGTTAAAGGCGCCCTGGGTGCCGAAGAATTCCGCGCTCGGCTGGATCTGATCGTGGCTGCCGACCAGCACACCCACGCGGCCGCCCGATTGCGGCAGGCCTTCCTTGGTCTGGATGTCGACGATGCCGGCGGTGCGCAGGCCGAATTGGGCCGGCAGCGCGCCGGTGATGAAATCGGTCGATTCGACGAAACGGGTGTCGATCGACTGGCCGAAACCGCTGATCGATTCCGGCAGCTGCACGCCGTTGACGCGGTACTGCACGTTGGCGTGGTCGTCGCGCACGTGGATCGAACCCGAGCCCTTGGAATCCTGGCTCACGCCCGGAAGACGCAGCAGCACTTCGTTGAACGGCGTGTTGTCGCCCTGGCCCAGCTGGTCGACCATATGTTTGTCGATGCTGTAGATGGTGGTGCCGACGTTCGGCGACAGGTCGATGCGCGCGCTCTTCAGGTGAGCGGCGGTGACTTCCACTTGCTGCATCGGCGCGGCGTCCGGCGCGGTGGCGCTGGCATTGGCGTCAGGGGCGGCATCCTCCGCATAAGCATGGTTGGCATAGAAAGCGGCGGCGATCAGCAGGGGCAGAATACGGAGTTGTGGCTTGTGTTGCATGTTAAATCCTTGAATATACAGACGTGACGATGCACTGGTCCCCTCGCGCAGGAGTGGGCAGCAATGCAGCGATTAAAATTCAGATGGAGAAAACAGCAACGCCGGGCGGCGCGTGAGACGGTGGCATGAGGTAGCCGGTTTGCGCAGCGCGCACCACAGTGCGTGGCGCCAGCACCGGCAGGCTGCTGCTTTGCAGCGCGACCGGGGCCACCAGCAAAGTGGCCGGCGGCACGCCGCCGGCAGGCAGGTGAACCACCGCGCAGGCCGCGCAATCCGGCTCATGCTCGGTGTAGGCGTGGGTATGCGAACTCGCGCCGATCAGCTGCAACGCCAGGAACATCAGCACGAAGAACATCATGACGCGTTGATAACGCGTCTGGCGATGTGGAGTGCTCATAGTGATGGCCGGGGCATGCATCCCCTGATTTTACAGGGGATCTACCATGTTAGACAACGGTTTCCGCGTTAGTGCGCCTGGGAGGCGGCCGAATCGCCCACCAGGCCGCGCCGCGTGGCCAGCACCACGGCATGGGTGCGTGCCGTTGCGCCAAGCTTGTCAAAAAGGCCTTTGACGTGGGTTTTGACGGTGCCGACGCCGATGCCCAGCTCCCGCGCGATCGACTTGTTGCACTGGCCCTGGGCCAGCAGTTGCAGCACGTCGGTCTCGCGGCTGGTCAGGCCGATGCGGGTAAAGCTGTCGGCCACGCAGCGGCTCAGGTCCGCGCTCAGGTAGCGCATGCCGCGGCTCAGCGTGCGCACGGCGGTCAGCAGCTGTTCCGCATCCGAGTTTTGCAGCAGGTAGCCGTGCACGCCGGCCATCATCGCGGTGCGCACTTCCCATTCGCGTTCCAGCTGGGTGACGATCAGCACGCGCGGCTGGCTGTCGCCGTGGTGGGCGTTGGCGGCGCGGCGCATGTGTTCCAGGCCGTTGCGGTGATCGAGGACGATCACGTCGGCGCCGCCAAGGCTGGCCGCCTCGCTGCTGGCAACGGTGATCTGCATGTCGCTGTTGGCGCTCAGCAGGGCGGCCAGGCCGGCGTTGACGATCGGGTCCGAATGTGCGATCAGCACATGGACTTTATCGCCTTGCTGGACGATGCCGTTGGTGTTACCGGTGCCGCCGACGGCAGACTGAGGCCAGGATCGGGTATCCACTCGCATGTCACTCTCCTAAATTGAAAAACTGGTGACTAGAAGATTAAGCTTTTCCAGCGCGTTTGCCACGCCCCGATCCGGGAGGATGGCCATCCCTAGATGGAGGTATAGCCAGACCCTTGCGCCTGTGGCATCCTTGCGCTACATGCCAGAATTTTATCCACGATGTACGAGAAGTACGAGACGCCTATGACTGCCCCGCCTATCAAGATCCTGAGCGTGGACGACCACCCGATGTTCCGCGAAGGCATAGCCAGCGTGATCGCCGATGAGGAGGACATGCAGCTGCTGGAAGAGGCCACCAACGGCGTGCAAGCCGTGGAAGCTTACCGCCGCCTGCAGCCGGACGTCACGCTGATGGACATCCAGATGCCGGACATGAACGGCATCGACGCCACCATCGCCATCCGCAAGGAATTCCCCAACGCCCGCATCGTGGTGCTGACCACGTATGAGGGCGATGTGCTGGCGCAGCGCGCCATCGCCGCCGGCGCCGCCGGCTACCTGCTCAAGAGCATGCTGCGCAAGGAGCTGCTGGCGACCATCCGCACCGTGCACGAGGGGCGCCGCAGCATTCCGGCGGCGGTCGCCAGCGGCATCGCCGAACACTGGCACGAAGGCGCGTTGAGCAAGCGCGAAACCGAAGTGCTGCAACTGGTGGCCGGAGGCCAGAGCAACAAGCGCATCGGCATGCATCTGGCGATTTCGGAAGAAACCGTCAAGGTCCACATGAAGAGCATCCTGGCCAAGCTGAATGCCAGCGACCGCACGCACGCGGTCACGCTGGCCATCGAGCGCGGCATCCTGGACCTGCATTCCTGCGGCGTGATCCAGTAATCCAATACCTATGCGGCCTCGCGCATCAGCCAGCGCCGCAGCGTGCCTGGCTTGCGTTCATACACGGCCGCTCCCGGCGCGCTGACCTGTGCCACCGTGCCCATGCCGGGACGGCACCACAGATCCAGCGCCGCATCGATTTTCATGGCCCGTTCGCGCATGCCGATCAGGCCCCAGTGGCCGGGCAGCTCGCCGGCCGCGAGTACTTTTTCATCGATGCCGCGGCCGTCATCGCGCACCACCAGCGTGAAGTGATCGGCCGCATAGCCCAGTTCCAGCTCGATGCGGCTGGCGCCGGAGTGGCGGAAGGCGTTCAGTAGCGCCTCGCGGCCGATGTGGTACAGGTGTTCGCGCGCGGACTCGGTCAGCGTGGCCTGTTGGCCGGTGACGATCAGCGCGAAGTCGGCCGCGTGCTCCTCGCGCAGGTGCTGGCTCAGTTCACCGAACATATGCGGCAGGTCGTCCAGGTGCGGCACGCTGCGCAGGCCGCGCACCTGGTTGCGGCCTTCGGCCAGCACCTGGTCGGCCTGGTTCAGGATTTTCTCCACCAACTGATAGGCTTCGCCGTCGGGCGGCAGGCGCTTGAGCAGCGTCTGCACGCGCAGCATCAGCCCCTGCACGCTTTGCAGGAAGGTGTCGTGCAGCGTGCGGGCGATGCGTTCGCGCTCGTCGGCGCGGTCCTCCAGCCGCGTGCGCAGCTGGCGGGTGACGTGGCGCAGGCGCAGGCGGTACACCGCTCCTAGCAGCGCCGCCAGCACCAGCACGCACACCAGTTTGAACCATGCGGTTTCCACGAAGGTGGGCGGAATGCTGAAGGCCAGTTGGGCCTCCTGCGGATTCCATACGCCGTCTTCATTGGCCGCCATGACGCGGAAGCGGTATTCGCCCGGATCGAGGTTGGTGTAGAAAGCCTGGCGGCGCGCACCCGGATCTTGCCACTCGTTGTCGACGCCGTCGAGGCGATAGCGGAAGCGCACCCGCTCCGGAATGCTCAGGCTCAGCGCCGTGTAGTCGATGCGCAGGTTGCTGGTCGATTTGGGCAGCATCAGGCCGGGCAGGGGGCTGTAGCGCTGCTCACCGACCGCGATGTCCTGCACCAGCACCGCCGGCGGCACCGGGTTGCGCGTGATGTGGGCCGGATTGATCCAGTTGATGCGGTTGGCGGTGGCCATCCACAGCAGGCCGTCGTCGCCCATCACCAGCGACGGCATTGGCCGCAGTTGCGAGGCGGCGCCCAGCAGGCCATCGTGGGCATCGAAGCGTTCGTATTCCACTTCATAGCCCGGTGTACTCATGGCCCGCGCCACCTGCGCGGCGGTGATGCGGCTCAGGCCTTCGGTGCCGAACAGCCACAGGTCGCCCTGCGCGCTGCGGGTAATGCCGGACACGCCGCGGAATATCTCGCCGCGCAAGCCGTGCAGAGTGGCGAAGCGCTGGCCGTCAAACCAGGCCACGCCACGTTCGCCGCCGGCCCACAGTTCCGTGCCGATGCGGTGCAGGGTCAGCACGTGGCCCAGGTCCAGTCCCTGGTCGGCGCTATAGATATCGACTTTGCCGTCGGCCAGGCGCACGATGTAGTTGCGAATGTAGCCGGCCCACAGCGCACCGTCACTACCGGTTTCCAGCGAGGTGGGGAACTGGTCGCCCATGCCAGGCGTGGACAGCGGCAGCGCCGGCTGGCGGCGCCACTGGCCGTCCTTCAGCAGATACAAGCCCTCGCGCACCACCGACACCCACATGCCGCCGCCGCTGGCGCGGATCAGCGCCTGCACCTCGTAACTCTGCGCTTCCGGCGGCAGCGGATAGCGTTCCACGCGGCCGCCTTCCACGCTCCAGACTTCTTCGTCATTGCCGGCCCAGAGCACGCCGTCCGGATCGCGGTACAGCGCCGAGATATGCCCGGACAGCACGCTGCGCCGTTCGCCCTCTGGCCCCAGCACGCGCAGCGCGCCGACACGGTCGCCGGCCCAGACGCCGCCGCCGGTCACCGGCGCAATCGCCGGGTGGTTGAATACCATTTGCAGCGGTAGCGTCAACAGCCGGTTGTGGCGGAAGCGGTTCAGGCCCGCCGACGTGCCGATCCACACATTGCCTTCGCGGTCCTGGAAAAAGCTCTGCGGCAGGCCGCCGCTCAGATCCTGCCGTTGCGACTCGCTGCTGCCGGCGTTGCGGCGTTCCAGGCCGCCGGCGCGGAAGATCCACTGGTTGCCTTCGCGGTCGAAATACATATTGCTGCCCTGGAGTGCCGTGCGCGCGCTACTGTCGCCGCTGGGCGCCTCTGGTTGCAGGCGATAGTAACTGTCGACGTCCGAGGCCCACAGCGCGCCATCCGGCGCCAGCGCCATGCCGCTCAAATCCCCGTGCGGCCAGGCCGGCATGAACTGCGCGCGGCTGTCGGTGCGGCTGAAGATCCCGCCCTGCATGGCCACCCACTGGCGCCCGCTGCGGTCGAACAGCACCTGGCGCGCGCGCCGCGCCGGCAGGCCGAAGTCGGCGCCGATGGTGACGAAATGGTCGCCGTCCAGCCGCGCCAGGCCGTCGCGCGCGGCGATCCACAGCACGCCGTCCGGCGCGCGCGCAATGCTGGTGATGGCGCCGGACGGCAAGCCCTGGCCGGCGGCGAAGTGGCGCACCTGGTTGTGGCTGAAGTAGCTGATGCCGCCACCGACGCGGTAGCCGACCCACAAGCCGCCTTCCGGCGGCGCATATAAAGTGCGGACATTCGACGACAGCAACGCGTGGCCTTCGACGCTGTCGACCCGTTCATAGCGTTTGCCGTCGAAGCGGTACAAGCCGGTGCCGGCGGCCAGCCATAGCCAGCCATCGCTGGTCTGGGCGATACTGAGGATGTCGACCGGCGCGCTATCGAGCGCGCCCCAGGAGGTATGGGTGAATTGTTCCAGCAGGCGTGCCGGCGGTTGCTGTGCCAGCGCCGGCGGCAGGGCGCACAAAAGCAGGCCGCAAAGGGCGGCAACGGCGGCATGCAGGAGCAGGGAAGCGCGTGCAGTCGTCATGGGGTGTAAGGTATTGGGAGTATGGTCATTTTAGCACCTATTCAAATGCAAGGTGACCCCTCCCAAAAGAGGGGGGAAATGTCAATCAATCCCGGTGATGCCATAGGAGAGAGACATGACTACACTATGCGCACGTCTTAAATTACCGGAGCTCCGCTAAATCATGAAAATGTATATTTTGTCGCTGGCCGTCGGCCTGCTGGTCGGCCTCCTTTACGGCTTCCTTAACGTGCGCTCGCCGGCGCCGCCTGTGATCGCGCTGGTTGGCCTGCTTGGCATCCTGCTGGGTGAACAGCTGCCGCCGCTGCTGCGCCAATTGTGGCAGCCGGAGGCGCCGAAAGTATCGTGGATCGAAGACCACGTCAAGCCGCATTGTTTTGGCCAACTGCCATCCGCACAAAAGTCTGATGAAACCCGGAGCACCTAATGACGCAAACGCATACCACCCCTGACCTGATCCTGCACCGCGGCCTGTTCACCACGCTGGACCGCAGCAACCCGCACGCCGAAGCCGTCGCCATCAAGGATGGCAAGTTCACCGCCGTCGGCCGCGCCAACGAGGTGATGGCCCTGGCCGGACCGAATACCAAGATCATCGACCTGCACGGCAAGCGCGTGCTGCCAGGCCTGATCGACAACCACTGTCACATCATCCGTGGCGGCCTGAATTTCAACCTGGAGCTGCGCTGGGACGGCGTGCGTTCGCTGGCCGACGCCATGGCCATGCTGAAGGCGCAAGTGGCGATCACGCCGGCGCCGCAGTGGGTGCGCGTGGTGGGCGGCTTCACCGAACACCAGTTCGCCGAGAAGCGCCTGCCGACCATCGAGGAACTGAATGCGGTGGCGCCGGATACGCCGGTGTTCATCCTGCACCTGTACGACCGCGCGCTGCTGAACGGCGCCGCGCTGCGCGCCGTCGGCTACACCAAGGACACGCCGGAACCGCAGGGCGGCCAGATCCTGCGCGACGCCAACGGCAATCCCAATGGCCTGCTGCTGGCCAAGCCGAACGCCTCGATCCTGTACGCCACGCTGGCCAAGGGGCCAAAGCTGCCGCTGGAATACCAGGTCAACTCGACCCGCCACTTCATGCGCGAACTGAATCGCCTGGGCGTGACTGGCGTGATCGACGCCGGCGGCGGTTTCCAGAACTATCCGGAAGACTACCAGGTGGTGCAGCAGCTGTCGGACGCCAAGCAGCTGACGGTGCGCATGGCCTACAACCTGTTCACGCAGAAGCCCAAGCAGGAGAAGGAAGACTTCCTGAACTGGACGCAGAGCGTCAAGTACCAGCAGGGCGACGACTACTTCCGCCACAACGGCGCCGGCGAAATGCTGACCTTCTCGGCGGCTGACTTCGAGGACTTCCGCCAGCCACGCCCGGACATGCCGGAGTCGATGGAAGACGACCTGGAAGGCGTGGTGCGCGTGCTGGCGCAGAACCGCTGGCCATGGCGCATGCACGCCACTTACGACGAAACCATCAGCCGCGCGCTGGACGTGTTCGAGCGCGTCAACCAGGACATTCCGCTGGAAGGCCTGAACTGGTTCTTCGACCACGCCGAAACCATTTCGGACCAGTCGATCGACCGCATCGCTGCGCTGGGCGGCGGCATCGCCGTGCAGCACCGCATGGCCTACCAGGGCGAATACTTCATCGAGCGTTATGGCCACGGCGCCGCCGAAGCCACGCCGCCGATCAAGAAGATCATCGACGCCGGCGTGAAAACTTCGGCCGGCACCGACGCCACCCGCGTGGCCTCGTACAATCCATGGGTTTCGCTGGCCTGGATGATCACCGGTAAAACCGTCAGCGGCGCGCAGCTGTACCCGCGCGCCAATTGCCTCGACCGTGAAGCGGCGCTGCGCATGTGGACCGAGAACACCACCTGGTTCTCCAACGAAGAAGGCAAGAAGGGCCGCATCGAAGTGGGCCAGCTGGCCGACATGATCGTGCCGGACAAGGACTTCTACGCCTGCGCCGAAAGCGAAATCTGGGATCTGAGCTCGGAGCTGACCATCGTCGGCGGTAACATCGTCTACGCGGCCGGCACCTTCGCCAGCCACGACCTGCCGCCGCCGCCGGCCATGCCGGACTGGTCGCCGGTGCGCCGTTTCGGCGGCTACGCCGGCTGGGGCGAGAAGCAGGGCACCAGCCGCGCCGCGCTGAAGGAACTGGAACAGCGCCAGTTGCAGCAGAAGCGTGAGCGCGAGCAGCAGGCCGCTGCCTGCGGTTGCGCCAACAACTGCAATGTGCACGGCCACCAGCACGCCAACTCATGGGGCAGCAAGGCGCCGGTATCGGACCTGAAGAGCTTCTGGGGCGCGCTGGGTTGCGCCTGCTGGGCAGTCTGATGCGCTCGCAGTGGATTGAGCGATTCTTTCTGCTGCTGTTGTGTGCCGCCTATCTGCAGGGCGGCATCAACAAGCTGATGGATTTTAATTCGGCCATCGGCGAGATGCAGCATTTCGGCCTGTCGCCGGCGGCGCCGCTGGCGGCGCTGGTGATCGCGCTGGAGCTGGGCGCCTCGGTGGCCATCATCGCCGGCGTGTATCGCTGGCTGGGCGCAGGTTTCCTCGGCGTGTTCACGCTGATGGCAAGCTTCGTCGCCAATCGCTTCTGGGAGATGGGTGGCCAGGAGCGCTTCATGGCGGCGAATAGTTTTTTCGAGCATGTGGGTTTGACCGGCGCTTTCCTGCTGGTGGCCTGGCTCGATTTCAAGAAAGGTAGTAATGGAACGCGGTGATACTAAACAAGGCGTAGCGCTCGGATTTTTGGCCGGCTACGTCGATACGCTGGGCTTTGTCGGCCTGTTTGGCCTGTTCACGGCCCACGTGACAGGCAACTTTGTGCTGATCGGCCGGGCCTTGATCGAGCCTTTTGAAGCCGTCGGCATCAAGCTGCTGGTGTTCCCGGTGTTTATCCTGTTTGTCGCGATGGCGCGGCTGGCGATTGTGCATTGGGATCGCAACGGCAGCAAGACGCTGCGCAACAGTTTCCTGTTCCAGCTGTTCATGATGCTGGCGACCGTGATCTGCGCATGGCAGGCGGCGCCGGTGGTAGAGGCCTCGGCGCCATTGACGTTATTGACCGGCTCCCTGTGCGCCGGCGCGATGGCGATCCAGAATGCCTACGGCAAGCTGTTGTTGAGCAAAACCTCGGCCACCACCGTCATGACGGGTAATGTGACCGGGCTGGTGATCGAGCTGGTGGATTCCATGCGGGGCGACCCGGAAGCCATCGGCCGTTGCCGCAAGCTGACCTGGCCGGTGTTGGCGTTTGCCGCCGGCTGCATGAGCGGCGGCGTGGCGTTCGTGCAGTTTGGCTTCCACGGCCTGCTGCTGCCGTGCGCCATCCTGGTAGCCCTGGCCGCGACGGCCAAGGACTAAATTGAAATAATGCCGCGCTTGAGGGCGATCGTTACCGCGTGGGTGCGATCGTTGGCGGCCAGCTTGGCCAGCACGTTCTTCATGTGAGCCTTGACGGTTTCCTCGGAAATCGTCAGGCGCTCGGCGATGCGGCGGTTGGAATGCCCACTCGCCGCCAGATTCAACACTTCCATCTCGCGCGAGCTCAACGGACCCTGGCCCATGTGCTGGGCCAGTTCCATCGCGATCTCCGGCGGAATGCGGCGCTGTCCCATGTGGACGCCGCGCACCGTGTCCAGCAAATCCTTGCGCAGTGTGCTCTTCAACAGGAAGCCGGCGGCGCCGCCTTGCACGGCGCGCAAAATCTGCGCGTCGCCCTTGTAGGTGGTCAGCATGACGACGCGGGCATTGTTATGCTCGCGCCGGATCTCATGCAGGGCCTGCACGCCATCCAGCTCCGGCATGGCGATGTCCATGATGGTGACATCGGGCCGCAGCTGGGTGTAGGCGTCCACGGCTTCGCGGCCGTTGCAGGCTTCCCCCACTACTCGCATATCCGGCTGGCTGGAGATGGCCTCGCCCAGGCCGGCACGCAGCAGGGGATGGTCGTCGACGACGAGCACAGAGATGGAATTAAATGAGGTACGCGTGTCCATGATGATCAGTATTCCTGAAGTTGCTGACGGATTGCTGACGGGGTGCTTACTAGCGCAACTGGGAGTAGGCAACCGGCAGCCAGTCGTAGCCCTTGCCGTCCACCCGCAGGTGGCCCAGGCCGGGGAACGACAGGTGACCGGCGCCAACCAGCGCGCCTTCCTTGGCGACCGCCTGGAACACCTTGGTGCGCGAAGCCAGGGCCGACTTGGCGTCGCTGTCAAAGCCGATCGTCACTTCCGGGTGGTCCAATTGTACCGCTGCCACGTGGATCAGGTCACCCACCAGCACCATTTTTTTGCCTTTGCTTTCGAAGGTGTAAATGGTGTGGCCCGGCGTGTGGCCGTAGGCCGAGGTGGCGCGCACGCCCGGCGCCAGCTCGGTGTCGCCGCTGAACGGTTTCAGGTGCTGGGCAGTCGCATACGGGGTCAGCGAGGCCATCGCGCCCTGGAAGAAGCCTTTGCTGTCGGCCGGGGCCTTGTCCAGGTTGGCCTGGCTCAGCCAGAAGTCGGTGTCGTGCTTGTCGGCGCGGACGATGGCGTTGGGGAACACCAGCTTGCCGTCGGCCGCCAGGCCGCCGACGTGATCCGGGTGCAGGTGGGTCAGGTAGATTTCATCGATCTGCTCAGGCTGGTAGCCGGAGGCCTTGATGTTGGCCAGAAGCTTGCCCAGCGTTGGGCCGAACAGGCTGCCGGCGCCGCTGTCCACCAGGATCAGCTTGCCGCCGGTGTTAACCAGGAAGGCGTTGACCGAAGCTTCGGTCGGCACCGACTGGTAATTGCGGGCCAGGGCTTTCTTGGTGACGTCGGCCGGCTCGTGCAGCAATTTGTCGAACGGCAGGTCGACGGTGCCGTCGCTGATAGCGGTAACTTCGAAATCACCCAGCATGACGCGGTAGAAGCCGGGAGCGTTGGTGCCGGCCAGCGGCGCGGCGGCAAAGGCAGGGGCAGCGGAAGCAAAGGCCAGCGCAGCGAACAGTGGTGTGAACTTCATATTGGCGTCCTTAACAATTCAGTGATGAACGAAGTATGCATCTTTGCAAAAAATGGCACAATACGGAATAAAGCAAAGAGTCTTTGCAGATTCGACAAAGATGTATGGCTATGGAGAGAACTGTGATAACTGGCCTGAAATGCTTTGTGACGGTGGTGGAACTGCGTAGCTTGTCCAAGGCGGCGGTGCACCTTGAGATGGCGGTATCGTCTGTTTCCCGAAAGATAGATGCGCTGGAAGCGGAGCTGGGCGCGCGGTTGCTGTTGCGCAGTTCGCGCCAGGTGATTGTGACCGACGCCGGCGAACGCTTTTTGCCGCGCGCCCGCAATATACTGGCTGAACTGGCGGATGGCAAGAACGCCGTGCAGGAACTGGACAGCGAACCGCGCGGCCTGCTGACCGTGACGGCGCCGGCCGCGTTCGGCCGCTTGCACGTGGCGCCGGCGATTGCCGCCTTCCTGCAGCGCCACCCGCTGATCGAGGTCGACCTGCATGTGAGCGACGATGTGGTGGACTTGTCGGCGCGGCGAGTGGATGTGGCGGTGCGCGCCGGCGTGCTGCCGGCCAGCGACCTGGTGGCCACCTGGCTGGCCGGCATGAACCGCGTGGTCAGCGCCAGCCCGGCCTATCTGGCGCGCCATGGCTGGCCGCAGAAGCCGGAAGATCTGCTCGATCATCAATGCCTGACTGTGAATGGCAGGGTGGCGCCACGCGGCTGGTGGCGCTTTGAGGGCGTCAATGGCAATCAGCCGTTGCCGGTGCGGGGCAAGCTGCGCTGCGACGATACCGACTCATTGCTGCATGCGGCCATCAGCGGCGCCGGCATTGCGCACCTGGCCAACTGGCTGGTGAGCGACGCCATCGTGGCCGGCCAGCTGGTGCCGGTGTTCCCGATGCCGCCGGTCGAACGCAGCGAGATTGCACCGCGCCGCGATCCGGCCGATCCGGCCATCCATGCGGTGCACATGCCGGGCCGCTCAAACCAGGCCAAGGCGCAGCTGCTGATACGTCATTTGAAGGAATATTTCGGCAGTCCGCCGTATTGGGACCTCGCGATGGAGGCCGCCGGGGCGGGCGAACGCCACGCCCCGTGAAGGAGAGAGGGTGGGGAGGGTTAATCCCAGTCGCCACCACCACCACCGCTGCCGCCGTCATCCCAGCCGCCGCTGACGCCGAAGTCGTTGCCGCCCATGTCGTCGCGGCGCAGCAGATCGTCGCGCGCCGCTGGGTCGTCATAGACGATGTCGTTGCGCGACTGGTCTACATTGCTGGCGTTGGCCTCGTGGCCGCCGGTGAACTGGCGTGCCAGTGCCTCACCCGCGACGATACCCGCACCCACCGCCGCACCTGTTGCCAGGCCGCCCATGATGCGCGAACCCATGCCAGGCTGCGCCGGCTGCTGCGGATAGCCGCCTTGCTGGCCCCAGCCGGCCTGGCCGTAGCCCGGTTGTGGCGGCACGCCGCCCGGAGCATAGCCTGGCGCCGCGCCAGGGTTGTAGCCGGCCGGGCTGTAACCGTCATTAACAGCTGCCTGTTGTTGGCGACGCGCCATGAAGCGGGTCGCCAGCCAGATAAAACCCGCCAGGCCGGCGCCGATGATCAGGATGCCGCCCCAGCCGATGCCGCTGCTCTGCGGTGCGTTGGCGTAGCCGCCGCTGCCGTAGTTGCTGCCGCCATTGCCGCCGGTAGTCGCATGGTTGCTGCTGCGTTTTTGCGAGTAATCCGTCTTCTGGCCTTCAGCCAGCAGCGTGCGCAGCTTGCTCACGGCCTCCGGCTTGACCTTTGGCAGGCCGGGTGACAATTCCTCGGCCTTGGCCAGCGAAGTCTGGGCGGCAGCAAACTTGCCTTGCTTGGCAAGCAACTCCGCTTCGACAAAATGCGCGCTGGCGCTCTTCGGATGGGCCGCCAGCACCTGGTCCATCATGGACTGGGCTTCGGCGAACTTGCCGGCATTGGCCGCCGCATAGACCTCCTGGATGGTGGGCTCGGCGGCAAATACGGGGGCTGCCAGCGCCAGGGCGCTAGCCAGCAGAGTGATACGTGCAATAGATTTAGCCGTCATGTCATACCTCCTAGTGAAGACGAGCCTAAGATGACGCCAGTTTACGCCATTTTCAAGGGGCTGGCGGTGCGTTGCCGCACCGCCTCCCAAGAGGAGGAGATGGCGCTGGCCACGAGATCGGCGGTGGCGGCCGATAAAGTCCAGCCCAGATGACCGTGGCCGGTGTTGTAGAACACCCCCGGCGCCTTGCCGGGACCGACGCGCGGCATCAGATCCGGCATCATCGGCCGCAGCCCGGCCCACGGCGTGATGCTGCGCGTGCAGACCTCGGGGAAGTTTTGCCGCACCCAGTCGGTCAGCGGCGCGATGCGGTCGGCGCGGATGTCGCGGTTATGGCCATGGAATTCGGCGCTGCCGGCCACCCGCAGGCGATCCTCGCCCAGCCGGCTGCATACCAGCTTGACCGTGTCGTCGACCAGGCTGACGTTCGGCGCGGCGGCGCGGCTGGCCGCATCGTCCAGCTGCACGGTGACCGAATAGCCCTTGACCGGATAGACGTTGACGCTGTCGCCGACTTGCGCGGCCAGCGCGCGGCTGGCGGCGCCGGCGCAGATTACCACCGCGTCATAGCGGCTGGTCTCGGCGCCTTCGCCTTGCAGCACGGTGACGTCGACGCCGTCCGCACCGGCGTCCAAATGCACCACCTGCTGGTGATAGCGCAGCTGCGCACCGAGGCGCTGCGCCGCCTGCGCCAGGCCGGTGGTGAACTTGTGGATGTCGCCGCTGCTGTCGCTGTCGGTGAAATGGCCGCCGTAAAATTCGCCGCGCAGGGCCGGTTCGATGGCGCGCATCTCGTCCGGTGTGACGGCGCGGCGCGTCACGCCACCACGCGCCAGCAGCTTGCTGACCGCCACCGCATGTTCGAACTCCGCGCGGTCGCGGTGGATGTGCAGGATGCCCTGGCGCTGCAAATCAAATGCGATATGTTCATCTTCTGCCCACTGGAACAGATGGTCGCGCGCCGCCACCGCCATACGCGCCAGGGCAATCGTGTTGTGGTGGTAGTTGGGCATGGCCGACACAAACTCGGCAAACCAGGACAGCTTGTGCCAGGTGGGATGCAGGTGCACCAGCAGCGGTGCGTCGCTGCGCAACATCCATTGCAGCGCCTTGCCGATGGTGGCGCGGTGATTCCACACTTCCGCATTGGAGGCCGACAGCTGGCCGCCGTTGGCATACGAGGTTTCCATCGCCGGATAGCGATGACGTTCCAGCAGGGTGACGGCGAAGCCGCGCTTGGCGAGGGCATAGGCGGTCGTCACGCCGGTGACGCCGCCGCCGATGATGGCGATGGTTTTCATGATGGTGCTGACAAGCTTACAAGAAAACCATCGACCTACAAAAGATTTTTATGCCTTCTGTTGTTTGGTGATATAGCGATCGATCACGGTCGGCAGCACCGTCAGCGGCACGCCGCAGCTTTCCACCAGCGCGTCGTTGAAGCCGGCCAGGTCGAACTTGCCGCCCAGGGCCTGCCTGGCGCGTTCGCGCTGGCTGATGATTTCGTTATGGCCCATCTTGTAGCCGCAGGCCTGGCCCGGCGATACCGTGTAGCGGTCGATTTCGCTGGTCATGGCTTGCTGGCCGCGGCCGGTGTTCTCGACCAGGAAGCGGATCGCCTGCTCGCGCGTCCACTTCATCGCGTGCATGCCGGTGTCGACCACCAGGCGGCAGGCGCGGAATTGCTGCGCTTGCAGGTAGCCGATCTGGCTGAACGGATCGTTGGCGTACAGGCCGAATTCGTCGACCAGCTGTTCCGAATACAGGGCCCAGCCTTCGACAAACGCGTTAAAGCCAATCAGCGAGGAAATCAGCGGCAGGTCGGCGTGATGCTCGGCCAGATAGGCGCCTTGCCAGGCGTGGCCCGGAATGCCTTCGTGCGCGGTCAGCGTCGACAATTCAGACTTCGGCCACAGCTTGGTCGATTTCAGGTTGACGTAGTAGATGGCCGGGCGCTTGCCGTCCAGCGACGCAAAGTTCATATAGCCCAGCGGCGCGCCGGCTTCGATATCGATCGGCACGCGCTTGATTTGCAGCGGCGCTTTCATGTCCAGGTGCGAAATTTGCGGCATCAGCTTGCGCACCGCGTCGACGCGCTCGTTGCAATAGGCGATCAGCTCCGCGCGGCCCTTGTCGTTGTCGGCGTAGAAGCGGCTCGGGTCTTTGGAGAGACCGAGCAGGCGCTGGCCGACCGTGCCCTGGGTGATGCCCTGTTTTTTCAGGATGGCGTCGATGCGCGCTTGCAGCTGCTTGTTCTGTTCCAGGCCGATGGCGTGGATTTCCTTGGCGCTGTGGGTGGTCGAGGTGCCGAGGCGCAGCGCCCACTCGTAGTAGGCCGCGCCGTCCGGCAGGCGGTGCACGCCGGCCACGTTGGTGGCTTTGGCGGCGGCCTTGCTGAAGGTGGCGATCTGGCGGTCCAGCGCCGGATAGACCGAGTCTTCCACCAGTTTCAGTGCGCGCGCGTGCCAGTCGCCGGCGATGTTGAGTTTCTGTGTGCGCTCGGTGATCGAAGTCACCAGCTTTTGACTGGCGGCGGCGGTCTTGCGGAAGTCCTGCAACTGGCCCAGCGCGGTCTTGCAGATGAAGTCCGGCGGCGCGATGCCCTGGCCGGATTGTTCGGCGATGCGGGCGGTTTCCTGGTCCAGCAACCTGGCCATGCCGGCCAGGCGCGCCAGGTAGGCGTCGGCATCGGCGGCGTTGGCGATCTGGTGCTGCGAGTCGAGGAATTCCGGAATGCGGGTCAGCGTGCCATCCTGCTGCGTGACCGGGAACGGCGCGGTGCCGCCATTGAAGCCGCTGGCCGCGCCGCCGAACGGGAAGCGCAGGCCTTGCACGCCCGATTCGGCGGCGTAGGCGATGGTGTCGTAGCGGATTTGCGCATCGGCGCTGAGCGTCGCGCGGTTGATGCCGCGCAGGCGGCTCTGGATCGATTTGACTTCGTCGGCCCAGGCTTTGTCGCCGGCCGGCGACAGGTCTTCCAGCTGCGCCTTCAGCGCGGCGCGCACGCCGCTGTCCAGTCCCAGGCCGGTGGCGCTGGTCGGCGACAGGCGCAGGACTTCATCGGCGATATCGTCCAGCAGCTTGGAGAAGCTGGCGTCGGCCGGTGAAGCGGTGGCGGCCCAGGCCAGGCCGGGGACGGCGCCGACGGCGGTGGCGGAGAGGGCGGCCAACAGCAGGTCGCGGCGGGAAGGGTTGTGAAGACTCATGGCATCCTTTGATGGGGTAAGGTAAAGAATCGGCGCGACGCTGACCTTAGCGTGTGCGCCGCCGGGATGTCAATGGCATTTAGCTATCGCTGCCGAACCGCAGTTGGAAGCGCGTGGCCAGCGCTTGTAGCGCGTCGGTTTCCTGGCGCGGCAGGGCCAGTGCAATGTGCATGTCGGGGCGGACCAGGTAGGCGGCATCTTCCAGCAGGCCGGCGTGGGCGGCGGCCTCGGTCCATGGCCAGGCGTGCAGTGGCAGGTGCAGCGCCTGCGCGGCGGCGGCCAGTTGCGGCGTGGTTTGGCCGTAGACGTGCAGTTGCCAGTCCAGCGATTGCAGCGGCCGGAAGTTATCCGCCACCCACGGCAGCCGGTCGCCGCCGATGATGTCGCCGGCGCGGCCGCCGCTGAGCTGGCTGTCGGGATAGTGGATCATGATTTGCGACAGGGTCTTGAACAGCGTACGGCGGGCGGCGCCGAAGCCGCTCAGCACCGGAAATAGGTGCGGCAGCAGCCAGTGGCGCAGCAGCTGTCCGCCGGCGCCTTGCGACACCATCATCTGGAAGGCGCGGTCGGTAGTGGCGACCAGCTTGCGGGCAAAGACGATGCGTTCGCCCTCGTAGGTGTCCAGCAGCGCGGCGTCGGCGCGGTCTTGCAGCACGTGGGCCAGTTTCCAGGCCAGGTTGATGGCGTCGCCGATGCCGGTGTTCATGCCCTGGCCGCCGGCAGGGCTGTGGATGTGGGCCGCGTCGCCGGCGATGAAGCAGCGGCCGACGCGGAAGCGCGCGGCCACGCGGTGGTGCACGCGGTAGGTGGAGAACCAGTTGACCTGCTCCACGCTGATGCCCAGCAGCGGCTCCAACATCGGCCGTACCGCTTCAAAGTCGGAATCGGGCGGCGCATCGGGCGGCAGGATGCCGATCAGGCGCTGCATGCCGCGCGAGCGCACCGGCAGCATCAGCGCGAAGGTGTGGGCGGCCAGATGGGCCACCAGGTCATGGTTGGGCGGGCCGGCGGTGTGCACGTCCGCCACGTAGTACAGGTGTTCGTAGGTGCCGCCGGTGAAGGTCAGTTGGAGCGCATCGCGCACGCGGCTGCGGGCGCCGTCGCAGCCGCACAGATATGCGCTGCTGCAGGCGATGCGGTCGCCCTCATGCTGCAGCACCGCGCGCACGCCCCATTCGTCCTGCGTGAAGGATTCCAGCTCGGTGTTCCGTTCCACCTGCACGCCCTCGGCCTGCAACTGCGCCACCAGCAGGCGCTCGTGGTCATCCTGCGGGAAGGCCAGCACGAAGGGATAGGGACTGAGGCCGGCGCCGATGTCCTTGAGCGGCAGCTGGGCGATGTCCTGGCCATGTTCGCGCAGGTGGATGGCTTCGATCGGGATGCCCTGGTTGATCACCACATCGGCAAAGCCCAGCTGGCGGTAAAACTCCAGCGTGCGCGCATGCACGGCCATGGCGCGCGAGGCCTGACCGGGGCCGCTGTTGTGGTCAATGATGCGGACGACGACGCCCCGTCTTGCCAGCGCAATGGCAAGCACCAAGCCGGTCGGACCGGCGCCGACGATGAGCACCTGAGTAGCCATGCAGTGAGTTTAGCGCCACCATTTATCGCGGTGCGCGCAATTGAAGCTTGGCGTTTTTGGCAAGTATGTGATATGTTTATTTTTACTTAACTCTTATTCCTGGGCCGATGACCGATTTCACAACCCGCCGCGCGCTGATGCTGGCGCTGGCCAGCGCACCGTTGGCGCGTGCCGCCGACTTGCTGGATCAGGCGCCGACCACCGCGCCCGTGTCGCGTACAGGGTTGCTGGCGCGGCTGGAAAAGGAATCCGGCGGGCGGCTGGGCGTGGCGGCGTTTAACACGGCCGACGGCCGCCAGTTGCTGCATCGGGCCGACGAGCGCTTCCCGTTGTGCAGCACCTTCAAGATGATGCTGGCGGCGGCCGTGCTGGCGCGCGATCCGTCGCTGCTGGAGAAGCGCATCCGCTACGAGAAGAGCGACCTGGTGCCGCATTCGCCGGTTACCGGCAAGCGGGTGGCGGAGGGCATGACGGTGGAAGCGCTGTGCGAGGCCACGCTGCAGTACAGCGACAACACGGCGGCAAACCTGCTGATGAAGCAGATCGGCGGCCCGGCGGCGGTAACGGCCTACGCGCGCTCCATAGGCGACAGCGAATTCCGGCTGGACCGCTGGGAGACCGAACTCAATTCCGCGATTCCCGGCGATGTGCGCGACACCACCACCCCGCAGGCGATGGCGAAGTCGCTGCAAAAACTGGTGATGGGCGAGGCGCTGCCGCTGCATTGCCGACGCCAGCTGAAGGACTGGATGATCGGGAACACCACCGGCGCGACGCGCATCCGTGCTGGCGTGCCGGCCGGCTGGATCGTCGCCGACAAGACCGGCGCCGGCGACTACGGCACCGTCAACGACATCGCCGTGATCTGGCCGCCGGGCCGTCCGCCGATACTGCTGGCGGTCTACGTCACGCTGCCGGGCAAGGACGACAAGGCGAGGGTTGAGCTGCATGGCGAAGTGGCCAAGGTGGCGATCGAGGCGTTCCGGTGAGTACGTCCCCGCTCGGCTCCGGTGCCTTGGTTGACGCGGCCCTGCTGGCGCGTCGCGAAGGCCGCTATGACGAAGCGCTGCGGCTGCTGCTTGAATTATTCGCGCTGGCAGACAGCACGTATATCATCGTCGCTGTCGAATGGCCCCTGTTGATTGAACAGTATGCGCCAGCGCGCGAGGCGATGGTACGCGAGCGTGACGAACAAAGTCGTCGCTTGTTAGCGGGCGAGCTTACGTTCGGCGAGTCTGGCGACAGGCCGCGCGATCGCTTCTCGATTATCGATGACATGAACGAAGCGCTGAAGGATAGCCGTGCCACCTATGACTTGTTCCTGCAGCTGCTGAGTGCCCAACCGGAAGTATCGAAACGCATCGCCTGGCGGGCGCTGCCTGCCATCGTCGAAGCGCAGGACTACGCGCTGGCGGAGCGCTATGTCACAGATCCGTTGTCGTGGCTGGCGGAGCTCAACAGGCTGGCGGAGAAGCTGCCGCTGATGCCAGCCGGTGGCGCACCGCGCCTGGCCGCCGAACTGTCGAATTATGTCCGTGACCTGTCGCTATGCGAAGCGGTATCGCGCGGACTGGGACGCGTTGCCGAAGCCGATGCGCTGCGCGCCGCCGCCATCGACGGCATTACGGATTACGCCATGCGCGCAATGGCGCTACGTGAACTGGCCGAACCCGGTGCCATCTTCCGCGAATTTGACAAAGCCAGAGCGCGTCCTGACATGACCGACATCCGATACACCAGAGAAGAAGATTGGCAGGAACTTAAGCGGGTGAGACTGGCAGCCTTGCTGGATGCGCCGCAGGCCTTTGGCGTCAGCCACGCCAGCGCCGCAGCCTACACCGACGAAGCATGGCGTGACCGCGCGGCGGGGCGTGGCAAGGCGCGCTTCATCCTCGCATTCGATGGCCAAGAAGCCGTTGGCATCGTCGGCCATGTGCCCAACGACCAGCAGGAACTGGAGCTGATCGCCATGTGGGTAGCGCCATCGCATCGCGGCACGCCGATCGCCATGCAGTTGGTCGACGCGGTAAAAAGCCACGCCGCTGCGCAAGCGCACCAGCGTATCCTGCTCGACGTTGCACCGACCAACCAGCGCGCCGCAGCCTTTTATCAAAAACTCGGTTTCACCTTTTTGCCCGAATGGGAGCCGCTGGAAAGCCACCCGCATATCCAGCTTCAGAAAATGGAGTGGACTGTCCGCCCCGCCGACGAAACCGAAGTGCGCGCACTGGCGCAGCGTGGTGAATCGATGGATGGCCAATAGCGTGAGCAGGCGAACTTACTTTGGGCTCGGCTGGTATGTGTGCCTTACGGCGCTTGCGGCGGCGATGGGATTGTCGTTTGCCATGCATGCAATCAACGTCGTCCTCGTCATGGGCGCCGTTATGGGGGGCGGTGCATTGGCATTGCTGGTGTTTCGTATCAGGCCGAAGTTCGTAGGTATAGCCGTGGGATGCCTTGCCGTAGGTTGCTGGTCATTGCTGGCGCTTGGTTTCGGCGCGATGGCGCTCTTTGGCGAAAGTTCCCCTCTTGAGGTAACGCTCGATGATGGTCAGGTTTGCCGCGAGTCCGTATATGGATTTGCTGCAGGCGATTCGGGAGAGATACTGGAAATTTACAAACGCTACGTGTTCATTGATTACAGGCTGTATCATCAAGTCCATTCCGAGGTCTATCCCGATACCGCACCAGCTGTCCCGGAAAGACTGTTGAATGTGGTCCCTGAATGCCATGCCAGAATCAACAAAGCACGATCGGCGGGCGCGTAATGTTGTATGCAACTTAGTCAGTCAAGCCCTTGCCATCAAGGATGCGCTGAACGCTTTTTTCGATGCGCGAGATCCGCGTGGCCGCCTGCTTGGCCGAGGAAAAGTGCAGCAGGTAGGCCCGCTGACGCCCTGGCGTGAGGGCTTCGAAGGCAGTGCGCAGTGCGGGTAGTTCGTCCATCTTGTGCTCCAGCTCTTCGGGGAAGGAGAATTCGGCGGTCTGCTTCATCTCTACCTTGGCGCCGGATTTTTCCAGTGCGATGGCGTCCTTGATGTAGGTCTTGAGGGTCTTCTCCTGCCGCGTGATGTCGGCCAGCGTGGTGAAGCGGATCTGGCGCGCAGCCTGCACGTTTTCGGTTTGCTGGATCAGGATGTTTTTCGGATCCTTCATCAACGCGCCTTTGAAGAACAGCAGTGCGCAGTATTCCTTAAAGCCGTGTATTAGCACGACGTTGTGGCCGTCCAGCGTGAAGCAGGCCTGGCCCCACTTGACGGTTTCGTCCAGGCCGCAGGCGCTGACGATGGCGCGCAGCGCTTCAAACTCCGCTTGCCATTTGTCGGTGCTCATCGCGCGGCTTCCCATTCCAGGTGGACTACTTTGTAGCCTTTGTCTTTCAGGACTTTGAGCAGCGTGGGCAGGGCTTGGGCCGTCGGGCCGTTCGCATCGTGCATCAGGATGATGCCGCGGCCGGCTTTGTCCAGGCTTTCGGTCAGGCGTTGGGCGAGGATGGCGGTGGTGTCTTCCGGTATCCAGTCGTTGATGCCCATGTCGATCGAGGCGACGGTGATGTTGTCGCGCTTGAGCGCTTCCAGCAGCGTTGGCGTCTCTTCAAGGTAGGGGAAGCGGTAGGCCGGCGTCTCGACGCCGAAGGCGGCCTTGTAGGCGGCGCGACTCAGTTTCAGGTCGTCCAGCTGCTGTTCAGTGGTGAGTGACGCCAGGTGCGGGTGGGTGTTGCTGTGGATGCCGGCGGAGTGGCCTTCGCTCATCAGCCGGCGCGCCAGGTCTGGCTGCTGGACGATATGTTCGCCGATCAGGAAGAAGGTCGCTTTGGCGCATTGGTCGGCCAGCGCTTTGAGCACCAGCGGGGTGTTGTCGACGGACGGGCCGTCGTCGAAGGTCAGGACTACTTCGCCCTTTGCCAGCGGCAGCGCGGTGTGCTGCTGCGCGCCGTACTGGGCGCCTTCGCGCTTGAGCGTGATGGTGCGGGCGGTGTTGAGCTGGTCCGGGCCGCATTCGGCGGCGCTGGCGTGGACTGCGATGGCTGCGAGGATCAGGGCGATGAATCTCATGCGATTTTGTCTCCAATATGGATGTGGCCTGCCAGATTCGGGGCCGGCAGGATCAGCGATATGGTGGCGCCGGGGAGTTCGGCTTGCCATTCGCTGAGTTGTTGCGCATGACATTTTAGCGCGGCTTCGCGTTGTGTCCACGCTTGTGTGAAGGCGAGGGGGCGGTTGGTGGTGTTTTGCAGCGCTGCGGCGACGGCCGGGCCGAGGTAGTCGCGGGCGACGGCTCGCCAGTCGGGGATGTCCTCCACGCGCATGATGTCGGCGCCGATGGGCCCGTGAAGGTTGATGGCGGCCAGTGCGCAGCCGTCTTCGTGGCTGAAGGAGATACCGATGCGGCTTTCAACACCGGCTAGCAGAATGTGTGGCGGCGTGCCGGGTGCGGAGGCGATGGTGATGTCGGCAGCCGCCATGCGCAGCACGGCAGCCAGCGCCTCGCGCGCGGCCAGACGGATTTGCCGGCGCGCGGCGTCGCGTTGCGTCGCGTTGTTGGTGGCGACCAGGATTGCGAACAGGCCGTCCTGCGGCGTCGGTGTGGGGCCGGGCCAGCGTTGGACGGCCAGGCTTTTCATTTGCGCAGCGGAGCGGCCGGGCAGCCGGCCCAGTTGCCGTTGGCCGGAATGTTCTCGCCCTTCATCACCAGCGTCAGCGCGCCAAGGCGGGCGTTGTCGCCGACGGCGGCGCTGTACAGCACCGATGCGCGTGGCCCCATGTAGACGCGTTCTCCTATCACGACCTGATCGATCTTCATCACGCGATCCTCGAACAAGTGGGTCTGCGGGCAGGTCAGCGCATTGAGTTCACTATGATCGCCGATCTGCACGCAGTCGAATTCCGTGATGTCGGTGGTGTCCATGTAGACGCCTTTGCCGATGCGGCAGCCCAGCAGGTTGAAGGCAATCGGCAGCCACGGCGTGCCACGCAGGTAGCGCATGAAGTTCGGTACGGCGATGCCTTCATACAGATTGGTCACGCCTTCCGACAGCCACACAAACGGCGTCCACATCGGCTCCGATTGTTTGCGATAGCGCCCGATCAGCAGCCATTTCAGCAGCACCACAAATACGTAGTTCCCCACGCCGTAGGCCAGGCCCGCCAGCGCCAGATCCCAGGTCACCTCGCTCCAGCGGCCGGCGCCGGCGGCCGGCATCACCGCCAGCACCAGCGTGTAGCCGACCGCGATCACCAGCGCATGCGGCGCGACGATGCGGAACGCTTCAATTAGCCCGCGTCCCAGGCGGCGCATTGGCGATGGGTGGAAGGTCAGGTGCTCTGGATAACCGCTGGTCTGCTCGCGCGCCGGCAGGTTGATCGGCGGGGAGCCGAGCCAGGTGTCGCCATGCTTCATCTGCTCATTGTCCGGCGCCCGAGAATGAACGCCGATCAGCACATGCTCCGGCAGGATGGTGCCGTCCGGGATGTAGGCGCCGTTGCCGACGAAGCTGCGATTGGAGATCACGGTCGGCTTCATCACCATCCAGCCGCCATCGATTTCTTCGTCGCCCAGCATGACCGCATCGGCGATGAAGGTTTCGTCGCCCAGCGTCAGCATGTCCGGCACCACGCCCAGCGCGGTGGAGATTTCGGCGTCCTTGCCGACTTTGGCGCCGAGCAGGCGATACCAGTACGGCGCAAACACGGTGGCGTAAATCCCGTGCAGCACATTCAGGCTCGATTCCTGGATCTGGCTCACCAGCCATTTGGCGCAGTAGGTATTGCCGTGGATCGGGAACTGGCCGGGCTTGAGGCGCGGCAGCGCGCTCCAGCGGATGCCGGCCGAGATCAGCGCCGTCAGCACAATCAGCACCGTGCTGGCCGGGAAGGCGAGCAGGAAGTAGCGCAGCAGCTGGATGCGCATGTCGTCGCCCTGAATCCACGGCATCCAGCCCGCTTCGTCAAACCAATCGATCAGCACAAAGCTCGGGAACACCGGCATGAAGAACAGCGTGACGATGCCGAGGATGCCAATCACGAAGAACAGCGCTTCGGCAGCGCGGCGCGCGGCGGTGACCGGCAAGCGTGCCGGCAATCGCGTAGTGTCGAAGGCGCGCATGTCGCGGGCCGGCGAACCGGCCCAGACGCGGCCGGCCGGCACCACTCCGCCGTCGCTCAGCGCCGACTGGCCTTCCAGGTGGCCCAGCGCTTCCACGCGGGTATTGCCTTCCATGATGGCGTAGGAACTGACGCAGGCGTCTTGTTCCAGCGTGATCTGACCGAGGTGCAGCTGGCCGCGTTCGACGCGGGCGTTCTCGAAGTTGACCGCGTTGCCGATGCTGACCTGGTCGCCGATGTGCAGCAGGTCCGGCGCGCGCAGCGTGTAAGAGCCGATGATGACTTCCTTGCCGACTTTGGCGCCGAGCGCGCGCAGCCACCAGGCGTTGAGCGACGAGCCGCTGAGCAGGTAGGCCGGCGCGGCTTCCACCAGGCGGTCGGCCAGCCACCAGCGGTAGTAGGTCAGGCCCCACAGCGGATAGACGCCGGCTTTCAGGCGGCCGGCGATCAGCCATTTGCCGGCGATGGCGACGGCGAATTCGCCGATGGTCGCCAGCAGGAACACGCCGACCGAGGCGGCGATGGCGCGAGGCACCGAGTCGCCCGGGTCGCCGGTGAAGAAGTGGTAGGTAAAGAAGGGCGCCAGCCATTGCGCCATGCGCAGCGTGACCAGCGGCGGCATGGCGGCGGCTTGGGCGATGCCGCAGATCCAGCGTTTGATGGTGGACGGCGGTGTCCATGGCTGTTCTTCGGTGGTGCTGCCCGGCGCTTCTGCCAGCACTTCGGCGATCTTGCCGACCTGGCGCTGCTGGTAGATGTCGCGCACGGTAATGTGGGCGAAGCGCGGATCGGTGCGCAGCGCGGACGCCAGGCGGGCGGCGAAGAACGAGTGGCCGCCAAGGTCGGTGAAGAAGTCGGCCTGGCGCTGGATCGGCTGGCCGGGGAAGAGGGTGGCCAGTGCTTTGAACAGGGCTTCTTCGGCCGGCGTTTCGGGCAGGTCGGAGTCGGCGGCGCTGCCGGCTGGCGGGGCGCTGAGTGGTGTGGCTTTGAGCGTCTTGCGGTCGATTTTGCCGGAGGTCAGGCGCGGCATGGCGTCCAGCATTTCGTAGCGGCCGGGGACCATGTAGGGCGGCAGCTTCTCCGTCAAGGCGGCGCGCAGGACGCGGTTGTCCAGCGTGACGCCGGCGTCGGCGACCAGATAGGCCACCAGTTGGTCGATACCGTCGTCTTTGCGCAGCAGGACGGCGACGGTGCCGACGCCCGGTTGCTGGGCCAGCAAGGCTTCGATTTCGCCCAGTTCGACGCGGAAGCCGCGGATTTTGACCTGGTCGTCGGCGCGGCCAAGGCAGGTGACTTCTTCATCAGGGCCGATGCGGGCCAGGTCGCCGGTGCGGTACAGGCGCTCGTCGTGCGGGCCGGTCGACCACGGATTGGGCAGGAATTTTTCCGCCGTCAGGTCCGGGCGGCCAAGGTAGCCGGCGGCCAGGCCCGGGCCGGTGATGCACAATTCGCCGACTTCGCCGTAGGGCAGCAGGCGCAGGACCGGGCCTTGCGCAGGCGCCGCGTCGGGCGCGGGATCGGTGTTGGCATCGATGACCAGCAGGCCGTAGTTGGGCAGCGGGCGGCCGATGGTCACCGGGTAGCCCGGTTGTAATCGCGCCAGGCTGGCCGATACCGTGGCTTCGGTCGGGCCATAGGTGTTGAACATCTGCCGGCCTTCGCGCGACCAGCGCGTGACCAGCGATTCCGGACAGGCCTCGCCGCCGAGATTAATCAAGCGAAGACTCGGCACTTCCTGATTGAACAGCGCGAGCAGCGTCGGCACCGCGTGCAGCACCGTCACATGGTTTTGCTCCAGCATGCGTGGCAGCGTCTCCGGGTCGCCGCTGATTTCCTTGGGGCCGATCCACAATGTGGCGCCGACCAGATACGAAATCCAGATCTCTTCAAACGACATATCGAAGGCCACCGAAAAGCCCTGATACACCTTGTCTTCGGCCCGCACGCCCAGCACTTCATTCTCGCTGCGCAGGAAGTGGCAGATGCTGCGCTGGGTGATCAGAATGCCTTTCGGCTTGCCAGTCGAGCCGGAAGTGTAGATAACATACGCCGGCACATCCGGCGATACCGCGCCGCGCCGCGCCAGCACTTCGCCGGCGGCGGGAGCGGCCAACAGCGCTTCGGAGGTCCACACGGGACGGCCCGATGCCGCAAAATCGGCCAATGCGGCCAAACGCGGTGCAAAGGCGGCCGAGGTTAGTACGCCGGCGCCGTCTGCGTCGTCCAGGCAAACCTGCAAGCGCTCGACCGGCGTATCTTCATCCACTGGCAGCCAGGCCGCACCGGCCTTGGCGATGCCCGCTTGCAGCACCAGCAGCTCGATCCCGCGCGGCAGCCACAGACCGACGATCTGGCCCGGTTGCACGCCGGCCGCAATCAGCCGCGCCGCCACCAGATCCGCTTGCGCGTTCAGTTCACGATAACTCAGCTGGCGTTCGCCGAAAATCAGCGCGATCTGGTCGGGGGCGCGCGTGGCGCTGGCTTCCAGCAGGTCGGCGAGGATTTCCTCGCGCAGCAGACTTTCCTGCTGCGGGCCAAAAAGGACGTGCGGTGTTGCGGCTTGATTCATGCGGTGGCTTTTCTCCGTGTCAGGGCGTCATTGTACGGTACGCCAGATGGTTCCCATAGAGGGAGAATGCAAGTTCCGCTTACAGCCTTTACAATAGGAAATACAATACGAATACCCGCCAAAACTGAAGGAGCCGCATGACTACCACCCGTCCATTCATCGCCCCCATGCAGTTTGACGACGCCCAAGCTGCCTACGACCAGGTGCGGGCCATTTACGACGCCAACATCGCTTATCTGCGCGACGCCATGAAGCGCTTTGTGGCTGGCGAAAACGTCGGCGACCATGTGCGCGCCTGCTATCCGTTCGTTCGCGTACATACCGACACCGTGGCGCGCGCCGATTCGCGGCTGGCGTTCGGTTTTGTCGCCGGTCCCGGTACCTACGAAACCACGCTGACGCGGCCCGACCTGTTTGCACGCTACTACCTTCAACAATTCAAGCTGCTGCTGAAGAACCACGGCAGCCATCAGGTCAAGATCGAAGTGGGCGTCAGCGCGCAGCCGATTCCGATTCACTTTTCGTTCGCCGAGCATGAGCACATCGAAGGCAGCCTGACCGCCGAGCGCCGCCTGCTGATGCGCGATGTGTTCGACCTGCCGAACCTGGCCGCGATGGACGACGGTATCGCCAACGGCACCCACGAGCCGCCGATGGGCGAGGCGCAGCCGCTGTCGCTGTTCACCGCGCCGCGCGTCGACTATTCGCTGCAACGCCTGCGCCACTACACCGGCAGCTCGTGCGAGCACTTCCAGAAGTTCGTCCTGTTCACCAACTACCAGTTCTACATCGATGAATTCATCAAGCTGGGCCATGAATTGATGGTCAGCCCGGCCGGGGAGCCTGGCAACGACTACATCGCCTTCGTCGAACCGGGCAACCTGGTGATGCGGCGGGTGGGGCAGGCGGTGGAGCCGGGGGATGTGCATGGTTCGCCGCTGCCACGCCTGCCGCAGATGCCGGGCTATCACCTGATCCGCGCCGACGGCACCGGGATTTCGATGGTGAATATCGGCGTCGGCCCGGCCAACGCCAAGACCATCACCGACCATATCGCCGTGCTGCGGCCGCACGCCTGGCTGATGCTGGGCCACTGCGCCGGCCTGCGCAACACGCAGGAACTGGGCGATTACGTGCTGGCCCACGGATATGTGCGCGAAGATCACGTGCTGGATGAGGACCTGCCGCTGTGGGTGCCGATTCCGCCGCTGGCCGAGGTGCAGGTGGCGATTGAAGCCGCCGTGGCCGAAGTCACGCAACTGACCGGCCACGACCTGAAGCGCGTGATGCGCACCGGCACCGTCGCCAGTACCGACAACCGCAACTGGGAGTTGATGCCGCAGCGTACGCCCGAACGTCGATTCAGCCAGAGCAGGGCGATTGCGCTGGATATGGAAAGCGCAACCATTGCCGCCAACGGTTTCCGTTTCCGCGTTCCCTACGGCACCTTGTTGTGCGTGAGTGACAAGCCGATGCATGGCGAGATCAAATTGCCCGGCATGGCTAACCAATTCTATCGCGACCGGGTTGACCAGCACTTACGCATTGGCATTCGTGCAGTTGAACTTTTGCGGGCGCTTGGTGTGGATAAACTACACTCTCGCAAGTTACGCAGCTTTACCGAAGTCGCGTTCCAATAGCCGCAAGCCCGGTCCAGGCCTGCTTTCAGCGGGCTTGATACTTTTTTCGGTATCAAAAACCCGAAAAAATTGATTGGTTAGTTTTTTCTCCAGCCCATAAGATTTGTTCAATCAGCGCTGCCCCTGAGCAGCTCTGTATAAAAACAGACAATACTGGAGACTTATGAAACACACAGTAACCGGGACTTCGATGTCCCAGGCAACCCATCGTCTCGTCCTCAAATCCAGCGTCGCAGTGCTGGCCGCCGCCGGCCTGTTGAGCGCCTTCCCAGTAGTAGCACAAGAGACCACCCCGGCCAGCGACGCCGCGCAACCAGCGCCCGAAGCCACCGTGACAGTCACCGGCGTGCGCCGCGCTGCGCAAACCGCGCAAAAGATCAAAAAGGATGCCGATAACGTTATCGATTCGATTGTTGCTGACGATATCGGTAAGTTTCCAGATACCAACGTCGCGGAGACCTTGGCCCGCGTCACCGGCGTGCAGGTGCGCCGCGACGGTGGTGAAGCCAACACCGTGCTGATCCGTGGCCTGCCGGGCATCGCCACGCTGCTGAACGGCCGCGAGCTGTTCACCACCACCGGCCGCTACATCCAGCTGGCCGACATTCCATCGACCATGCTGCAACGCGTGGACGTGTACAAGTCGCAGTCGGCCGACCTGCCGGAAGGCGGCATCGCCGGCGTGATCGACGTGCGCACCAACCGTCCGTTCGACTTCAAGGGCTTTACCGCCTCAGTCAATGGTGGCGCCACCAACAACTCGCAAGCCAAGCGTACCGATCCGAACGTCAGCGGCCTGATCTCCAACCGCTGGAAGACCGATTTCGGCGAAATCGGCGCGCTGTTCGGTGTTTCGTATGTGCGCAACCATTACTCGGAAGAGCGCGCTTTCAACACCAAACCGATCGACAAGAGCTGGCTGCTCCCGAACCTGACCGGTCCTGACCTGATGGGCCTGCAAGCCATCGGCGGCGACCGTCGCCGCACCGCGGGCAATTATGCGCTGCAATGGAAGCCGAACCAGGATCTGGAAGTGTACGCCGAAGGCCTGGCTACCCATTACCTGGACAACTATGAAACCGACTACCTGGTGGCGCTGCCATGGTGGGGGTCTGGCGACACCATGTCCGGCACCAAGATTCCTGGCTCGAACCAGCTGCAAACGCTGACGTCCAAAAACGTCAACACCATCATGTCGACCCAGGCCAACCGCAAGGACAACGTGACCCAGCAGCACGCCGTTGGCGCCCGCTGGAACGCTGCGCCGGGCCTGCGCCTGAGCACCGAGCTGGCACGCACGCTGTCCGACTTCGACTGGCAGAATCCGATCCTCGATACGCTGACCACCATGCCGACTTCGGTGGTGACCACCAATGCCGGCGGTGGCGCGAATATCTCGTATGGTGGCCAGGACATCACCAGCCCGGCCAACTACCGCATCGACCAGCTGTTCGACCGTTATGGCCATGACCACGGTTCGTCGACCGACTGGCGTGCCGACGGCACCTACACCATGGCGGACGAAGGGCTGTTCAAGGACTTCGGCTTCGGCGTGCGCGCCGCCAAGCGCACCGCAGCGTCGATCAAGTCTTTTGAAGGTACCTCGGTGGCGCCGGATGGCGTGCCTGTCACCAGCCTGCCAGGCCTGAACTGCACCGCCAGCATGCAGAATAACTGGGGCAGCACCGCCTGGTACACGCCATGCGCGAGCTACCTGCTGAACAACACCGGCGCGGTGCGCCAGGCCGTCACCGGCAGCTCGGCCGGCAGGGCGATGGACCCCGGTTCCTATTTCGCCGACGAAGAAAAGAACTACGCCTTCTACGGCAAGGCGCACATCGGCTGGGAAACCGCCGGCATTCCAATCGATGGTGTGCTCGGCATGCGCGTCACCAAGACCGACTCGGACCTCCTGGGTAACTCGCTGGTGGGCACCACCTACGTGCCGACCTCGAAGACGTCGAGCGACACCGCCTATCTGCCTAGCGCCAACTTCAAGGCATCGCTGCGTCAGGACGTGATCGCCCGTTTCTCGGTATCGAAGACGCTGACCCGCCCGGACTTCGCCCAGCTCAATCCTGGCACCGCCTATATCAACGCCAACGGCACCACCAACCTGGCGACGGCGTCGGGCGGCAATCCTGACTTGAAGCCGTTCACCGCGCGTAACTACGACGGTTCGCTGGAGTGGTATTTCTCGTCCACCGGCATGGCCAGCGCGGCACTGTTCCGCCACGAGTTCAAAGGCTACATCCAGACCAAGGTCATCAAAGAGACCTTCAATGGCGCGACCTACGACACGACCCGTCCATTCAATACGGATGACGGCTACCTGCAAGGCGCCGAACTCGCTTACCGTACGTTCTTCGACAAGCTGCCAGGCTTGTGGAGCGGCTTCGGCGTGGAGGCGAATGCCACCTACACCGAAGGCCAGACCAGCACCTCCAGCGATCCAAACCTGAGCGACAAGCCGTTCGCCGGCATGTCGAAATGGTCGTACAACGTGGTGGGCCTGTATGAGAAGTATGGCGTGTCGGCCCGCCTGGCGTACAACTGGCGTTCGAAGTTTGTGCAGCTCTACAACGACGGTGGTCCAGGCCTGGACCTGATTGCATCGCCGATGTCGTCGCTGGATGGTTCGCTGGGCTACAAGATCAACGAGAATACGTCGATCACGCTGACCGGCTCCAATCTGCTGAACTTCAAATACACCGACTACTGGAGCAACAAGGCGCTGTACCCACGCGACACCCGTCGTTATGATCGTTCGGTTGGCGTATTCCTGAACTGGAAGATCTAAACAAATAGCTGTTATGTCGGCCGCGTCCCCGCCTGAGCGAGGGCGCGGCCTCGCACTTTGAGGTAATCAATATGTCGAATCAAAAAATGTCGGTGCTGGAGAAGGTCGGTTTCGGTTCGGGCGACATGGCGCTGAATGTGGTGATCTCGTCGATGATGTTGATGATCACCTTCTTCTACACCGACGTCTATGGCCTGAAGACCACCGACCTGGCTTTGCTGTTCGTGCTGGTGAAGATCATCGGCGCCTGCAGCGATCTGGTGATGGGCCAGATTACCGATGCGGTCATGACGCGCTGGGGACGTTACCGTCCGTGGCTGCTGTTCCTCGCCGTGCCGTATGGCCTGAGCGTGTTCTTCGTCTTCACCACCCCTGACTGGGGCTACAGCGCAAAACTGGTATGGGCTTATTCGACCTATATCATCATGACCGTGATGACTTCCGGCGTGGGCGTCTCGTATATCTCCCTGCCCAGCACCTTGTCCAACGACCCGCAGCAGGTGCTGTCGGCCAATGGCTACCGCCTGTTCCTGGCCAAGGTCGGCGCCTTCATGGTGACCGTGGTGGTGCCGGTGCTGTCCGAGCGCTGGGGCGCCGGCAATGCGGCGGTCGGCTATCAGGCCGCGATGGCGCTGATGGCGGCGATGGGCGTGGCATTGTTCCTGTTCTGCTTCTTCACCACCACCGAGCGCGTGGTGCACAAGGTGCAGCGCCAACCGCTGGGCGACCAGATCAAGGTCTTGATGCAGAACGACCAGTGGCTGATCCTGTGCGCCGTGTGCGTGGTCGGCACCATCGGCTACGTGGTGCGCGGCTCGGTGGCCATCTATTACGCCAAGTATTACCTCGGCGCGAATACGGAAACTGTGTCGGCCTTCCTGTCGACCGGCGTGGCGGCCGCTATCCTGTCGATGGTCGCCTCGACCTGGATTACCAAGTTCTATTGCAAGGTCAAGCTGTTCCGCTGGACCCAGATTGCGGTGGGCGTCATCAGCGTCGTGATGTACTTTGCGGTCAAGCCGGGCGACACGGTGCTGGCCTTTGCCTTGTATTTCCTGCTGTCGTTCGTGGTGGACCTGCACGCGCCGGTGTTCTGGTCGGCGATCGCCGAGACCATCGACTACGGCATGGTCAAGACCGGCCAGCGCGTCTCCGGTTTCGCCTTCGGCGGCATCTCTGTGTGCCAGAAGGCCGGCATGGGCATCGCCGGCGCGCTGGTGGGCGTGCTGCTGACGTACTTTCAGTATCATCCCAACCAGGAGCAGAGCGCCTTTGCCATGCACGGCATTGTGCTGATGCTGACGGTGATTCCTGGCTTCTTCCACACCGTCATGGGCCTGCTGATGTTCCGGTATCGTCTCACCGATGCCCGCTACGGCGAGGTCAAGGCGCAACTGGGCGCCAAGGATTATGTGGCAGTTTAATTTTTTGGAAAACGACATGGACAACGTTCTTACCCCATTGATCGAGCAGCGCGCCGATCCGCATATCTACCGCCATACCGATGGCTATTACTACTTCACCGCCTCGGTGCCGCAGTACGACCGCATTGAGCTGCGCCGCGCGACAACCATCGCCGGCCTGGTGGATGCCGAAAAGGTCGACGTCTGGCACAAGCCGGACACCGGCGCGTACAGCGAACTGGTTTGGGCGCCTGAACTGCACTTCAATGACGGCGCCTGGTACGTCTACTTCGCCGCCGCGCCGAGTCGCGAGATCAAGTACAAGCTGTTCCAGCACCGCATGTACGCGATCCGTAACACCAACGCCAATCCGCTGGAGGGCGAGTGGGAGTTCATGGGCCAGATCGATACCGGCATCGACACCTTTTGCCTGGACGCCACCACCTTCACCCACAAGGGGCAGCTGTACTACGTGTGGGCGCAGAAGGACGTCGCCATCGAAGGCAATTCCAACATCTACATCGCGCCGATGAAGACCCCGTGGCAGCTGGGCGGTCCGCCGGTCATGCTGAGCAAGCCGGAATTCGACTGGGAGATCCGCGGCTTCTGGGTCAACGAAGGTCCGTCGATCCTGAAAAAGAACGGCAAGATCTTCATCAGCTATTCGGCCAGCGCCACCGATGAAAACTACGCCATGGGCCTGTTGTGGGCGGACGAAAACGCCGATGTGCTGGACCCGGCGGCATGGACCAAGGTCAAGGAGCCGGTGCTGCAAACCGACTTTGAACACAAGGTCTACGGCCCTGGCCACAACAGTTTTACCGTGGCGGATGATGGCGAAACGGTGATGTTGGTTTATCATGCTCGTACCTACACCGAAATTATCGGCGACCCGCTGTGGAACCCGGACCGTCACACGTTCGTCAAACCATTGAAATGGGACGAGCAGGGGATGCCAGTATTCGGGAAACCGTCGATCGCCTAAGTCCGCGAACGCACCATATTCCGGCGGCCGAACAGGGAAACCTCTCGGCCGCCTTGTCATTAGAGAGCCAAGATGCAAGCTACCATCACAGAATCCCCATTCGGCACGTTGCCGGATGGCCGCGAAGCCACGCTGTACACGCTGACCAACGCCAACGGCATGGTCGCCAAGATCAGTAACCTGGGCGGCGTGATCGCCGAACTGCACGTGCCGGACCGCGACGGCCTGCTGGCCGATGTCTGCCACGGCTACGACAACGTCGCTGCGTACACGGGGCAGTCGAATTACTTCGGCGCGCTGATTGGCCGTTACGGCAACCGCATCGCCAACGGCCGTTTCACGCTGGACGGCGTCGACTATCAGCTGGACCTGAACGATGGCGCCAACCATCTGCACGGCGGAACCAATGGTTTTCACCGCCAGTTGTGGGACGCCGAAACCTTCAACACGCCGAAATCGGCGGGCCTGATCCTGTCTTACGTCAGCCCGGACGGCGACCAGGGCTACCCTGGCAGCGTTGAAGTCACCGCCATTTATGAACTGCGCAACGATAACGAGTTACGCATCGCCTTCCACGCGGTGGCCGACAAAGCCACGCCGATCAACCTGACCAATCACGCGTATTTCAACCTGGCCGGCCAGGGCGACATCCTCGGTCACGAGTTGACCATCGTCGCCGACGCGTACACGGAAGTGGGCAAAGGTTTGATCCCAGTTGGCGCCCCGGCATCGGTGCAAGGCACGCCGTTCGACTTCCGCGTACCGCACACGATCGGCGAACGGATCGGCCAAAAAGACGCGCAGCTGGACTTCGGCTCGGGCTACGACCATAACTTCGTCTTGAATAAATCGGCGGAAAAAGCGCTGGAAGTGGCGGCCCGCGTGGTCGACCCGGTGTCCGGCCGCGTGCTGGAAGTGCTGTCGCAGGAGCCGGGTATCCAGTTCTATAGTGGCAACTTCCTCGACGACAGCATCAGTGGAAAAGGGCGTATCTACGGCTATCGCAGCGGCTTCTGCCTCGAACCGCAGCACTTCCCGGATTCGCCGAATCGCCCCGACTTCCCGTCGACCATCCTGCGGCCGAACGAGGAGTATTCCACGGTGATGGCCTACCGCTTCAGCGTGGCCTGACCCATATCGATTTCGATATCGAAGTCGATAAACAATTTATTGGAAAGTTATCTCAGTACATCTTAGTATGCCCTATCGATGCGGGGGCATGACATTCACGTCCCCGCACAGGAAAATACTGAGGAGAATTGCATGTCTGAGAATGACAAAAAGGTGAAGCTGCGCTCCGCCGAGTGGTTTGGTACCCAAGACAAAAACGGTTTCATGTACCGTAGCTGGATGAAAAATCAGGGCATTCCTGATCACGAATTCGAAGGCAAGCCGATTATCGGCATCTGCAATACCTGGTCTGAACTAACACCCTGCAACGCCCATTTCCGCAAACTGGCGGAACACGTCAAGCGCGGCATCTACGAAGCCGGCGGCTTCCCGGTTGAATTCCCAGTGTTCTCCAACGGCGAATCGAACCTGCGTCCTACCGCCATGCTGACCCGTAACCTGGCGTCGATGGACGTGGAAGAATCGATCCGCGGCAATCCGATGGACGGCGTGGTACTGCTGGTCGGTTGCGACAAGACCACCCCGGCGCTGCTGATGGGCGCTGCTTCGGTTGATATCCCGACCATCGTAGTTACCGGCGGCCCTATGCTGAACGGCAAACTGAACGGTAAAAATATCGGCTCCGGCACTGCTGTATGGCAGCTGCATGAGCAAGTGAAAGCTGGTGAAATCTCTATGCACGAATTCATTGGCGCAGAAGCGGGCCACTCGCGCTCCGCCGGCACCTGCAATACCATGGGCACCGCATCGACCATGGCCTGCATGGCTGAATCGCTGGGCACCTCGCTGCCGCACAACGCCGCTATCCCTGCAGTGGATGCGCGCCGCTACGTGCTGGCCCACATGTCGGGCATTCGCATCGTCGAGATGGTGAAGCAGGACCTGAAGCTGTCGAAGATCCTGACCAAAGAGAATTTTGAAAACGCGATCCGCGTCAACGCCGCCATCGGCGGTTCGACCAACGCGGTGATCCACCTGAAAGCCATCGCTGGCCGTATCGGTGTCGATCTGGAACTGGAAGACTGGACCCGTGTGGGCCGCGGCACGCCGACCATCGTCGACCTGCTGCCATCGGGCCGCTTCCTGATGGAAGAGTTCTACTATGCAGGCGGCCTGCCTGGCGTAATCCGCCGCATGGGCGACGGTAACATTCTGCCGCACCCGAACGCGCTGACCGTCAACGGCAAGACCATCTGGGAAAATTGCGTCGATGCGCCAATCTACGATGAAGAAGTAATCCGCACGCTGGATAACCCGATCCGCAAGGACGGCGGCATCTGCATCTTGCGCGGCAACCTGGCGCCACGCGGCGCGGTGCTGAAGCCATCGGCTGCTACCCCTGAACTGATGCAGCATCGCGGCAAGGCCGTGGTGTTTGAAGATTTCGAGCACTATAAATCGCGCATCATGGATCCGGACCTGGACGTCGATAAGGACTCGGTGCTGGTGATGAAGAACTGCGGCCCGAAAGGTTATCCGGGCATGGCGGAAGTGGGCAATATGGGCCTGCCGCCCAAGCTGCTGGCGGCTGGCGTAAAGGACATGGTGCGGATTTCGGATGCGCGCATGTCGGGCACCGCTTACGGCACCGTGGTGCTGCACGTGGCGCCGGAAGCCATGGCCGGCGGCCCGCTGGGCATCGTCAAGGATGGCGACTACATCACGCTGGACTGCGCCGGCGGCTTGCTGAACCTGGAGATTTCGGACGAAGAGATGGCGGCACGCCAGGCGGTCCGCGTGCAGGGCAGCGCGCCTGGTCCCAAGACCGGCTACCAGCAGTTGTACATCGAGCACGTGCTGCAAGCCGACGAAGGCTGCGACTTCGACTTCCTGGTCGGTAACCGCGGCTCCGCGGTACCGCGCCACTCGCACTAAATAACACTTTGTCGCGCCCTCTACGGAGGGCGTGATTCCAAGGAGACCCCATGTTACTCGTACAATTCAAAAACGAACAAGGCGCGCGCCAGGTCGGCGTGCTGGAGCAGAACACCATCCGCATCATCGATGGCTACAGCACCACCTACGCGCTGGCCCAGGATGCGATCCGCAAATCGGTCGGCCTGGCCGCGCTGGTGGATAAAGTGGTCGGCGCGCAAACTGCCGCCTTCGACGCCGTGGCCGCAGCCGGCCGCCTTCTGTCGCCACTCGATCACACCGACGACGCCCACACCTACGTCACCGGCACCGGCCTTACCCACCTCGGCTCCGCCGACACCCGCGACGCCATGCACAAGAAAATCGGCGGCGACGTCGAGTCGCTGAGCGACTCCATGAAGATGTTCCGCATGGGCGTGGAAGGCGGCAAGCCAGCCGCCGGTGAAGCTGGCGTGCAGCCGGAATGGTTCTACAAGGGCGATGGTTCCATCGTCGCCGCCAGCGGCCAGGACCTGTCGATGCCGGACTTCGCGCTGGACGGCGGCGAAGAGCCGGAAGTCGCAGGCCTGTATGTGATCGGCGACGACGGCCAGCCATACCGCGTCGGTTTCGCCATCGGTAACGAGTTCTCGGACCATGTGACCGAGCGCCAGAACTACCTGTACCTGGCGCACTCCAAGCTGCGCGTCTGCGGCCTGGGTCCGGCGCTGCTGGTCGGCGAAGCGCCAGCCAGCATTGAAGGCACCTCGCGCATCTACGACAAGGAAGGCAAGGTACGCTGGGAGAAGCCATTCTTCAGCGGCGAACAGAATATGTCGCACACCATCGCCAACCTGGAACACCATCACTTCAAGTACCCGCTGTTCAAGCGTCCGGGCGACGTGCATGTGCACTTCTTCGGCACCGCCACCCTGAGCGTGGCCGACAACATCGTGGTGCAGCCTGGCGAAACCTTTGAAATCGATTCGCCGCAATTTGGCCCGGCGCTGCGCAACAAGCTGGCCGTGTACAAAACCGAAGTCGCGAAAGTGAAAACCTTATGATTATTACTGGTGATGCACTGATCGGCGGCAAAGCCGTCAAGGGCACGGGCGCCGGCGTCCGTGCGTACAACCCGGCGCTGGGCCAGGTCATCGAACCTGAGTTCCGCACCGTGGACGCATCGCAGATCGACCAGGCCTGCCGCCTGGCCGACGAAGCATTCGACACCTTCCGCGCGCTGAGCGACGACAAGCGCGCCTACTTCCTCGAAACCATCGGCGAGCAGATTATGGCGCTGGGCGATGTGCTGGTCGAGCGCGTGATGGAAGAAACCAGCCTGCCGCGCGCCCGCGTGGAAGGTGAGCGTGGCCGCACGGTCGGCCAGCTGAAACTGTTTGCCAACCTGCTGCGCGAAGGCTCGTGGCACGATGTGCGCTTTGACAAAGCTCTGCCGGATCGGACGCCGCCGCGTCCCGACCTGCGCATGCGCATGATCGGCCTTGGCCCTGTGGCTGTTTTCGCGGCCAGTAACTTCCCGTTGGCTTTTTCTGTCGCTGGCGGCGATACCGCGTCGGCGCTGGCCGCCGGCTGCCCGGTGGTGCTGAAGGCGCACTTTGCGCACCCAGGCACCTCGGAGCTGGTTGGCCGCGCTGTCGTCAAAGCGGTTGAGATCTGCGGCCTGCCGGCCGGCGTGTTCTCGCTGCTGACCGGTGTAGGCAATGAGCTGGGCATTGAGCTGGTGCGTCATCCAGCCATCAAGGCGGTCGGCTTTACCGGTTCGCGTGGTGGTGGTCTGGCGCTGATGGCGGCTGCCGCTGCGCGTCCGGTGCCGATTCCCGTATATGCGGAAATGAGCTCGATCAATCCTGTGTTCCTGCTGCCGCAGGCGCTTAAGAACCGCGCCGAAGATATCGCCGCCGGTTTCGCCGCCTCGCTGACGCTGGGCGTGGGCCAGATGTGCACCAATCCTGGCCTGGTGCTGGCGATTGATGGTCCGGACCTGCAACGCTTCACCGCCGCCGCTTCGCACGCGCTGGTGGGTGGCGCCGCCTGCTCGATGCTGTCGCCGGGGATCGCCGGTAACTTCGCGCGCGGCGTGAATCAGTTGGCTGAACATGCGGACGTGAAGACGCTGGCCTTGGCGCCACAAGCGGAAGGCAAGGGCGCGCCGGCGCTGTTCGTGTCGTCGGCGGCATCGTTCCTGTCGCAGCACGCATTGCAGGAAGAGATTTTTGGCCCGGCGTCGCTGGTCGTAGTGTGCAAGGACGTGGCGGAACTGCGCCAGGTCACGGAGAAGCTGGAAGGCCAGCTGACTGCCACGCTGATGATGGACGAAGGCGATCTGGAAGCGGCGCAGTCGCTGCTGCCGGTGCTGGAGCGTAAAGTCGGCCGGATTCTGGCCAACGGCTATCCAACCGGCGTGGAAGTATGCAGCGCCATGGTGCACGGCGGTCCGTTCCCATCGACTTCGGATGGCCGCACGACGTCGGTCGGCACGGGGGCGATTTCGCGTTTCCTGCGTCCGGTGTGCTATCAGAACCTGTCGCAAGGCTTGCTGCCTGAAGTCCTGCGCGACAACGGCTCAGCCACCTGGCTGCGCCGCGAAGGTGAATTGACTCGTAACTAAAAAAACAGCGATAAAAATCAGGGAGACTGTATGACACAACTGGCCAAGTTCGGCAGCCTGCGCGGCAAGCGCGTATTCATTACCGGCGGCGGCACCGGCATCGGTGAAGCCATGGTGATTTCCTTCGCAGAGCAGGGAGCGCAAGTCGCTTTCGTCGACATCGCCCGCGATGCCAGCCTGGCGCTGATCCGCCGCGTGAAGGAAGCCGGCTATCCCGAACCGCTGTTCCGCCAGTGTGACATTACAGACATCCCTGCGCTGCAGGCCACCATCACCGAACTGGCCGGCCTGGTTGGCGACTTCGATATTTTGGTGAATAACGCCGCCAACGACCAGCGCCACGAAACCGCCGACGTCACGCCCGATTTCTGGGACAAGTGCATCGCCATCAACCAGCGTCCGATGTTCTTCACCTGCCAGGCTGTCCTGCAGGGCATGCAGAAAAAGGGCGCCGGCTCGATCATCAACATCGGCTCGATCTCGTGGCATGTCAAGAATGCCGGCTATCCGGCCTACGCCACCACCAAGGCTGCCACGCATGGCCTGACCCGTGGCCTGGCGCGCGAATTCGGCTCCCACGGCATCCGCGTCAACACGGTCACGCCGGGCTGGGTAATGACCCAGCGCCAGATCGACCTGTGGCTGGACGAAGCGGGCGAAGAAGACATCAAGCGTAACCAGTGCTTGCAGAACAAGCTGATGCCGCAGCACGTGGCATCGATGGTGCTGTTCCTGGCCGCCGACGACGGCGCCATGTGCACCGCGCAGGAATTCATCGTCGACGCAGGCTGGGTATAAGTCACACGCAGTAGCAGCACCGTTCGCCCCCGGAGACACCGCGCATCGACGCGGCGGGGTATCGCAACCATATAAATGGTAGGAACATGGTGAAGACAACCGTAGTCACGGCGCTGACCTGCGCCGCCGCATCCCTGGCCGCCGCCGCGCAACCTTCTGCCGCGCTGCATAGCCCGGACAATCACATCGCCGTCACCGTGGGCCAGACTGACGGCCGGCTGACCTATGCCATCGCCCGCGACGGCAAGCCAGTCCTGCAGGCCTCCGATCTCGGCCTGCAACTGGCCGGCGCCGACCTGACCAACGACCTGACGCTGCTGACGACCTCCACGCCGCGCGCGGTCGAGGACCACTACCAGATGGCAGTCGGCAAACGCAAAGACATCACCTACCGCGCCAACGAACAAACCTGGTCGCTGCAAAACAAAAAGCAGCAGAAGATCGACATCGTCTTCCGCGTGTCGAACGACGGCGTAGCCTTCCGCTACATCGTCGCCGACACCTCGCTGCCGCTGAAAAAACTGGTACAGGAACACACCACCTTCGCGCTGCCAAGCGGTGCCAAGGCCTGGTTGCAACCAATGGCCGTCGCCCAAACCGGCTGGAGCAACACCAATCCATCCTACGAAGAGCACTACCAGATGGAGATCGCGGCCGGCACCAAATCGCCGACCGAAGCAGGATGGGTATTCCCCGCACTGTTCAAGACCGGCGCCAACTGGGTAGCCATCTCCGAAGCGAATATGGACGGCAGCTGGCAAGCCTCGCGCCTCGCACAAGAGTCCAGCGGCGGCATATACAGCATCGGCAACCCGATGCCGGCCGAGGTCTATACCAACGGCGGCCTGCTGGCGGAAACGGAGGGCACGCTGACCTCCCCATGGCGCGTCATCGCCCTCGGCTCACTGGCCACCGTCACCAACTCCACGCTCGGCACCGACCTGGCCGCACCCGCCGTCGACTTCGACGCCACGCGCGTCAAGCCTGGCCACGCGTCGTGGAGCTGGGCGATCCTGAAAGACGACTCCATAGTCTACGACGTACAGAAGAAATTCATCGACTACGCCGCCGACATGAAGTGGGACTACACCCTTATCGACGTCAACTGGGACCGCAACATCGGCTACGACAAGATCAAGGAACTGGCCGATTACGCCGCCACCAAAAACGTAGGCCTGATCCTCTGGTATAACTCGTCCGGCGCCTGGAACAAAACTGAATACACGCCCAAAGGCCAGCTGCTCACGCACGAACAGCGCGTAAAAGAATTCAAGCTTTTGAGCGACATCGGCATCAAAGGCCTGAAGATCGACTTTTTCGCCGGCGACGGCCAGTCGATGATCGCCTACTACAACGACATCCTGCGCGACGCCGCTGATGCCGGCCTGCTGGTCAACTTCCACGGCTCCACGCTGCCGCGCGGCTGGGCGCGCACCTGGCCCAACCTGATGACCATGGAAGCGATCCGCGGCTTCGAGTACACCACCTTCGAACAGAAGGACCAGGATTTGATGCCAAGCCACGCCGCGATGCTGCCATTCACGCGCAACCTGTTCGACCCGATGGACTTCACGCCGATGGTGTTCGGCGACATCCCCAACATCAAGCGCGCCAGCCGCAACGGCTTTGAACTGGCTACCTCGGTGCTGTACCTGTCCGGCATCCAGCATTTTGCCGACACGCCGGAAGGCATGGCCACCGCGCCGGACTACGTAAAGACCTTCCTGCAAAAGCTACCGCGTAGCTGGGACGACAGCCGCCTGGTGGACGGCTATCCGGGCAAATACGCCGTCATCGCCCGCCGCGCCGGCGACACCTGGTACATCGCCGGCATCAACGGCGGAACCACCGACAAAACGCTGACGCTGGACCTGTCCTTCATCGGCAACAAGCAGGGCGTCATCATCACCGATGGCGACGGCCCGCGCAATTTTAGCCAGCGCAGCATCGCTGCCGGCAAAAAAGTAGCAGTAACCATCAAGCCGCACGGCGGCTTTGTCATCCAACTATAAAATCAAGGAGACTGAGAAATGAACCCAATCCAACGTGGTGTACTCGCACTGTGCATGATGACCGCCGGCGGCGCATTCGCTGCCGATGCGGTCAGCCTGACCATCGACACCGGCAAGCCAGGTGCGGTGATTAATAAGGACGTCTACGGCCAGTTCGCAGAACACCTGGGCACCGGCATTTATGAAGGCCTGTGGGTCGGTCCGAAATCGAAGATCCCGAATACCAAGGGCTGGCGTAACGACGTGGTCGGCGCGCTGAAAGACATCCACGTGCCGCTGGTGCGCTGGCCGGGCGGTTGCTTCGCCGACGAATACCACTGGCGCGACGGCATTGGCGCGCGCGAGAAGCGTCCGGTCAAGGTCAACACCAACTGGGGCGGCGTGGACGAATCCAACGCCGTCGGCACGCACGAATTCTTCGATCTGGTAGAGATGCTGGGCGCGGACGCCTACGTCAACGGCAACCTGGGCACCGGCAGCGCGCAAGAAATGTCGGAGTGGGTGGAGTACATGACCTCCGACAGCAAATCGACGCTGGCCAATATGCGCCGCAAGAATGGCCACGACAAACCGTTCAAGGTGGCGTACTTCGCGGTCGGTAACGAGGCCTGGGGCTGCGGCGGCAATATGAGTCCGCAGTACTATTCGGACCTGTACAAGCAGGTTGAGACCTTCCTGCGCGCGCCTAAGCAATATCGCCCGAAGATCATCGCCAGCGGCGGCAACGACAATGACGTGACCTGGTCCGAGGTGCTGAGCAAGGAACTGAAGAAGCAAACCGACGGCATCAGCTTCCACTATTACACCATCCCGACCGGCAAGTGGGAAGTGAAGGGCGCTTCGACCGGCTTCCAGGAAAACGAGTGGATCTCCACCTTGTCCAACACGCTGCGCATGGAAACGCACATCCAGAAAAACAGCGCCGCCATGGACAAGAACGACCCGGAGAAAAAACTGGGCCTGCTGGTGGACGAGTGGGGGACCTGGTATGACGTGGAGAAGGGCACCAATCCTGGCTTCCTGTTCCAGCAAAATACGCTGCGCGATGCAGTGGTCGCGGCGCTCAACTTCAACATCTTCCATGCCCACGCGGATCGCGTGCGGATGACGAATATCGCGCAGATGGTCAACGTGCTGCAGTCGATGATCATCACCGACAAGGACAAGATGCTGCTGACGCCAACCTACTACGCTTACCAGATGTATGTGCCGTTCCAGGGCGCGACCTCGCTGCCGGTGTCGTTGAAGGATAATCCGGACTACAGCGCTGGCGGTTTCAAGGTGCCTGAGATTAGCGCTTCGGCCGCGCGTGGTGCGGACGGCAAGCTGTATGTGGCGCTGGTGAACACCAATCCGAACAAGGCTGCCGATGTAGCGTTGAATATTCCGGGCCAGAGCATCAAGTCGGTGAAGGGCAATCTGCTGACGGCATCGGCCATGGATACGCATAACACCTTCCAGTCGCCGAATGCGATCAAGCCTGTGGCGTTCAGCGCAGCAGCCGGTGCGGATGGCAAGCTGACGGTCAAGGTTCCGGCCAAGGCAGTCATCGTGGTAGCGGTGGAGTAAGCGCGTGGACGATATCAAAATCACGCGCCGCAAGGTGATTACGGCCGGCGGCGTAGCGCTGGTGCTGGCCGGCTGCGGTGGCGGGGGCGGCGGCAGCACCGTCGCCGCCACGCCGACACCGACGCCCGCGCCAACGCCCGCGCCAACGCCGACACCGACGCCCACTCCGACACCTACGCCAACGCCAACGCCGGTGCCAACGCCGGCGCCTACGGCCATCACGTTTGCCGAAGCCTCGGTTCACGATCCATCAGTCATCAAGGTGGACGGCACGTTCTACGTCTTCGGTTCGCACCTGGCTGCGGCCAAGTCGACGGATCTGATGAACTGGACCAAGATCGCCGACAACGTGACCGCCACCAATCCGCTGTTCAACAACGTGGTGACCGCGCTGGCCGATACTTTCGCCTGGGCGCAGGTCACGGACCTGTGGGCGCCGGACGTGGTCAAACTCGCCGACGGCAAGTTCTATCACTACTACTGCGCCTGTAAAGGCGACTCCCCGCGCTCAGCGCTGGGTGTCGCGGTGGCGGACAAGGTAGAAGGCCCATACGTCAACAAGCAGATCCTGCTCAAATCGGGCATGTGGGGCTTGCCGGGCGAGGACGGCGTGACGATCTACGATGCGCTGACCATGCCCAACGTGGTGGACCCGAACACTTTCTTCGACCAGAACGGCAAGCTGTGGATGATCTACGGCTCCTACTCGGGCGGCATCTTCATTCTGGAGATGGATACCACCACCGGTTTGCAGAAACCGGGCCAGGGCTACGGCAAGCATCTGCTGGGCGGTAACCACGCTCGCATCGAAGGCGCCTATGTGCTGTATAGCCCGCAGTCGAAGTTCTACTACCTGTTCACGTCCTTTGGCGGGCTGGATGCAAATGGTGCGTACAACATGCGCGTATCGCGGTCGCTGAATCCGGACGGTCCGTATGTGGACGCGAAGGGCACCGATATGGCCAACGTCAAGGCCAATCCGGCGCTGCCGCTGTTTGACGATGCGTCGATCGCGCCGTACGGTCAGAAGATCATGGGGAACTACCAGTTCGCGCTGGCGTCCGGCGAGACCGGAACGCCGCTGGGTTATGTATCGCCGGGCCACAACTCGGCATACTATGAAGCGTCGACCGGCCAGCACTTCCTGATCTTCCATACGCGCTTCCCGAATCAGGGCGAACTGCATCAGATTCGTGTGCATGAGATGTTCATCAATGCCGATGGTTGGCCGGTGGTGGCGCCGTTCCGCTACGCGCCGCTCAGCAAGAATGCGACCGCGCTGTCGGCTGAGGTGACGGCGGCCGATGCTGTGGGCACGTACAAGATGGTCAACCACGGCAAGGATATTACGACGACGATCAAGCCGTCGGCGAATGTTCTGCTGGCGTCGGATGGCACGGTCACCGGCGCGGCGACGGGTACGTGGAAGCATGATGGCAGTAACAAGGTCACCCTGATGCTCGGCTCGACCGGCACTTTCTCTGGCGTGTTGTCGCGCCAGTGGAATACCAACGCCAGCGCGTTTGTGGTGACGTGGACGGCGCAATCGGTGGACGGTGTGTCCATCTGGGGCGCCCGTACGGGTAATTAAGAAGAGGTTCGCAATGAAGTATGTTTTATCGACGGTGGCGTTGGCGTTGGCGGCCATGGGATGCTCGGCCAAGGAAGTCAGCGTGCATGATCCGGTAATGGCGAAGGAGGGCGATACCTACTATGTGTTCAGCACAGGGCCGGGTATCACTTTCTACAGTTCGAAGGATATGAAGAACTGGACGCCGGAGGGCCGCGTGTTCAAGGGCCAGCCGGTGTGGGCGAAGAAAGCAGCGCCGACGTTTGACGACCATATCTGGGCGCCGGACATCCAGTTCCATGACGGTCAATACTATTTGTATTATTCCGTTTCGGGCTTTGGCAAGAACACATCCGGCATTGGCGTCACCGTTAATAAAACGCTCAATCCACATTCTCCCGACTACAAGTGGGTGGATAAGGGGATGGTGTTGCAGTCGGTGCCGGTGCGCGACGACTGGAACGCCATCGATCCGAATGTGATTGAGGATGGCAAGGGCAATGCGTGGATGTCGTTCGGTTCTTTCTGGAGCGGGCTGAAACTGGTCAAGCTGAATAAGGAGTGGACTGGCATCGCGGAGCCGCAGGAGTGGCATGCGATTGCCAGCCGCACCAGCGGCGAAGCGGCGGCCACCGAGAAGGCGGGGCCGGGCGAGATCGAGGCGCCGTTTATCTTCAAGAAGGGCGATTACTATTATTTGTTTGTGTCGTTTGGACTGTGCTGCAAGAAGGCTGACAGCACTTACCATGTGATGGTCGGCCGCTCGAAGGAAGTGGCGGGGCCGTATCTGGACAAGAACGGCGTTGACATGATGAAGGGCGGCGGCACGCTGGTGATCGCGGGTGACAAGGACTGGAAGGGCCTGGGCCACAATAGTGCTTACACCATGGACGGCAAGGATTACCTGGTGCTGCATGCGTATGAGACTGCGGATAATTATCTGCAAAAGCTCAAGATCATGGAGATGAAGTTTGACGCCACCGGCTGGCCGACGGTCGATCAGGCGGATTTGAATAAATACCGCAGCAACCAGCTGCCGGCGAAATAATGGCCAGCCCGCGCACATCCTCCCGCCGCCACACGTTGAAGTTGGCCGCCGGCGCAGCTGCCACGGTGGCGTCGCATGGCGCGTTTGCCGCTGTGACGCCGGCCGCGCGGGCTGAGGATACCGCCGCGTCGCAGGGGACGGTCGTGCTGTTCCCGCTGAACGCCGTGCGCCTTGGGCCGAGTCCTTTCCTGGAAGCGCAACGCACCGATTTGCGCTACATCCTGTCGCTGGACGCCGACCGCCTGCTGGCGCCATTCCTGCGCGAAGCCGGCCTGCCGCTCAAGCAGCCGACCTACGGCAACTGGGAGGCCACCGGCCTTGATGGCCACATGGGCGGCCATTACCTGTCGGCGCTCGCCTTGATGTACGCATCCACCGGCGATGAAGAAGTCTCCAAGCGCCTGAACTACTTCGTCGCAGAACTCAAACGCTGCCAGCGAGCCAATGGTGATGGCTATATTGGCGGCGTCCCCGGCGGCGCGTCCGCATGGCGCGACATCGCCCAAGGCAAACTGCAAGCCGATAACTTCTCGGTCAACGGCAAATGGGTCCCGTGGTACAACCTCCACAAAACCTACGCCGGCCTGCGCGACGCCTATACCTACGCCAACAACCAGGATGCCCGCGCCATGCTGATCGCCCTGTGCGACTGGACCCTGGACCTGACCTCGCACCTGAGCGACGAACAAATGCAATCCATGCTGCGCGCGGAGCACGGCGGCATGAACGAAGTGCTGGCCGACGTCGCACAGATGACCGGCCAGCAGAAGTACATGGACCTGGCGATCCGCTTCTCCCATCAAGCCATCCTGCGCCCGCTGGAAGAAAACAAGGACCAGCTCACCGGCCTGCACGCCAATACGCAGATCCCGAAAGTCATCGGTTTCAAACGCATCGGCGACATCACCAGCCGCAAAGACTGGCAACAAGCCGCTGCTTTCTTCTGGCAGACCGTCCACGATCACCGCACCGTCGCCATCGGCGGCAACAGCGTCAAGGAGCACTTCCACGACGATAAAGACTTCGGCCCGATGATCGAAGAAGTGGAAGGCCCGGAGACCTGCAACACCTACAATATGCTCAAGCTCACCGAGCTGCTGTTCCTCGGCGACGCAAAAGGCAGCTACGCCGACTACTACGAGCGCGCGCTGTACAACCATATATTGTCATCTCAGCGGCCAGATAGCGGCGGCTTCGTCTACTTCACGCCGATGCGGCCGAATCACTACCGCGTCTATTCGCAGCCGCAGAAAGCCATGTGGTGCTGCGTTGGCTCCGGGCTGGAAAGCCACGCCAAGTACGGTGAATTCATCTACGCCCATCGCGGCGACAGCCTGTACGTCAACCTGTTCATCCCATCCACGCTGGATTGGCGCGAGCAGGGCGTGCAAATCCGCCAGGCCAACCGCTTCCCGGATCAAGACCGCAGCACCATCACCGTCAAGGGTAACAAGACCTTCACGCTGAAGATCCGTTATCCCGAATGGGTGGAGCAGGGCGCTTTGCGGATCACCGTCAACGGCAAGCCGGTAGCCGCCGCCATTGGCGCCGACCGTTACGTCAACGTGCGTCGCGCATGGCGCGATGGCGACAAGGTCGAAATCCGCCTGCCGATGACAACGCGGCTGGAGCAGATGCCCGACAAATCCGCTTACTACGCCGTGCTGCACGGCCCTGTGGTGCTGGCCGCAAAAACCAATCCATTCCCCGGCGAGCAGCTGAACTACCTGGCTGACGACAGCCGCATGGGCCACATCGCCAGCGGCCCTGTATGTCCGCTGGAGCAGGCGCCGGTGCTGGTCAGCGGCAGCGCGGCTTTTGCTAACCGCTTCCGTCCCGTCCCCGGCCGGCCATTGACCTTTACCGCGCCGGGACTGGTGCAGTCGGTGGACGCCGGCCCGACCACCTTCGTGCCGTTCTTCCGCGTGCACGATGCGCGCTACGTCGTCTACTGGCCGTATTCCACGCCAGGCGATCTGGCCCAGCGCCGCGCCAAGGCGGCCGAGGATGAGAAAGAGCGTCTGGCGTTGGACGCGCAGACCATCGACCAGGTGGCGCCGGGCGAGCAGCAGCCGGAGTCCGACCACTTCTTCAAGGCGGAAGGCGCCGACGCTGGCATTAACAAGGGCAAGCACTGGCGCCATGCGACCAGCTGGTTCAGCTACGACCTGACCGACAAGAAAGGCGAAGCCCGCAGCCTAAGGCTGACATATTCAAAACTGGATGCGGGACGCCGTTTCGATATTCTTGTCAACGACAAGCTGCTGGCCGAAGTGCGTCTCGACGCCAGCGCGTCACAGGAGCTGTACACCCGCGACTACCCTATTTCCCCCGGCGCCGCTCAGGCGGGAAAGCTGGTAATCAAGTTTGTCGCCCGTGACGGCTCGGTGGCCGGAGGGCTGTACGGGCTGCGCCTGCTGCGTTGATATACCAAAAAAGATATCGCAGAGTGTGAAAATATCATTGGATAGATATTTATGTTTCTCATAGTATTGATCCAAATAACAATATAAAAAAACTTATCAGGAGACTTGCCATGACATGCAATCGCAGAACCGTATTGGTCACCGCTTTGGCCGCCGCCATCACCCTGAGCGTGCCATCCGCCTTCGCCGCTAAGCCGTTGGTGATCGGTTTCTCGCAGGTCGGCGCCGAAAGTGAGTGGCGCACCGCGAATACCGTCTCGATCAAGGACGCCGCCAAGAAGGAAGGCGTCACCCTCAAATTCGCCGACGCCCAGCAAAAGCAGGAAAACCAGGTCAAGGCCATCCGCTCCTTTATCGCCCAGCGCGTGGACGTGATTGCGTTCTCGCCGGTGGTGGAATCGGGCTGGGATACGGTGCTGCTGGAAGCCAAGCGCGCCAAGATTCCTGTGATCCTGACCGACCGCGCGGTCAAGGTCAGCGATCCGTCGCTGTACGTGACCTTCCTCGGCTCGGACTTCGTGGAAGAGGGCCGCCGCGCCGGCCGCTGGCTGGTAGAGCGTCAAAAGAAAACGCCTGATGCTGTTTTGAATATCGTTGAACTGCAAGGCACCGTAGGCTCGGCGCCTGCGCTGGACCGCAAGAACGGCTTTGAAGAAGTCATCGCCGGCAATCCAAAGTTGAAGGTGATCCGCTCGCAGACCGGCGACTTCACCCGCGCCAAGGGCAAGGAGGTGATGGAAGCCTTCCTGAAAGCCGAGGGTAAGAAGATCAACGTGCTGTATGCGCACAATGACGATATGGCCATCGGCGCGATCCAGGCGATTGAGGAAGCCGGCCTGAAACCGGGCAAAGATATCCTGGTGATTTCCATCGATGGCGTCAAAGGCGCGTTTGAGGCCATGATCGCCGGTAAGCTGAACGTGACGGTGGAGTGCAATCCGCTGCTCGGTCCTCAGCTGATGCAGCTGGCGAAGGATGTCGTCGCCGGCAAGCCTGTACCCAAGCGCGTTGTGACGCAAGAAGGCGTATTCCCGGCCGACGTCGCAGCCAAGGAATTCCCGAACCGTAAATACTGATGACGATGAATTCTTCCGCACCCATGAATCCGGTGCTGGAGCTGCGCGGCATCAGCAAGGCTTTCACCGGTGTACAGGCGTTGAGTGGAGTGTCGCTCAATCTGTATCCCGGTGAAGTGCATACGCTGATGGGCCAGAACGGCGCCGGTAAGTCGACTTTGATCAAGGTGCTGACCGGTGTGTATGCGCCGGATCAGGGCCAGATTCTACTGGCCGGCCAGGCGATCCAGCCGCAGTCCACGCTGGATGCGCAGCACCATGGCATCAGCACTGTTTATCAGGAAGTGAATCTCTGCCCGAATTTGTCGGTGGCGGAGAATATCTTTATTGGCCGTTATCCGCGCAAGCTGGGACGCATCGATTGGGCCAGCATGGCGACGCAGGCCACGGCGCTGCTGGAGCGGATGCAGATTCGGATCGATGTGACGGCGCCGCTGGCGCAGTATCCGTTGGCGATTCAGCAGATGGTGGCGATTTCGCGTTCGCTGCTGGTGTCGGCCAAGGTGCTGATTCTGGACGAGCCGACTTCCTCGCTGGATGAGAAGGAAGTGGATTTGCTGTTCAGCGTTTTGCGTGGCTTGCGCGAGCAGGGCATGGCGATTCTGTTTGTGACGCACTTCCTCGATCAGACCTATGCGATTTCGGATCGGATCACGGTGATGCGCAATGGCGAGCGGGAAGGTGAATACCTGGCCGTCGATTTGTCGCGCGTGGAGCTGGTCAACAAGATGGTTGGTGCGCCGGCCGCTACGCAAGCACCCGCTGTCGCGCAGGCGGATGCCGAGCAAGCGCCTGCCAGCGGCGGCTCGCGCTTCGGCTCCTTCCTGCGTGCTGTCGGCTTGAGCCGCAAGGGCGCCTTGCAGCCGATGGATCTGGAAATCGGCCAGGGTGAAATGCTGGGCCTTGCCGGCCTGCTGGGCTCCGGCCGTACCGAGGCTGCGCGCCTGCTGTTCGGCGCCGACAAGGCCGATGCCGGCACGATCACCATTGACGGCAAGGAGCGCAATTTCTCGTCGCCGCGCGACGCCATCGCCGCCGGCATCGGCTTCTGCTCGGAGGACCGCAAGCACGAAGGCGCGATCCTCGAACTGTCGGTGCGCGAGAACCTGATCCTGGCGCTGCAAGCCCGCATGGGCATCCTGCGCGCCATTCCGTTGAAACGCCAGCAGCAACTGGCGGAAGAATACGTCAAGGCGCTCGGCATCAAGACCGCCAGCATCGAAACGCCAATAGGCTCGCTCTCCGGCGGCAATCAGCAGAAAGTGCTGCTGGCGCGCTGGCTGGTGACCGATCCACGGCTGCTGATCCTGGACGAACCAACACGCGGCATCGACGTGCGCGCCAAGCAGGAAATCATGGACTACGTCTCGGCCCTGTGCAAGAAAGGCATGTCCATCCTGTTCATTTCGTCCGAGCTGCCCGAAGTGCTGCGCGTGAGCGACCGCATCGTCGTCATGCGCGACCGCAAGCAAGGCGGCGAATACCCGCGCGGCGCGCTGGACGACACCACCGTGCTGCACGTCATCGCAGCAGGGGACCAGCATGCGTAGTCCCGCCGCCAGCAACGCCGCAGCCGGCGCGTCAACCAAACCGAGTCTGCCCATGTTTGTGCACCATCCCATATTCCGTCCGCTGGCCGCACTGGCGATCCTGCTGCTGATTGACCTGATCATGGTCCCTGGCTTCTTCCATCTGGAGATCAAGGACGGCCACCTGTACGGAAGCCTGATCGATATCGCCAACCGCGCCGCGCCACTGATTCTGGCCGCCATCGGCATGACGCTGGTGATCGCCACGCGCGGCATCGACATCTCGGTCGGTGCCACCGTCGCCATCAGTGGCACCGTCGCCGCCATGCTGGTCGGCGGCACCATGGTCATGAACAACGGCACGCCGGAATACGTGGCCAACACGCCGATGTGGATCGCGCTGGCCGTCGCCATGGGCGCCGCGCTGCTGTGCGGCGCCTGGAATGGCGCGCTGGTGGCCGGCCTTGGCCTGCAACCCATCGTCGCTACGCTGATCCTGATGGTGGCGGGGCGCGGCCTGGCGCAGCTGTTGACCGATGGCCAGATCGTCACCGTCTACTACCAGCCGTTCTTCTTCCTCGGCAGCGGCTATCTGTTTGGCTTGCCGTTCTCACTGTACATCGTGGCCGCCGTGTTCGTCGTTACCGCGCTGTTAATGCGGAAGACGGCGCTCGGTCTGTTTATCCAGTCGGTCGGCATCAACCCGGTGGCGGCGCGTCTCGCCGGCCTGAAGACGGCAGTCCTGATCTTCTTTGTCTACGTGTTTTGCAGCGCCTGCGCCGGTGTGGCCGGCCTGATGATCACTTCCAACATCAAGAGCGCGGACGCCAACAACGCCGGCCTGCTGCTGGAACTGGACGCCATCCTGGCCGTGACGCTGGGTGGCACTTCGCTGGCTGGCGGCAAATTCAACCTGGCCGGCAGCGTGATCGGCGCCTTGATCATCCAGACGCTGACTTACACCATCTACTCCATCGGTCTGCCGCCGGAGGTCAACATGGTGGTCAAGTCGGTGGTGGTGTTCGTGATTTGCGTATCGCAGTCGGCGGAGTTCAAAACCATGTGGCGGCGCGCGTTCCCGGCTGCCCGCGGAGGTAAAGCACAATGAGCAGTATGAGCACCACCAGCCCCGCCGCCGCCCGGCCGGCGCGTTCGATCATTTCGTCACCGTACTTTACGTCGCTGATCACAGTCTTCCTGCTGCTGGTGCTGCTGGGCGCGGGCGGCGCGGCCTATCCCGGCTTCCTGTCCTTGCAGGTGCTGTTCAATCTCCTGATCGATAACGCCTTCCTGCTGGTGATCGCGGTCGGCATGAGTTTCGTCATTCTCTCCGGCGGCATCGACCTGTCGGTCGGTTCGGTGCTGGCGCTGACCACCATGATCTGCGCCTACATGCTTCAGACCTGGCATCTGCCGCCGCTGCTGGTGATCGTGATCGCGCTGGCGCTGGGCACCGTGTTCGGCGCCGGCATGGGCGCGTTGATCCATTACTTCAAGCTGCAACCGTTCATCGTCACGCTGGCCGGCATGTTCCTGGCGCGCGGCTTGTGCTACCTGATCAGCATTAACTCGATCACCATCGACGATCCGTTCTTCGTCGCCCTGTCGCAAACGCAGCTGCCGATTGGCGATTGCTTCATCTCGCCGGGCGCGCTGATTGCGCTGGTGACGCTGGCCGCCGCCATCTACGTTGCGCATTGCACGCCGTTCGGCCGCGCCATCTACGCCGTTGGCGGCAATGAGCAGTCGGCGCTGATGATGGGATTGCGCGTGGCCCGCACCAAGGTGCTGATCTATGCCTTTTCCGGCTTTTGCGCGGCGCTGGCCGGCGTGCTGTTTTCGTTCTATATGCTGTCCGGGTACGGCCTGCACGCGCAGGGCACGGAGCTGGACGCCATCGCCGCCGTGGTCATCGGGGGCACGCTGCTGAGCGGCGGTTATGGATACGTGGCTGGCGCGCTGACCGGCGTGCTGGTACTGGGTGCGATCCAGACGCTGATTGCCTTCGACGGCACGCTCAGCTCCTGGTGGACCAAGATTGTGATCGGCGGCCTGCTGTTCATCTTCTGTGTAGTACAACGCGTGATGACCATGCGCGCCAATAAAAAATAAATTAACGACGACACTGGAGAGTATTTTGAAAAAAAGTCTGATGTTCGCTACGGCGAGCGTGCTGGCGGGTTTGCTGGCGCCTGCCACGCAAGCGGCCAATCCCATCCTGCCGAAAGTTTTTACCGCCGATCCTGCGGCTTTTGTGGAAAACGGCACGGTCTATCTGTACGTCGGCCATGACCAGGCCACGCCGGCCGACAAGGACTATGTGATGAAGGAATGGCGGCTGTACAGCAGTTGCGACATGAAGAACTGGACCGACCGAGGTTCGCCGATCCAGCCATCCGCCTTCAAATGGGCGATCGGAAAAGTGGATGCGTGGGCGGCCGACATTACCAAGCGCGATGGCAAATACTACTTCTACGCTACCGTGGATCACGCCAGTATTCCAGGCCGCGCCATCGGCGTGGCGGTATCCGACAAACCGGAAGGCCCGTTTGTCGACGCGCGCGGTTCTGCGCTCATCACCAACAACATGACGCTGGAAACGCAAATCGCCTGGGATGATATTGATCCGGCGATCTTCCAGGATGACGACGGCCAGGCCTATCTCTACTGGGGCAACTCGGTGCTGAAGTGGGCCAAGCTGAAAGCCAATATGATCGAGCTGGATGGCCCGATCCACACGGTGGGCGTGGAGCGCTTCACGGAAGCGTCCTACCTGCACAAGCATAACGGCACCTACTACCTGTCGTATTCGCGCGAATTCCCGGAGGAGACGGCCTACATGACCGGCCCAAGCGCCACCGGTCCGTGGACTTATCGCGGCGTGATCATGTCGAAGAACGTCAAGGTCAAGACCATCCACCAGGCGATTGTTGAATTCAACGGCAAGAACTACATCATCTATCACAACGCCAAACTGCCGGGTGGCGGCGAGTACCGCCGTTCGGTCGCGGTAGAGGAGTTTGCGTACAACGCCGACGGCACGATTCCATTTATCAAGCAGACCAAGGAAGGCCCTGCGGCCAATCCTAGTGCTGCTTGCAAGTGATATCAATAACAATGGCATTGAATAATAATCAATGCCGAACCTGATATCATTTACCTATGGATACAAACCCTAACTGGTTCCTGCGCGCGCGCCTCAAAACGCGCCAGCTGCTGCTGCTGATCGCGCTGGACGAACAACGCAACATCCACCGCGCCTCCGAGGAGCTGCACATGACGCAGCCCGCCGCGTCCAAGCAGCTCAAGGATCTGGAGGAGATGCTGGGCGTGCAGCTGTTCGACCGTCTGCCGCGCGGCATGGAGCCAACTATCTACGGCGAGACGATGATACGTCACGCCCGCATGGCGCTGACCAGCCTGTCGGCGGCGCATGAGGACATCGTCGCCATCAAGGCCGGACTGACCGGGCAGGTCGACATCGGCACCATCATGACGCCGGGGATTTCGCTGCTGCCGAAGGCGATCACGCGCACCAAGCAGCTGGCGCCGAAGCTGCGCATCGGCGTGGAGATGGAGCTGTCCAACGTGCTGCTGGAGCAGTTGCAGCGCGGCCGGCTCGACTTCATGATCGGCCGGATTCCTGAGCGCGAAAGCGCCCAGGGACTGAGCTACGAGGAGCTGGGCGACGAGCCGGCATGTGCGGTGGTGCGTGTTGGCCATCCGCTGATGAAGTCCAAGAACCTGCAACTGCGCGATATCGCCAACCAGCCGTGGATCTTGCCGCCGCAAGGCTCGATCCTGCGCGCGCGCTGTGAACTGATGTTCCGCCGCGCGGGGCTGGAAGTGCCGATCAACGTGGTCGACACCACGGCGGTGCTGCTGATTAAACCGCTGCTGCAGCAAACCGACGCGCTCAACGTGATGCCGATCGCGGTGGCGCAGTATTACGAGTCGCAGGGTGTGCTGAACATCCTGCCGATCGAGCTGCCGTGCCGCATGGATGCTTTCGGCATCATCACCGTTAATGGCCACATCCTGTCGCCAGGGGCCGAGCTGCTGCTCAAGTCCGTGCGCGAGGTGGCGCAGGAGATCTACTGACGGCGGATTTAATTTTGGTAGGGATTTTGTCGCTACTATAGGTTATGACGACCATATCCCCCCTCAGCAGCAGCGTTGTCCCGGTGCTTCCGGTATTCAAGGCGCAGGGACAACAAAATCTTCCCATTGTTGCTGACACTGGGGCGCAAGCGTCCAGTGTCGCATCTTCCGGCAGCCTGCAAAGCATGCAGGCGCCGTTGGCTAGCGCGCTGACGTGGAAGGTCAAATCCAGCGATCCGCTGACGTCGCTGATGACCATCAATTACGGTTCAAAATCCCTGTTGAACCGCTTTGACGGTTTGGGTGCTGCCGCGCTGCGCGACGTGAACAATTTCTCGCAGTCGGTATCGCTGTTGAATGCCGATCCGGTAGCGGGTGGATATCAAGTCACGTTGAGCATCAAGATGGCTGACGGTATCGACGTCAAGGTCAACCTGGATAGCAAAGCCAATAGCCTCTCGCTACAGGTAAGCAGTAGCAGCAAGCTGGGGGCGACTGATCGCGCTGCACTGGCCAAGCTGGCGGATGGCTTTCAGAGTGCCATCGACAGCATGCGGGATGGATCCAGGCTGGATTTCACAGGGCTGCTGGCCTACGATTCGTCATTGGTGTCGTCGATTGATGTGGAGGCGAAAACGCAGTTTGGTACCACGCCGGCGCAAACGCAGACTTTTCATGTCGATCACGCGAAGCGCTCGTTCACCTCGGATGGGCCGGACGGTAAAGCCAATGTCAGCGTCGACCTGCGCCAGTTGGCCGGCATGGGCAATGCGCAGCAGCGCAAGGCGGGCATGGATGCGTATCTGAAGCAGTTTGACGAAGCGGGTATTCGTGGCCACGCCAACGAGTCGACACTGGCCACGTTCAAGTCGGCGTTTCAGCAGATGACGGGTGTTGCGTCGGAGACCACGGTGGTCAGTAATCGTCCCATCAATTTGTCGGACAGCGATCATGCGCTTTTGACCGGGCTACCGGATTTTGACGCTTCCATGAGCGACACGCCGGTAGCGTCCAATCCGATGCGGCAGAATGAAATGGATACATTCTCTTATCAGGTCTCGCAGAGCACCAACATCAGCGGCGACAGCCAGCGCAATCGCTCCATCTCGCAGAAGCAGCACGCGCACCTGGAGGCCAGCTTCCATGAGTCCCTCGGCGCTACGCCGCTGGCGCTGGACAACAGCAAGGGCTCGCAAAACTACTACTTCAAGCATGTCAGCGAGGACCGCTCAAGGGACACCGAAATCGGCTACCACAATGGCATGCTGGTGCGCGGGACTGTCGACGAACACATCACCCGCACCACGCAAGTGCTGAAGTACGTGATGGGCATGTTGACCGACGAAAGCAGCACGCCCGAAGTATCAAATACCCGGCGCGATCTGCTGACCCAATCCCACCTCGGCAACTAAGCAGCCATCGCACGGCAAGTGTGCTCGCACGCCTCACAGGCGCGGGCGCATTCTTCCATGCCATCCAGTTCCAGGCAACTCAGCGCACAGGCATGGCAGATGTCTGCGCACAGGGCACAAAGTCGCGCGCTGAAGGGGGACCCGCTCAGTTGCAGGTTGGCGGAGGTTTCGCAGATAGCGGCACAGTCCATCATCAAGCGGAAGTGGTCCGGCGCGACGTGCCGGCCGCCCATCTTGAGGCAGTGCGTGAGTGCAGTTTGCAGGCAAGCCTGGTGGCAGTTGGTGCAGGCGTCAATGCAGTCCTGCATGTCGGGGATGTCGTTCATGGCCGCTCCTTTAAAGAAGCTACCATGCTAGGCCAGCGACGCCTGGGCCTCTGTGCGGTGCCTATCAAATCAGGGTGAGGGATGTGGTTCTACTGAGTCCCGCGAGCGGACGACATTTGCGCAAACGCTTCCAGCAGGATTTTGGCCCGGAAGGGTTTGAGGATGACCCGGCTGACTTGGCGTTCGCGCAGTTCGCGCATCAGGTCTGCGGTGGCCTGGTCGACCATCACCGCGATGGGGATGGAGGCGTCGCTGGCCGACAGGCCGTTGCGGACTTTGTCCAGCAGTTCCAGCGTGTAGTGGCAGCCGCCTTGGGCGCCGCAGTCGATCGAAATCACCGCCCCTTGAAACGCGCGTTCGCGCAGCATGCGTTCGGCCGACTGCACGGTGGCCGCTTCGTGCACAGTGCCCAGGCCCAGTGAGCGCGCCGTCATCGATACCGTCTTGCGCAGCAGCGTTTGCTCTTCCACCAGCAGCATGTTGAGGTTTCTGGAAGGTGCATCATGCATGGTTTGCCTCCGCGCGGTTGGCCAGTTCTTCCAGAAGCAAGTCGCGCAGCGAGGTGAAAATCGCCATTTCGGTAGCGTCCAGCGTGCGCGGTTCATGGTCGATGATGCACAGCGTGCCGATGACGAAGCCCGACGGCATGGTCAACGGCGCACCGGCATAGAAGATCACGTGCGGCGGATTGACCACCAGCGGGTTGTCGGCAAAACGCTCGTCGGCGCGCGAATCGGGAATAATGAACAGGTCCGGTTGCAGGATGACGTGGCCGCAGAAGGAGATATCGCGGGCGGTCTCGCAGACGTCCACGCCTACGCGGGCCTTGAACCACTGGCGGTTTTCGTCCAGCAGCGAGATCAGCGCGATCGGCACGTCGAACTCCTGTGCCGCAAACTCCACCACCTTGTCGAAGCGCTCTTCGGGCGGTGTATCCAGGATCAGCATTTCGCGCAGGGCGGCGAGACGCTCTTTGTCGTAGGCAGGGATAGGCGCAGCTAACATGGCGTGAGACGGCGCGGCGGCCGCGTAGTCGTGTTGTTCTTACTCTAACACTATCCGGCAAGCTGGGCTACGCGAGATTGTTGACTCAGTCAGCAATGTGTCGCACAATTGCCCTGTATCGTTTGCTGGAGTTGCCATGCCTGTCCCTGTTTTTAACGACCGCGTCGCGACGGTCCGTTCGTTTAACCGATTTTTCACGCGCCAGATCGGCGTGCTGCGCGAAGGCCTGCTGCACAGCGAATTCACGCTGACCGAGATGCGCGTGCTGTACGAATTGGCGCACCATGGCGACCAGCCATCGGCCGCGCTGTGCCGCGACCTGGGGCTGGATCGCGGTTACCTGAGCCGCATCGTCGCCAAGTTCGAAAGCGCTGGTCTGGTCAGCAAAGTGCCGTCCGCCACCGATGGCCGCTCCAAGCTGCTGCATCTGACGGAGCACGGCCGCGCCGTCTACGAGCCGCTGGACCGCCGCTCACGCGAAGAGGTGGGCGACATGCTGTCGCGCTTCGGCGATGCCGACCAGCTGCGCATGCTGGATGCGATGCGCACCATCCGCGAGCTGCTGGACACCGAGGCCGGCCTCAAATACGCCCAGCCGTTCGTACTGCGCGCGCATCGTCCGGGCGACATGGCGTGGATCACACGCCGCCACGGCGAACTGTATGCCACGCTGCAGGGCTGGGACCGCAGTTTTGAAACGCTGGTCGGCCAGATCTGCGCCGACTTCGAGCGCGACTTCGATCCCGTGCTGGAGCATTGCTGGATCGCCGAGATGAACGGTCAGTCGGTCGGCTCGATCGCGCTGGCGCGCAGCGGCGAGGACGGCGTGGCCAAACTGCGGCTGCTGCTGGTGGAAGAGCAGGCGCGCGGCTACGGACTCGGATCGCGGCTGGTGGATGAATGCCACCGCTTCGCGCGCGCAGCCGGCTACCGCAAAATGCGCCTGTGGACCACGGACCAGCAAAAGGAAGCGCGCCATATCTACCAGAGCAAAGGCTATGTGCTGGTGGCTGAGGAGCCGGTGCACGCCTTCGGCAAAGATATGGTGAATGAGACGTGGGAGCTCGATCTTATGGCAATATGCATAGCTTCATCCTAAATTGGGGACAGCATGCGGACGAGCAGACTGGCGGAGTGGTCGAAGCGGATTTTATTGGCGGCGCTGGTGCTGCTGGTGCTGGCAGTAGCCGGGGCGTGGCTGTATTTGCGCGGCAGTCTGGCGCAGCTGGACGGCACGCGCCAGGCGGCCGGAATCGAAACCACGGCCAGCGTCGCGCGCGATGCGCATGGCGTGCCGGTCATCAGTGGCGGCAGCCGTGGCGACGTGGCTTATGCCACCGGCTTTGTGCATGCGCAGGAGCGCTTCTTCCAGATGGATCTGCTGCGCCGCGTGGCGGCCGGTGAATTGTCCGAACTGTTTGGCGACCGCGCGCTGCCGCTGGATAAAGCGCACCGACTGCACCGCTTCCGCGCGCGCGGCGAACTGGCGCTGAAGTCCATGCCCGCAGAAGACCGCGCGCTGCTGGATCGGTATGTGGCCGGCGTCAACGACGGCCTGCACGCGCTCAATACCAAGCCGTTTGAATATGCGCTGGTGGGTGAGACGCCGCGCCCGTGGACCCAAGCCGATACGCTGCTGGTGATCTGGGCCATGTATTTCGATTTGCAAGGCAATCTGGAATCGCGTGAACTGGCGCGCGGCTGGTTCCGCGATCACACCACCGACGAGCAGCGCGCCTTCCTCGCGCCCGAGTCCACGCCTTGGGATGCGCCACTTGATGCGCAGCAGATCGACGCCGAAGTGGTGATGCCATCGGCGCCGCCGGCATGGTGGGGCAAGCCGAAAGCCGCAGATAGGCCGGCAGCGGTCAAGGTCGCGCAGGCCGAATTCCTCAACACGGTCGGCAGCAATAACTGGGCGGTGGCCGGCACCCGCAGCGACACCGGCGCCTCCATCGTCGCCGACGATATGCATCTGGGTATCCAGCTGCCGGCCATCTGGTATCGCGCCGCCTTGCAGTTCCCGGATGGGAAGGGCGGCCAGCGCCGCATGGTGGGCGTCACGCTGCCCGGCGCGCCGTTCGTGGTGGTGGGCAGTAACGGCCATGTGGCCTGGGGTTTCACCAACAGTTATGGCGATTACCTGGACCTGATCGCGCTGGATAGCGACGCCGCCAAGCCGGGCCAGGTGCGCACGCAAGCGGGATGGGAAACGCCGGTGGTGCAGGAAGAAACCATACTGGTAAAAGGTGCGCCGGCCGTTAAACTGGCGGTGCGCGAGACCTCGCTCGGTCCGATCCGCGAGGTGCAGGGCCGCAGCTATGCGCTGCACTGGAGCGCGCATCTGCCGGGCGCCGTCAACTTCAACGCGGGCAAGCTGGAGTCGGCCGATACGCTCGATCAGGCGCTGGCGATTGCGCCGACGCTGGGTGTGCCGGTGCAGAATTTCGTCGCCGGCGATGACAAGGGCAATATCGGCTGGACCATCGCCGGCCCGCTGCCACGGCGCGCGGCGCACGGCGTGACTTCGACCTATCCGCTGACGGCCGACGATGCAGCCGGCCAGTGGCAAGGCTGGCTGGCGCCGGCGGAGTATCCGAAGGTGGTTAATCCGCCGCAAGGGCAGCTCGGCACCGCCAACAACCGCCAGTTGGCCGGCGAGGGCGCGGCGCTGATTGGCGATGGCGGCTTCGACCTCGGTGCGCGCGCGCATCAGGTACGCGACGACTTGACCGCATTGGGTCCGAAAACGGATGTAAAAAAAGTCTACGCCATCGGTCTCGATGACCGCGCCGTGTTCCTGACCGCATGGCGTGAACGCGCCATCGGCGCGCTGGACGCCAAGGCCATCGCCGGCAATGCACAACGCACCGAGGCGCTGGCGCTGCTGAAGGATAACTGGAGCGGCAAGGCCAGCGTGGATTCGGCCGGTTACCGCATCACCCGCGGCTTCATGTACGCGGTGTACGACATCACCTATGGCGGCGTCAACTCGGAGCTGGCGCAGATCGATCCCAAGGCCAGCATGGCCGCAATCAGCGCGCGCTGGCCGGTGGTGCTGGCGCGCTTGCTGGACCAGCAGCCGGCCGGCTGGCTGCCGTCGCAGTATCCGAGCTGGGAAGCCTTGCAGCTGGCGGCGCTTGACCGCGTGATCGCGGAGCTGACCAAGGACGGCCAGCCGCTGAAGAACGCCACCTGGGGCCAGCGCAACACGGCAGCCAGTGCGCATCCGATGGCGTCCGCCGTTCCACTGCTGGGCAAATACCTGAAGGTGGCGCCGGACATGCTGGCCGGCGACCAGCACATGCCGCGCGTGGCCGGGCCGACGTTTGGCCAGTCGGAGCGGCTGACGGTATCGCCGGGCCACGAAGAGCAGGGCATCTTTAACATGCCTGGCGGGCAGAGTGGCCATCCCTTGTCGCCGTACTTCCTCGATGGCCGTATGGACTGGCTTACCGGGCGGGAGTCGCCACTGCTGCCGGGGCCCGCGCAGCATACGCTGACGTTTGTGAAGTAAGTCCGAACAGTGGGCGCAGCACGCCGATGCGGCGCACCACTTCAAACACGCCGAAGCTGATGCCGAAGGTCAGCACGATCAGGAAGGTGCCTTCGATGCCCGGCGCCAGTTTGATGGGTTTCATCCAGTGCGCCATGCTGACGATCAGCGTCTGGTGCAGGATGTAGACCGGGAACACGGCTTCGGTCAGGTAGCGACGCTTGGCGCTGTCGAAGTTCAGGTGACGGTGGCCGAAACCGCATACGGTCAGGATCGGCGCCCACTGGCACAGGCAGTAGATGGCGCGCATCACCGGCTTCCATTGCAGCACTTCCGGCGTGGCCAGCGCTTCCGGGATCGACCAGTAGCAGACGATCAGCGCCCAGCTGCACAGCCACAGGCCAAGGCTGGTCCAGCGCAGTGCGTCGACGCGGACCCAGAAGCCGGTCTGCATCGCCAGCAGCGCGCCCAGGGCGAACAGGAAGAAGTACTGGGCGTGGCTGTACCAGTCATCGACCAGCGCATGGGTAGTAGGGAAGCGGTCGGCCAGCGTGTAGCGCGCCACCGCCAGTACGATCACCGGCAGCACGATGATGCGCCAGCCGCTCAGCAGGCGTCCCACCGCGTCGGACAGGCGCTGGAAGCGGGCGCCGAGCAGCCACACGATCAAGCCGCCGATCATGGTGTAGGCCCACAGGTAGGACACGAACCACAGATGGTTCCAGGTCGGCATGCGCAGGCAGTCGGCGCCACGGCAGAAGCCATGGTAGCTGCTGACGTAGAGGCGCATGAATTCCGCGTAGCTGCCATGGTAGGCGACTTTTTCCACCACCTCGAAATATGCCTGCGGGGGCACGATGACGAACATGCCGAATATCAGCGGCACCAGCAGCCGCCAGCTGCGCTGCTTGAGCAGGGCGCCGACGCGCAGTTTTTGCAGCATGAAGGCGGTGGCCACGCCGGAAATCATGAACAGCAGGCCGAGACGCCATGGCGACGACAGGATCATCAACGGTTCGATGGCGTCGCTGGCGTAGGGACTTTTGACGTGCCAGTCCCAGGTCACGTAGTACATGCCGGTGTGGTAGAAGATCAGCACGAAGAACGCGAAGATGCGGATCCAGTCGAGGAAATACAGGCGTGGCTTAGTCATTGATAGCTCCTTTGTGATGTCTTTAGATTAAGCAGCCGGCGATGCTGCGTCCAGCGTCATGGGGCGAAACGGGCGGCGCGTGGGGTGAGCCGGAGACTTGCAAAAAAGAATAAACAAAAAAACATCAAATATTGTATTTGTGGATACAATAAAAGTCTTCTTTCTAAAACATAGGGGATGACATGAAACGTATCAAAGCTTTGAAGGCGCTGTCGATGTTGGTGCTGGGCCTGGCCTCTGCGGTCAGTCAGGCGGAGATGGTGCGGTTCGACTTTACTGCGCACGGCACCGCAGTCGATTTTGGCAACGGCGCGGCGGACGATTTTCCATCGGGTAGCGCCAGTCACTTGCTGAGCGTGGGCACCACCCTCAGTGGCCACTTCTTTTACGACCTGAGCACGCCAAGCATTTTTTACGATACCGATTCCAATGGCACCTATGCCGGCTATGCCAGTCCGACGCATGTCGGCGTTACGTTCACCAGCAGCACCGGCTACAAGTTTGAGCCGAACAGCACCGCAGCCTTCGATCCGATGGCGATCATCAGCGACGGCATTGGCGGCAATGCCGGTGCGCAGGATTCGATCAAGGTGGTGGCGGCACAGAATCTTTCGCCGGGCGTCAGTCAGGATATCGACATCACGCTGACGGACAAGAACAATGGCAAGACATGGAACAGCGGCGCCTTGCCACCGACGCTGGATCTGAAGGATTTCGATGGCACGATCACGTTCTTTTGGGGCGATGCGCAGAATAATACCTTCACCTTCAATGCCAACATCGATACGCTGACCCAGGTGGCGGCGGTGCCGGAGCCGGAAACCTATGCCATGCTGCTGGCCGGACTGGCGCTGGTGGGCGTGGCCAAGCGCCGCCAGCAGAAGGGGCAGCAGGCTGTGGTTTAAATATTGTCGGCGATCCGCGCGACGACGTCGGCGCGGTATTGACGGCTGAGGGGGACGCGCGCGCCGCTGTGCAACAGCAGTTCGCCGTCCCCTTTTTCGTGGTTGACGATGCTGGCGATCCAGTCCAGCTGCACGGCGGCGCGGCGGTGGCAGCGGATGAAGCGCGGGCCGAGTTTGTCCAGCAGGCCGGCCAGGGTCTGGCGCATCAGCGGTTGGCCGTCGGCGGTATGCAGGATGATGTAGTTGTCGGCGGTTTCGATCCATTGGATGGCGTCGACTTTGATGATGCGGGTGCCGGTGCGTTCGGGGACCAGCAGTTGAGTGACGGCGGGCAGGGCGGGCGCGGCTTCGGTTGCGGTGGCGGCGGTGCGCGGCAGGACGAGGCGTTCGCGTGCGCGTTGCAATGCGCGTTGCAGACGTGGCTGGTCGTAGGGCTTGAGCAGGTAGTCGATGGCGTTGGCGTCGAAGGCGCGCACGGCGTATTCGTCGTAGGCGGTGACGAACACCACCAGCGGCGCGGGAGTCGGCAGCGAGGCGGCGACATCGAGGCCGGTGATCTCGGGCATCTGGATGTCGAGCAGCAGCAAGTCGGGCGCGAAGGCTGGCAGCATTTCCAGCGCTTCGACGCCGTCGCGGGCTTCTTCGATGGCGCTGATGTCCGGTTCGGCCGCCAGCATGCGGCGCAGTTTGTCGCGGGCAGGGCGTTCGTCGTCGATGATCAGGACGCGCATGGCAGCCTCACTTCGGCCCGCACGCCGGCGGGCGACAGCTGGATCAGGTCAAACGCGGCGCGATTGCCATACAGCGCGGCCAGTCGTTCGCGCAGGTTGCGCACGCCGATGCCGCCGGCCGCCGGAGGCGACGAGGCGGTCGGCGCGGCTGGCAGCAGGCCGCTGTCGTCTTCAACGCGCAGCACCAGCGTGTCTTGCTGGCGCTGGGCGGATAGTGTGATGGCGGTTGGCTGGCGGCGCTTTTCGACTGTGTGCTTGAATACATTCTCCAGCAAGGGCTGCATGCTCATCACCGGCACCGCGCAGGCCAGCAGCGCATCGTCGACCTGCCAGGCGATGCTGACGCGGTCCGAGAAGCGCTCGGCCATCAGTGCCGCGTAACCGCGTAGCAGCCGCAGTTCCATTTCCAGGGGCACCAGATGGCGCTCGCCGACATCCAGCGTGGCGCGCAGCACGTCCGACAGCTGCACCAGCATGGCGTCGGCGCGCGCCACGTCGCTGTACATCAGCGACGATATCGTGTTCAAGGCGTTGAACAGGAAGTGCGGCTGCATCTGCTGGCTCAGGCGCAGCAGCTGCGCCTCGCGCAGCGACGCATTGGCGCGCTCCACCCGCAGCTTTTCATCCAGCATGGCATGGAACGACAGCACGCCAAAGGTGATGGTGGCGAAGATGAAGAAGAACACCGTCATCTTGATGTCTTCGTACAGATAGATCTCGATCCAGCCGCCGTGCGGATAGCGTTCGCCGGCCAGCCCGTAGACCGCGTGACGCATGCCGAAAGCGATCGGCACGAACCCCAGCCAGTACACCGGCAGCCAGGCCAGCTGGCGCGCGAACCAGCGCAGCGGCGCATGGATCAGGTGGTCGTAACGGCGCGTGAAGCGGCGCTGCGCTAGCAGCAGCACGGTGCCGGTCAGCGCCGACGAGCCTTCCCACAATATCGGCTTCCATACACCGTGATCGTGATCGCGCAGATATTCCTGGACTGATGTGGTAATCATCAGTATCCAGAACAAGACCCAGGCGAGGGCGATGACGGTGCGGGTTCTCTGCATGGCGTTAGCGGTAGCGTGCTTCCATCAGGTCGATTTCGCGTACCAGCTTGCGCGAGGTTTCGTCGGAAATGTGATCGTGGCGCGCCAGGTCGAACACGGTGTTGCGCTCGGCGGCCAGCGCCGCCAGCCGCAGTTCGCGTTCGGCGGAATCGGTCTTGCGCCACGCCTGTTCGCTTTCTGGATCGACTTCCTTCAGCTTGTGCTCATAGAAGGCGATCACGCGCGCGGCGGCCTGCGGATAGACATCCGGATCGATGCAGGCGTCGGATTCCATCAGCTCTATCTGCGCTTTCTCGATGGCGGAAATGGCGGCATTGGCGGCGGTGCGGCGCGCCAGATCTTCTTCCTGCTGCTCTTCCGGTTCGGCCGGGAAGGTCATGCCGGCCAGCAGCCGTGGCAGGGCGATGCTGGCCACCAGCAGCGACAGCAGGATCACCGAGCAGGCCATGAAGATGGTCAGCGCGCGCGCCGGGAACGGCGAGCCGTCCGGCAGCACCAGCGGCAGCGTCAGCACGCCGGCCAGCGTGATGGTGCCGCGCGCGCCGGCCAGCGTGGTGGCCAGCAGCAGGCGCGGATTGATTTTCTGACGCGGCTGGTGGCGGAACTTCTGTTTGAAGATGGTCAGCCGCAGCGAGGCCCACACCCACGCAAAGCGCAGCACCAGCAGGCCGGCGGTAATGGCGACCGCGTACACCAGCAGCCACCAGCGGTTCAAATGGCCGCTTTCCTCCAGCGAAGTGCCGGCCAGGTGGAAAATCTCCGGTAGCTGTTCGCCCAGCAGCACGAACATCACGCCGTTCAGCGAGAACTGCACCGTGTCCCACACGGCCGAGCGCTGGATGCGGGTGCTGGCCATGGCGTGGCCGCTCAACTCGACGTAGCTCATGGTGATGCCGGCCGCCACTGCGGCCAGGATGCCGGAGGCGTGCAGGCGTTCGGCCACCAGGTAGGCGCCGAACGGCATCAGCAGGTTGACCAGGATCGGCGAGCCTGGCGGTTCGCCGAAGTGGCGCGTCAGCCAGCGTTGCAGCCAGGTGATCAGCCAGGTCACGCCGACGCCGGCCGCGATGCCGCCGGCCACCAGCCAGAAGAAGGTGATGGCGGCGGTTTGCAGCGAGAAGGCGCCGGTCATGGCGGCGGCCACCGCAAAGCGGAAGCACACCAGGCCGGAGGCGTCGTTCAGCAGCGATTCGCCTTCCAGGATGTGCATCAGCCGCTTCGGAATCGGCGAGGTGGCGGCGATCGAACTCACGGCCACCGGATCGGTCGGCGAGACGATGGCGGCCAGCGCAAACGCCACCGGCAGCGGCATGGCGGGAATCATCCAGTGGATCAGGAAGCCGGCGCCGATCACAGTGAACACCACCAGCCCGAACGCCAGTTCGATGATGGTGCCTTTGTCGCGCAGCAGGCCGCTCTTGGGAATGCGCCAGCCGTCCAGGAACAGCAGCGGCGGCAAAAAGACCAGGAAGAACAGGTCCGGTTCGAGGTCAACCCCATGTTCGGACTTGGCGGCGATCAGTGCGCCCAGGCCGATCTGCACCAGCGGCAGCGGGATGGTGCCCGGCAGCACCCGGCGAATATAGGCGCTGGCGACCACCGCCAGCATCATGACTAAGACGACTTCAATTGAATCCATTCCTACCTTTACTCCGTGTACAGTTAAACAGGCTAAGCTTACACTATCGGGTGTTCGCTAAAAAGTTGGGGTATGGCACTGGCGGAAGAGAAATCTTTCTGTCATAATGCATGCCTTCTGCGGGAGTAGCTCAGTTGGTAGAGCGCAACCTTGCCAAGGTTGAGGTCGAGAGTTCGAGACTCTTCTCCCGCTCCAGAATTCAGTAGCACATTAAAAGGAAGCCCACGGGCTTCCTTTTTTGTTGTTTATCGTTCTCCAATACAACATCTTGGGCATTGCTAACGTTATACTAAGCAAGGACCACCGAAGGAGACGAATCCATGAAATCTGTTCAACAGGAAGTTGATGAGCGTAGTAACTTAACCAACTCCAACAAGTTCGAACTCCTCTTGTTCCGTCTCGGCGGCGACGCCAATGGCGAACATTCTGAGCTGTTCGGTATTAACGTCTTCAAAATCCGCGAAATCGTCGCAATGCCCGAAGTGACTGCTGTGGCCGGATCCCCGCCACACATGCTGGGCGTTGTGAATCTGCGCGGACAAATCATCACGGTGCTGGATTTGCCAGGCATTGTCGGTGTGACCCCAAAAACTGGTCTGAATATTATGTTGGTCACTGAATTCGCGCGCACCACGCAAGCGTTCGCGGTCGAGTCAGTGGATGAAATCGTGCGCCTGGACTGGAGCCAGGTGCTGACTGCCGAAGGCACGGCTGGCGGCAAGGTCACCAGTATCGCCCGCGTGGATGGCGACACGCAAAACACCCGCCTGGCGCAGGTGCTGGACGTGGAAACCATCTTGCGCGAACTGGTGCCGCCAGAGCGTGATGATATCGATCCCGAAACCATCGGCCCGAAAGTGCTGCTGAAGCCGGGCGCCGTGGTGCTGGCCGCCGACGATTCGGTGGTGGCGCGCAACCTGATCGAAAAAGGTCTGGAAGCGATGGGCGTGCATTTCATCATGACCAAGTCCGGCAAGGAAGCCTGGGACCGCCTGCAGTCGATCGCAGAAGGCGCCAAGGCCGAAGGCCTGCAGATTACGGATCGCGTGGCGATGGTGCTGACCGATCTGGAAATGCCGGAGATGGATGGCTTTACCTTGACCCGTTTGATCAAGCAGGACCCGCGCTTCGGCAAGATTCCTGTGGTGATCCACTCTTCGTTGTCGGGTAAAACCAATGAAGACCACGTCAAAGGCGTGGGTGCGGATGCGTATGTCGCCAAGTTCTCCGCCGAGGATCTGGCCGGCACCATTCGCTCGGTATTGGCCAAGACTGCAGCCTGAGTAGAAAAACACGGTAGTATGAAGGGCCACGACGGCAGCGTCGTGGCCCTTTATTTTTTCGAAAGGATATACCGTGGCAGCCAAGAAAATTCTGTTCCTGACCGGCGACTTTGCGGAAGATTACGAGACCATGGTGCCGTTCCAGGCGCTACAGGCCGTCGGCCATGTGGTGCACGCCGTGTGCCCCGACAAGCAGGCCGGCGACACCATCAAGACCGCCATTCATGATTTTGAAGGCGACCAGACCTACACCGAAAAACCCGGCCACCTGTTCAAGCTGAACGCCAGCTTTGCCGACGCCGAGGTGGGCAACTACGATGCGCTGATGATCGCCGGCGGCCGCGCGCCGGAATACCTGCGGCTGAATTCGCGCGTGATCGAGCTGGTGCAGCAGTTCGCTGCGGCGGCCAAACCGATTGCGGCGGTGTGCCACGGCGCGCAGCTGCTGGCGGCAGCCGAAGTCATCCGCGGCAAGACCATCTCCGCGTATCCGGCCTGCGCGCCGGAAGTGAAGCTGGCCGGCGCCACCTATGCCGAGATTCCGGTCGACCAGGCGGTCACCGACGGCATCTTCGTCACCGCGCCGGCGTGGCCTGCGCATCCGGCGTGGATCGCCCAGTTTCTGCAGAAGCTGGGCACCGAGATTAAGCTATAGCGTTAAGCTGCAAGATTCTTCGCGTGGAAGCGCAGGTGGTCTTCGACGAAGGTCTGGATGAAGTAGTAGCCGTGATCGTAGTCCGCGTGGCGCCGCAGGGTCAGCGGCTGCGCGGCCGTCTGGCAGGCCGCCTCGAACGCTTCCGGATGCAGCTGTTCGGCCAGGAATTTGTCGCCCAATCCCTGGTCGATCAGGATGCCGGCCGGGAAGGGCGTCTTCAGCCCTGCCATTAGCAGGGTGGCGTCGTACTGTGCCCATGCCGTAGTATCCTGCCCGAGGTAGCCGCTGAACGCCTTCTGGCCCCACGGGCATTGCGACGGCGCGGCGATCGGCGCAAACGCCGATACCGAGCGGAACACGTCCGGGCGTTTCAGCGCCATGGTCAGCGCGCCATGGCCGCCCATCGAGTGGCCGAAGATGCCGATGCGGCCGGCATCGACCGGCAGCGTTTTTTCAACCAGTTCGCGCAGCTCATGAATGTAGCTGTACATGCGATAGTGCCTGGCCCACTTGGCCTCGGTGGCGTCGAGATAGAAGCCGGCGCCGACGCCGAAATCCCAGCTGTCGCTTTCGCCGTCGACATTGGCGCCGCGCGGGCTGGTGTCGGGCGTGATCAGCATCAGGCCCAGCTCGGCCGCCACGCGCTGCGCGCCGGCCTTGATCATGAAGGTCTCTTCGGTGCAGGTCAGGCCGGCGAGGTAGAACAGCGCCGGCACCGGGCCTTGCTGGGCCTGTGATGGAATGAATACCGAGAAGCGCATCGGCAAGCCGATCTCGCGCGATTCGTGACGATAAAAGCGCTGTACGCCGCCGAAGCAGGCATGTTCGTTGACAATCTCTAGCATATTTGTTTCCTTATGTTCCCCAGCGCACAGTGAAAGCGGCCGATACAGCGCAGAATTGTACAAGTATTGTTAAAAAGGAGAAGTACATGCCGGATATTCAGGTCATTTTGGCCGATCTGGGCTGGCCACTGGCAATTGCCTTGGCTTGGCTCTCGGGGGAATTCGTGCATCGCTGGACGCGCTTGCCGCGCATCAGTGTTTACGGTTTGGTGGGTTTTTTACTGGCACAGGCATTCCCGGAAGCGCTCAGCAGCGGCGCATCGAGCAATGTGACCATTCTGGCCAATATGGCCTTCGGTCTGATCCTGTTTGAATTTGGTTATCGCATCAATCTGCACTGGCTGCGGATTAATCCGTGGATCGCCGTCAGCGGGCTGGTGGAATCGGCCGCGACCTTCGGCGTGGTCTACCTGATCTCGCATCTGACCGGCATGCCGCCGCTGACTTCTCTGCTGCTGGCTTCGCTGGCCATGTCGACTTCGCCAGCCGGCGTGCTGCGCGTGATTAACGAAGAAAACAGTTCCGGCCAGGTGACCGAACGGGTGCTGCACCTGGTCGCCATCAATAGCGTGATCGCGGTGTTCGTGTTCAAGGTGGTGGTCGGCTTCTGGGTGTTCCAGACCTCCGGCAGCCTGACGCAGGCGGTGTCGCACAGCGGCATCGAACTGCTGGTATCGGCCGCGATGGGTGCGGTGATGGGCTTTATCGTGCCGGCCTTGCTGCGCCGGCTGGGCGCGCTGGCGCAGGATGGCACCATTGCCTTCGCGCTGGGCGTGATCCTGCTGGTGGCGGCATCGCGCGCGTTCGACGTGTCGCCGGTGCTGGCCACGCTGACCTTCGGTCTGGCGGCGCGCCACAAACGGGTGGCGTTCAGCCGTACCGAGCGCAACTTCGGCGGTATCGGCGAACTGCTGACCGTGCTGCTGTTCGTGTTTGCCGTCTCGACGCTGGAGTGGGAGCGGGTGGTTGACGGCGCCGGCCTGGCGGCGGTGCTGCTGCTGGCGCGCTTCCTGGTCAAGACGGCCAGCGTGGCGGCGTTTGCGCACGTCAGCGGCATCTCGTGGCGCAAGGGCGTGCTGACCGGCATCGCGCTGTCGCCGATGTCGGTGTTTGTCACGTTGCTGCTGGAACAAACGAAATACATGGGGATCGTGCTGGTCGATGAGCTGGCCGCGCTGACGGCCATGACGCTGCTGCTGGAAGTGGTGGGTCCGGTCATCACCCAGCGGGCGCTGATCTGGGCCAATGAATCGCCATCGCAGGAGGAAAAATAATGGCATTGGAAGAATTTCAAACATCGAAGCCGCTGACCATGGGCGTCGAGCTGGAACTGCAACTGGTCAGCCTGTCGGACTTCGACCTGACCGCGTCCAGCCCGGACTTGCTGCATCTGTTGAGCCGCAAGCCGTTCCCCGGCAACGTCACGCCGGAAATCACCGAGAGCATGATCGAGATTAACAGCGACGTGCACACCAACCACACGGAACTGGTGGCGCAGTTGCAGGTGATCCGCGACACGCTGGTGACCGCTGGCGAGCAGCTGAATATCGGCATTTGCGGCGGCGGCACTCACCCGTTCCAGAAATGGTCGGATCGCCGCATCTTCTCCAAGCCGCGCTTCAAGGAAGTGTCGGAGCTGTATGGCTACCTGGCCAAGCAGTTCACCATTTTCGGCCAGCACGTGCATATTGGCTGCGCCTCGGGCGATGACGCGCTGTTCCTGCTGCATTCGCTGAGCCGCTACGTACCGCACTTCATCGCGCTGTCGTCGTCGTCGCCGTATGTGCAGGGCAATGACACGCTGTTTAACTCGGCGCGGCTGAACTCGGTGTTTGCGTTTCCGATGAGCGGCCGGGCGCCGTTCACGCAAAGCTGGCATACCTTCGAGCACGAGTATTTCGCCAAGATGGAACATACCGGCGTGATCAAGAGCATGAAGGACTTCTACTGGGATATCCGTCCCAAGCCGGAGTTCGGCACCATCGAACTGCGCGTGTGCGACACGCCGCTGACGGTGGAGCGGGCGGCGGCGCTGGCGGTGTATCTGCAATCGCTGTGCGCCTATCTGCTGGAGCGGCGCGAGGCGGCGCCGGAAGAGGACGACTATCTGGTGTACAACTACAACCGCTTCCAGGCTTGCCGCTTCGGGCTGGACGGCACGGTGGTCCATCCGAAAACCTACGAGAGCCTGTCGCTGCGGGAAGACATCCTGACCACGCTGCGCAAGATGGAACCGTACGGTGCGCAGCTGGGCGCCACGGCCGGCTTGCAGCATCTGGTCCAGGTTACGCACGAGGGCAGCGATGCGCATTATCTTCGCCAGCAGTTTGACGCCAGCGGTAGTGTGGAAGGTGTGGTCGACGCGGCCATCCATCGCTTCCGCGGGCGTTGATTACTTGAAGGTGATCGCCTTGTTGAGACGGGCGATCACCTCATCCGGCACGCTCTTGCCGCACATGATGTAGCGCTCCATGCCGCGCGGCATATCCTTGAATTGCAGCAGCCGCAGGTTGGGTGCCTGCTGGCCGGCGTGGTGCTCAATGATGTAGTGGCCTTCGTCTTCGGAGACAAACATCAGGTCTACCATGCCTGTGCTGACCGACTGCACCATCTTCAGCGTTGGCGCGGTCGAGATGGCTGTGACCGGCTGCCAGTGCTGCATGAAGGTGTCCAGTTCGCCATAGGAATAGTTATCCTTGATCAGTACGCGCGCGTCGTGCTGGTGCGCCAGTTCGTCCAGCGAAGCGATGTTGCGGGCGGCGAAAGCGGCGTTGGTCAGCACCGCCCAGCTGCGGTCGCGATAAATCGGCTTGGTGAACTTGCCGTACTGCCGCCGTTCCGGCGTGTTGAACCAGCCGATGGCGCAGCTGGGGCTGGCGTGGTCTTTCACCATCATCAATTGGCGGTTGGTCGGCACCTTGTGCCATTGCACCGGAATGCCCGCGTTTTTGAAAGCGGCAGTGGTGGGTGCGCCCGTCAGGCCGCCAAGGGTGCCATCCGGCTGCGTGATCACGTAAGGCGGCCGTTCGCTGTAAGCCATGTGGATCACTTCCTCGGCCGAGGTAGTTGGCGAGGCAAGTAGCATACAAGCGGCAATCACGGCACGTCTCATGACTATTGTTCTGATTTTATGGTGCCGCCAGTCTACACCATTCAGAAACGCGTCTCGCGGGCCACGCGCAGGAAGTTGTCGAGGATGCCGGTGCAGTCCAGCAGCTCCACGCCACCGGCGCGGTGGAATTCCGGGTGCCATTGCAGGCCCATCACGAACGGCGCCTTGCGGTAACGGATCGCCTCAACCATATTGTCTGGCACCGACAGCGCCTCCACCGACATATCCCGCCCCAGCGTTTTGACCGCCTGGTGGTGGATCGAATTGACCAGCCCACGCGCCTGTCCCTTGAACATGCGCGCCAGCGACGAGCCGGCCGGGAAGCTGATTTCATGGCGGTTGCGGTCATAGTCGTCGTTGACGTGGGCCAGCGATTCCGGCACGTCCGACGCGATATCCTGGTACAGCGTGCCGCCGAAGGCGACGTTGATCAGCTGGCAACCACGGCAAATCCCCAGCACCGGCTTGCCGGCCTCGACAAATTCATGCAGCAGCTCCAGCTCGTACATATCGCGCGCCCGGTCGCCGCCCCATTCGGGCCGGGTTGGCACCTCGGAATAGCTCTGCGGCGAAACGTCGGCGCCGCCTTGCAGCACCAGCCCGTCCAAGTGCTTGGCGTAATCGCGCAGGCGGATGTTGGACGGATGCAGCAGGCCATCGGTATTCACAGTGGGTATCATGAACACCAGCACATCGCGCGACATCACCCATTGCGCAATCGACTCTTCCAGATATTGCAAGTTCTTGCTGCGCAGGCCGGTCGCACCCGGTTCCGGGTGGAAGATGCGCGCGGAGACGCCGATGTGCAGCGGTCGCTGGATAATGTGCCGGGTAGCGGCCGCAGCGACGCGCCGGTAGCGCGCCATGATGACGCGGCCCCACAGGCTGAAGACGGTGTCGCCGGGATCGAGATAACGCGGCGTGCCGCTATCGTGTTGGGTCTTGCGGTCCTGCTTACGCCGCTCGCCCTGGTCGGCGGCGCGGCGTTGTGGATTGACTTGCGGCTCCTGGTCGTCTGGTCCGGCGCTCATGCTAATTCCTGTTGGTCTCGGATAGCATCAGTGTGCCACAGGTCGAAGTCAACAGTCGTACGCTATGGCGGGCGGGTGTGAGGGCGCGCACAGAGTCGCGCCTTCAGCAGCGCCGGGCGCGCTAGATGCCCGACAGCACGGCAATGTCGCCCGAACGCCAGACGTTGTCGACCGTGGTGCGCGTGATGACCCAGCCGTCGCCCGCTCTTGCCAGTTCAACATCGTAGCGGTTCTTCATCAGATAGTGGCGGGCAGGATCGGCGCGCGAGACATGCTGGGCTTCCACCAGCGCATCCAGGCGCGCGGTGGCGCCGTCGATGGTGACGCGCGGATTGCTGACGGAGTGCGTGGTATCCAGCGCCGCGAGGGCGGCCGTCAGGGCTGTCACGATGACGTCGCGGCCCTCGATGACCGGATATTCAAAGCCGGCTTTGGCGGCAGCCGGACGAAAGTCCGAGACGGCGTTTTCTGCCAGTGACGATGCCAGCAGGCGTTGGTCGCGTTGGTCGATGCCAGCAGCAAAACGATACAGGGCATCGATTACCGCCAGTTGGTCGGCGGCGGTGTTGGCGGAGGAAGGGGAGATGGTCATTAGTATTTCCTTGGTTTTTTACGTATTGATGATGGTGGTGTCGGCGATGGTTTCAGCAAAGCCGTTACCGAATAGCTGCGCGGGTGTCTGGAAGCCCGGCCGGTGTTCGCCGGCCAGCACGCGGCGGCCGGCTTCGGCGGCAGCGATGGCGGTGAAGGTGTAGCCGTTGACGGTGTCGAGCACCGAGCGGACCACCGCGCCATCGGACGTGGTCACCTCGGCGACGGCCTGATAACGATGGGCCAGGCGTTCCTGCTCGCTCGGCCCATCCGGCAGCGCCGACAGATCGCCTTGAGGAAAGCCGTTACCCGTCACATGGACCAGGGTCTCAATGTCGGCGATGCCGGTGGCGCGCCAGATTGTGATCAGATCGGGCAGCGTCACCTGGAAGCAATCGACCGCACCGTCGCCAAAGTCGAGTTGCCGGATCACGCCGGGCGGCTGCGCTACCAGCGCTCCGGCGTTGCGCACCAGCGTTTCGGCGGTGACGCTGCCCATGGCGCTGACGGCCGAGCCGCGCGACAAGCCGCCCGACACATGCATGGCCACCTTGATGCGCGCTGGGTTTGTTACCCGCGCCGCCGTGTGGCCGGCCAGGCAGCCGAGCATCGCCACGCTGCCGCCGCTGCCCGGCAGCAGCATCACGCCGGCCGCCTTGGCCTCGGCGTCGAGCACTTCGGCCAGACGGTAGCTGTCCAGTTCTGCGGCGACGTCAAGATAGTGCACGCCATGGCGGATGCAGGCGCGCATCAGCACCTCGGCCGTCCTGGCGAACGGACCGGCGCAATTCAGCAGCACAGCCACCCCGTCCAGTGACCGCTCAATTGCAGCCAGGTCGTCCAGCGCGAAGACGCGGTACGGCACCTCGCAGCTGGCGGCGAGTGCGGCCAGTGCCGCCTCATTGCGTCCCGCCAGGATCAGCGGTGTGCCGGCGGTTGCAGCGTGCTGCGCCACCATGCGACCGGTATAGCCGGACGCGCCATAAATCATCAGTTTCTTCATATTAATGCTGCCATTCCTTGTAGACGAATTCGAGGCTGTAGCCATCCGGATCGCGCACCTGCGCGGCGTAATAGCGCGGGTCATAGTGCAACTGCGGTCCGGGCGGATGAATTTCGGCGGCGCTGGCAGCCATCGCCGCCGCGAAGGCCGCGTCGACCATGGGCTGGCTATCGGCGACGAAGCCCACATGGGCGGCGCGGCCTTCCACCGTACCTTCTCGCAGCCAGAAGAACACGCGGCCGTTGGCACCGAAACCCTTCAGGTCCGGGTGGCCGGGCGGGCCTTGGCGGCCGTCGTAGTCCAGCGCATGGGCAATGCCAAGCGGCGCCAATGCTTTTTCGTAAAAGGCAATCGAGCGGGCGATATCGCTGACGCTGATGAAAACGTGATCGAGCATGATGCGTTCTCCTTGATTCAGATGATGTAGCCGCCAGCCACTTCGATGTTCTGGGCATTGATCCAGCGGTTCTCGTTGGACAGCAAACTGGCGATGACGCCGCCGACTTCTTCCGGCTCGCCGACCCGGCCGAGCGCCGTCTGATCCGCCAGCATAGCCTCGAATTCCGGGGTCAGCCCGCCGCCCAGCTCAGTGCGAATCGCACCCGGCGCGACCGAGTTGGCCCGGATGCGGCGCGCGCCGAATTCCTTGGCCATGTAGCGCGTGAGCACCTCCAGACCACCCTTGAAGGCGGCATACGGCGCCACGCCCGCCGTGGCTACCCGGCTGGTTGCGCTGGTGACATTGATCACGTGGCCGCCGTCTTCGATGAACGGCAGCAGCGCCTGGGTCAGGAAAAACGGCCCCTTTAGGTGGACGTTAAACAGGCCGTCGAACTGCGCCTCGGTGACCTCGGAGATCGGCGCATACAGCCCGTAGCCGGCATTATTGACAAGAAAGTCGAAGCTCTTGCGGCCCCAGATGGCGTCCAGCCGGCCAGACAGCACCTGACGGAAATCGGCGAATGATCGGCTGTCGCCAACGTCCAGCTTCAGCGCAACCGCCTTTCCGCCCATCCCGGTGATGGCTTGCACGACCGCTTCCGCCTTTTCCGGATTGCTGTTGTAAGTGACGACCACGCCCATGCCGCGCTTGGCGCATTCCAGCGCAGTGCTGGCGCCGATACCACGGCTGCTGCCGGTTACGATAACGATTTTCATGCGATTCCTCCAGTAGATTAGTGAGATCCATGGTAAGACTGCCGTCTGCCACGCACTCACCCGATCCTCCTCGAAACTTGCCTATTTCTGCTTTCCCATTGCATCCGGCGATGGCCCCTGTTAGGGTTTCAACATGGAACAGCAAATGCAAGAATTGAGAGCACTGGCCGCAGGGGCCGAGAATCGCCGCACCGAAACCGGCATCCCACGGGTGGCCATGGTGCAGGGCGAGATCCCGGAGCACCTGCTGGCCGCCGTCTACGATCCCATGATTAACCTGATCCTGACCGGTTCCAAGACCATGACGGTAGGGGACCGCACGTTTCACTACGATCCGGCGACTTACTTCGTGATGTCGGTGGATCTGCCGGCTGTAGGCGCGGTTCATCCCGCCGCCACCGGCGAACCTTACCTGGCGGTCAGCCTGACGCTGGACCCCGCCATCGTCGCCGCGCTGATCCGCGATCTGCCGGTGCCGCTATGCCGCACGCTGTTCGGTTCCGGCTTTTCGGTGGCGCCGGTCAACGGTGAACTGCTGGACGCCTGGATCCGCATGCTGCGGCTGATGGAGCGGCCGGACGAGATCGCAGTGCTGGCTCCCGCCTACGAACGTGAGATACTATTCCGCGTGCTGCAGGGGCCGCTCGGCTGGATGTTGCGCGACATCGCATCGCCCGACACAGCCCTGTCACGCATCGGCATCGCCATCAACTGGATCCGGCGCAACTTTACCCAGCAGATCAGGGTGGAGGCGCTGGCGGAGATGGCGGCCTTCAGCGTGTCGGCATTCCATCGTCATTTCAAGGCGGTGACAGCGTTGAGTCCCTTGCAGTATCAAAAACGCATCCGCCTGTTACACGCGCGCACGCAACTGATCGCGGGCCAGGGTAGCGCGACGTCGATCGCGTTCAGCGTTGGCTACGAAAGCCCGAATCAGTTCAGCCGCGAATATGCACGCTTGTTCGGCCAGCCGCCTTCCAGGGACCTTGCCAAAACTATGCTAAAGACCGGAGAAAGTTGAATCCATATGCGAGTTCCGCTATTTCTATTGTGTGTATTGCTCAATTTACTGTGGCAGCCTGCACATGCCGAGCAAAGACCTTTAACGTTGCTGAGCTTTGACTATCCTCCGTTCATGGAGCCTACTGCGGCGCCGGTCCCCGCAAGTGGGATGGCTGTCGATATCGTCGTCGAGGCATTCCGCCGTATGAAAGTGCCAGTCCGGATAGTCTTCTACCCGTTGGCCCGCGGGCTGGCGATGCTAGAGGCGGGCCAGGCCGATGGCATTTTTACGATCAAGAAAAATCCGGAGCGGGAGGCCAGGTTTTTATTCCCGGTCCGTCCGTTATTGAGCCAGGATTATGTGATCTTTGTCCGAAAAGATTCCAATATCACCTTTGATGGCGACCTCAAGTCGCTGGAGCATTTGTCGATCGGCGTATTGAACAAGTCGTCTTATGGCCCGGTATTTGATGGCGCAGTACAAACCGGCCTGTTTACAAAGCTGGAAGTCGCCAACAGCCATGAAGGCAATTTCCTCAAGCTGCTGGCCCACAGAATGGATGCTGTCGTGTGCAGCCGCGTGGTCGGCATCGCGCTGCTCAAGCGGCTCAATGCGGAAGACGCGGCGGTCGTCACTGGGCCGGTACTGGAATCAGCCCCGAGCTACCTGATGTTCAACCGCCAGTTGGTGTCGCCCGAGCTTGTGCGGCGGTTCGATGTTACCTTGGCGGCCATGCAGGACGATGGCACGCTGGCCGACATCGAAAAGAAATATCCTCGCTAAACCAGCAGCCCGACCAGCGCATCGGCAAACGCCGTCACCAGCGGATCGGCGTCGCGGCGCGTGGCCAGGCCGACGGTCGTCAGTAGCTGGCCTTGCGACAGCGTCACAAAGCGCACGCCGGCCGGCGCCGTCAGCCGCATGCATTCGGGCACGATGGCGATGCCCAGTCCTGCCTCGATCAGATTCAGCTGCGACGACTTGCGCGACAGAGCCCGCGCCGGCTTGGGGAAGAAGCCTTGCTCCAGGCAGAGATTGGCCACCAGATAGCTCAAGCCGCCGCGATCCTTGTGCGGGATGGAGATAAACGCCTCATCGCTGAGCGCCGCCAGGTCCACGTTGTCCAGCGCCGCCAGCGGCGAGTGCTGCGCCACCGCCACCATCAGCCGCTCGCTGCCGATCTCGCGCACCTGGATGTGCGGATGGCGGCGCAAGGTCGGCAGCCGCAGCAGGCCGATGTTGGCGCGGCCTTCTTCGATTTCCAGCGTCTGGTTTTCCGACGGCAGCATGGACACTTCCAGCGTCACGCCCGGATGCGCATCCAGCGTTTGCGCCAGCGCGTTGCTGATGCGCGGCGTCAGGATCACCGAGCTGGAGTGCTGTAGCCGGATCACGCCTTGCGATCCCTGGCCCACATGGCGTGCCTGCACCAGCGTGTCGTCGATGTCTTCCAGGATGCGCTTGCCGCGCTCGAAGAACAGCTGTCCGGCCGGCGTCAGTTCGAACTGGCGGGCGTCGCGCATCAGCAGCGGCGTTTGCAGCTCGTCTTCCAGTTCCTTGATTTGCCGGCTCAGCGCCGACTGTGCGATGTACAGCTTTTCCGCCGCGCGCGAGTAGCTGCCCGCTTCGACGATCTCTATAAAATATTTAAACTGTTTGAGCGAAATCACCGTTATGCCGTTTCGAGATAGATGGCCGCCGTTTTTGATATTGGATCAAACCCGGGCTGGCCGTTAAAGTGAAGCGTCTCTTCTTCGCATCTCTATTTATTGAACGGAACCTGCCATGTTGGAATTATTGGGCATTGTCGGCGTGGTGCTGAGTATTGCAGTAAAACTGATCTGCGTCCAGATCGGGTGCACCAGCGGAGTCGACGACAAGGAGGATTAGGCCGCATAATCAGGGCATGACTAAACATATCCTGACGATTGCCGCCATGCTGATTGCCTCTCTTGTGATGGCCGCGCTGGCGGCTTGGGGCGCGGGCGCGCTGTGGTTCCAGCTGCCGGCCGGCGATTTGCCGCGCAAGCTGGCGCTGGTGGTCTGGGCGGTGATCAGCGTCGCCGCGCTGGTCTGCCTGTGGCGCCGCAGCTGGCCGGCACCGTCCGTGTGGCTGGTGCTGCTGGTCGGACTGATGGCGTGGTGGAGCACCATCCAGCCTTCGCACGACCGCCTGTGGGCCGACGATGTCGCGCGCATGGTGACGGGCAGGGTGGACGGCAGCATCGTCACGCTGGACCAGGTGCGCAATTTCGACTGGCGCAGCGACACGGATTACACGGTGCGCTGGGAGCCGCGCCAGTACGATCTGAACCAGCTGCGTTCAGTCGATGTGGCGCTGTCTTACTGGATGGGACCAGCCATCGCCCACACGCTGGTGTCGTTTGGCTTTGCCGATGGCCGCTACCTGACGTTTTCGATTGAGATCCGCAAGGAGCGCGGCGAGAGTTTCGATGGGCTGGCCGGCTTCTTCAAGCGCTACGAAACGGTGCTGATCGCCGCCGACGAACGCGACATCCTGCGCGTGCGCACCAACGTCCGCGACGAGGATATGTGGCTGTATCGTCTGAAGATGCCGCCGGAGATGATGCGCTCCCTGTTCCTGGCCTATCTCGATGAGGGCGAACAACTGAAACGGACGCCGCGCTTCTACAACACGTTGATCGGTAACTGCACCACCATCATCTACGAGATGGCGCGCCGCATCCAGCCTGGCCTACCGCTGGACTGGCGTCTGCTGGCCTCCGGCTATCTCGACCGTTACCTGTACGACTTGGGCGCGCTGCAAGGGCAGGGCGATTTCGACACGCTGCGGCAAAATGCCCACATCACCGCCCGGGCGCGGGCTGCGGGCCAGGCCGCCGATTTCTCCGAGCGCATCCGTCGCTGACAAGCGGCCCGATCTCGCGTATAAGGGAGGAAGTCCTGGCGCAGGGGAGAACCGATGCGGCACTTGATCGCAGCATGGCTGGCTATGTGGTGCATGACGGCGTGGGCGGCCCCGCTGGAGCTGGTGATCGCCACCAACGAATATCCTCCCTATATCAGCACCGATCCCCGGCAAAGCTTCATTAGCGAATTGTTCGATCGTATCGGCAAGGACATGGGCGTGAAGTTCACCTTCCGCTTCATGCCGTGGAAGCGCTGCCTGGTGCTGCTGGACGCGCGCGACGTCTGGGCGGCGGTGCCGTTTGTGGTCACGCCGGAGCGGCTGGAGCGTTATCTGCTGTCCGACACGCTGTATGCGCGTCGGGCCAAGTTCTTCTATTACGACCAGCCTGGCCGCAGCTGGCCGGGCGGTTACAAAGATCTGGCCGAGCTGCGGCAATTCAAGATCGGCGGCGTGGCGGGCTATTGGTACGAGGACTTGTTCAAGGCTGGCGGCATTGCGCTGGATCTGGCCAATAATGACCAGACCAACTTCCGCAAGTTGCAGGTGGCGCGCTTCGACCTCGCCATTGCCGATGAAAACGTCGGCAACTACATTATCCGCACCGAATTCACGCAGCAGTCAGGAGGCTTCCATAGCCTGGACACGCCGTATTACCGCTCCGAGAACGTCATGCTGGTGAACCGCAGTCCGGCCAACGCCGAGTTGCTGGCCAAGTTCAACCGCGTGCTGGACAATCTGCGCCGGAGCGGCGCTTATGACGATATCGTCAGTCGCCGCAAGCTGGTGCTACTACCAGTCGGCTCTTGAGGATTTTGCCGGAGGCCGCTGCCGGCAGCGCGTCCATGGCGATGATCTGCGACGGCCGCTTGTACGGCGCCAGCTGATCGCGCAGGTACAGGTGTAGCGCTTCCATCGTCACCGGTTGGCGCGCATCGAGCTCCACGAACGCCAGCACCTGTTCGTCACCATCGGCCGCCGGCCGGCCTACCACCGCCGATTGCGTCACGGACGGATGGGCATTCAGTACCGTCTCCACTTCCAGCGGATAGACGTTGAAGCCGGAACGAATGATCAGCTCCTTGGTACGGCCGACGATGTGCAGCGCGCCGTCGTCGTCCTGGCGCACCATGTCGCCCGTGTTGAGCCAGCCGTCCGCATCCAGCACGGCTGCCGTCAGCGCCGGCTCGCGGTAGTAGCTGCGCATGACGTTAGGCCCGCGCACCCACAGTTCGCCGACGCAGTCCTCGCCAGCCACTACACGCACCTCAATGCCGGGAATGGCGTGGCCAACCGAGGTATCGCTGCGCGGCCGGTCCAGGCGGGTCTGGCTGACGGTGGGGGAGGTCTCGGTCAGGCCGTAGCCGTTGTGCAGCGGCAGGCCAAGCAGCTGTTCCACCTGCGCCTTCAGCGACGGCGGTAATGGCGAGCCGCCGGCGTAGGCGAAGCGCAGTTGCGTTTCCAGGCGCGGTTGCGCGCCGCCCAATTTCTCCAGCAGGCGCGCATACATGGCCGGCACACCTTGCACGATGGTCAGGCGATAATCGCGCAGCGCCGCCAGCAGGCCATCCGGCGTAAAGCGAGGACACAGATACAGGCATGCGCCGGCATACAAGGTGCCCAGCATGACCGACGTCAGGCCGTAGACGTGGGTAATCGGCAGCACGCCATAGGCACGGTCGGCCGGCGTCAGGCCACGCAGCGTGCTCGATACGGCGGCGATGAACAGCAGGTTGCGGTGCGTGAGCATCACGCCTTTCGGCTGGCCGGTGGTGCCGGTGGTGTACAGCAGCGCCGCCACTTGCTGCTCCGGCGCCGCATGCACCGGCTCCGGCACGCAATGCGCGTTCAGCGGGCCGACCAGCCACCGGCCCAGTGAGGCGTCTACCGTCTCCGCCGCCATCGCCCCGTTACGCGCGCCATGCGCCGCCGTTTCCGGCGAGGCCGCAGTAGCCAGATAGATCGCCCGTCGCGCGCCGCTATGTTCCAGCACCCCGTCCACTTCGCGCGCCGTCAGGCGGCCGTTAATGTGTACTATCCAGGCATCGACATCGGCGGCGGCAAAACTCAGCACCACCTGCGCCACGCAGTTTTCGCCCACCACGGCCAGACGGTCGCCCGGCCGCAGCTGCCAGGCGCGAAGCTGCGCGGCGGCGTGGTCGATGGCGGCGGCCAGTTCGGCATAGGTCCAGTGGCGCTGGCCGTCGTGCAGCGCGTGCGCGTGCGGCGTCTGTACGGCCCAGCGGCGCGGGATAGCGGAGATACGGGAAGGCAGGTCTGCGAGGAGTTGTGCGATATTCAGGGTATTCATTACCGCGCATTGTGGCCGAAACGGCCGGTGGCGATCAAGCCTTGATGTCGATCAGCGTGCCCAGATTCTGGTCCGCTGCCTGTACCACCTTGGCCGACAGGTCGAATTGCGCCTTGTAGACCAGCGAATTGGTGGTCTCCACCGCCAGGTTGGTGGCGCTGGGAGCGTCCACCTGCTGCAACTCCTGGCCGCGCATGGAAATCGTTACGCCGGTGCCGGCCGGGGCGCTTTCGGCAAACGTGGCCTGCGCCGGCTGGAAGCCCTGGGTGCCGATGTTGGCGATCGCGTGCGCGCTATTGCCCAACGCGCGTTGGGCGACGTTGAGACCAGTAACTCCTGAGCTGAGTGCGGCGATGGCCATAATATTTCCCTTCGGCAATAACCGGTAGTTTACACCGTTGCTCGCAAGAATGCACGAACTGATTAAAAAAGAGGCGCATCCGTGTTGCAATTATTCTTGTCAGCTTGACAGTGCCGTGCAGCAAGCGCACGATGAAAGTAGATTCATTTTTGGAAGCCGCCATGCGTATCCTGTTGCTGCTGTGTCTATGGTTGAATGGACTGGCCTTTGCCGCCGGGCCGGCGGTCGTTCATTACCCGCGCGTGGACGGCGATGGCGAGCAGGGCGATTACGGCATCGCCTTGCTGCAACTGGCGCTGACCAAGGCCGGTGGACACTACTGCGCGGAACTGTCGCCGGCGCGCATGCAGCAGAACCGCGCGTTGGTCGAGCTGCAATCCGGTGCCGGCCGCATCGACGTGGTTGGCACCATGACCTCGGCCGAGCGCGAGGCGCGGCTGCTGCCGGTGCGCATTCCGCTGACGCGCGGCCTGATCGGCTGGCGCATCGCCTTGCTGCGCGCCGACCACAAGGATCTGCTGCAATCCGTAAAAAGCCTGGACGATCTGCGCCGTTACACCAGCGGGCAAGGACAGGACTGGCCGGATTTGCAGATCCTGCGCCACAGCGGCGTGACGGTGCAGCCGGCGGCGGTCTACAGCACGATGTTCGGCATGCTCAACGCCGGCCGCATCGACTGGGCGCCGCGCTCGGTCAACGAAATCTGGGCCGAGGCCGCGCGCCATCCCGAGCTGGCCGTCGATCCCTACGTGGTGGTGCATTACCCGACTGCGGACTATTTCTTCGTTAACCGCAACAATCCGGCGCTGGCCGAGGAACTGCGCGTGGGACTGGAAGCGGCGCTGGCCGACGGCAGTTTCGAGAAGCTGTTCTACGCCCACTACGGCGCCCAGATCCGCCGCGCGCGGCTCGACAAGCGCGTGCTGATCCACCTCCCCAATCCCTTGCTGACGCCTGAAACGCCGCTGCAACGCAAGGAATTGTGGTTCACGCTGGACGACCTGAAACGGCTGCCCTAGCCATTTCACTTGTGCTATCCTTGCGCCCGATATTGTTCATAAGAAACACATTTCGGGGAAAAAGTGAATGGCTTTGTTTGATTTTCTAGAGAAGGAGCGCACCGTCGCCGGTGCCGGGTTCAATCGTTGGCTGGTGCCGCCTGCGGCGCTGGCGATCCACCTGTGTATCGGCATGGCCTACGGTTTTTCCGTATTCTGGCTGCCGTTATCAAAGGCGCTGGGGATCAAGGAATCGATTGCGTGCGCAGCCGATATCGGCCTGCTGGAACGCATCCTGTCGTCCAGCTGCGACTGGCAGATATCCATGTTGGGCTGGATGTACACCATGTTCTTCGTCTTCCTTGGCCTGTCCGCCTGGCTGTTCGGCGGCTGGCTGGAACACGCCGGTCCGCGCAAGGCTGGCGTGGTGTCGGCGTTGTGCTGGTGCGGCGGCCTGGTGATTTCGGCGCTGGGCGTGTACCAGCACCAGATCTGGCTGATGTGGCTGGGCTCCGGCGTGATCGGCGGCATAGGCCTTGGCCTGGGCTACATCTCGCCCGTGTCGACGCTGATCAAATGGTTCCCGGACCGGCGCGGCATGGCGACCGGCATGGCCATCATGGGCTTTGGCGGCGGCGCCGTGATCGGTGCGCCACTGGCCGACAAGCTGATGAAATACTTCGCCACCGCCAGCTCGGTGGGCGTATGGCAGACCTTCCTGGTGATGGCCGCGATTTACTTCGTCTTCATGATGGCTGGCGCGCTGGCCTATCGCGTACCGGCAACCGGCTGGAAACCGGCCGGCTGGACGCCGCCCGCCACCAACGGCAATGCGATGATCACCACCCGCCACGTCCATGCCAGCAAGGTGTGGGGCATTCCGCAATTCTGGCTGGTGTGGTGGGTGCTGTGCCTGAACGTGACGGCCGGTATCGGCATCCTCGGCATGGCCTCGCCGCTGTTGCAGGAAATCTTCGGCGGCCAGCTGCTGAATTTACCGCTGTCGTTCAATGAGCTGGATACGGCGCAGAAGGCGCAAATCGCCGCGATTGCCGCCGGCTTCACCGGCCTGCTGTCGCTGTTTAATATCGGCGGCCGCTTCTTCTGGGCGTCGTGCTCGGACTATCTGGGCCGCAAAGCCACCTACGGCATTTTCTTTGTCCTGGGCCTGGCGCTGTATGCGTCGATTCCATCGCTGGCCCATAGCGGCCTGCTGCCGCTGTTCGTGATCTTCTTCTGCGTGATCCTGTCGATGTATGGCGGCGGCTTCGCCACCGTGCCGGCCTACCTGGCCGACTTGTTCGGCACCCAGATGGTCGGCGCCATCCACGGCCGCCTGCTGACCGCATGGTCGGCGGCCGGCGTGTTTGGTCCGCTGCTGATCGGCTTCGTGCGCGAGTACCAGATCGCCCATGGCGTGCCGAAGGCGCAGGCTTACGACATCACCATGTACGTGCTGGCCGGCTTGCTGGTGGTGGGCCTGATCTGCAATCTGCTGGTGCGTCCGGTGGCCGACAAGCACTTCATGACCGACACCGAACTGGCGGCCGAGAAGAAGCTGGCGCACGAACGCGACGCCGCGGCATCGAACGGTGCGGCGGTCACGTCGAACGGCGTTACCAGTCCGCTGGCAGTGGTCTTTGGTTGGCTGGCGGTCGGCATTCCTCTGGCGATTGGCATAGCGCTGACGGTGCAAAAAGCGTCGGTGCTGTTTAAATAACAAGGTAGAATAAATCTCCAGCTTACGGGGCCGGCGACGGCCCCGTTTTCATTTCAGGAGTGCCATGCTCGAATTACGCAATGTCGTCAAGACCTTTGGGAAGAATGTCCGCGCGGTGGATGACGTTAGCTTGACGCTGCCGGCCGGCGTGGTAGGCCTGATCGGCCATAACGGCGCCGGCAAGACCACGCTGATGCAGATGATCGCCACCATCGCCAAACCCACCAGCGGACAAATCCTGTTCGACGGTGTCGACATCGTGAAAAAGCCGGAAGCCATGCGCGCGCGGCTCGGCTTTCTGCCGCAGGACTTCGGCGTCTATCCCAATCTGAGCGCGCTGGAATTCATGCAGTATTTCGCGGCGCTCAAAGGCGTGCGCGATCCGGGTCGCATCCGCCGCTTGCTGGAACTGGTCAACCTGCACGACCATGCGGACCGCCAGGCGGCCGGCTTCTCGGGTGGCATGCGGCGACGGCTGGGCATCGCGCAGGCGCTGCTCAACGACCCCGATGTGCTGATCGTCGATGAGCCGACCGCTGGTCTTGATCCGGAAGAGCGGCTGCGCTTCCGCCATCTGCTGTCGGAGATCGGCTTCCGCAAGCTGGTGATCGTGTCGACGCACATCGTCTCGGATATTGAAAACATGGCGGGCCGGCTGGCCGTCATGAATCAGGGCCGGCTGGTGGCTTGCGATACGCCGGACAGCTTTGTGCAGCGCGCGCGCAATCAGGTGTGGTCAGTCACGGTGACGGCCCAGGATTACGACGCACTGCGCGCACAAGTGCAGGTGCTGCAAGCGCAGCGCCATGCGGACGGCATCACGCTGCGCATCGCCCATCCCACGTCGCCGCTGGCCGGCGCCGTACCGGTCGAACCGACATTGGAAGAAGCCCTGATGGCACAGCGCTATGCAGTGCGCGACAGCGCGGAACTGGCGGCATGACTGCGGCGTTGATGCCATTCACCGGCGACGCGCTCAAGATGCTGCTGCTGACCGAAGTGCGGCTGCGCATGCGGCGCACCGGCACGCTGGTCGCTGTGCTGGCGCTGATTGTACTCACCTGGCTGATGGTCGGCGATCCGGCGCAAAATCAGGCGATGATCGTCAGCGACGACGCGCGCGTGGCGTACACCAGCATCTGCCTGGCGATGGGCAGCGCCGCGATGGCCGGCTTGTTCTTCGGTCTGGCCGGCTTTTATCTGGCGCGCGGCCGCATGGGCGAGGATGTCCGCAGCGGCATCGGCGCCGTTATGGCCGCCACGCCGCTGGGCTCCGGCGTGTTCCTGCTGGGCCGCTGGCTGGGCAACGTGGCCTATCTGTGCGGGCTGCTGCTGATTTTTTGGGTCACCATGCTGGTGCTGCATCTGCTGCGCGGCGAAGGTCCGATCCAGCTGTTCATCTATCTGCAAACCTACACGCTGGTGCTGCTGCCGCTGGTGTTTTTCACGGCCAGCATGGTGCTGCTGTTTGACGCCTGGCCGCCGTTGATGGGCAAGGGGGGCGATGTGCTGTTCTTCTTCATCTGGGCCGCGCGACTGGGCGGGGGCGCTTTCGCAACCATAGGCCACGCGGACTGGCATCCCTTGCTGCTGCTGGATTTCTCCGGCATTGGCGCTATCGTCGGCGCGGTGCAGCAGGTGCTGCCGTCGAAAGGGCTGACGATCGGCGGCGGTACGTTCGATCCCGCGCTGGCCGCCGTCACCTTGCCGGATCACTTGTGGAGCGCGCAAGCCGGATGGACGCGCGCCGCTTGCGCCGTGCTGGCATGGTTGCCGATGCTGCCTGCGCTAGCGCTGTTCCACCGCTTCTCGCCGGACCGCGTGAAGGCACGGGCAGGGCGTCGCAACTGGTCGCCACTGGCGCTGCTGAACGGTTGGCTGCAACCGTTTGCGCGCGTGGCGCGGCCTGTGTTCGGACTGGCGGCGCGGCTGCCTGGCGTGGCCGGTCACGCGCTGGCGGTGCTGGCGTTGGTGCTGGCATCCAATCCGGCGGCGGTGGTGGCTATTCCTGTATTGCTGGTGGTGGGCTGCGTGATCGGCAGCGCAAAACTGGGTGCGGTGGTCGCCGCCGCCATCGCCATCTGGGGCATCCTGATCAGCGAAATCAGCGTGCGCGATACACAGCACGATGTGGCGGCGCTGAACGCGGCGGTGCCTGGCGGTTGGCGGCGTGCCTATGCCGCGCAATGGCTGGCGTCCGTGTTGCTGGCGCTGCTGTTCACGGTGCCGGTGCTGATCCGCTGGCTGGCGATCGCACCGCTGCGCGCGGCGGCGTTGTTGAGCGGCGTGCTGGCGCTGTCGGCCGCTGCCGTCCTGTTCGGCGGCCTGAGCCGGACGGCGCGGGTCTTCCTGGGCCTGTTTCTGTTTGGCATGTATGTGGCGACGCAGGCGAAGACGGTGCCGGCGCTGGATGTCGTCGGCTTCAACGGCGCGGCGACCGTGCCATCCGTGCTGGGCTACCTGGTGGCGGCGGTGCTACTGTTGTGTGCGGGTTGGCTGGTGGAATTACGGCAGAAGTAGGCCACGTTTGACGCAGATCAAACGTGGCAAATCGGGCTAACGTAGCCTTGACGTTCGCGCTGCATGTCGCGGCGCTGACAACTCAACGAGGCTTTTATGTACCCATTTTCCCAAACTGTCACCCCAGCCGCAAAAACCCATCTGGAAGCGCAACTGTCGTTCTTTAATGATCTGTCGAAAACCTTGTTCCGTTCTGTTCAGCAATACAGCGACCTGAACATTCAACTGGCGCAAACCCTGTTGGAAGAATCGACGCAAGTCGGCCAGCAGATCATTATCGCCCATCGTCCGACCGAGGCAATTTCGGCGGCGGCTTCGCACGCGCAGCCTACCGCTGAAAAACTGCGCGCCTACCAGCAACACCTGTCGCGCATCGCCGCCGACACGCAAGTGGACCTGTCCCAAGTGGCCGAAGACCACATTCAGGAAACCAGCCGCACCGCCAAGGCCCTGGCCGATGAAGTGGCGCGTGTGACGTCGGAAGAAACGGAAAAAACCCTGCGCAGCCACCAGGACGCGGTGGAGAAATTCACCGATCCGTTCCGTATCGACGGCCAACGTCAGGCGCGCGGTAACGAAGGCCGCAGCCAGTCCGCGCAAAATGGTCAAAGCGGCGCCGAAGTCCGCGACAGTGGCCAGGCCACCCAGGCCCAAACCGCCGCCCAAGCTGCCGCCCAGAGCAGCAAACAGACTGGCGCTCGTAAAGAAACCTGATAGCAACCCCTAAACGAAAGGGTCTGACCCCGCATGGGGTCAGACCCTGGCGTAGCGGTGTGCGGGGTCCTCTACGTTTAAGCGGATACACATTTTCCGTCCTTGGATTATCATGCTCAGCTTGTAGCCGGAGATGAGACATGACCAATTCCCCCAACGCGCAGCCTGAGTCGCTGCATATCGTCTGCCCGCATTGCGACGCAGTCAACCGCGTGCCGACCGCCAAGCTGGCATCCGAGCCCGTCTGCGGAAAATGCCAGAAGCTGCTGTTCACTGGCCAGCCGACCGACCTGAGCAGCGCGCGATTCCTCAAACATATCGAACGCAGCGACATTCCCGTGCTGGTGGACTTTTGGGCGCCTTGGTGCGGCCCATGCCGCACGATGGCGCCGTTTTACGCCCAGGCGACCCAGCGGCTGGAGCCGCATTTCCGCGTCATCAAGGTCGATACCGAACAAGCACAGGATCTGGCCGCACGCTATGCGATCCGCAGCATTCCGACGTTGGCCCTGTTCAAGGGCGGACGCGAAGTGGCGCGCCAGCCCGGTGCGATGGACGCGCAAAACATCGTCGCCTGGGCAACCCAGAACAACCGCTGATCAGTCCTCGGCCGCACGCTCCAGCCACTTGCGGATGCCGTCCAGCGTCCGGAAGTCGGCCACCGAGCGGGTGGCAATGTGCGGGTGACGGTTTTGCAGCATGCGCGACAGGGCGCCGCCGGGACCGAGTTCCAGCGCGACGGTGATGCCGGCTTCGGCAGCGGCGTCCATGCAGGCGAGCCAGCGTATTGGCTCGGCCAGTTGGCGCGAGAGCGTCTCGACAGCGCGCGCCTGGTCGTGCACGGCCGCTGCATCGATGCCGGCCAGTACCGGCGCTTGCATAGTCTGGAACGCGGTTGCGCGCACGGCCTGCGCCAACGGTTCGACCGCGCCTTGCATATAGGGCGTGTGTGACGCCACCGCCACCGGCAAGCGTTTGCCGCGTGCGCCGGCTGCTTCTATCGCTTGCAATAGGTGGTCCGCCTGCGCGCCGGGGCCGCCGGCGATGCAGGTGTCTTCTCCCGTTTCTATGCTGACGTGGTAGCCGTATGCGCTTGCCAGTTTGCCGGCGTTTGCCAAAGTCAGGCCGGTGATGCTGACCAGCGCCTGGCCCGGTGCGGCTTGCTGGCAGTTGTCCATCCACTGCGCGCGCTTCGCGGCCAGCGTGACCGCCTGTTCGGGCGTGAGCGCGCCAGCCACGCCGTAGGCCGACAGTTCGCCGATGCTGTAGCCGGCCACCAGCGCGGGCGGCGGCGCAAAGTCGCGGATGGCTTGCCACATGCCCAGTGTGGCCGTCACGATCAGCGGCTGGGCGGTGCTGTTAGCGAAAATATCGTCGCCGGCTGGTGGCTGCATGTTCAGCAGATGGTCAATCAGCGCGCTGGCGGCTGGATTGGTGCGGGCCAGGTCGAACATGCCGGCATGCTGGTCGCCTTGGCCGGGGCAGAGCAGCAGGAGACGCGCGCGGCTCATGGCGTGTCCAATGCGGCGATGGCTTGCACCAGGCAGCAGGCCGCCAGCAGATCGGCCGCGCCGCCGGGTGACAGGCGGTGCTGCATGAAGACGTGATGGCTGGCGATGGCGTCGACGCGCCAGTTGCTGTTGGCGGTGCCGCCTTGGGCGAGAAAGCGTTCGGCATGATCGCGGACGATCTGCGCCCCTTGTGGGCCGGCGCGGTGATAGACGTTACTGTCGCTGATGTGGGCCATCAGCGTGTACAGCGTATCGACGCGTTCCTCGGTGACGGTAGCGCCACGCGCGCGCGCGGCCAGCAGGGCAGGGAGGCCGACCTCAAACACCGACGGCAATCCCAACGCCCCTTCCTCCCGCGCACCACTCACCGCATACCGCGCCGCCACGCGCAAACCGTTACTCAGCCCGCCCGCAACCTCGCCGCCTGGCAGGCTACTGCCCGCCGCCGCCGCCGCCGCCGCCGCTTGCGTGGCGTGCGTGCGTGCGGAGTCCACGCGCGGTGGGCTGGAGGTGGCTGCCGCAGGGGCGGCGTGCATTGCCAGTTCTTCGCCCCAGCGGATCAGCATGGCGGCGCGGAGGGCGGCGGGTGTCATTGGTGTGCCGCGCGCGCGCGCGTGGCCGGCGGTGGCGCATAGCATGCCAAGGCTGAAAATCGCGCCACGATGCGTGTTGATGCCACGCGTCGCTTTCAGCATCGCCGTCTCCGCTGCGATGCCCAGTGCCTTCAGCTGCGCAAACGGCGCATCGTTCAATCCTGCCAAACAGATTTTCTTAAAGTAGTGGCGCAGCGCGAACATGCTGCGCATGAACGTCCTCGCGTCCATGTCGTCATGACTGCCGTTGTCCACCGGCGACACGAGGCCAGGCTTTGGATACAGGCACAACTCCGCATGCAAACTGCGCACCGCCAACCGCGCAACCTCGCGCGCAAAGCCTAGTTTCTCGGCGCGCCCGAGCCGACGGACGCTGATGGCCGACGTCGCCATTGCCGGCGCGGCGCGGAGCGATATAGCTGTCGCGCGCGTCATTGCGCCTCCAACGTCGCCAGCAGCGACGCCGTATCGGCCAAGCGCACCGACTGCAAACCCTTCACCAACACTTTAGCCGGATGCGTCATCGCCATCTGCCACTCCTTCCACGACACGGCGCCGCCGCCAGGAAACACAATCTCGCCGTCCAGCGGCAAGCGTGCCGCATGGCGCGCCAACAGCGCTACGCCTTCTTCAAGCTGCAAACGGCTGGCCGGATGAAACAGCACATCCACATCCGACGTCGGCGACAGATACTGCAAGCCAGTCAACGCCTGCATCGCCACCGACCCAAACACGTGCAACGGCAACGCGCCGGCATCGTCACACAACGCCTCCACATCCCGCACCGTCGCCGCGTCACGCAGCAAGAGCGCCGGCGTCGTGCGGCTGATATCTGTCATCCGCGCGCGCAACGCAATCCGCACTTTCAAGCCAGCGCTATCCGGCGGCAGCGGCAGGCCAAGACACACCTCATCGTCTCCAGCATCCGCATCCAGCCGCCGCACCACCACCGGCCAATCCTGACTCTCCCACAACGACAGAGCCGTTTTGTGCTCATCGCGCGCAGCGGCAATCGCGGCGTGCCAACCGATGGCGGTCAGCCACACCAGCATATGCCGCTCAAGATGGTTAGACGCGTTGGACATGACCGCCAGACAGCACCGCATCAATCACCGGTTGCGCCAAACGACGCCCGCCACGCTGCAAACCAAGCGCGCTACGCTGATCGCCCGCTACCGGCTGCGTCAGCGCCGTCCGCAAATGCGCCGCCAGATCGCCATGCCAGATCGATTCCAAACCACCCATGCGCAGATAATTCTCCGGCCCCGGCGCAAACACCGGATTACTCTGCGCCAGTTCCGTCAACTGCTCCTCCGGCACCTTGGTAATGCGCGCCATTGCCGGCAAACCCATCACGCGGATGGTGGCATCCGGCAGCGCATGACACGCGTCTGCCATCAAGCCGCTGGTAATAAATCCACCCGACAGCGCCTGGTCGTACACCAGACCGATAATCTTGTGTCCTTTGCGCCGCGCCAGATCCACGCACTTGCCCAGGTGCGCCATATAGCTGTTAATGCCCAACATCTCATCGCGATGCCGCAGGCGCTGGCCCTGCGTATCGATCAGCATCAGAATCGGCCGGCCGGGGAAATCACGCACCGTGCGCAGAATCGCCTGCGCCTGCGCCAACGCGATCTCGATGCCGATCGGCGTGTGACCAGTGGTACCGATCACCGCCACGGTCTGACCATCCACCTGCGCGTCACCGCTCAGGAACTCATTCTGCTCACCGATGGAATGCCCTTCATGGAACAGCGTACTTGCCAGTTTTTTCCAGTCCATCTCAACCTCCGTGGCGGTGCGATGCCGCCGCCGCGATAAAACTGTCCGCATCCAGCATCGGAATATTGGCCGCATCCGGCATCTGCATCGCCGTCCAGATATCGATTGGATCGTGCAGGGCGCCGTAATTATTCAGGCGGTCCGACAGCATTTTCTGCTCGGCCTCCAGCGCTTCCAGCGACAAAGCAGTGTCGCCGCCAGCCAGCGAAGCCACCGCCTCCTGAGCCGCAGCGCGGAACGCCGCAACATCATCGGCCACGATGCGCTGACAGTCGCCGAGCAGGTAGCGATGCTTGCCGCCGGTCGTGCGCCACACTAGCGCGCGGTCCCGCGAATCGAATTCCTCCACACCGTTGGCGGTTTCAATCACCTCGGGGCCGGACATCGCCAGCCGTCCTTCTTCCGACATGATGACCACGTTGGCGCAGCGCGTCACGATGCCCATGCCGCCGAACGCGCCGTTGGAGCCACCGACCAGCACTATCACCGCCACGCCAGCGTCACGCGCATCCAGCAAAGCGCGCATCACTTCCGACACCGCGATCAAACCAGCATTGGCTTCGTGCAGACGCACGCCGCCCGATTCCACCAGCAACACCACCGCTGCCACCTTGTCGGCCACCGCCTTGCGCAGCAGGCCAACCAGTTTGGCGCCGTGCACCTCGCCGACCGCGCCGCCCATGAAGGCGCCTTCCTGCGCCGCCACGTACACCGGCACGCCGCCCAGCAGCGCGCGGCCGATTGCCACGCCATCGTCAAACGCCACCGGCGCGTTCAACTGCGGCAGGTGAGGGCTGGTGACGCGCTCCGACGGCGGCAGGAACTCTTCAAAGCTGCCGGGATTGAACAGGTGCTGCACGCGTTCGCGCGCAGTCGCTTCCTGATAGCTGACAGGGCGGCTCATGACGCATCTCCCAGCATGGTCTGCACCGCCTGGTCTAGCCGCAGGCTGACCACGGCCGGCGTGGCGCCCATGTCGTTGATCGAAATGCGCGTATCGGCCAGCAGCCAGCGCTGGTGGAAATCGCGCATCACCGCTTCCCAGATCTGGCCGAAGCCGACGGCGGCGGTGGTGATCTCGATGCTGCATGCGCCATCCAGCGCCGCCGGCTCGATCAGCACTTCCAGATTGCCCGAGCCGACCACGCCCACCACTTCCGGCGGTGCGGTCAGGCGGTGCGTGCCGTTTTCAAATCGATAGTTCAAGGTTTCCATCTGTGTGCTCCTTTACCAGTTGCGGAAACGCTTGGGCGGGTTGTACAAACCGCCCGATGCGCGCACCAGGTCTTTCATATTACGGGCGGCCAGCAGATCGCGCGTGGCCATGCGCTTGTCGATGTCCAGATCCTCGGCGCGGGTGATGATGCCACGGTCGCGCAGGTTCTCCACCATGCGCTGGTCGCGCGCCAGACCGACCGGCGTGTAGCCCGCTACGCCGCGTATCGCCTGCTCGCGTTCCTCGTCGGTGCGGCATAGCAGCAGGTTGGCGATGCCTTCCTCGGTCAAAATATGCGTGACGTCGTCGCCGTAGATCATCACCGGCGGGATCGCCATCTTGGCTTGTTCCATCAGCTCCCACGCATCCAGCTTTTCAACGAAAGCAGGCTGCATATGTTCGCGGAAGGTCTCGACCATCTGCACCACCAGCTTCTGGCCGCGCGGGATGGTGTTGCGGCCCGCGCGCGCCTGCTCGCCGGCCTTGAGCCACGCCGGGCTGGCGTGGCGCCGGCCGCGCGCATCGGCGCCCATGTTGGAGGCGCCGCCGAAGCCGGAGATGCGGCCGGCCGTCGCGGTGGACGAGTTACCCTGCAAATCAATCTGCAGGGTCGAGCCGATGAACATATCGCAGGCATAGTGGCCGGCGGCCTGGCACATGGCGCGGTTGCTGCGCATGGTGCCGTCCGGGCCTATCGCAAACACGTCAGGCCGCGCATGGATGTAGTCTTCCATGCCCAGTTCCGAGCCAAACGAATGGATCGAGGTGACAAAGCCAGCTTCAATTGCCGGTATCAGCGCCGGATGCGGATTCAGCGCCCAGTGCTTGCCGATCTTGCCGCGCAGGCCGAGCGACTCCGCATAGGTTGGTAGCAGCAGCTCAATCGCTGCCGTATCGAAGCCGATGCCGTGGTTCAGCCGCTGCACTTCATATTCGGCGTAGATGCCTTTGATGGCCATCATCGCCATCAGGACCTGGATCTCCGAAATCTGCGCCGGGTCGCGCGTGAACAGCGGCTCGATGTAATAGGGACGCGGCGACTGCACCACGAAGTCCACCCAGTCACCCGGCACGTCGACGCGTGGCACCTTGTCCACGATCTTGTTCACCTGGACGATAACGATGCCTTGCTTGAACGCCGTCGCTTCCACGATGGCCGGCGTATCCTCGGTATTCGGCCCGGTGTACAGATTACCGTCGCGGTCCGCCGCTTCCGCCGCGATCAGGCAAACGCGCGGCGGCAGGTCGATGAAGTAGCGGCTGAACAGTTCCAGATAAGTGTGGATAGCGCCGATATTCAGCTTGCCGCTGGACGCCAGCCGCGCCACCCGCGCCGCCTGCGGGCCCGAGAACGAAAAATCCAGCCGCGAGGCGACGCCGCGCTCGAAGACATCCAGATGCTCCGGCAGCGCCAGCACCGACTGCAGCATGTGCAGGTCGTTGACGCGCTCCGGATTCAGGTTGGCCAGTGCATGGCCGAGGAAATCGGCCTGCTTCTGGTTGTTCCCTTCGAGGCAGACGCGGTCACCGCACTCGATGAGCGCATGCAGCAGATCGGCGATGCGCGCGGGCGGCAGGCTTTTGCCATCCAGTTCATTGCCCAGCGCCGCTCGGGCGCGCTGCAATCGCGCTTCGCGATTTTGCTGCAAGGTGTTCCAGGACATTTTATTTTGCTCCCATAATCATGTCAGGCAGGCCGGTTGCAATCGATGGGAAGACGCACAGCAGCAGCACCGCCAGCACCATCAGCAACAGGAAGGGGAACACGCCCCAGATCACATCCTTCAAAGGAATGTCCGGCGCGATGTTCTTGATGACGAAAATATTCAATCCTACCGGCGGGTGTATCAGGCCCATTTCCATCACCACCGTCATCACGATGCCGAACCAGATCAGGTCAAAGCCGGCTTCGCGCAATGGCGGCAGGATGATCGGCGCCGTCATCAGGATGATCGACACCGGCGGCAGGAAGAAGCCGAACACGATCACCATAAAGAGTATCACCGCCAGCAGCACCCATTTGGACAGGTGCAGACCAACCACCCACGCCGCCGCCGACTGGCTGATGTGCAGGTAGCTCATCACATAGGAATACAACAGCGACATGCCGATGATCAGCAACAGCATGGTCGATTCCTTGATCGACGAACCGAGGATCGGCGCCAGGTCTTTGGGCTTCCACACGCCGTAGATTACGGCCAGCAGCGCCAGTGCCAGCAGCGCGCCAAGGCCTGCGGTTTCCGATGGTGTGGCGAAGCCGCCGTACAGCGCCACCATCACACCAATCAGCAGCACGATGAACGGCAGCACGCGCGGCAGCATTTCCACTTTCTCTTTCAAGGTGAAATGCTCGTCTTCCAGGTAGGCCGACTTTTCACCGCCTTTTTCGTAGATCTCCAGCGCCATGCGGTATTCCTTGCGGGCGCGGTAGACGGCGTAGCTGGCAAACAGCAGCACCAGCAGGACGCCAGGGCCGATCCCGGCCAGGAACAGGCGGCCCAGCGACTGCTCGGCAGCCACCGCGTACAGGATCATGGTGATTGACGGCGGCAGCAGAATGCCCAACGTGCCGCCGGCGGCGATGATACCGGCCGCGAAGCCCGGCGAGTAGCCGCGCTTGCGCATTTCCGGAATGCCGGCCGAACCGATCGCCGAGCAGGTGGCAGGCGAGGAGCCGGCCATGGCCGCGAACAGCGCGCAGGCAAACACGTTGGCGATGCCAAGACCGCCGGGGATCTTGTGCATCCAGGTGTGGATCGCCGAGTACAGGTCCCGGCCCGCCGGCGATTTGCCGATGGCCGCGCCCTTCAGGATAAACAGGGGAATCGACAGCAGCGTGATCGACGCCATCTCTTCGTAGACGTTCTGGGTGATGGTATCCAGCGACGATGCCGGCATGAAGAAGTACATAAAGCCGGTGGCCACGATGCCCAGCGCGAATGCGATCGGCATCCCGGAGAACATCACCACCAGCGTGACGGCGCCGTACAGCGCGCCCAGGGTCAGGTCACTCATGCTGCATGCTCCGGTTTGTTGGTCAGGCGGGCCAGCGTTTGCAGCAGCAGCTGCAAGGACAGCAGCGTCATGCCGGCGGCCATCATGGAGTAGGGGATCCACAGCGGCGGCGCAAAGGTGGACGAGGTGGTTTGTCCATCGACCCACGCTTCATGAAACAGCATCCACGATTTCCACGTGAAGAAGGCGACGAACAGCAGCGACGCCACATCCACGATGAACAACCGCACCGCATTCACGCGGCGCGGCAGCAGGCCGGCCACCGCTTCGATGCCGATATGGCCGCGATGGTGCTGCACAAAGGCGGTGGTGAAGAAGGTCACGCCGACCAGCATGAACACCGAGGCCTCGTCCTGCCAGTCGGTGGGCGCGTTGAAGAAGTAACGCGATACCACCGAGTAGGTCAGCACGACCGCGGTGAGGATCAGCGCGCACATGGACAGTGTCATCAGACCGCGATTGAGCTTGTCCAGCGCCGCCGTCAGCGCTGCGATGACGGCGTTGTCGGGCGGCGCAGGGCCGCGCGACGGGCCGATATCGACGCCGTGGCTCACAGCGTTTTCTCCGCCAGTTTCAGCAGGTTGGCGCAGCTGGCGTTCTTGTCGCTGAAGTCCTTCCATGCGGTGGCGCGGGCGATGGTCTGCCATTTTTTCAGCGATGCCGGCGTCATGTCAGCCACTTTGGCGCCAGCCTTCTGGTACACCACGGCCACTTGCTGGTCGTCTTCCTTGGATGACTTGAGCGCAAACGCTTCCAGTTCGGCGCCGACGGCCAGGATCAGCTGCTGCTGGTCCTTCGGCAGTTTGTCGAACACGCTGCGCGACATCATCAGCGGCTCCAGCATGAACCAGTAGGAGCCGGCGCGCGCGGTGGTCAGCGCCTTCGACACTTCTTCGAGGCGGAACGAGATCAGCGAAGTCGAGGAAGTCAGCGCGCCTTCCATGGCGCCGGTCTGCATGGCGGCGTAGATTTCATTGGACGGCAGCGTGACCACGGCGGCGCCTGCGGCTTTCAGCATCATGTCCATCTCGCGCGAGCCGCCGCGGATCTTCATGCCCTTGGCGTCGTCCGGATCGATCACTGGCTTGGTGCGCGAGGCCATGCCGCCGCCTTGCCAGATCCAGCTGACCATCACGATGCCTTTGTCGTACAGGATGCGCGCCAGTTCCTTGCCCACTTCCGCGTTCTTCCAACCGTAGGCCTGATCGTAGGAGGTTACCAGGCCGGGCATCAGGCCGATGTTCACTTCCGGGACTTCGCCGCCGGCGTACGACAGCGGCACGAGCGACAGGTCCAGCGCACCTTTGCGCATGGCCGAGAACTGGGCATTGGTCTTCATCAGCGACGAACCGGGATAGATCGAAAACTTCAGCGCACCCTTGGAGCGCTTCTCCACTTCAGCTGCAAACATGCGGGACAGGCGGTCACGGAAATCGCCGGCATCGATGGTGCCGCCGGGGAATTGGTGGGACAGCTTGAGCGAGGTCTGGGCCCAAGCGGATTGCAACAACAGGGGGCTGGCTGCCAGTGCTGCAAGGGATGCTATCGCGGACCTGCGGGTGGTTACAGTCATACGTCCTCCAAGGGGTTGATGTAGGGAAATATTATCGTTATCGCATTCGATATGCAATCAGCTTTTTTATGTATACAAGAATAGCGCTTGCGAATACATTGTCAAGCGATATAATGCGATTCATGACTACGCACTCCGCCACCCTCCGCGAGCACATTGAAGAAATGATTGCTGTCGGCGAGCTCAAACCCGGCCAGCATCTGGACGAGACCGAGCTGGCCACGCGCTTTGGCGTGTCGCGCACGCCGATCCGGGAAACCTTGATCCAGCTGGCTTCGATGGGGCTGGTGGTGATACGGCCGCGGCGCGGCGCGATCGTCGCCGAACTGGGACCGCAGCAGCTGGTGGAGATGTTCGAGGTAATGTCGGAACTGGAAGCGACTTGCGGCCGCCTGGCTGCGCGCCGCATGACGCCGGAAGAGCAGACGGCGCTGCTGGCCGCGCATCAGGCCTGTCAGGAAGCGCTGGACGCGCAAGAGCCGGACACGTATTACTACAAGAACGAGATCTTCCACGAAGCGATTTACGCCGGCAGCCACAACCAGTTTCTGATCGAGCAGACGCGCGCGCTGTACCGCCGCCTGCGCCCATACCGCCGGCTGCAACTGCGGGTGCGCAACCGGCTGGCCAACTCCTACAATGAACACGACGGCGTGGTGCAAGCCATCATCGACGGCGATGGCGACCGCGCGGCCCAGCTGCTGCGTGAGCATGTGATGATCCAGGGACAGCGCTTCTCGGATTTGATGGCCTCACTGCCGCAGCTGCGCCAGGACGCGGCGTAGCTCACTCCTTATCGCGCGCGCCTTTGCGGTATTCGGTGGGGCTGTTGCCGGTCCACTGCTTGAAGGCCCGGCAGAATACCGCTGAATTGGAAAAGCCCAGATCCAGCGCCAGCGCTGCCACCGTGACGTTGGAGTGCGTTAGCTTATGCACGGCGATGTCGCGCCGCAGATCGTCTTTCACCGTCTGGAATCCCGTGCCTTCCTCGGCAAACTTGCGGGTGAGGTTGCGCACCGAGAGGTGCAGGGCGTCAGCCAGATCCTGAATCGTGATCGCCTCCTCAATGCGCGGCTCCAGGAAAATCCGCGTCTTGGCCGCCAGCGAAGTGCGGTTGACTGCGGCGAAGGTCCAGTCCTCCGGCGCGCGTTTCAGAAATCCCCACAGTGCATGCTTCTCGCGTTTGAACGCGGACGCGCAATCCTTCTCGTCGAGATAAATGCTGGTGTCGGCGGCGTCGAAACTCACCCCGCCCGGAAACAGGAAAATATAGTCCTGCACATAGCGCGGGCGGGCAAAGCAGAACTCCACCTTGTGCACCGCGACCTCGCGTCCCAGCAGCCATGAGGTGACGCCGTGGACCAGCTTCATCATCAAGCCGTGGCCGAGCGGATTGGCGTTGCTGGCAGGCGAGCGCGCGATCAACGCCAGCCGGACCGTGTCATTTTTTCTGACCATTTGCAGCCGGTAATCGTCCAGCAGCAGATTCCAGAAACGCACAAAGCGGTTCAGCGCCACCATCACGGTGGGCGTGTCCAGCAGGCTTAGCATCAGGTACTTCAATGTGCCGCTGCGAATCGGACGTGACCACAACCCCAGCATCTCGTCGTCCAGCTGCGCCGCCACCGATTTGTACAGCGCCACATATTGCTGACGCGTGATGCGCGCATCCGGCTGCGCCATCAGCGAGAGCGGGATGCCTGCGCTGGCCAGCGTGTCCGCGACAGCGCCGCCACCCCGTTGCGAGCGCATAAACGCCAGCATGCCCTGCACGAAATGGGCGGAAACGGTATGGGAAAATGTTGGCGCGTTTTGCATATAAACTGGCTCGAACGGTGAAGCACGGTTGAATGTTGCCCTCTATACTTGCTGTCCATAGAGGGCGGCGTCGCATGGGAATGTGGCGTACTTTGCCTATTCTGCATGGCTAATCTGGATGGAGCAAGTATTCATGAGCAAACGTATCGTGGTGACCGGCATGGGCATCGTCTCGCCGCTGGGGAGCGGCTGTGAAACAGTCTGGCAGCGCCTGCTGGCGGGACAGTCGGGCGTGGTTCAGCTGGACGAACAGCACACGCTGGATATTCCTTGCAAGATCGGCGGCGTAGTGGCCGACTTTGACGCCACCTTGGCGGCCGAGCCCAAAGACCAGAAAAAGATGGACCGCTTCGCGCTGTTTGCCTTGGCGGCGGCGCAGGAAGCGTTGGATCAGGCAGGCTGGCATCCCGACACGGAAGACGCGCAACTGCGCACCGCCACCGTGGTCGCTTCCGGCATCGGCGGCTTTGGCGCGGTGGTGGAGGCGGTGCGCACCACGGATGGACGCGGCCCGCGCCGGCTGTCGCCGTTCACCGTGCCGGGCTTCCTGGCCAATATGGCAGCCAGCCAGATCTCGATCAAGCACGGTTTGCGCGGCCCGCTCGGTGCACCGATCACTGCTTGCGCCGCTGGCGCACAGGCAATCGGCGACGCCGCCCGTTTGATCCGCGCCGGCGAGGCCGATATTGCCGTCTGCGGCGGGGCAGAGGCGTGCATCGACCGCGTCAGCCTCGGTTCTTTTGCCGCCATGCGCGCACTGTCCACCAGCTTTAACGATGACCCGACCACCGCATCGCGACCGTTCGACCAGGCGCGCGACGGCTTCGTCATGGGCGAGGGCGCTGGCATCCTGGTGATTGAAGAGCTGGAGCACGCATTGCAGCGCGGCGCCGTGCCGATCGCGGAACTGGTGGGCTACGGCACCAGCGCCGATGGCTATCACATGACATCGCCGCCGGACGACGGCAACGGCGGCCGCCGCGCCATGGAGCAAGCGATACGCCAGGCCGGCGTGCCGGTATCGTCGATTGGCCACCTGAATGCGCACGCCACCTCAACCTCGGTGGGCGATATCAGCGAACTGGCGGCAATCCGCGCGGTGTTTGGCGCGGACGGCGGTCCGGCCATCTCCGCCACCAAATCGGCTACCGGACATTTGCTGGGCGCTGCCGGTGGTGTGGAGGCGATCTTCACTATCCAGGCGCTGCGCGACCAAACGGCGCCGGCCACGCTGAATCTGACGGAGCGCGATCCCGCGGCTGAAGGTCTCGACATCGTGGCCGGCTCACCGCGTCCGCTGCAAACCGAATACGCGATTTCCAACGGCTTTGGCTTCGGCGGCGTCAACGCCAGCCTGCTGTTCCGCCGCTGGCCGTCAGGAGGCTGATAAAATATTTCTGTTTAAATGGAATAAAGTAGCTCCAGCTGCGTTCACCACGTAGTAACACACAGTTTTCACTTGTCGATCACTACGGAGCTACCCATGAAACGTCTTAGTCTGCCTCTTATCTTCCTGTTGACCTGCGCCGCTGGCGCCAACGCTGTTGCCGGTCCGGCACTCGATTCGGCGCAAGCCCATTTCGCCGCCATCGGCGCCGGCGACCGCAGCGCCATCCTGCGTGATTACAGCGATAGCGCGCAGCTGCTGTGGGTCGGCGGTCTGCTGGATGGCGCGTATGACGGCACTGCCGCCATTGGCGCCGTCTGGGACAAGTTCGGCGCGGCCCTGGGCAATGCCAAAGTGAGCGTCGGCGCAATCGAGGAGTCGGCCAATCCGAAAGGCGCGACGGTCACCGCCGCCGTGCTGTTCGACGGTAAAAGCCAGGTGAAAGTGCGTTATGTGCTGACCTATCGCGAGGGCAAGCTGGTTCACGAAACCTGGCAAGTCGATCCCAAGCTGGCGATCACCGCGCGCTGAACCATGCCTCACCAAGCACCGGGCGCCGATGCGCTTCTCTTGGCTTGCGTGCCGCGTCTGCGGCGGTACGCGCGCGCGCTGACGGGCAATGCCGCCAGCGCCGACGACCTGGTGCAGGACACGCTGGAGCGAGGCTGGGGCCGCCTCGCGTCCTGGCAAGCCGGTACCGATATGCGTGCCTGGCTGTTTTCGATCATGCACAATGTGCGGATCGACCAGCTGCGGCGCAATCCGGCGCAGGTGGAAGAATTTAACGCGGACACCCATGCCGGCGCCGTGCAGGACGATGCCACCGTACGCCTGCAATTGCGCGACATGGAGACCGCCCTGCGTCTGCTGCCGGAAGACCAGCGCACCGTGTTGCTGCTGGTCGGACTTGAAGAGCTGCGCTACGAAGAAGTCGCCGCCATGCTGGAAATCCCGTTGGGAACGGTGATGTCGCGCCTCGCGCGCGCCCGTGAAAAATTGCGTGCCCTGATGGAAGGCCGCCCGTTGCGCGCGCCGCTGAAAGTCGTCAAATGAGCCAGATGCCTGTTACCGAAGCCGAACTGCACGCCTATGTCGATGGCGTCCTGCCCGCTGTCCGCATGGCGGAGATCGAAGCCTATCTCAACGCCCGCCCGGAAGAGGCGGGGCGCATCGCCGCCTACGCCACGCAAAATGACGAACTGCGCCGCCTGTTTGATCCGGTGCGGGATGAGGTTCCGCCTGCCGCCATGCTGGCGCGGCCGCAGGCTGACCGCCAACGCCAACCATGGCTGCGCGCGGCGGCCATGGTCGCCATCGCCTTTATGGGCGCAGTCGCTGGCTGGGGATTGCACGGAACGGTCGCGCCGGCGCAGATGTCGGCGCGCGTGACGGACGATGCCGCGCCCATGCTGGCCAGCGCCGGTGGCTTGGCCCAGCGCGCCGCCGTGGCGCACGCGGTCTACACGCCGGACATGCGGCGGCCGGTGGAGATCGGCGCGCTGCAGGAAGATCAACTGGTGACGTGGTTGTCGAAGCGGCTGGGCAGCGATGTACGGCCGGCTCATCTCGGCAAGCTGGGTTATGAACTGATCGGCGGGCGGCTGCTGCCCGGTGATAGCGGGCCGGTGGCGCAGTTCATGTATCAGGACCAGGCCGGCCGTCGCTTGACTTTATACGTGTCCAACGACCAGACGCACAATCAGGACACCGGCTTCCGCTTTGCCAAGGAGGGCAGGGTCAACGTCTTCTACTGGATCGATGGTAAATTCGGTTATGCGCTGTCGGCCAGCGCGGACAAAGGGGAGCTGGCGCGCGTCGCGGCTACCGTCTATGAACAACTGGATAAACCGGAGTCAAGGCCTTAGCGTTTCGTTTCCCGGATTGCTTTGATGGCGGCGGCGTAAGTGCGGCTGGCGCGTAGCGGGTCGCCGTGGGCCAGGTGGAGCAGGCTGTCGCCGTTAGCGAGTGCTTCGACGGCCGTGATGCGGTCCAGCGCCACGACCATGCTTCGATGTATGCGCAGGAATTTGCCAGCGTCGAGCTTATCGGCAAAACGGGACAAGGTGTCGCGCACCAGGTGTTGCTCGGCGCCCACATGCAGCGCTACATAGTTGCCTTGCGCCTCGATCCAATCCACTTCGGACAGCGCCAGCGATATGACCTGGCCGCGCCGTTTAATCTCCACGTGGGTCAAGGCGGACGTGACATCGATGGCCGGCGCTGGCGTATCGCTTGGTGCCGGCGTTGGTGTCGCCCTGCGCTGCACCAGCGCTGTCAACGCGGCCAGTGCGAACATCAATAGCGTGAAATTGCCCATCAACTGGTCCCACATTTCGTCCCAGGACGGCAGCCATTTGCCGGCGAACACCCACGCCGCGAGAAAACAGGATGCAAGTATCAACGTCAACGCCAGGCCCGCAGCGGCTGCGGCGTGGATCAGGAAATGTGAGGCGCGGTGCGGGCCGTGCAGCGGAAAACGCTCCACCAATATCTGTATGACCGAGGTGACCGTTGTGCCCAGCATGGCAGCCACCAGGATGCGCAGCGCTTCATGCGGAAGGCTCAATAGCTGGCCGGCCTGACTGGCGCGCAGGACGTTGCCGGGTTCGAGCACCAGCAGAAACGCCAGCCAATACACCAATGCCCACGCGTGCGAACGTAGCCAGGCAGGCATGGCTGCCGGTACGGGATCGGGATAAACGGAAGTCGTCATGCGACCGATTCTAGCAGCGATTCTGCCGGCCACGAAAATGGGATAAGACGAGTGGGAAAAGTGACCAGCCGGTCTGGCCCTGTCAGCGCCGGCGGGCGACACTAATTGCTCACAAAACGGTTGGGAGCGAATATGAAAAAATGGTGTTGGATGCTGCTATGGTTGTCCTGCGCGTGGACGCAGGCAGCGCGGCTAATCACCGAAGGCGGCGCGTTGGAGGGCCGGCGGGAGGATGGTGTCGACGTTTATCGTGGCATTCCTTACGCGCTGCCGCCGCTGGGCACATGGCGCTGGCGCGCACCGCAGCCTCTGCTCACGTGGCCCGGCGTGCGAGATGCCGGCAAGTTCGCTCCCGCGTGCATGCAGCAGGGCGTGTCGATGCCGGGTGAGACGCCGCCGGTTGTCAGCGAAGACTGTCTATATCTGAATATTTGGGCGCCGCCGCAGCGCGCCGGCCAGCGGTTGCCGGTGATCGTCTGGATCCATGGCGGTGGCTATACCAACGGCTCGGCGTCGATGCCGCTGTATCACGGCGATCGTCTGGCCCGCAAAGGTGTGCTGGTGGTGACCATCGCCTACCGCCTCGGCGCGCTGGGCTTCCTCGCCCATCCGGCGTTGAGTGCCGAATCGCCGCATCACTCGTCCGGCAATTACGGCTTGATGGACCAGATAGCGGCGCTGCAATGGGTACAGCGTAACATCGTTGCCTTTGGCGGCGATCCGCAGCGTGTGACCGTGGCCGGACAATCGGCAGGCGCGATGTCCATCAGCGCATTGTTGGTATCTCCACGCGCGGAGGGGCTGTTTCAGCGCGCGATTGCGCAGAGCGGCGGCATCTTCGAGCCGCTGCAGATTGCGCCTGGCTACTTGCTGGCGAACGCGGAACGCGATGGCGCCACTTACATGAAGTCACTCGGCGCTGGCGACCTGGAGGCGATGCGCGGACTGCCCGCCGAACGGTTCACCGGCGCGGCCGGCATCAGCCATCCGGTGATCGAACCTGATGTGCTGCCCATGTCGCCCTATGACGCCTATGCGCTTGGCCGCTATCAAGATGTGCCCTTATTATTAGGCTCGAACAGCGAGGAGGCGCGGTCCTTGATCGATGTGTCGAACGTGCGTGCCGACCAGTTTGAGGCCGGCATCACCGCCAGCGTAGGCACTTTGCCACCGGCGCTGCTGGCGGCATATCCTCACGCCACCGACACGCAGGCGCGCGAAGGGCGGCTCGCACTGGAACGTGACTTGCGTTTTGGCTGGGATATGTGGGCGTGGGCGCGGCTGGCGCAAACAAAGCGCAGCCAGGTCTATTACTACAGCTTTGAGCAGCGCCCCCCGTTTCCTGCGGATTCCATCCATGCCAACTGGGGCGCCAGCCACTTCGCGGAGCTATGGTATATGTTCGACCATCTGGGGCAGGCGCCATGGCCCTGGCGCGCAGCAGACCGCGAGCTGGCAACCACGATGGCTGACTACTGGGTGAATTTTGCCGCTACCGGCAATCCAAACGGCAGAGGCGTTCCGCATTGGCCGGCGTTTCGCGGCGCAACGGGACAGGTGCAGCGGCTGGCGATACCGATTCGCAGCCAGCCAGTACCAGCGCTTGAGCAACTACAGGTATTCGACACGGTTTATTCGGAAATCCGCAGCAAGTAGTTAGCTCTTCTGCGACTTGACCGAGTTGCGGATGATGCGTACCGGCTTGCTCTGCGAGTGCACCGGATCGGCCGGCAGCATGTCGGCCAGCGTTTGCTGATCGAGCACGTTGAGGAAGGCTTGCGTGGCGTCGTTGAGCGTGTGTTTCAGCTTGCAATTCGGCGTCAGCGGACAGGTGTCGGTGGAGCGGTCGAAGCACTCGGCCATGAAGAAATCGGTCTCGGTGGAGCGCACCAGCGCGCCGATGTTGATGTCCTTCGGCTCTTTCCCCAACCGCAGCCCGCCATTGCGGCCGCGCACCGTCTCCACTAGGCCGGCCAGGCCCAGTTGATACACCACTTTCATCAAGTGGTTTTTGGAGATTACGTGCAGGTCGGCGATATCCTGGATAGTAACCAGGCGATCCCGATTGGCCGCCAGGTACAGCAGCGTGCGCAGTGAGTAATCGGTAAAAGAGGTGAGACGCATGCGTTGATTCTGACTTAAGACAGATTAATGCGCCATTTTACATGCTAGTGAGTTATCTTGCGTACCGACGCGCATAAGCGATGGCCGCAGACTGGCGTTATCTGGAATCTCGGGAGGCCTTATGGACAATGAAGATGAACGCCGCCGCTTTATCGGCGAATTGTGGCAACGGTTCGAACACTTGCAGGCATGGGCAGTGGAGAACTGGCCTGACAAGGAACACCCGCTATCGAGTGCGGACTTTGTCGAATCGCGCAAGGAGATCCTCGGCCTGCGCAATCCGGCCCAGGCCCCCGGCGGCGTACCGGCAGACCGCGAGCCGGAGCAGGGCGGCGCGCAGTATATCGACGTGACGCCGGCGCCCTGGCCCTGATGCGCTGTGATTAGTCGTGAACGACCGGCGTGCCGATTTGCGCCAGCAGCCACGCGATCAGGCTGACCACCAGGCTGGCCAAGACGCCCCACGCCAGATTCAGCGCGCTGTCGAACAGCAGCGGCGCCACCAGTCCAGACACCAGTGCAAACAACAGCATCTGGATGAAGGACTGCATCGACGACGCCAGCCCGCTGTTGTTCGGGAAGTACTCCATCGCGATCAGTGACAAAGGCGTCATCGCCAGGGCCAGGCCGAAGGAGTAGATAAACAGCGGCATCACGGCCCATGGAATCGCCGCGACAAACGCCAGGTTATAGGCGACGTTGATCGCGCCTGCGGTAATCATGACCGCAAAGCCCAGCCACACCTGGCCTTTGCGCGAGAATTTCTGCGCAAATTTGCCCGACAGCGCGGAGCCGATCACCATGCCGCTAATCAGCGGCACGAACATCCACGCGAACGCGGTTTCCGGCAGGTGCAGGATGTTCATCACGAAGTAGGCGGCCGAGCCGATATACAGCGCCACACCCGCAAAGCACATGCCCACGGCCACTGCCAGCAGCAGGAAGTGGTGGTGGCACAGCACCTTCCAGTAATTTTTGGCGATCACGCCCAGGTGGAACGGATGGCGGTCCTTGACGGCCAGGCTTTCCGGCAGCGCGCGGAATACCGACACCAGCATCAGCAGGCCGAAGGCGCTGAGGAACCAGAAGATCGAACGCCAGCCGAGGCTCACTTGCAGCCAGCCGCCCAGCACGGGTGCAATCGCCGGCGCCAGGCCGAACACCATCATGATGTGCGACAGGATTTTCTGCGCCTGGATGCCGTCGAAGCGGTCCAGCACAATTGCGCGTCCCACCACCGAGCCGGCGCCGGCGGCCAGGCCTTGCACCACGCGGCAGGCCAGCAGCACGCCGATCGACGGCGCCATCGCCGCTACCACCGACGCGGCGATGTAAGCCACCAGCGAAACGATGATGACAGGGCGGCGGCCGAAGGAGTCGGACAGGGTGCCGTAGAACAGCATCATGAACGCGAAGCAGAACAGGAACATCGATAGCGTCTGCTGCACCAGCAGTGGGCTGGCGTTGAAGGCCACGGTAATCGCCGGGAAGGACGGCAGATAGGTATCGATGGCCAGCGGTCCGACCATGGTCAGGCCGGCCAGCAGCAGCGTCAGCAAAATATTCATGAATAGCGTATTGTTCGTTGGACCCGGCATTTTACGCGATATGCGCTTGCCGCATAAGAATGGGTGAAAACCTTCGTTTGTTTGTGTGCGTCGCGCGTTTATGCTGCACAGTGGGCGATTACGCCCAGGATTTTCGAATTAGAGACATTATGACTAGAGATACCTTTGACGGCACTTCCGTCAAACCGTCGCACTGGAACCTGGCCAGTGTGATCGAACAGCTGCGCGTTTCGCGCGAGGCCACCCACAACATCCGTCACCATGGCCGCGTGCGCGAACTGCCTTCGCGCGAGGCGCTGACCATCATCGTCAATGGTTTGCAGGCGGCGCTGTTCCCGACCCATTACGGCCGTCCCAACCTGACCGACGAGAGCATCGATTTCTTTGTCGGCGATACGCTCAACACCACCCTGAACCGCCTGGCCGAGCAGGTGCGGCGCGGCTTGCAGTTCTCGTCGGAGGAGGCGATTCCCAACGAAGAGGCGCTGACCAGGCAGGCGCAGGACATCACGCGCCAGTTTGCCGCCGGCCTGCCGGAGATTCGCGGCTTGCTGGTGTCCGACGTGCAGGCGGCGTTTTCCGGCGACCCGGCGGCGACCTCGGTGGCCGAGATCATGCTGTGCTATCCCGGCACCATCGCCATTCTGTACTACCGCCTGGCGCATAGCCTGCACCGCCTTGGCTCGCCGTTCCTGGCGCGGCTGATTTCCGACATCGGCCACTCGATGACCGGGATCGACATCCACCCCGGCGCGCAGATCGGCGCCAGCTTCTTCATCGACCATGGCACCGGCGTGGTGATCGGCGAGACCGCCATCATCGGCCAGCGCGTGCGCCTGTACCAGCATGTGACGCTGGGCGCCAAGCGCTTCCCGGCCGACGAGCAGGGTGTGTTGATCAAAGGCGTACCGCGCCACCCGATTGTCGAAGACGACGTGGTGATCTACGCCGGCGCCACCATTTTGGGCCGCATCACCATTGGCGCGGGGTCCACCATCGGCGGTAACGTGTGGCTGACGCAAAGCGTGCCGCCGGCCAGCAACGTCTCGCAGGCGCAAATGCGCAACGACTGAGGCACTCAGTCCACCATCCGCTTCACGCCCAGCCTTTCCAGTTGCTCCGACACCTCGGGCGAGGCGTGCAGCAGGATGCCGTAGGGTTCCTGCGATGTGTGTTTTTTGTACAGCAGCGTAAATCCATCGCCCGGCAGGTAGACGCCCTTGAGCGCATGCTTCCAGCATAGTTCCGGCTTGTCGGCGGCGATGCGCGTGTAGGCCACTTTGTCATCAAAGAACCGATACTCGGCGTCGAACGGTAACGACTTCTTCGCAGATTTGAGCACGCGATTGGCCGTGAAGCCGGCCAGCCGAAGGTTGAATGCCGGTTGGCGTCTTTTCTGCCGCGCTTCAATCGCCGGCACGAAGTAGGTCACCACCATGATCGCGACAAAGAACGCTGCGAACAGCAGTTCCAGCCGATAGCCCTTGTAGGGAATCCCACCGACGAGCGTCATCAGCGCTGACACGATCAATCCGAACGTACCGAGCGCGTAAACGATTTTTTGCGAATTGGGCCGCCGCTTCGGAAAGTAGCGTATGAAGCGGCTGACGAAGCGCGCATTCATCATGGCCAGCCTGGCGGCGGAGATGGCGCGGACTTCGGCGTGCATGCGCTCCCATTCGGCAGCATCAATGGGTGCGCACACGCGCAACAGGGGATCGGCTGGTTTATACATATCAAAGATGATTTGCCACGCAATCGAGGATTGTAAGCTTACATTTGCTTACGCGGGAAACCTGCTTTATACATCAGATTTCGCCACTCGCGCGTTATTGATCCTGGTTGCGGCAATCGCCGCACGAAGAACGAGGACTTATACAATGACGAATAAAATTATCTATGCGGCGGCTCTCGCCACGGTGATCGGCCTGGGTGGTTGCACCACGGTGGTCAAGGAGCGCGTTGTGGTGCATGACCATCCCGCCACCGTGCGCTATGCACCGGCCCCGGTGCAGGAAGTGATGCCGCCAGCGCCGGCTCCCGGCTACGCGTGGGTGCAAGGCCACTGGGCCTGGCGCGACCACGGCTGGCAGTGGCAGCGCGGTTACTGGTATCAGGGTCCGTCGCGTCCCATGCCAGCCGTGATCGTGGAGCAGATCACGGTAGCGCCGAGTCCTGCGCATTACTGGGTACCTGGCCATTGGGCGTGGCATCACAACGAGTGGCAGTGGACACGCGGTCACTGGGAACGTTGAAACACCTTCTCGCGTAAGGTGCCAGGCGCGTATTCCGTGCGATAGCGGCCGCGCCGCTGCAGTTCCGGCACGATCAGGTCGACCACGTCGCGCATGCTTTCGTGGGCGACGGCGAAGGCCAGGTTGAAACCGTCGATGCCGGTGTCGTCCTGCCAAGCTTCCAGCTGGTCGGCGATTTGCGCGGGATCGCCCACCAGCACCGGACCGCGTCCGCCAAGGCCGATGAACTGCGCGGCTTCGCGCACGGTCCAGCGGCGGTCCGGGTCGGCCTGGCTGAAGGAGGCCAGTGCCGAGCGCCCGGCGTCGGAGTCGATGTATTCGATGGTGGCGTCGAGCGGGAACTTGCTGAAGTCGACGCCGGTCCAGCCGGATAGCAGCGCCAGTGCGGCTTCGATGTCGATGTAGCGCTTGTATTCTTCATGTTTGGCGTGCGCTTCGACCGCCGTTGGTGCGGTGACGATCAGCGCCTGCGCGTAGATTTTCAGGTCGTCGCCATCGCGGCCGGCGGCGCGCACTGCCGCACGCAGGTCGTCCGCATACTTCTTCACCACCTTTTTGCTTGGACCGCTGACGAAAGTGCACTCGGCATGTCTGGCGGCGAATGCCGTGCCACGCGGCGAGGTGCCGGCCTGGTACAGCAGCGGCGTGCGCTGCGGCGACGGTTCGCACAGGTGAAAGCCGGGCACCTTGAAGTATTTTCCCTCGTGGTTGATCGGGTGGATGCGCGACGGATCGGCATACACGCCGCGTTCCTTGTCGTTGACCACCGCGCCGTCTTCCCAGCTTTCCTCCCACAGTTTATGTACCACCTCCATGTATTCATCGGCGAGGTCGTAGCGTTCGTCGTGACTCAGTTGCTGGTTTAGGCCCAGGTTGCGCGCCGCGCTGTCGAGGTATCCGGTGACGATGTTCCAGCCGATGCGGCCACGCGTCAGGTGGTCCAGCGTGGAGATGCGGCGGGCGAAGGTGTAGGGATGCTCATACGTCAACGCGCATGTCACGCCGAAGCCAAGGTGCGTGGTCACCTGCGCCATCAGCGGGATCAGCGCCAGCGGGTCGTTGAGCGGCACCTGCACGCCATGGCGGATGGCGGCGGCGGGGCTGCCTTCAAAGACGTCATACACACCCAGCACGTCGGCCAGGAAGATGGCGTCGAAACGGCCGCGCTCCAGCAACTGCGCCAGTTCGGTCCAGTGGTCCGGGTCCTTGTAGCGGTGGCTGTTGTCACGCGGGTGCGTCCACAGTCCCGGAGACTGGTGACTCACCGTGTTCATTTGAAAAGCGTTGAAGCGTATGAGTTTCGGCATTTACTTGGTTTTTTCCAGCGCCACTTGATCGTCGGTCTTGGCGTAGTCAGGGAAGTACTTCTCGGTCACGGCGAGGAATTCGCGCGAGCGGTAAGCGGCGGCGATATCCTTGGCGAATTGCTTGTCCTTGTCGGCGGTGCGGATGGCGACCAGGTTGGCGTAGGCCGGCGAGATTTTCTCTGTCAGCAGCGCTTCCTTCAGCTTCAGGCCCGAGGCCAGCGCGTAGTTACCGTTGATGAAGGCGTAGTCGGCGTCTTGCAGTGAGCGTGGCAACTGCGCGGCTTCCAGCGGCAACAGCTTGATCTTCTTGATGTTGGCGGCGATGTCGCGTTCCGAGGCCTTGATTGGATCGGTCTTGTCGCGCAGCTTGATCCAGCCCAGTTGATCCAGCAACACCAGCGCGCGGGATTGGTTGGTCGGGTCGTTCGGCAGGGCGACGGTGGTGCCTTCTTTGACTTCGTTCAGCGACTTGTGCTTTTTGCTGTAGATGGCGATCGGCGCGGTCGGGATCTTGACCAGTTCCGACAGCGCCAGTTTATGGTCGGTCGAGAATTTGGTCAGGTAGATGATGTGCTGGAAGACGTTGGCGTCCAGCGAACCTTCGGCCAGCGCGTAGTTGGGCTGGATGTAGTCGTTGAATTCCACCAGTTTGATTTTATAACCCTGCTTTTCCAGAATCGGCTTGATGCCCAGTTTGAACTGGTCCGCATATGGGCCGGAGCTCGTGCCGATGACGATCTCTTTCGGGTCCTTGGCGTAGGTGGAGAAGCTGATTGCGGCGGCGACTGCGGCCAGCAGCAGGTGACGGCGAGTGTTCATGTGTTCCTTTAGCGTTTGTCGATGCGTTTTGCGATGCGGTTGCCGGTGAACTGGATCACCTGCACCATAAGAATCAGGATGGCGACGGTGGCGACCATGATGTCGGTTTCGAAGCGGTAGTAGCCGTAGCGGATGGCGAGGTCGCCGATGCCGCCGCCGCCCACCACGCCGGCCACCGCAGAATACGACAGGAAGCTGATCGACAGCACGGTCAGCGCCAGCACCAGGCCGGAGCGGGCTTCCACCAGCAGCACGCGCAGGATGATCTGGAATTCCGAAGCGCCCATGGCGTGGGCGGCTTCGATCACGCCGCGCGGGACTTCTCGCAGGTTTTGTTCGACCAGACGGGCGAAGTAGGGGATGGCGGCGAACGACAGCGGCACGGCGGCGGCCAGCGGGCCGATGGAGGTGCCGGCGATGATGCGCGTGAACGGCACCAGCGCCACCAGCAGGATAATGAACGGGAAGGAGCGTACGGTGTTCACCAGCCAGCCCAGTACCAATGCGGCAGGGCGGTTTTGCAGTGACTGGCCGTCGCCCACCAGGAACAGCATGATGCCGAGCGGGCCGCCGATCAGGATCGCGGCCGTCAGGCCGATGCCGAGCATGACTAGTGTCTGGCCCAGCGCTTCCCACATTTCGGGCAGCATGGCGAAGATGGCGTTGGCCGAGGCGCCCAGCGAGGACAGGAGTTCAGACATGGGCGGTCTCCGTGAGTGGGGCGATGGCCGCCAGCGCGTTGGCGGCGGATGCACGGTTGGCGACGGCGGCGGCGAGTTCGCGGCCGAGCGCCGTGTGGCGCGGGGCTACCAGGCTGGCTGCATCGTCCAGCGCGAATTGTTCGGCGATGGCGCCGTTTTCGATCACTGCGACGTGGTCGCAGATTTCGCCGATCACGTCCAGCTCATGGCTGACGATCACGATCGTCACGTCCAGCCGCTGGTTGATGTCCTTCAGCGTGCCAAGCAGCGCGCGCGTGGTTTCCGCGTCCAGCGCGGACGTCGGCTCGTCGCACAGCAGCACCGCCGGCTTGCTGGCCAGCGCGCGGGCAATCGCGACGCGCTGCTTCTGGCCACCCGACAGCTGCGCCGGATAGCTGTCCGTCTTCTCGGTCAGCCCCACCAGATCGAGGCAATCGCGCACGCGTGCGGCGATCTGCTGCTTGCTTTGCCCGCCATGGATGTGCAAAGGGAAGGCGACGTTATCAAACACGGTCGCATTCTGCAGCAGATTAAACTGCTGGAAGATCATGCCGATATTGGCGCGCGCGTCGCGCAGGTCACGCTTGGACAGCGACGTCAGTTCACGGCCATCGACCGTGATCGCGCCCCGGTCCGGCCGCTCCAGCAGGTTAATCAAGCGAAGCAGCGTCGATTTGCCGGCGCCGCTCTTGCCGATCAGGCCAAAGATTTCGCCTTGGCCGATGTCCAGCGACACATCACGCACCGCGTGAAAATCGCCAAACGCTTTGCTCGCATGCTCGATGCGAATCAGGGGAGTAGTCATCAGGAATAAGCAGTAGGTTCAGGCAGCGTACCGTCGAGCGCATAGCGTCCGAGGTCGCGGATTTTGTAATCGACCGGATCGTGCAGGGTATGCACGCGCACGTTGCGCCAGAAACGGTCGTAGCCAAATTTGGCGGAAGTGGAGCGGGCGCCGGTCAGCTCGAAGATATCGTTGCTGACATCTACGCCCGCCTGGTGCGCCAGCACCTTGGCCTCCGCCACCGACACCGCCAGCTCGCCGCGCTGCTGCGCCGTGACGGCCGCGCCGAGGCGGAACAAGCGGTCCAGCTCCTGCGCCGCATGGTCGGCCAGCACCGAGGCAGGCCGCAGCTTGAGCCACAACTGGCCGAAGCGATGCTGGATCAATGTATCGGCGCCGGCTTTCTCCACGCCGGAGGCGAACCAGGGCCGCGCCTCCTTGGCGATGTAGGCGCGCGCTGCTTCAAACGCGCCTTCGCCGATGCCGAGGTACAGATTGGCCATGATCAGCTGCGCCACCTGCGAGCGCAGCGTGGCCTGTGCAGTCGCTTTCACGCCCGGCGCTTGCAGCACCTGCGTAGACGGCAGAGACACCTGATTGAAATGCACATTGCCGCTGTCGGTCTGCTTCTGGCCGAAGGCGTCCCAGTCGGCTTGCACCGCCACGCCATGTTGGCGCGTCGGCACCACGCCGATCAGCGCCGACTGCGACTCTTCGTGCCAGGCCGAGATGGTCAGCCAGTCCGACCCCACCGAGCCAGACGAAAAACTCTTGATGCCGTCCAGCTGGAAACCGTAGTCGGCATCCGTGGCGAGGGTGCGCTTGTCGAGCGGATTGAGGGCGTTGCCCCAAAAGAGATTCTGATCCACGGTCTGCGTCAGGAAGCGGCGCTGCTGCTGCGCGCTGCCATACAGTTGAATCCCGGCCAGTTGCAGATGGTGGAAGCCGAAGACGTGCGCCAGCGCGCTGTCGGCGCGGGCCAGGATGCGGATGACTTGATAGACCGTCGGCCAATCGACGCCCTGGCCGCCGTAAGCGGTGGGGATCGATAACGTCAGCAGGCCGGATTCGCGTATCCATTCACGCTCCTGCGCCGCGTGGCCGCCGGCCTGGTCGCGCGCATTGGCGGTTGCTGCAAGCCGCTGCGCCAGTTCGGCCGCGACTTGCAGCGGGTCGTGCGCACGGTCGTGCGACGTTTTAAGTACGGCTTGAGACATGGTATGTCCACTAATTAGAGAAATCGGTCTTGCCAGTATGACGACCGCTCTAAACTCAGTACACGAAGAATTCCGGCTTTCCTTATGCGAAAAACTCATGCTATGGATTTTGCATATAGAAGCGCAAAACTATTCGTTTTGAATTGAATGGGGCGGATTTATGCTAAGCGCCACCATCAAAAAAACAGGGGATAGGACCATGAGCATTCTTCTACTCAGCGGCAGCCCGGCAGCGCCCTCGAGCACCGGCCGTTTGCTGGATCACGTCGGCGACAAGCTGGCTGCGCTCGGCCACCGTCACAGCAAGCTGCAAGTGCGCGACCTGCCGGCCAAGGCGCTGCTGCATGCGGACTTCGCCGACCTGACGCTGAAGCGCGCGATAGACGCCGTGGCCGAAGCGGATGCGATTGTGATTGCCACCCCTATTTATAAAGCCTCCTACACCGGCGTGCTGAAAGCCTTCCTGGACCTGCTGCCGCAGGACGGGTTGAAGGACAAGCTGGTGCTGCCATTGGCCACCGGCGGCAGCCAGTCGCACATGCTGGCGTTGGACTATGCGCTGCGCCCGGTGCTGCACGCGCTGGACGCGCGCCAGGTCTTCACCAGTATTTACGCCACCTCGCAGCAGCTGGTGTGGAATGACGTCAGCGGCCTGACGGTCGATCCGGCCATCGCCTGGCGCGTACAGGCCGGCGTGGATGCGCTGTCGGCATGTCTGAACGCGCTGCGCCAGCAGCCGGATGATGTCTTCGTCACGCAGGCGCAGCCCGTGCGGCTGGCGCGCTAAGGAGACACCATGAGCATCGAACAGAAACGCGCCTCGCGCCGCCATACCCTCGGCCTGCTGTTTGCAGCGGGCGTGATGGCGGCCGGCGCAGGCCAGTCGCAGGCGCAGACGCCGGCCAAGCAGGAAATCCGCATCGGCTATCAGAAGTACGGCACGCTGACGCTGCTGAAAGGCCGCGGCACGCTGGAGCAGCGCCTGGCCTCGCGCAACGTCACCGTAAAGTGGACCGAATTCCCGGCCGGCCCTCAGCTGCTGGAAGGCCTCAACGTCGGCAGCGTGGACTTCGGCACGGTAGGCGAAGCGCCGCCGATCTTTGCGCAGGCGGCTGGCGCCAACCTGGTTTATGTCGGCAACGAGCCGCCGTCGCCCGGCAGCGAAGCCATCGTCGTGCACAAGGATTCCAAGCTGCGCAGCCTGGCCGATTTGAAAGGCAAGAAGGTCGTATTGAATAAAGGCTCCAACGTCCACTACCTGCTGGTGAAGGCGCTGGAAAAGGCGGGACTGGGCTACAAGGATATCGAAGTGGTCTACCTGCCGCCGGCCGATGCACGCGCGGCGTTTGAGCGCGGTAGCGTGGATGCGTGGGCGATCTGGGATCCGTTCCTGGCCGCCGCCGAGAAGCAGCTGAACGCACGCGTGCTGGCCGATGGCAAAGGGCTGGTCGCGAATCACCAGTTCTACCTGGCCGCGCGTCCGTACGCTGAAAAGAACAGCGACATCGTCCGCATCGTGTTGGAAGAAATCGCCAAGGTTGATGAGTGGGGCGCCAAGAATCCGAAGGACGTGGCGCAGATCCTGTCGGCGCAAACCGGACTGGATATCGACATCGTGGCGCTGGCCGCCTCGCGCTACAGCTACGGCGTCAAGCCGATCAGCGCCGACGTGCTGGATCAACAGCAAAAAGTCGCGGACGCTTTCTCGAATCTGAAACTGATCCCGAAACCGATCGCGGTCAAGGACGCAACCCTGCCGGCCAAACAGCTGGCGGCGCAATAAGGAAGTCAACGATGTCTCTGAATCTGTTCTGGTTTATTCCGACCCACGGCGACAGCCGCTACCTCGGCACCTCCAAGGGCGCGCGCGCCATCGACGCCAACTATCTGAAACAGGTGGCGGTGGCCGCCGACACGCTGGGTTATGACGGCGTGCTGCTGCCGACCGGCCGCTCGTGCGAAGACGCGTGGGTGGTGGCGTCGTCGCTGATCCACGTCACACAGAATCTCAAGTTCCTGGTGGCGATCCGGCCTGGCCTGACCACGCCGGGCCTGGCGGTGCGCATGGCGTCGACCTTTGACCGTCTGTCCAACGGCCGCCTGCTGATCAACGTCGTCACTGGAGGCGACCAGGGCGAGCTGGAAGCCGACGGACTGTATGCCGACCACGCCAAGCGCTACGAAATCTCGGATGAATTCATCCGCGTATGGCGCGCGTCACTGGCCGGTGAGGGCGGCGACAAGGGTTACGATTTCGAAGGCAAGCACATTACGGTGAAAGGCGCCAAGACGCTGTATCCACCGGTGCAAAAGCCGTATCCGCCGCTATACTTCGGCGGCTCGTCGGAGCCGGCGCACGAACTGGCGGCCGAGCAGATGGACGTCTACCTGACCTGGGGCGAACCGCCTGCCGCCGTGGCGGCGAAGCTGGAGGACATCCGCGCGCGCGCCGCCAAGCGTGGTCGCACGGTCAAATTCGGCATCCGCCTGCACGTCATCGTCCGCGAAACCAATGAAGAGGCCTGGCGCGCCGCCGATGAGTTGATCAGCAATCTGGATGATGAAGTCATCGCCAAGGCGCAGGCGTCGTTCGCCAAAATGGATTCGGTAGGACAGCAACGAATGGCAGCTTTGCACGGTGGCCGCCGTGACAAGCTCGAAGTATCCCCCAACCTCTGGGCCGGCGTGGGACTGGTGCGTGGTGGCGCCGGAACCGCGCTGGTGGGGGACCCCGAAACCGTGGCCGCGCGTATCAAGGAATACGCCGACCTGGGTATCGAGACCTTTATCTTCTCGGGTTACCCGCACCTGGAAGAATCGTATCGTTTCGCGGAACTGGTGTTCCCGCTGCTGGGCAAGGGCAAGGACCACGGCGAGCAATCGCTGACCGGCCCATTCGGCGAGATCATGGCCAGCGATATCCTGCCCAAGAAGAAGGCCGCGTAGATGAAGAAGCAAAGTGTATGGGCGCCTTGGGCATTGCCGGTGCTGCTGATCGTGGTGTGGCAGGCGTCGTCGCAACTGGGCTGGCTATCGAGCCGCATCCTGCCGGAGCCGTGGGCGGTGGCCAAGGCTTTCTGGACGCTGGCGGTATCGGGCGAGCTGTGGGTGCACCTGCGTACCAGCTTGTGGCGCGCGATCATCGGTTTCGCCATCGGCGCTGGCCTGGGCCTGGCGCTTGGGCTGCTGACCGGCAGCTTCCGCCGCGCCGAGACGCTGCTGGATACGACGCTGCAAATGGTCCGCAATATTCCTGCGCTGGCGCTGATTCCGCTGGTGATCCTGTGGTTCGGCATCGACGAAACGGCCAAGCTGTTCCTGCTGGCGGTGGGCGTGTTCTTCCCGGTGTACCTGAACACCTTTCACGGCATCCGGTCGGCGGACCAGGGATTGATCGAGATGGCGCGCAGTTACGGCTTGTCCGGCTGGCCGCTGTATCGCGATGTGATTCTGCCGGCGGCGCTGCCATCGATCCTGGTTGGCGTGCGTTTTTCGCTCGGCCTGGTGTGGGTGCTGCTGATTGTGGCGGAAACCATTTCGGCGCAAGCGGGCATCGGCTACATGACGATGAATGCCCGCGAGTTCCTGCAAACCGACGTGGTGCTGGTCGGGATTCTGTTGTACGCCTTGCTGGGCAAGGCGGCTGACCTGGTGTCGCGCGGATTGGAGAAGCACTTCCTGCGCTGGAATCCGGCTTACCGTTAAGGAGATCGCATGTTTATTTCTACCAGTTTATTTGATACCGGCGCGCTGCCGCGCGAGAGCGCTACCTGGACCAAGGCATCACCGGCGCCGGCGGCACGCCGTCAGGGCGTGGCGCTGAATCTGGAGAGTGTCAGCAAATCCTTCGGCGCGCGCCAGGTGCTGCATGATGTGCAGCTGGAGCTGCATCCGGGCGAATTCGTCGCCATCGTCGGCCGCAGCGGCTGCGGCAAGAGCACCTTGCTGCGCGCGATTGCCGGGCTGGAGACCACCGACAAGGGCAGCGTCAAGGTCGGCGCCGGCAATCTGGCGTCCAGCATCCGCATCATGTTCCAGGAAGCGCGCCTGCTGCCGTGGAAGACGGTGCTGGAGAATGTGGCGATCGGCCTGCCGCGTTCCCTGAACGCGGCGGCGGCCACGCTGGCGACGGTCGGCCTGGCCGAGCGCGCGAACGACTGGCCGGCCGAGTTGTCCGGCGGCCAGCGTCAGCGCGTGGCCCTGGCGCGCGCGCTGCTGCACGAGCCGCAGTTGCTGTTGCTGGATGAGCCGCTTGGTGCGCTGGATGCGCTGACGCGGATCGAGATGCAGCAGCTGATCGAGTCGCTGTGGTTGTCGCGCGGCTTCACCGCCGTGCTGGTGACGCATGATGTGCAGGAGGCCCTGGCGCTGGCCGACCGCGTGGTGCTGATCGAGGAAGGACGGATCACGCTGGACATGAAAGTCGACCTGCCGCGTCCGCGCGGACGGGGGAATGCGGCGTTTGCCGCGCTGGAACAGCGCTTGCTGGGCCGCATCCTGAATCAAACGCCGGCCGAGAGCAATATCGCAGCGGCTGCCTGAGGGTAATAATTCCGATACAATCGATTTTATCGATAGTAAGGCGGTAAATTTTTCGTTTTACAACTTTAGATGTGGCGCGCATAATCGTCCTCACTCGAACAATCTTGTTCACCACTCTAGGAGTTTCTAAATGAAAAAAATCGTTGCCCTGCTGATCGCCGCTGGTTTCTCGCTGTCCGCCTTTGCCGCTGCTGATACCTTCGTTTCCGACGCTAACCACACCTTCTCCAGCTTCAGCTACAGCCACTTTGGCTTCAGCAATCAGCAAAGCCGTTTCAACAACACCACCGCCAAGGTCACGCTGGACCGCGCTGCCAAGACTGGTTCGGTAGAAGCAACGATTGACGCTAAATCGGTCGACACCGGTTCGAAACTGTTCGACGGCCACATCCAGGGCGAGCAATTCCTGGACACCGCCAAGTTCCCAACCATCACCTACAAGTCGACCAAGGTCAACTTCAAAGGTGACGAGCCATCGACCGTTGAAGGCAACCTGACCGTCAAGGGCGTGACCAAGCCAGTGACCCTGACCATCACCAACTTCAAATGCGCTGACCACCCAATGGCCAAGAAACTGGCTTGCGGCGCCAACGCCACCGCCAAAATCAAACGCACCGAATTCAACGCCGGCGCCTACGCACCAAACGTTGGCGACGACGTGACCCTGACCTTCGCTATCGAAGCCATCAAGGAATAATCGGCACTCGCTGAATGAGGAGCCCGATCCCGCGTGGGATCGGGCTTTTTTTATTGTGGCAGGAACCAGCCGATCAGTGCGCCTGCGGCCAGTAGCCAGAGCAGGTGGATGCGGGTGCGCCAGATCAGCAGGCCGGCGATCAGTGAGATCAGCCACAGCGGCCAGTCGGTTGCGGCGTCGCCCCCGGCCGATGCGAGGATGATGCCGACCGAGATCATCAATCCGACCACCACCGGCGCCATGCCTTGCTTGAAGGCGCGCACACCCAGCAGTTCGCGGTTTTTGTGGCCCCAGCGCGCGGCGCAGTAGGTCAGCGTGGTGCTTGGTATCAGAATCCCAAGCATGGTCACCGCCACGCCCGCCAACGCGGCCACGTAGCTGCCGGCATTCAAGCCCACATTCCAGCCCATCAGCGCGACGAACAGCACGTTGGGGCCAGGCGCGGCCTGGGCGATGGCCAGCGAGTTATTGAACTGCGCTTGCGTCAGCCAATGATGTTCCACTACCAGGTAGCGGTGCATCTCGGTCGAGGTCGATACCGCGCCGCCGATCGACATCAACGACAGCAGCATGTAATGGCCGAACAGGCCGATCCAGTCCGCCAGCGTCAGCACGATGTGGATGGGGGCGTCGTTCATGGCGTTGTCTTTTTCAGCTTGCGCCAGGTCAGCGCAAAACTCAGGCCGCCGAGGATCAGCAGCGTGTAGGCCAGCGGCAGGTGCAGCAGCAGGCCGAAGCCCATGCAGGCCAGTACGATCAGCCCGGTCAGCCAGACTGGCAGTGGATGCTTGCGCAGCGCCGCCCCCAGCTTGACGCCGGTGGCTGTGATCAGCCCGGTGGTGACGGCCGCCATGCCGCGCAACGCACCCGCCACGCCCGGATGGTTGCCGTAGTGCGCGTACAGCACGGCCAGGCCCAGCACCACCAGCAGCGGCACGCACAGCATGCCTGCCAGCGCCGTCAGCGCGCCGCGCAGGCCGAAGTAGCGGTCGCCGATCATCAGCGACAGGTTGACTACGTTGGGGCCGGGCATGATCTGTGCGACCGCCCAGTCTTCGATGAATTCTTCCTGCGTCAGCCAGCGCTTGCGCTCGACCATCTCGCGCTGGACAACCGCCAGCACGCCGCCAAATCCTTGCAGCGCAAGAAGGGTGAACGAGATGAACAGATCCAGCAGGGAAGTAGGGCGAGGGCGCTCGTCAGTCATCCCGCATTATAGAACGGAACATTTTAATTGCGGAATGATAGGAGCCTGACATTGACTTTGTCCGGTCGTCGTCCATACTCGTTGAGCGCATCACAGATCGGGGCGGCAGCCTCTCCACTCTCGCAAGGATCATGATGAATGTCTCGCTCGTCCAGCAGTCCCGCCACAACGAAGAATGCAGCGCAGTCGTCAACCGCGGCATCCTGGTGCAATCCAGTTTTAATACCGTATGTGCGATCGAATACATGAAGTCGCACAACGTCGATCCCAAGGTGATCGAACGGGTGTTGCTACACCCGGACCAACGCCGGGAAGTAACGCATTGATATGCCTTCCCGGCGTTTACTTATGCACAAATCATGTTGGCAAGAATTTTTTTGAAAACTTTTCGCGTTACAATCCGTGAGTTTGTAAGTCATTGATTTTTAAGGCGATTGGTTTTGCCTGTTGGACGGGCAGTTTGTAGAAAACCGCGCCGTTACAGGCTGTATCCGTTGTCAATGGGGGGCTATCCACATAGTTATGCACAGCATTTGTGGATATCTGGAAAAACGCCACTAGAATCCGGGACTTAAGCCAAACTTAAGGCGGAATTCAGAGCGGAACTTTTAGCGCCTGCAGTACGCTACCGACGATGATGGCGCCGCCGTTGTCACCGGTCACCGTTACCCGCAGGCGCACTTCCTGTCCGTCGCGTCGCCAGGTGGTGATGACGTCGGTCCATGCTTCGCCGTCTTTGAGCGCTTGTAGCGCGTCGGCCAGCTGGTCCTGCGGATAGGGCGGGGCGTGCAGCAGGCGCGCGTCGGCGCCCAGCAGTTCCTCGCGGCTGTACTGGAATACGGCGCACAGCTTGTCATTGACTGACGTGATGTGGCCGCGACCATCCAGCGTGGCGATCACCGCGTGCTGGTCGACCGCGGCCAGCAGCTTGCGCGCCGCATCCAGCTCCACTTGCAGCGCCTGCGTGCGGCGATGCGCTTCTTCCAGTCCTGCATAGGCGCGCAGCGACGAGATCACCGTGGTGAACAGTTTGCGCGTGGTCAGGTCGGTCTTGCACCAGAAATCGTTGATGTCGTAATCGAGAATAATGCTGTGTTCTAGCGCCTGGCCCGGCTGGCCGGTGCGCAGCACGATGCGGACCAGGTTGTTATGCAGGGTATCCCGGATCTGGCGCGCCACATGCAGGCCGGCGTCGCTGGTCTCCATGATGACATCCAGCAGCACCAGCGCGATGTCCGGCGTGTTGCGAAGCACGTTGAGCGCTTCCTCACCGCTATAGGCGTGCAGGAAGCTCAGCCGGCGGCCCTGGAAGCAGGCATTGCTGAGCGAAAATTTGGTGACCACGTGTACATCGACATCATCGTCCACGATCAGCACCCGCCATGGCGGCGGCGCTGGAGTGGCATTGGCGCTGCCGCTGCGGACCTGGCTGCCCGGCGCCTCGTCTTCTATCATCCAATCGGTATCGTCGTCGTTCTGATTCATGCAGGTTCCCATGGTAAGTCGAACTAGCCGCACTCCAGAGTGACACTATTCCTTGCCAGCACTTTTGTCAAAGGATTCCCGGTGTGGCGTAACAACGGTGTCACGCTTCCCACTTATGCACAGAAAACTTATTTTCAAGTCCGCCGAAATACGCTCGCCGTCAAGTTTTTACAATTTGTAAGTCGTTGATTTTACGAGAGAAAAAATCTGCCTGTGGATTAGGCATTTTGTTGTACAGCCCGCCGTTACAGGGCTTCTTGGCTGTCAAGAGGCGCTTATTCACACCCTTATCCACAGTTGATGTGGATATCTGGAAAAACCACTTTAAATACGCTGGTTTATCCCTTTTTGCTGAGAAAATGCTTGCGCTATGTCTTCTGACAGATGGCGGCTGGTCAGGATAAGGAAAACCACCAGCGCATGCAAGGCCAGCGCAAAGGTGATGCTGACGTTGGCCTGGTCGCCTGCCAGGGCCGGGTAGGCCAGCAGCGCCAAGGCGGGCGACAGGCCGTAGCGGTCGGCTTTCAGCAGCTGTTTGGCGTCGAAGCGGACCCAACCGATTATACCGGCGCCGAACAGCACCCAGCCGGCTGTCTGGTAGTCAAGGTTGGCCAGCACCAGGGCGGCAAGCAGGGCAATGGCGCTGATCGGCAGTGGCAGGGAGTGAAGGCGGGCTTTGATGTGCATGATCGTGCTCTCTAATCTGTGGAAACTTGTGACCAGATTAACGGCTCCACGTTGATTGGTAAAATTTATTGTATCTATATTTGCGATAGATTTTACTTATACTTAAATTTTCGTCTATCATATAAGTCTCATCAACAAACTAATTGCCCACCTGTGAGCCGCCGCCTTTTCCCGTTGTTATTGGTGTTGGCCCTCTTCATGCCGCGCGCGTGGGCGTTGGATAGCAAGGTCGCGCTCAGCGATTACCATCACGATATCTGGACCGGCAAGGATGGCGCTCCCGGCGAGATCGGCGCCATGGCGCAAACTGCCGACGGCTGGCTGTGGATCGGCAGCAGCAACGGCCTGTACCGCTTTGACGGCCTGCGTTTCCAGCGTTTTGAGGCGCTGCCAGGCGAAGCCATGCCCAACCGGCCGGTGACGGCGCTCAAGGCATTACGCAATGGCGACCTGCTGATCGGCTACATCTTCGGTGGCGTCAGCCTGCTGAGCCACGGCCATCTCACCCATTTTCCCGCGCGCCTCGGCCCCATTCTGATGGGCGGCGTGATCAACGTCATCAAGGATGACGACGGCATGGTGTGGGCCGCCACCAATGACGGTCTGCTGCAACTGCGACAGGGCGCCTGGCGCGAAGTCGGTGCCGAGATGGGGTTGCCGCCAGGACGCGTGTCCAACATCCTGATCGACCAATATCGGCAAGTCTGGCTGGCGGCCGGCGAGCAGTTGATGGTGCTGGCGCCTGGCGCCAAGCGTTTCCGCGCCGTGCTGAGCGGCTACAAGGCTGTCAACCTGAGCGAGTCGCCGGACGGCCGGCTGTGGCTGGACACGCACGAGCAGCTGATCGCCGTGCCATCCCAACACACGGGACCGCAATTGCCGCGCCCCGATAGTCTGGTGCTGGGCGAAGGGCAGGAAAACGGCTTGTTCGACCGCGATGGCAATTACTGGGCACTGAATTGTCCCGGCATCTGCCGCACCGACGGTATTGGCCAGCGGCCCAACGGCATCTATTCGCCGACCGCAAAGCCGGACAGCAGGCTGGACCAGCCATGGCAGGTCAGCAGCCTGACCGGCAACCTGGTGTTCGAGGATCGCGACGGCAGTATCTGGATCGGCACCTCGTCGGGCGTGGAGCGCTTCCGCCATAACCGGTTGACCCCGGTGCGGCTGACGGGCGGCGAGCGTTTTTTCAGCTTTGCGCTGGATGAGGCAGGACGGGCGCTGGTGCTGGGCAAGCCCACCAACGAACTGTGGCAGCTGAACGCCGACGGCCGCGCCAGGCTGCTGGAGCGCGGCGAACCAACCGATTACGGTTCACTGTCCAACGGCGCCGATGGTTCGCTGTTGCGCGGCGGCCCGCAGCATATCGAACGCCGGCGTGGCAACACGCGCGAAATCATCGCCTATCCGGAAGGGCTGCTGGAGCACGGCGTGGTCGAGGCCATGCGCATCACGGACGACCGCCGCGCACTGTGGCTGGCCATGTCGCGGCGTGGCCTGTATCGCCGGCTGGATGGTAAATGGATGACGCAGGCGGAGCTCGGCATACCAGCCGGCATTGCGTTTGCCGCAGCCGGTGCTGCCAACGCGCCGGGCACCATGTGGTTCGGCTATAACGATGGCCTGGTCGTCCATTACGACAATGGCCGGCTCACGCGTTACGCGCCGCAGCCGGACGGCGATGTCGGCACCATCACCTTTGTGCATGCCGGACCGGAGGTGGTCATCGGTGGCAACGCCGGCCTCGCCGTGCTCAGCGGCACAGGCTTCCAGCGGCTGAATACCGCCGATGCGGATGCGCTGTCGCGCGTCTCCGGGATGGCGATCTCGGCCAATGGCGACCGCTGGTTCAACGGCAGCAAGGGCGTGGTGCTGGTGCGCGCGGCCGATTGGGCGGCCGCCATCAGCCAGCCCGGCCACCTGCTCAAGTACGTGCTGTTTGGCGTGCTGGACGGCTACCCCGGCTTTGCCGCCATTTCCAATCGCTTGCAGAGTGCGATCGCCGACAAGGACGGCCAGCTGTGGTTTGCCGGCGTCAGCGGCATCGCCCGCCTCGACAGCACGCGCAGCTACGCGCCGCCGTCGCCGCCGCTGGTCAAATTGCAGACGCTGGTGGCGCAAGGCAAACGCTATCTCGATTTTTCGCAGCCGCTGCAACTGGCGCCGGGCACCACTTCGTTCCGCATCGAATACACCGCGCTCAGCTACACCATGCCGGATGGCCTGCGTTTCCGCTACCGGCTGGAAGGCGTGGACGCCGACTGGCAAGACCCCGGCATGCGCCGCGCCGTTTCCTATACCAATCTCGGACCGGGCGAGTACCGTTTCCGCGTGGTGGCGGTAGACCAGTTCGGCCAGTGGAGCACGGACGAATCCAGCATGACGGTGCGCATCCTGCCCACCTTTATGCAGACGCCGCTGTTCTACGTGCTGGCCGCGCTGGCGACGGCCGGTGTGTTGTACCTGCTGTATCTTTTATGGTTGCGCCAGGCCACGCTGCGCTTAGCCGCCCGCATGGCTGAGCGCGAACGCATCGCCCGCGCGCTGCACGACAGTTTCCTGCAAAGCGTGCACGGCCTGACGCTGAGCTTCCAGTCTGCGCTTGGCGGCCTGGCGGCCGATTCGCCGGCGCGCGCCAAGATCGAACGCGTGCTGCGGATGGCGGACAAGGTGATGGAAGAGGGGCGTGACGAGTTGCAGGAATTGCGTTCCGGCGCAATGGGCGACGGCGACCTGACGCGCGGCCTGCTGCTGGTGGGGGAAGTGCTGGAGGAAAGCCATCGCGCCGTGTTCAGCCTGCGCACGCAGGGAACGCCGCGCGCCATGCAAGAGCTGGCGGCCTGCGAAATCTACAGCATTGGCCGCGAGGCGCTGATGAATGCCTTCCGCCACGCCGATGCGGCATCGATACAAGTGGAATTACATTATGGCGCCGGCCAGTTCAGCCTGCAGGTGCTGGACGACGGCAAGGGCATCGAGCCGGCGATCCTGAACAAGGGCAGCTCCGGTCATTGGGGCTTGACCGGGCTGTTCGAGCGCGCCAACCGCGTCGGCGGCCAGTTAACGCTAGACAACCGCGACAGCGGTGGCGTCCGCGTGCGCCTGATCGTGCCGGCCGCGCGCGCCTACGCCGGGCAGGCGCGCTGGAAACGCTGGTTCAATTAAGCAGCTTACATCTGCGCCAGCAGCTTGCGCACGGCGCCATGCGCCATCACCAGTTCCGGACCGTCGTGCAGCAGCGCGTTGTACTTGGCGCGGAATTCCTGGTCGCCTTCCTCGCACGGGCCGATCAGCATTTCCAGCGACTGGCGGAAAGCCTTGGCTTCTTCGCGCGTGACCGGCTCCGGATCATCAAGGCGCTCGTCGATTTGTGTCATCAGGCCGGACAGTTTTTGCAGCCAGGCGAAATGCGGGTGGTTGGTAATCAGCTGCAAATGCTCCAGCGGGCTGCCGACGGCGCCGAAATACTGGGTTTCCAGGTTGATCAATTGTTTGTGCAGGTCGCGCAGGGCGCGAGTCAGGTCATTGAGTTGTGTCTTCATGGTGCGCTTATCTTAGCAGAGGCAAGATCGGTGCGACGCCTATATTTAGATGAGTGGTGTTTGCGGCTTTCACCCCCTAAGATGGATTTTCCCTTTACACCACATGGAAACACCATCATGAGCAATCCGAAATTAGAAGTCCTGACGCCGCAAAACAGCCAGCTGATCTTCATCGATCACCAGCCGCAAATGGCGTTTGGCGTGCAGTCGATCGACCGCCAGGTGTTGAAGAACAACACCGTGGCACTGGCCAAGGCAGCCAAGGTGTTCAATATCCCGACCACCATCACCACCGTGGAAACCGAAGCCTTCTCCGGTCACACCTACCCGGAACTGCTGGACGTGTTCCCAGAGAAAGAAATCCTGGAACGTTCGTCGATGAACTCGTGGGACGACCAGAAAGTGCGCGATGCACTGAAGGCCAACGGCAAGAAAAAAGTTATCGTGGCCGGCCTGTGGACCGAAGTCTGCAACACCACCTTCGCCCTGTGCGCCATGCTGGAAGGCGACTACGAAATCTACATGGTGTCGGACGCTTCCGGCGGCACCTCGAAAGAAGCGCACGACCAGGCCATGGCGCGCATGATCCAGGCTGGCGTAGTGCCTGTCACCTGGCAGCAAGTCATGCTGGAATGGCAGCGCGACTGGGCCCGCCGCGAAACCTATGATGGCGTGATGGCCATCGCCAAGGAACACTCGGGCGCCTATGGCATGGGCGTGGACTACGCCTACACCATGGTGCACAAAGCGCCGGAACGCACCAGCACCCAACACAAGGTGCTGGCGGCAGTGCCGGCCAAGTAAGCTAGAACACGCTGAGCAAGCCGCGCCGGGCCGCCACTGTGGCGGCTTCGGTGCGGCTGGCAACGTTGAGTTTGGCCAGAATATTATTGACGTGGAATTTGACGGTGCCGACTTCGATGTCCGCGCTGCGCGCAATCATCTTGTTGCTCTTGCCGGTAGCCAGGTGGGCCAGGATGTCCAGTTCGCGCCGCGACAGCTGGCTGGTGGCCTTGCGCTCGGCCAGCTTGCTGGCCACTTCGGCCGGCAAGAATTGCTGGCCCCTGGCCACAGTGCGCAGGCAGTCGACCAGTTGCCGCGAGTCGCCGTCCTTCAGCAGGTAGGCTTTGGCGCCGGCGCGCAAGCCGCGGAAGACGTCTTCGTCACCCTGGTAGGTGGTGAGGATGACGATGCTGGCGCTGCTGTCCTCGGCGCGGATCTGCTCGATGGCCTCGACGCCGTTCAGGCGCGGCATGCTGAGGTCCATGATGACCACGTCCGGCCGGTGCTGGCGGTATAGTGCGACTGCTTCGAGGCCGTCGGTGGCTTGCGCCACCACGCGGAATTCCGGCAGCGTCGCCAGTAGCGAAGTCAGGCCGGCCAGGATCAGCGGGTGATCATCCGCGATCAGGATCGAGATGGGGTCCATAAGGTGTACTCCTTGAAACTCAGGTGAAAAACGGTGCCGTGCGGTTGTCCGGGTTCATTCCAGATGCGGCCGCCGTGCGACTGGACGATATTGCGGCAGATCGCCAGGCCCATGCCGGTGCCGCCAGGCTTGGTGGAAAATAGCGGATCGAAAATCCGCTCGGCCAGCGCCGGCACAATGCCGACGCCGTTGTCGGCCACGCTGATGCGCAAGCCGTCATCGGCCAACGCGGTGTGCAGCGTTAGCATACGCGGGCGGTCGTGCAGATCGCGCGCCGCCTCGATGGCGTTGACGATCAGATTCATCACGACTTGCATCAGTTGCACACGGTCGGCATGCAGCTGGAAGTCCGGGGCATAGATTTCGGTCACGGTGATGCATTGTCGGCGCAACTCGCTGCGTAGCAGTTGCAGCACGTCGCGCACCACATCGTTGACCACCAGCGAGGTCCGTTGCGGCGCGGCCTGGCACGCCATGCCGTGCAGGCTGCGCACCATCGCCGACGCGGCGGTGCTGGCCTCCAGCACCATGCGCAGCGCGGAGCGGGCCTGGTCCAGATGTGGCGGGTCCTGCGCCAGCCAGTGCAGGCAGGCTTGCGCGTTGAGCGTCACAGCCGCCAGCGGCTGCTTGACTTCATGCGCGATGGAAGCGGCGAATTCGCCCAGCGCATTGATGCGCGCCGGTCGCAGATCGGGAGTGGGCTTGATACTTGCCATGCTGCAGCTCCAGTGATGTTAAACAGTTTGCGTCAACACACATCATGCAGGATAGGCCGGAAGAGGGACATACGGCAGATTTGCAATAAGCGGCATACCCGATAGGGTTAGTCGCTTATTGCTAGCCATTTCTACTTATTGCTATGGATTAATGCTTGGGGAGCTTGCGGGCGTCTCATCGTAGTTCAGCGGCAACCATTGATACTCGCCCTGGTGCTGGCGAATATGGCCGAGGCCGGGGAAAGCGATGTGGGCTGCGGCCACCATCAGTTGCTTGCCGGTGACCAGTGCCAGCAGCCGCGCGCGCGTGGCTTGCGCATTCGGCTCGCTGCTGTCGTACTTGAGCGTGGCGCTTGGATGGGGGAACTGGATGCCGGCCACGTGCACGATGTCGCCCCAGATCAGCAGCTGCTGCGACTTGTTCTGCACCAGATAGGCGGCGTGGCCTGGCGTGTGGCCGGGCGCCGGCAGCGCCTCGATGCCGGGTTCGAGCGGGCCGAAGTCCTTGTATGGCTGGTAATGCCCGGCCGCCTTGTACGGCGCTACCGCCGCCTGCGCCGCATCGAAGAAAGTCGACAGGAACTCCGGCGCCTTGGCCTTGTTGGCCGGCGTCAGCCAGTAATCGGCCTCGGCTTGCGACAGGCGCAGCACGGCATTGGGGAAGGCGGCCTGACCGTCGCGCATGATGCCGCCGGCATGGTCCTTGTGCAGGTGGGTCAGGTAGACCTCGTCCACCTGCTCCGGTTGGTAGCCGGCGGCGCGCAGATGCGCCATCAGCTTGCCGCAGCACGGACCGTACAGCGCACCGGCGCCGGCGTCCACCAAGATCAGCTTGCTGCCGGTGTTGATCAGGAAGGCGTTAATCGAGCCTTGCACAGGCAGCTTGAGGTCGACCTCAGCCAGATCCTGTAAGGCTTGCTGTTGCGTGATGTTGGTCATCACGGTATCCACCGGGAACGGATGGGTGCCGTCGGACAGCGCGGTCACCTCAAAGTCGCCCAGCATGATGCGGTAGTAGCCAGGCGCCTGGCTCTTGGCCATCGGCGCGGCGGCGTGGACCAGGCCGGCATAAGCCAGCAGACAGGCCGCCATCAAGCGGCGCGGGAATGCAAACATAGTCTCTCCAGTGACAGGCGTAAAGCCAGCATACTAGGCGTTGCAGTGGCCCGCGGCTACTGGCTATTAGATTAGTTCAGGTGGACCAGGCCGCGCTTGGCGGCCACCATGGCGGCCTCGGTGCGGGTGCAGACGTTGAGTTTGGACATGATGCTCTTGACGTGGAACTTGACCGTGCCAACGCCGATGCCGGCGGCGCGGGCGATGACCTTGTTGCTCATGCCGGTGGCCAGGTGCATCAGGATGTCGCGTTCGCGCGGGGTCAGCTGGTTGCCGTGGATGCGGCTGGCCAGCTTGACGGCCAGTTCCGGCATCATGAATTTCTTGCCTTGCAGGACGGCGTGGATGCAGGTCATCAAGTCGTCGAGCGGGGCGCTTTTCAGCATGTAGGCGTGGGCGCCGGCGCGCATGCTGCGGTCGGCATCGTCTTCACCGTCGTGGCCGCTGAGGATGATGACCTTGGCGTCCGGATGCTGGGCGCGGATGCGGCCGATGGCTTCGACGCCGTCGCAGCCCGGCATGTTCAGGTCCATCAGCAGCAGGTCGGGGTGCAGGCGGTCGCACATCTCCATGGCTTCCTGGCCGTCGCAGGCCTGGCCCAGCAGCGTGAACTTGCCGTCGGACTCGATCAAGGCGGCCATGCCGGCGCGGATCAGCGGGTGGACGTCGGCAATGAGAACGGATGCGGTATTCATGGTCTGGATCTCCAGGTGAGGTTGATGAAGTCATTCTCGTCAACCTTGGCCGCTGCGTATAGTTATACGTTGGTATAGGCGGCGCGCGCATCCGCGTGGCAGCGTTGATGTTTCAGCTGTCAGAATGTTCAGTCAAGCGCTCAAGTGCTCAAGCGCATCCGATCACTGGGGTGGTCTCAGTCACCTCGATCATGCACAATGCTTCGAGCAGGTGCACCAGTTCGGCCTGACGGCGGGTGCCGGTTTTGTGGAACACTGCACTTAAATGGCTTCGGATGGTGGCCATGGAAACGCCCGAGCTAGCAGCCAATGAACTTGGTGTGGCGCCGTGCAACACACCCAGCGCAATGCGTGCTTCTGAAGCAGTCACGCCGTACAGTTGCTGTAGCAGTAACGCTGGCGTGTCGCGTGGCGTATGTCCGTCATGTAGCAAAACTAGCGCAAGCTGAGCGCGGCCGCCGCCGCAAGGTGCGTGCCGTTCCGGTAAAGGCGCGACAAGGATCTGCAGCGGTGCGCCATCCATACGCCCGGCAAGCATGGCCCCGGCCACGCGGCGCGCGGCGCCGCCGCAGGCGTGCACCAGCAAACGAGCCAGGCGAGGGCCGTCGATACCTGTGAGAGCAAGACGCTCCGCTGCACTGTTGATACAGCGATGCTTTTTCACAATTGTCTCGGCCGCCTTATTTGCCAGCGCAATACGACCACTTGCATCCACCACCAACAGCGGCGTTTGCAGACCGGCGAGTAGATCCGCACATATCGATTTTTCAATGGTGAGCGCGCTAAAGCGGCGACGTAGAAGTAAGGCGCGTCGAATATGTGGAAGCACTTCACATAGTTCCGGGGACGCATGCCAGGAATATGCCTGTTTCAGGCCAAACTGAAACACCAGAAAACTATCGCCTGTGTCGTTGCGAGCTAGTGGCGTCGCAATGATTGACTCAAGTCCATAGTCACGCATGAATTCCTGATAAAAAGCGCTACGGCCCATCATCTGCGTATTCAAATGCTGATGGTCGATATACCAGCCACCCACAGCGATCCGGTCGATGTTGTCGCGTGTGGGGTCAAGCACATGGTAATAATCGGAAAATTGCTGGCGGCACTTTGGCGGCAACTCCATGCTTTCATGTAGCACGGTTATGTTGCGTGTCCGTTCCCAAGTGGTCAAGGCAACGTGCGTGCTTGCGGCAATTAAACGTAGCGAATTTAAAGCGTCTTGCCATGCCGCAGGTGATGTCACGCCCTCATAAAATTGTTCGACAGCGCTGTCGGCAAGGCGTGCGAGATTCGTCATGGTTGCTCTCCCATCCGCCGAGAAGGCGCACGCAAAATAAACCACACCAATTCATTCAGATGAATGATGACGTGACACGCTCTTGATTCTACGCTCACCACCGATGGATACCGATTCGCTATCGAGCAAACTCCATCAAAAAATCCATTGCTAAGCGACTTTTATGAGGAGAAGACCATGCCAGATGACAATATCCCAGTACTCGATATCAAGCCAGGCTTGTTTCCTGCCGAAGTGCAGGCAGCCATCAGCGCCGCCGCATCGCAGGGTGAATTATTTTCGGTAAACGGCATACGAGCGTTCGGTGGCCAAGTTCTAAAAGCTGGTGTCGTAACATTTCAGCCTAATTCCAAACTCATCCTCAGCGATTACGATCATCCCTGGGTTGCCATTGTGATGAATCAACTGCAGTTCGTGGACACAAATAAAGATGCCACGTTGAAGCTTACTGTTGATTGGCAAGCCAATGTATATCAACCGCCACCACCACCACCCACGCCTGCGAAAGGGGGAAAGGCGGGAGTCACTTACGATGGTCCACGTGGAACGGATGGCGCGCGTGGTAGCGACGGTCAAAAAGGTGACGATGCGCCGGCCACTCCAAAACTATATATCGTGTGTGGCGGCGTCGCCGACAAGCAAAGCCAACCTATCCCCGCTGCATTGAAATTGTCCGTGAGCGCAAACGGTTACTCAGGCAGTAATGGCACCAATGGCGGCCAGGGCGGTGTTGGCGGAGACGGCGGTGATGGTGGCGACGGTGAAATGGGCGGTGGCCTTTTCGACGGCTGTAAGCATAGCGCCAGTAATGGCGGACCTGGTGGAATTGGCGGACAAGGCGGGGCTGGTGGACGCGGCGGCAATGCAGCTTCTGGAGCAGATGTGGTACTAATAGGTCCGAATGACGCGTGGGTGGCGCTTTCATATGCGGCGTTCGAGCTTAATCCCGGCGCGGTGGGCCAAGGCGGCTACGCAGGGACTTCCGGCCCATCCGGACGCGGTGGTGCTAGGGGAGCGCATCCGGGAAGTTGCGGCGGTGGGGAAGAAGGTCCAACGCCAGCCACGCCTGCGACGGCGCACGAGCAGGCAGCCCATGGCGCTGAGGGACGGATTGGGATAATCACCAAGGTGATTGACAATAATATAGCGCGCTTCTTTTGACGACGAAAAGGGGCTTAGGCGCTGAGCAGCTTGAGGCGCTCCAGCTCAGCCAGAAAGCGCTCGGCGGCAAGGGCGGGCGGCCACGGTTCCCACGGCGTGCCGCCGTAGATGGCGTGCAGTGGGTCGTCGTGCAGCGGTGGTACGGTGATTTTCAGCGTCTGCTGTACTTCCGTGGCGGACCAGCCGGCGATGTGGACTGCTTCGCTGGCGGCTGCCAGGCGGTCGGCGAGTTTGTGGGCGGCGTATTCTTTTGCGGTCCAGCCCGGCAGACCGTAGCGCAGGAAGACGGCGGCGTCGAGTTTTTGCGACAGGGTCTTGAAGGCATCACCCAAAAAAGGCTTGAGCGGCGAGATGCAGTCAAAGCCCAGCAGGCCTTCTTCGGCATCGTGCAGCAGTTCGCGCAGCGCCGCCAGCGGCGGTAGCGTCAGGCCAGCTGCAGTGCAGGCAGCGATGCGCACGTGCATCACCGTTAGCGAGTGTTGCGCCACCGACAGCGGCAACGGCCACGCCGAATGGCCGCCCCAGCGATAGGTGCGCGCCAGCCCCAACGCCAGGTCGCTATCGTCCCAGTCGAAGGGCGTGGGGTCGAGCAAATCGAGGCGCCGTCCGGACGGCATGCGCACCCAGGCGCGGTGTTCGTGATGATCTCTGGCCATGCTTCATTCTACACCGCCATTCGGCGATTTATTTTTGGCAATATGTGCGGAATTTCACATACACTAAAGGTCTAGTTCAACCTCTTTCTCCAGACTATGGCGACCAGACCTCACTACATTTACCAGGGCGGCTCGGTGATGATGCATTCACCGCTGCAATTGAAAAACGCTGATATGTACGGCTTCTTCGTCAGGGGCGACCTGGCGAAATTGCAGGCCACGCTGGACGGCACGCTGAACGCGGTGGCCGGCGCGCGCATGCGCTTCAAGGCGATCTCGCCGTATGTGCTGATCACCTTCACGCAGGTGAACCATGCCGACTCCGCGGCGCCGGTCGATCACGCCAAGGGCTGGATCACGGAGATCGATATCGTCACCTGGATCATGGTCGGCGCCATGGACGACGACGGCGAGCTGTCGCACATTTACTACTACCCGGCGCACATCTTCGTGGACGATGCGATGGCGCTGATTAATGGCCGCGAACTGTTCGGTTATCCCAAGTATTTGTGCGAATACGAGATCGGTGCGCAGCGCTGCGCCTTGTCGGCCAAGGGCTTCCATCCGTTTTCGCCGGAGACCAAGATCGCGCTGCATCCGCTGCTGGAGGTGACCCCCACGCAGGCCAACGGCGACGAACGGGAAATCGGCAGCCTGCTGGAGTTGATCGAGCAGGCGATAGAACTGTTCGCGTCCATTCCCGATTTTTTCAACATGGATATCGCCGGCTGGGAGGACATCATCTCCCTGCTGCGCAATCCGCGCATCGATCAGATCTTCCTCAAGCAGTTCCCGGACAGCTTTGGGCTGAAGGCGGTGTACCAGGCCATTCTGGCGGCGCCGGCGACCATCGACAAGATCCACGGCGGCAAACTGCTGGGCCATGATTACGAAGCGGTGTTGCACGCCTTCGACAGCTTCCCGCTCAACGATACGCTGGGTCTTCAACTCGGTGCGCAGCAAGCCATCCTGCCGTACTACCTGAATTTCGATTTCACCGCGCAGCCGGGTGAGGAGCTGGTGGACAACTCGTCGGTCGCACCGCAGAAGATTGCGATCCTCGGCGGCGGCGTTAGCGCCATGACCACGGCCTATTATCTGACCGATCAACCGGGCTGGCAGAACAACTACGACATCACGGTCTACCAGCAAGGCTGGCGACTGGGCGGCAAGGGCGCCAGCGGGCGCAATGCGGCATACGGCCAGCGCATCGAGGAACATGGCCTGCACATCTGGTTCGGCTTTTACTCGAACGCGTTCAGGATGATCAAGGCCGCCTATGCGGCGCTGGATCGTCCGCCCGGCGCGCCGCTGGCCACCTGGCGCGACGCCTTCAGGCAGCAGGACTACTTGGCCTTGTCCGAGAAGGTCGGCGACCAATGGCACAACTGGTCGATCACGTTCCCGACGCTGCCGGGCGAACCGGGAGAGGGCGATCAGAAGATCACGCTGTGGCAGATGGCCGTGGCAATGGTCAGCTGGATCGAACAGTGGATACGCAGCCTGGATCATCTCACCAAGGAGATGGAGCTGGCGCCGCATCCGCACCATACCGGCATCATTCCGGACTGGCTGTATCACCTGGCCGAAGGCGTGACATCGTCGGCGTCAGAGTTGATGGATGATGTATCGCTGCTGGCGGGCGCCTTGTCCGGCATGGTGTTCAACATGGCGGAGGATGCGAGCAAGGGCCAGCATCTGGCGCTGGCCGGCGCCATGGCGGGCGTGCGCAGCAAGCTGCATTCGCGCTACGATAAGCTGATTGCGCGCGCAGATGGTGATGTCGCTGACGATATCCGCCGCCTGTTCATCTGCCTGGACCTCGGCATGACCATCATGAAGGGCGTGTTTGAGGATGGCGTGATACGCAACGGCTTCGATGTGATCAATGATATCGATTTTCGCGACTGGCTGCGCAAGCATGGCGGCGATGAGCAACTGGCCGTGAATTCGGCGCCGGTGCGCGGTTTCTATGACCTGATCTTCGCATACGAAGGAGGTCATTTCGACAAGCCGAACGCGGAAGCCGGCACCATGCTGCGCTCCATGGCGCGCATCGGCCTGGCCTACAAGGGCGGCATCATGTTCAAGATGCAGGCGGGGATGGGCGATACCATCTTTACGCCGCTGTATCAGGCGCTGTTGAAGCGGGGCGTGAAGTTCAAGTTCTTCCACAAGGTGGAGGAGCTGGTGCCGGATGGCGCGCAGATCGGCAGCATCCGCATGACGCAGCAGGTGCAGCTGGCAGGCGCCGATTACGATCCGCTGGTGCCGGTAAAAGGGTTGGATTGCTGGCCGAGCGCACCGCTGTATCCGCAGATTGACGAGCTGCAGGCGCAACTGCTGCAGGCCAAGGAAATCAACCTGGAGTCGCATTGGACCGACTGGCCGGAGGTGTACCGCGAAGCCTTCGGCAAGGAGCTGCCAACAGTAACGCTGAAGCGCGGCGTGGATTTCGATCAGGTGGTGTTCGGGATTTCGATCGGTTCCTTGCCGGTGCTATGCCCGCAGTTGCTGGCGCAAAGCCCGGCGCTGCTGACGACGTCGGAGAAAGTGCAGACGGTGGCCACGCAAGCCTATCAGGTCTGGCTGGACAAGGATCTGAAACAGATGGGCTGGGCGTATCAGCCGGGCGGCCAGCAGCCGGTGTTGAGTGGTTTCACCGAGCCGTTTGATACGTGGGCGCCGATGGATCAGCTGCTGGAGCGCGAGGACTGGCCGGCGCCGCTCGATCCGCGCAATGTGTCCTACTTCTGTAGTGCGCTGACGGTGGATAGCTATCCGCCTGCCAGCGTGCATGGCTTCCCGGCTGAGATGGCGGAAGTGGCGAAGCAGGGTGCGATTAATCAGTTGAGCAAGGAGATTGCGTCGCTATGGTCGGCGGCCGGGCCGGCGGGCGCGTTCCCGTGGCAATGGCTGGTGGACGGTAGCGAGGCCACTGGCGTGCAGCGCTTCGATGCGCAGTACTGGCGGGCGAATGTCGATCCGTCCGAGCGCTACGTGATGTCGGTGGTCGGCTCGACCAAGTATCGGCTGCGCACCGACCAATCAGGCTTCTCGAATCTGTTCCTGACGGGCGACTGGATCAAGACCGGCATCAATGCCGGCTGCGTGGAGGCGGCGGTGATGGCGGGCATGCAGGCCTCGCGCGCGATCAGCGGTTATCCCGCTGTCATTGAAGGCGAGACTGACTTCTAAAGCTGCTTGTGGAAGAAGGTGGTGCCGCAGTAGGCGCCATCCGGCATCAGCGCGAAGTTGGGCACGGTGCCGACGGTCTGCCAGCCGGCACGTTGGTACAGGCGTTCGGCGTCGCCACCGGTGACGGTGTCCAGTACCAGCACGGTCTTGGCTTCGTCGCGCGCTGCCTGTTCAACGGCGGCCATCAGTTGGGCAGCGAGGCCACGGCGACGGGCGTCGCGGTGTATCAGCATTTTGGCGACATCGGCGCGGTGTGGCTGGTTGTCCGGTTGCGCGGTGATTAGCTGTACGGTGCCGAGGATGCGGCCTGCGGTTTCCGCCACCAGTAGCACGCGTTCCTTGCGAGCGGCGGCTTGCAGTACGCCTTGCCAGAACTCCAGCGCTTTTTCGCGCGCCAACGGCAGCATGAAGCTGACCGAGGCGCCGCCTTCCACGCAATCGATCAAGACATCGGCCAATGCCTGTGCCAGCGGGGCTGCGCGTTCGCGCGCTTCGTCGGTGCTGATGCGGCGGATGACGATATCGGCGTCGATGGCGGTCATGGATTTCTCCGGGTAGTGGCTTGCGTGGCCAGCGCCACCAGATAGCGCGCCGGCTTGTCGGTAGGGTTGTGGTAGACGATGTGTCGGTCCAGGCGCATGGCCAGCGTGTCGCCGGCTTCAAGGCGCCATTGCTGGTCGCCGGCGCTGATATCCATTGCGCCTTCGATCATCCACACTTGCTGGTGAATGTCGGCGTTGTGCGGCACGCTGTCGTAGGCCACGCGTTGACCGGCCGGGAAGACCACATCGACCAGTTGCAGCGGCGACGGCGCGGAGGGCGACAGGCTGCGTCGCATATAGCCGGAGCCGGGATCGGTCCATACCGGCTGCTCGGCCACGCGCGCCACCGGTGATGGCTCGCTGTCTTCGCTTTTGTCTTCAAACAGGGTGGCCAGCGACACGCCTAGCGCGCTGGCGAGTTTGTCCAGTACCGCTGCGGTAGGGCTGCTCTCGCCGCGTTCAATCAGCGAGATGTTGGAGCGGCTGACGCCACTGCGGGTCGCCAGCGCGTCCAGCGACAGCCCTTGGGCGTCGCGCAGTTCCCGCAGACGGCGGGCAATGAGAAGGTTGATGTCCATGGATTTCCATTTTACAGGAAATCCATGTCCAGTAAACTGGAATTAAGGTTTTTTGCTGACGTTGGTGTGGCTTGAATCGTCGCCGCGCGCGCCGGCATTCTTGTCGCGATGCGAGGCTGCGGTGGCGGCAGCGGAGGCGCTCTGCTGGTTGCGCTGGTCTTCGCGGTTGTGGTTGTCCTGGCGCAGCGCGCGTTCGCTCTGTTCCTTCGGATCGTGCTGGAGGTTGCCCGCCGGCGTGTCGTTGCCTGGATGGCCGGTAGCGTGGTTGCCGCTTTCGGACATGCCTTGCGTTTTGGGATCGTAGCCTTCCTGCGGCATGTTGGCGCCGGGTTTGAAACCGCGTGGATCTGGTTTGTTGGATTGGCTCATGATGGGTCTCCTGTGTAAAGGTGTAGCGCTATGCTAAGCCCGCCCTGCGATGTGGTCCGTAGGTGCACACGCCGTGGCCGTGTAGGAGTGTGCGTGAGCGAACGGAGCCGCCTTTGGCTGCGTGCCAAGCTTGCCTCACACAAGGAGGTCACATGCCGGAAGTACGACAAGGACAAGCGCCAGAAAAGCTGGAGCGCAAGGAGTTTCACCTGCAGTTTATGCGGTCGTTCGTTGATCCGAGGTTTGAGCAGGCCTCGGACGCCCTGGCGCAGGTGGAGGAAATCGCCTGGCGTAATTATGATGAGGGACGCAAGGCGCCTATCACGCAGAAGGCCGGCAGCGAGTTTGCCGATCCTGACTACGATATGTCAGTGGAATGGAAGGAGACGCGCGATCGTTTGCTGGCGGCTGAGCAGCGGCAGAAAGATCCGTCGACACAGTCGCGCGTGTTGCTGATCATTGGCGCGGCACGCAATGACGGCAGCTGTCCGGGTGAGATATCCAAGACCTATCGCATGAGTTTATGGGCGAAGGAAGTGCTGGAAGCTGCGGATATCGAGGTCGATATATTGGATTTGAGTTTGCTGACGTCTGCCTATGACCAGCATATCCATCCTTGCAAGGGCTGCGTGTCGACTGCCATGCCGCTGTGTCACTGGCCGTGCAGCTGTTATCCAAATCATGGCGAGCGCCAGGTGAATGATTGGATGGCGGAGATTTACGAAAAGTGGGTGGCGGCGCATGGCGTCATCATTCTGACGCCGACATACTGGTATCAGGCGCCGTCTGTGCTCAAGCTGATGATCGACCGCTTGGTCTGTGCTGACGGTGGCAATCCAGATCCGACTACGACGCATGGCAAGAAGGCAGCGGAGGCCAAGGCGCTGGAGCTGGCTGGGTGGGATTATCCCAAGCACCTAGCCGGACGGGCGTATGGGCTGGTGGTGCATGGCGATGTAGCGGGCATTGAAGGGCTGCGGCGCGGATTGGCCGATTGGCTGGACTGGATGGGGCTTATCGATGCCGGCAAGCAGTCGGCGTTGGATCGGTATGTCGGCTATTACGAATCGTATGCAGACAGCCACGCGACGCTGGATAAGGATGAGGCATTCCAGGAAGAGGTGCGCAATGTGGCGCGCTCGGTCGCGGTGGCGGTGGAGCAGCTGCGCAGCGGCGCGCTGCACAAGGCGGACGAAGATATTAAGCCGGCGCGGCCGAAGTGAACTCGCTTTAGCGCTTGCGCGCCAACGTCACGCCGTCGCTGATTGGCAGCATCGACAGGTCGATGCGTTGGTCTTCGCGCAGTTTGATGTTGAGCGCTTGCAGGGCGGCGGTGTCCGGATCTTCGGCGCGGGCGGCGACACGGCCGTCGCGCAGCGTGTTATCCAGCACCATCAGGCCGCCGGGGCGCAGCAACTGCAGGCAGCTTTCGTAATAACCGTCGTAGCCCACCTTGTCGGCGTCGATGAAAGCAAAGTCGTACAGCCCGGCCTCGCCGTCGTTCAGCAACGCTTGCAGTGTATCTTGCGCCGGCGCCAGGCGCAGGTCGATCTTGTCGGCCACTCCGGCCTGCTGCCAGAACGGCTTGGCGACACTGGTGTATTCATCGCTGATGTCGCAGGCGACCAATCGACCTTCCGGCGGCAGCGCCAGCGCCACCGACAGCGCGCTGTAGCCGGTGAACACGCCGACCTCAATCGCATTGCGCGCACCCATCAGCTTGACCAGCAACGCCATGAACTGGCCTTGCTCCGGCGAGATTTGCATGCTGGCGCGTTCATGCCCACGCGTGGCGGCGCGCAGCGCGGTTTGCGCCGGATGTTCGCGCAATGAATGCGCGAGGACGTAGTCATACAATGTATCGGTCAAATTAAGCGTGCGGTTGGACATGCTGATAGCTCCCTGAATATGTGAGCCAGAGTGTAGCAGCGTCCGCGCCAACGCGGCTCACGCTTGATCAGTAGCCTGCGTTACCACCAGCCGCGAGAAGCTGGCCACGCAGCCCACCGCCGCAAACGCCGCCGCCAGCATCAGCGCATACGACGTGCCACGCAAGGGCGACAGCGTGAAGCAGTACGCCACCAGCGCCGCACCGGTAGCCTGGCCGATCAGCCGCGCAGTGGCGACAATACCGCTGGCGCCGCCCGCGCGCGACGGCGGTGCGCTGCCCATGATGGCTTTCAGGTTCGGCGCCTGGAAGAAGCCGAAGCCGATACCGCACCACGCCATGCGCCAGCCGATATCGAACACGGTCGGATTCGCCGGCAGCATCACCATCGCCACCAGGCCGGACGACAATATGGCGGTACCGATGCCGCCCAGCGCACCGGGCGGATAGCGGTCGCTCAGGCGGCCGGCGATCGGCGCCATCACCGCCACCAGCACCGCCCATGGCGTCAGCAGGAAGCCGGTTTCAATTGGTGAGCGGCCCAGCGTATGCTCAAAATAAAACGGCAGCGAGACAAACGCCAGGCCTTGGGCGGCGAAGGTGCACACCGCCGTCAAGGCGGACAGCGCGAACAGCGGCCGCTTGAACAAGTCCACCGGCAGCATCGGCGCCGCATGGCCGGCCTGGCGGCGCAGCAGCAGGGCAAACAGCACCAGCGTGATGATCACCTCCGGCAGCAGTCGTTGCCAGCCTTCCTGGTGCGCGGCGTCGCCGAAGGTGAGGATCAGCATGCCGAAGGCGAACACGTTGAGGATGGCGGTTGGCGCGTCGATCTTGTGGCTGGCGCGGTGCGTGTGCGGCAGCGCGCGGCGGCCCAGCAGCACGGCGATCACGCCCAGCGGCACGTTGATGGCGAACAGCCATGGCCACGAGGCCACTGCCAGAATCAGCGAGGCGGCGGTGGGGCCAACCGCAAAGCCCACCGCTACCACCAGCGAATTGAGGCCGAAGCCGCGTCCGTGCAGCTTGGACGGGAAGATGGAACGCACCAGCGCGGTGTTCACGCCCATCATGGCGGCGCCGCCGATGCCCTGGAACAGCCGCGCCACTACCAGCGACGGCAGCGACCACGCCAGCGCGCAGGCCAGCGAAGCGGCGGTAAACAGGGTCAATCCGATCAGGCATACGCGCCGGTAGCCGATCACTTCGCCCAGCGCGGCAAACGGCAGCAGCGTGGCGACCATGGCCAATTGATAAACATTGACGATCCAGACCGAGGCGGCGGGCGTGGTGCGCAGTTGGTCGGCGATGGCGGGAAGAGCGGTGTTGGCGATTGCCGTATCGAGCGCGGACATGCCGACGCCGATGGCAACCGACAGCATGGCGAGCCAGCGCGCATCGGGCGGCAGGCCGTCGCGCGCAGCCAGCGCGCTATCTTGAGGGTTCATGGAAAATCCGATGCAAGGTGAACTAAGCCTCTCATTGTCGCGGAAAACGCGAAACTTTGCTGGACCCCGCTCAGGTGCTGGCGCAGGCACCGCGCAGATCGGCGCAGGCTTTGTCCAGCGCCGCTTCGACGTCCGGTAGCATGTCGATGACTTCTACCAGGTCGCCGGCGCTGGCGGCGGCTTCCATTTCGTGGCACAGCGAGTGCAGGTGCGTGGAGTTGAGGTAGCCGGCGCTGCCTTTCAGCGCGTGGATGGCCGCCGCCGCCGCGTTGCTGTTGCCGGCGACGACCGCCGCCCGCGCCGTTTCCAGCCGGCGCGGCGCTTCGTCCAGGAAGGCCTGGGTGATGCGCTGCATGTGCTTGTGCGACAGGCCGGCCAACGGCATGATCTGCACCGTGTCCGGCGGGGCCTCCGCTTGCTCGATGCCAAACTGCTCGTCCAGCGATGCGGTGCGATCGGCCGCCAGTTGCATCGCATCGGTGGGGCGCAATGGCCGGCCGCGGCTCAGGTGCTGGGCGATGACTTTTTCCACCTGGTCGTACAGCAGGCGTTCGTCGACCGGTTTGCTGAGGAAGCCGTCCATGCCGCCGGCCAGGTAGCGCGCGCGGTCATGGTCGCTGGCGTTGGCTGTCAGCGCGATGATCGGGATGGCCGGATCGAGTACGCGATAGTCTTCGCTGCCGCCGGCGCGGATCAGGCGCGTGGCCTGTTCGCCGTCCATCATCGGCATGCGGCCGTCCATCAGCACCAGGTCGTAGGCGGCGGTGCTCAGTGCGTGCAGCGCTTGCAGGCCGTTTTCCACAATGCGGATATCGTGCCCCATGCCCTCCAGCAGTGTGCTGACGATGATCTGGTTGGTGCGCACGTCTTCCGCGCACAGTACGCGCAGGCGGTAGGCGTGGTGCTCCTTGCGCGGCAGCGCGGTGGCGTCGACGGCCGGCGCCGTACCCAGTGCCAGCGGCAGCGTGACGGTGAAGGTGGAGCCGGCGCCGACCCGGCTCTGGGCCATGATCGAACCGCCCATCAGTTCTACCAGTTCCTTGCAGATCGCCAGGCCAAGGCCGGTGCCGCCGTAGCGGCGCGTGGTCGAATGGTCGGCCTGCTCGAATTTCTGGAACAGGCGTGGCAACGTATCCGGCGGGATGCCGGGACCGGTGTCGCTGACGTCGAAACAGACGCTGGCGCGGCCGTCGGCCAGTTGCAGCGACGCGGCGTCCAGCCGCACTTCGCCGCGATCGGTGAACTTGATGGCGTTGCCCAGCAGATTAAGCAGGATCTGGCGCAGGCGCGTCGGGTCGCCGCGCACATAGCGCGGCAGGTCCAGCGCCAGGTCGGAGCGCAGCAACAGGCTTTTGGCGTCGGCCTGCTGTTGCAGGATGCCGAGGGCGTCGTCGATCAGCGCGATCAGGTCGAAGTCCACGGTTTCGATGGACAGGCGGCCGGCATCGATCTTGGAGAAGTCGAGGATGTCGTTGAGGATCGCCAGCAGCGATTCGCTGTTCTGCAAGCCGATGCGCAGATACTCTTCGGTCCTGCCGCGCACCGACTGGTCGCGCATGGCGAATTTGATCATGCCGATCACGCCGGCCAGCGGCGTGCGGATGTCATGGCTCATCGCCGACAGGAAGTCGATGCGGTGGCGGCTGACCACTTCTGCATGCTCCTTGGCCTCGGTCAGCTGTGCCGTGCGTTCGTTGACGCGCTGTTCCAGGTTGTTGCGCAGCAGGCGGATCTGGTCGGCCAGCGCAAACGCCAGCAGCACGCCGTCCAGCGTGCCGCCGAGGAGCGTGAACAGCTGCGCATTGCTGACCAGCGCCGGGATCAGGCCGACGTTGGCCGGCAGGATGAACAGGCCCGGCACCATCAGCGCGACGAAGCCGAACACGAAGAAGCGCGCCGGGTAGTAGCCGCTGCGCCAGACGATGATGCCGGTGGTGAGCGCCATCGTCATCCAGATGGTGATGACGATGGTGGCGATGGTGTGGGCGTAGCTCAGCGCCAGGAAGCAGCTTGGCAGCGTCACCAGCGGCAGGATGATGTTGATGCGGCTCAGCGCATACAGGCGCGGCGCCGTTTCCTTCAGCCGCAGGAAGGTGGTGTAGAACAGCGTGCTCAGTACCGGCAGCAGGAAGAAGGGCACGTAATGCCAGTGCAGGTTATGCCAGCCGAACAAATCGGCCGACATATGGAAGGTCATGCCCCACGCCACCGCGTAGCACAGCACATACAGCGAGTAATACAGCGACGAGCGGTCGCGCGTGATCGAGTAGATGAAGAAGTTGAACACGGTGAGCGCCAGCAGCGCACCCACGGCGCCGATGATCAGCACATTTTCCTTGGCCACCAGCTGCTGGTAGTCGGTGCGCGGCAGCACCGAGAACACCGGCGTGCGCGCGTAGTAAGGGCTGGAGAAGCGGATCAGCACCTTGTAGCGCTGGCCCGGTTGCAGGTCGATGTCCTTGCCGTAGTGAAGCAGGTAGGCATGCGGCTGGCGGTAGCCGGTCATCATCTGGTGGATGCTGCCGTCTTCGTTATAGATCTGGATGTCGACCAGGTCGATCAGCGTGTCATTTGGATCGATGACCCAGTGCTGCTGGCGGCTGTCGTTGCGCAGCTCTGCATACAGCCAATAGCCGCCGCCCAGCAGATTGACCTTGGACGCCGGCGTGAGCTTGGCCAGCATGGCCGGCAGGCCGGCGGCGGTGACGGGATAAGGTTCGCCATTGTCGGCATACAGCTGACCGGCCTTGGCCAGGTCGATGTTGGTGCTGGTCAGTGCGATGGGAGCGGCGGCGGCATGCGCGCACATCGCCAGCAGCAGGAGCAGGGCATAGCGACGCAGGTATGCGGTGAAGCTGTATATCTTGCTCGCTTTGCTCATTCGTGGTCCGTGCGCCGGCTGTCCATGGGTAGGTGGTAGCCCATTTTAAACGAGAACTTAGCGCTTTGGTATGATGGCGGCTTTGCTCTTCAGGACGATATCTTGCTTATTTCACCAGAACAGTTCATCGGATTCCTCGGCGCGGCGCTGCTGATCACCATTTCGCCGGGTCCGGACAACCTGATGGTGCTCAGCGTCGGCATGACGCGCGGCCGTCGCCAGGGCATGATGTTTGGCCTTGGCTGCGCGCTGGGATGCCTGAGCCATACGGTATTGGCCGCACTGGGCGTGAGCGCCTTGATCAAGGCGTCGCCGCTGGCGTTTGGCGCCTTGAAGCTGCTGGGTGGCGGCTATCTGATCTGGCTCGGCTATGGCGCCTTGCGCAGCCGTGGCGGCGCGCGGGTGGAAGGTGTCGGATTGCCCGATGAAAGTCTGCGCAAGCTGTTTACCAAGGGATTGTTCGCCAATATGATCAATCCGAAGGTGGTGTTGTTCTTTCTGTCGTTTTTGCCGCAGTTTGTGGTGGCCTCGCGCGGCGACGCGGCGTGGCAGACGGCACAACTTGGGCTGCTGTTCACGGCGCAGGCGGTGGTGCTGTTCGGATTGCTCGGCTATTTTTCCGGCGCGGTGGGGGCGTGGATCAATCGCACGCCGAGTGCCGGCAAGTGGATGGACCGGGTGGCCGGCGCGATTTTCGTCGGCCTTGGTTTGCGCCTGATTATCGCCCGCTGAAAAACTTTGATCGGGAAGGTGTGATGTCATCAGGGCGTCATGCATGGCTGAGATACTGGCTTTGCTCTTTCAAGTCTCTCCCGATTTGAAACTTTGGGCCCGCGCCTCGCGAAGTGCGCGGGCTTTTTTTTATCTGGCTGTCAGGTCAAAGCGCAGCTCCATCGAATCCAGCACGGACATGGCGCCGCCCATGACGGAAAACGGCGTCAGGCCGAAATCGGTTTGCTTCAGCTGGACCGTGCCTTTGACGTTGATGACGCCATTTTCTTCGCGCAGTTCGACCGGAATCGCCAGCGTGCGCGTGACGCCGTGCAGTGTGATGGCGACTTGCAGCGGCTGGCCGGCGGCGCGGCGTTCCACGTGCACGGTGACCAGCGGATAGCGGTCCGCGTCCAGCACCTTGGTCAGCATGTTGTGGCGCGTGCCTTCGATGGCATCGGCGGATGGCTGCTTTTCCAGGCCGGCGATGCGGCGCAGGTCTGCTTCATCTATTTTCATCTCATCGAGACGAAACTGGAAATCCGCTACATTGCGCGATGGCGAAACCGTGCCAGTCACCGTATGGCTTGCGACCACATGGTCATGACCGAGCCGCGCCAATATGCCGCCGCGTCGCACGGTGACGGCGATCAGCGATTGTGCGGTGTCGATATGCAGTAGCGGGCCGGCGTCCGGCAGCGCCGGTATTGTGGGCGGTGTTTCGACGGCAGCAGGTGCGCCTGCGGGGGCGGTCGCCGGCGGCGGCAACTGCGTGCAAGCGCTCAGCGCACACAGTGCTGCTAATACTATGTAAGTTAATTTAGTGTGCGTCATTTGGCCGTCATATTGTCCAATTATTATCGCTCCCGCTGATGATAGCTTGTTCCATCCGACCCCGTGCCCAAGATGGCGCGGATGCTCACGGTGCATGGCTCAGCAGGCTGGCCGGTGGCCTCAAACACCGGCACCATCCCCCCATCCTTTGTACCTTAATGAAGTTCTAAGCCTGCGCTTTGCGATCGGTGGCAAAGTAGAACCCATAGCGCGAGGTTAAGCCCAGCGCCAGGTTGCCGGACCTATAACGCCCGGCACAATTTTAGTCCAGACGACACCATAGTCGGCGGACCACCGGACATCCCCACGCTTTCGAGCGTTTTGCGACCAGCACCGTCTAACGACGATGCTGGTTTTTTTTGCCTTTAGCCAGCGTGCTGCTTCAGCCACGCGTCAATCTGCGGCAGACGCTTGGTACGCACCTTGATGCGGTACTCGATTGCCGCAATCGCCTGCTTGGTATCGCCTTGCGCATCGGCCGGCAGGTACTGCCTGGCGTAAGCCTGCAGTTTGCCGATCATTGCCGGATCAGCCGAACGTCCGCCCAGGCCAGGGAAGTAGCGGCTGCGCGAGGCGCCATCAACGATCTTGTCGATCTGGTCGCGGTGCGAGATAGCGAAGTCGAACGCCAGGTCTGGGTGGTTGCCCGCGACATGGCCGATGATCGACGCACCGGCAGTGGCGCCCGGTTCATCGGTCAGCGCCAGGTCTAGCGCGCGTTGCGCCTGTGCCTTGTCGCTGGCGGAGCCCAGCAGGTCATACATCTGCGCCTTGATCATGTTCGACTGCTCGGCCTTGGCGGCGGCGCGCATCTGGTCCCAGGTGGCGGCGTCCGCACTGGCGGCGATCACACTCAGGACCGGACGACGCAGCGCCGCCGGCATGGCCGACGGATCGCTGGCCGATGCGGCATAGCGGCGGCGAGCTTCGGCGATCACGCTTTCATCGCCCACTTCGCCCAGCACGCGGATCAGCGTGTCGCGCAGGTTGGCTACAGGTGCTGCTTCATCCTTGGCGGCGGCCCAGCCGATGCGGGCAAACACTGGCGCCAGGCGCGCACGCGCAAAGCGGTCCAGCGCCGCGCGCTGTTCCGGCTTGCCTTCGTAGCTGTCGTGCAGGCCGGCCAGTACGCCGGCGATCTTCTGCCACACTTGCGGCGCAGCGTCCACCGGCGCGCTGTTGGCCAGGTCGAGGAAGCTGGATGCCGGCATCAGGCCTGCCATGCCCAGCGCCCAGCTATCCGACAGCAGGCCAAGTTGGTCGATGGTCGGGATGGTGGCGAAGTCTTTCGCCAGCGCGCTGAAGGCCTTGTCGGTATACAGCGTGCGGTAGTAGCCACTCTGGCCGGCATTCACCAGCACCACGCCGCAACCCGGCAGCGTCATGCTGGCTTTGCCGCCGCTGACTACGGTGCGCACCGTGGTTCCGCCGATGGTCTGGGCGATCACCGGCACGCGCCAGCTCAATGGCTTCTTGTTTTCCTTGTCCTTGCTGAATTCACCTTGCGTCAGCTGGATGGTGGTCTTGCCGTTCTTGCAGACTGCATCGGCCACGCGGATCAGCGGCACGCCGGGTTGCAGCGTGAAGTCGTGGGCGATCGCGGTCACCGGCTTGTGCGCGGCTTTTTCCACCTCGCGCCACAGGTCGTCGGACACCGTGTTGCCATAGGCATGCTTGGCGATGTAGCTGCGCACGCCGGCGCGCCAGCCTTCTTCGCCCACATAGTTTTCCAGCATGCGGATCACCGATTCGCCTTTGCTGTAGGTGATGTTGTCGAACGCCTGGCTGGCCTGTTCGACGGTGGCGATGCGCTGCACGATCGGGTGGGTGGTGGCCAGTGCGTCCTGCTCCATCGCGCCTTCGCGGGTGCCGACTGCGCGCAGTTCCCAGTTCCACTCAGGGTGCAGGCGGGTGGTGGTGCGCGATTCCATCCACGAGGCGAAACCCTCGTTCAGCCACAGGTCGTCCCACCATGCCATGGTCACCAGGTCGCCGAACCACTGGTGCGCCATTTCGTGCGCGGCCACCAGGAAGGAACCTTCCTTGTCCGATTGCGTGGCGACGCGTGGATCGAGCAGGATCGAATTTTCAAAGGTAAAGATGGCGCCCCAGTTTTCCATGGCGCTGAAGAACTGGCTGCGGCCCGGCGCGGCGATGTTGTCCAGCTTAGGCAGCGGATATTTGACGCCGAAGTAGTCGTTGTACTCTTTCAGCACGTTGCGCGACGAGTCCAGCGCAAACTGCGCCTGACCCAGCGAACCCTTTTGCGTAATCACGCCCAGCTCCACGCCTTGCTCCATGGCGGTGGCGCGCTCAAATTCGCCCAGGCCGAAGAACAGCAGGTAGGTCGACATTTTTGGCGTGGTGGCAAAGCGCACCAGCTCACGGCCATCGGCCAGCCTAGTGGTGGAAGTCGCCGGCATGTTGGACACGGCCATCTGGCCGGCAGGGACGGTGGCTTCCACCGCGAAGGTGGCTTTGTAGAACGGCTCATCCCACGACGGGATCATGCGGCGCGCGTCGGAGTTTTCAAACTGGGTGTACAAGGCGCGTTTCTTGGCGCCGCCGTTGTCGTAGTCGAGCGAGAACAGGCCCGAGGCCTGGGTGCCGATCACGCCGGTGTAGTCCAGTTTGAGCTGGTAGCTGCCCGGTTTCAGGGTGTCGGCGAAATGGAAGGTGACGGTCTGCTTGTCGGCGTCGATGTCGGTCTTGCTGGCTTGCTGCGATTTGCCTGGGCCGGCGCTGATGGCGGCGGCGCTGAATTTCAGGTCGGCGGCGTTCAGGGTCAGGCTGCTGGTGGCTTGTTTGACATCGAGCGCAATGGTCACGCTGGCGCTAAAGCTGCTGTTGGCGGCATCGGGCGTCAGCGACACGGCGTAGTGCGTCGGGACGGCGGTGCGGGGAAGCTGGGTGGTGACCTGCGTAACTTTGGCGGCAGGGGCAGCGGCGACCAGGGTAGGGGCGCCGGCGGACAATCCCAGCAGCGCCATGACGGCGAGCGAAATCAAACTGCGTTGCATGCTTTTCCTTTGTAATGTGAGCCTTTTGGGCAAGCAAGCAATCTACGGCGAAGCGCGGACGCTGTCAAATCCCAAATAGGATTATGATCTTGCTACGTTCACTTGGCAGAAGGCACAGACATGATCGATTTGTACACAGCCGCGACTCCCAACGGCCACAAAGTCTCCATCGCGCTGGAAGAGCTGGAACTGACCTACACGCTGCATGCGCTGGACCTGATGGCCGGCGAGCAGAAAGAACCGTGGTTCCTGGCGATTAATCCGAACGGCCGCATCCCGGCCATCGTCGACCGCGCCGAGGACAATTTTGCGGTGTTCGAGTCCGGCGCCATCCTGATTTATCTGGCCGAGAAAACCGGCGAATTGATGCCGACCGATTTCAAGGTTCGCTCGCAGGTGCTGCAATGGCTGATGTTCCAGATGGGCGGCGTCGGCCCGATGATGGGTCAGGCCAATGTGTTCCACCGCTACTTCCCGGAGAAGATCCAGCCGGCCATCGACCGCTATCAGGGCGAGAGCAAGCGCCTGTTCCGCGTGCTGGACGCGCACCTGGCGCAGCACGAATACCTGGCCGGCGATTATTCGATCGCCGATATCGCCAACTGGGCCTGGGTCCATACGCACAACTGGTCGGGCGTGACGGTGGATGATCTGCCGCACCTGCAACGCTGGCTGGCGGCGATTGCCGCGCGGCCGGCGGTGCAGCGCGGGATCATCATGCCGCCGCGCGTTGACCGTACCGATCCCACCACGGTGGGCACCATGCTGGAACGAGGACAATCGCGATGAAACTCTACACCTCATCCCGCGCGCCCAATCCGCGCCGCGTCGCCATGTTCATTGCCGAGAAAGGGCTGACCGGTATTGAATCGGTGCAGATCGACATCGGCGCCGGCCAGCATCGCAGTGCCGGATACCTGGCGCTCAATCCATTTGGCCGCGTGCCGGCGCTGGAACTGGACGACGGCCGCGTGCTGTGCGAAACGCGCGCCATCTGCTCCTGGCTGGAAGGCTATGCGCCCGAGCCTAATCTGATGGGCGAGGGCTTTGACGAACGGGCCTTCATCGAGATGACGGACCGCCGCGTCGAACTGCATCTGTTCCTTGGCGCCGCCAACTGCATTCGCCACACGCATCCCGGCCTGGCTGCATTGGAGCAGCCGCAGTTTCCAGAGTACGGCACAGCGCAGGCCGAGAAGATGCGCGAGACGGCGCGCTGGCTGGATGCAACCCTGGCTGGCCAGCCCTTTGTGGCCGGGCAGCGCTTCACCATCGCCGACATTACGGCGTTCTGTGCGCTGGAGTTTGCACGTGGGCTGATGAAATTCCGGCCGGGGCAGGAGGGACTGGCACACCTTCAGGCATGGCGCGACCGCATCGCCGAGCGTCCCAGCGCGGGCGCGCTCGGCTAAGTGATTTAAGCGACGCGTTTATACCAGGACTGGTTGGCCAGAAGCGGCTTGTAGTGGCGGGACAATGGATCGTGGTCGTCCAGCGGCCGGTCCAGCGCCAACGTGCCGAATGGCGCCAGGCTGCCGTCAAACAGCTGCAAGACGCGCTTGCGCAGCGCCGGCCCAAAGTCGGGCAGGGTACGGTGACCGAGGATCATCTGGAACTCGTTGAACGAAGCATCGGTCACCAGATTGTATTGCGCCCACGTGATGCGGCCGGCCAGCTGCGGCTTCAACGCTGCATGCAGTCCGTCCGCATTGACATCGAAATAGTCAATCAGCTTGCCGACGCCACCGCTGCGCGCGTAGTTCTCTTGCAGTTCATCCAGCCGCGCCATCGGCAAGCTGGCGTGCTGCGCGTCGGCCAGCATGGTGTCGCTGGCGACGGTGGCGTAGATTTCGGTGCGCGGCGCCAGCTGCTCCTGTTCCAGCAGGATGGCCAGCGTCCAGGCCTGCTGCGGGCTGGCGCAATCGGCCAGCCATACGCGCGGCAGCGCGGCGCCATGCAGGCTCACGCCCAGGGACCGCCGCAGCATCGACACTTCCAGCGCATCGTCAAACATCAGCGCCGGCGCCACGTACAGCGCGCGCAGCAGGGTGTTGTACGTTTCGCCATCGTGCAGCACGCGCGATTGCAGCGCCGAGATGGTGGCCAGGCCGAGACGCAGCCGCAGCGCCTGCACCTTGCCCGCCACCAGCGCGCGGTCGTAGCCGCGAAAGTCGTAGCCATGGCATTGGTACAGCGCTTGCAGCAGCAGCTCCAGTTCCAGCTCCTCCACCGAGGAAGGAAGCAGGGAAGACATTAGTGCAGCCATACACGCATCAGCGACAGCAGCTGTGCCACATCCACCGGCTTGGTGATGTAGTCCGACGCGCCGGCCGCGATACATTTATCGCGGTCGCCCTTCATCGCCTTGGCCGTCAGCGTGATGATCGGCAGCGATTTGAATTTAGGGATGCGGCGAATCGCGCGCATGGTGTCGTAGCCGTCCATCTCCGGCATCATGATGTCCATCAGGACGATCTCAATGGTCGGATCGCGCTCCAGCACCTCGATGCCATCGCGGCCGTTTTCGGCGAACAGCACATGCATCTGCTGGCGTTCCAGCAGCGATGACAGCGCGAAGATGTTGCGCAGGTCATCATCGACGATCAGTACCTTGCGTCCCGCCAGGCCGCCTTCCGCCGCGTGGATCTCTTCCAGCATCTTGCGCTGCGCTTCCGGCAGGCTGGCCTGCGAACGGTGCAGGAACAGCGCTGTTTCGTCCAGCAACCGCTCCGGCGAGCGCGCATCCTTAATCACGATGGTCTTGGCGTAGCGTTTAAGCTTGGCCACTTCCTTGCGGTTCAGGTCCTTGGCGGTGTTGATTACCACCGGCAGGTCGCGCAGCGATTCGTTCTTGCCGATGATGTCCAGCAGGTCGAAACCGCTGATGTCCGGCAGCGTCAGGTCCAGCACCATGCAGTCGAAGTGCTGCTCGCGAAGCGCGTCCAGCGCCGCCTGGCCGGTTTCCACCGCCATGATGTGGATGTCGGCGTCGCCGATCAGTGCCACGATGGAGTCGCGCTGCGCCGGTTCGTCATCCACCACCAGCAGGCTGCGCTTTCCGCCCAGCAGGAACTTCTGGATGCGGGTGAACTCTTCCTGCAAGGCTTCCTTGCTGACCGGTTTATTCAGGTAGGAGATGGCGCCCAGCCGCAGCGCGCGTTCGCGTTCGCGCAAACTGGACATCACATGCACCGGAATGTGGCGCGTGCTCGGATCACGTTTCAGGCGGTCCAGCACCGTGAAGCCATCGATGTCCGGCAGGTCCAGGTCCAGCAGGATGGCGGACGGCAGGTAGTCGCGCGCCAGGCTCAAGGCGGAATCGCCCTGCATGGTGACGATCCCCTTGAAGTTCTTCTCGCGCGCGAAGCCCAGCACAATCTGCGAGAAACGCTCGTCGTCCTCGATGATCAGCACCGATGGATCGCCTGGCGCCACCAGGCCGCGGTCATCGCTGCCGCTGTATTGGTCCAGTTCCGCATCCTGCTCGAACAGGTTGCTGTGGTCCGCCAGTGCCAGTTCGGTCTGCGCTTGCAGCGTGTAGACCACTTGCGGCGACGGCGTCGGCAGGCGTACCTGCGGCTGGCGGTTAATGTCGTAGTTGATGAAGCCCGCGCGGTTATATGGCAGGAACAGCGTGAAGGTGGAGCCGCTGCCGACCACCGACTCGACGCGGATCTCGCCGCCCAGCAGGCGCGCCAGCTCGCGCGAAATCGACAGGCCAAGGCCGGTGCCGCCGTACTTGCGGGCGGTGGAGCCGTCGGCCTGCTGGAATGCTTCGAAGATCAGCTGCAGTTTGTCTGAAGCGATGCCGACGCCGGTGTCGGTCACCGCGAACGACAGCACCGCATCCGCATGCAGCAGGTTCGGGTGGTCGCTGGTGAAGCCGCTGTTGACCAGACTGATTTCCAGCGACACTTGGCCATGCGTGGTGAACTTGAAGGCGTTCGACAGCAGGTTTTTCAGCACCTGCTGCAGGCGCGTGGTATCGGTCATCATGGCGGTCGGCAGGCTGTCTTTCAGTTCCACCGAGAAGCCGAGGTGCTTGGCTTCCGCCATGTGACGGAAGGTGCGGTCGACGTAGTTGCGCAGATTCTGGAAGCGGTACTCCGATACGTCCAGCGTCACCGTGCCCGACTCGATCTTCGACAAGTCCAGAATATCGTTGATCAGCGTCAGAAGGTCGGAGCCGGAGCCGTGGATGGTCTTGGCGAATTCCACCTGCTTGCCGGACAGGTTGCCGTCCGGGTTATCGCCCAGTTGCTGCGCCAGGATCAGCAGCGAATTCAATGGCGTGCGCAGCTCGTGCGACATATTCGCCAGGAACTCGGATTTGTACTTGGACGACAGCGCCAGCTGGGTGGCTTTCTCTTCCAGCGCCAGCTTGGCTTGCTCCACCTCGCGGTTTTTGCGTTCCACCTCGATATTCTGCTCGGACAGCAGGCGGGCTTTCTCGGCCAGTTCCTGGTTGGTCTGTTGCAGTTCCTGCGCCAGCGACTGCGACTGCGTCAACAGCGACTCGGTGCGGCTGTTCGCCTCGATGGTGTTCAGCACCACGCCAATCGATTCCATCAGCTGGTCGAGGAAAGACAGGTGGGTTTCGGTGAAGCGGTCCAGCGAGGCGATCTCGATCACCGCCTTGACCTGTTGTTCAAACAGGATAGGCAGCACGACAATATTATTCGGTGGCGCCGCGCCGAGGCCTGACGACACCACGATGTAATCACGCGGCACGTCGGTCAGCCAGATGCGCACTTTCTCCAGCGCGCACTGGCCGACCAGGCCTTCGCCCGGCAGGAAGGAGGTCGGCAGCTTGCGGCTGGAGCGGTAGCCGTAGCTGGCGATCATGCGCAGGCGCGCATCGCTGTCGCCGGCGTCCATCATGTAGAACACGCCGTGGTGGGCCGAGACCAGCGGCGCCAGCTCGGACAGAATCAGCTTGGTCACGGCCTGCAAGTCGCGCTGGCCTTGCAGCAGGCGGGTAAAGCGCGCCAGATTGGTCTTCAGCCAATCCTGCTGTGCGTTCTTCAGCGTGGTGTCTTTCAGGTTACGGATCATCTCATTGATGTTGTCCTTCAGGTAGGACACCTCGCCGCGCGCTTCCACCTGAATGGAACGCGACAAGTCGCCGCGCGTCACGGCGGTTGCCACCTCCGCAATCGCGCGCACCTGGTTGGTCAGATTCGCCGCCAACTGGTTGACGTTCTCGGTCAAGTCCTTCCAGGTGCCGGCCACGCCGGACACGTTGGCCTGGCCGCCCAGCTTACCTTCGGTACCCACTTCACGCGCCACGCGGGTCACCTCGGAAGCGAAGGAGGACAATTGGTCCACCATCACGTTGATGGTGTCTTTCAGTTCCAGGATCTCGCCTTTGACGTCCACCGTAATCTTTTTCGACAAGTCGCCACGCGCCACGGCGGTGGTCACCGCCGCGATGTTACGCACCTGGCCCGTCAAGTTGGACGCCATGAAGTTGACGTTATCGGTCAAGTCCTTCCAGGTGCCGCCGACGCCCGGCACATAGGCCTGGCCGCCCAGCTTACCCTCGGTACCCACCTCGCGCGCCACCCGCGTCACCTCGGAAGCGAAGGAGGACAATTGGTCCACCATCACGTTGATGGTGTTTTTCAGTTCGAGAATCTCGCCCTTGACGTCCACCGTGATTTTCTTCGACAAGTCGCCGTTGGCCACGGCGGTGGTCACGTCGGCGATGTTACGCACCTGGCCGGTCAAGTTACCCGCCATCGAGTTCACGCCGTCGGTCAAGTCCTTCCAGGTGCCGGCCACGCCGGGCACGTTGGCCTGGCCGCCCAGCTTACCTTCGGTACCCACCTCGCGCGCCACCCGCGTTACTTCCGATGCGAAGGAGTTTAACTGGTCGACCATCACGTTGATGGTGTTTTTCAGTTCGAGAATCTCGCCTTTGACGTCCACCGTAATTTTCTTGGACAAGTCGCCATTCGCCACGGCGGTGGTCACGTCCGCGATGTTACGCACCTGGCCCGTCAAGTTACCCGCCATCGAGTTCACCGAGTCGGTCAAGTCCTTCCAGGTGCCGGCCACGCCTTTCACCTGCGCCTGGCCGCCCAGCTTACCTTCCGTACCCACCTCGCGCGCCACCCGCGTTACCTCGGAAGCGAAGGAGGACAATTGGTCCACCATCACGTTGATGGTGTTTTTCAATTCGAGAATCTCGCCCTTGACGTCCACCGTAATCTTTTTCGACAAGTCGCCATTCGCCACCGCCGTCGTCACCGCCGCAATGTTACGCACCTGGCCTGTCAGATTGGACGCCATGAAGTTGACGTTATCGGTCAAGTCCTTCCAGGTGCCGCCGACGCCCGGCACGTACGCCTGGCCGCCCAGCTTACCCTCGGTACCCACCTCGCGCGCCACCCGCGTTACTTCGGAAGCGAAGGAGCGCAGCTGGTCCACCATCACGTTGATGGTGTCCTTCAGTTGCAGGATCTCGCCGCGCACGTCCACCGTGATTTTTTTCGACAAGTCGCCGTTGGCCACTGCGGTGGTCACCTCGGCGATGTTGCGCACCTGCGAGGTCAGATTACCCGCCATCGAGTTCACCGAGTCGGTCAAGTCCTTCCAGGTGCCGGCCACGCCTTTTACCTGCGCCTGGCCGCCCAGCTTACCTTCCGTACCCACCTCGCGCGCCACGCGCGTCACTTCGGACGAGAAGGACGACAGCTGCTCCACCATCGTATTCGCGGTCATCGCCGCGCGCAGGTACTGGCCTTTCAGCGGATGGCCGTCAACCTCCAGCGCCATGGTCTGCGACAGGTCGCCCTTGGCCACCGCGCCGATCACGCGCGCCATTTCGGAGGTCGGCCGCACCAGGTCATCAATCAGCGTATTGACGGAGCTGAGAATGGTGGCCCAGCCGCCGGTGGTGTTGGTCATCTCGGCCCGTTGCGTCAAGCGGCCTTCGCGGCCCACCACGCGGCTCACTTCCGTCACTTCGCGCACCATGCGCGACTTGGTGTCGATGATGTCGTTCAGCGTATCGGCGATCTTGCCAGCCATGCCGATCCAGTCGGATGGCATGCGCACTGAAAAGTCTCCTTTTTTCAGTGCCATCAGCGTGGAGAGCAAAACCTTTGCGTCCAGCTGTTCGCCCAAGTCGGTCATATTATTCATGTCTTATTCCTCGTTGCTTAGGAGGGTAGGTGAGTTGAGATTAAAATTGATATCGCTGGTTTGTTCCAGTAGTCCGGATGCCGTCAACGGCGGATAAAACAGATCGCCCTGGCATAGATGGCAGCCCAGTTCCTGTAGTACTTCCATTTGCAGGCGAGTCTCGACGCCCAGTGCGATCACGCGCATCGACAGCGCTTTCGCCAGATGCACCACGGCGGCCACGATGTCGGTGCCGCCTTCGTCATTGCCGATGCCGTGTACGAAGCTGCGGTCGATCTTCAGCGCGTTGAGCTGCCATCGCTTGCACGCGGCCAGCGACGAGCGCGCGCTGCCGAAATCGTCCAGCGCCGTGCGCACGCCGGCGCTTTGCAGTTGCATCAGCAATTGCGCCAGCGGCTCGGTGGGACCGAGCAGCAGTTTTTCATTCAGTTCGATGCCCATGCTGCCCGGCGTCAGGCCGTGCTTGCGCATCGCCGGCAGCAGCGCGTGCAGCAGGTCCGCATGCAGCTGCGGTGTCGCCAGATTAAGCCAGATGCACAGGGGCGGACCTTGCACGCCGTGGGCGCTGCCGCTCAGGCTTTGCCACAACGACGCCTGCGAACAGCCTTGCGCGATGACCCACGCGTCGATGCGGTCGAGCAGTGTGCGCTCTTGCACCTGCGGCAGGAACTGCGCCGCTTCCAGCGGCCCATGCACCGGATGGCGCCAGGTCAGCAGCGCTTCTGCGGCGATCACGCGGCCGCTTCGCAGGTCGACCTGCGGCTGGTAGCGCAGCTCCAGCTGGTTGGCCGCCAGCGCCTTGCGCAGGTCGAGCGTCCATTGTTCCCGTTCGCGTTCGCGCACATTCAGCTGCTCGTGGAAGAACTGCACCGGCGCGGCAGTATTCTGCTTGGCGTGGTACATCGCGGTGTCCGCGTTCTTCATCAGCGCTTGGGCGTTGGCGCCGTCTTCGGGATACAGCGCGATGCCGATGCTGGCTGCCGTTTTCAAACGATGGCTGCCGATGTCGAAGGGCAGGGCGCAGGCCTGCTCGATCTTGCGGCCGACGCGCGCGGCGTTGGAGGAGGCGGATTTGCCTTCGATGAGCACCACGAATTCGTCGCCGCCCAGGCGGGCGACGATGTCGGCCACCCGTACCGCAGCCGACAGCCGCGCCGCCACCTGGCGCAGCAATTCGTCGCCGGCTTCGTGGCCGTAGTTGTCGTTGATCTGCTTGAATTTGTCGAGGTCGAGGAATAGCAACGCGAAGCCGACGCCGCTGCGGTCGCAGGTGGCGACGGCGTGTTCCAGCTGCTGGATCAGCGCGCGGCGGTTGAGCAGGTTGGTGAGCGCGTCGCGCGTGGACAGGTCATGCGCGCGTTGCTCCGCCTGTTTGCGTTCCTTGATTTCCAGTTCCAGTTCGGCGTTGATGCGCTCCAGGTCTTGCAGGCGCTGCACACGCAAGTCCTGGTTGAGGCGCGCCAGTTCGTCGCTCTTGATGCGCAGTTGCAGATTCTTGGCCGCCATCTCGACAAACACCGCCACCTTGGCTTGCAGGATTTGCGGGATAACCGGCGTGAACAGGTAATCGGCCGCGCCTTTCTGGTACGCCTTCAGGCGGTTCATCTCATCCGCGTAGTGGGCGGTGATGAAGATAATCGGCGTGCCGGCCGAGCGCGGATGCGAGTGGATCGCTTCGGCGGTCTCAAAGCCGTCCATGTTCGGCATGCTGACGTCCAGCAGGATCACGGCAAACTCTTGCAGCAGCACGTGGCGCAGCGCTTCCTTGCCCGAGCTGGCAGTGATCAGTTCGTACAAATGCTGATCGGCCGCATCCAGCAGCAGGCTCTCCAGCGCGTACAAGCTGGCCGGATCGTCGTTGACGAGAAGGACTTTAGGAATATGCACGGCTGGGCTAGTTTTGGACTATCGATTTGGAAGGTAAAAGATACTCTTGTATGGTGTGGAGTCAAGCAATTTTGTGCGCTGCCGCACTATGACGTCAGGCACTATTTTATCGTTTTAATAACTGTGATTCCAGCTTTTCTAGCAAGAAAAATATTAATGGAATTAAATTTTCTACTGCGCACGATTGGCGGGCTATCAACGCGGCAATTGCGTCACCCAGACAGGCGCGCTCCACAGCATTTTGCCGTCGTCTTGCGTGACTCTTGCGTAATAAAAGTGTTCGCCTGGTAACGGCGTGAGGGTGCGTTTGCTCGTTGTACTGATCGCGGCGACTGTCCCGTTGCGGCCGGGCACGCCGTGAAAGATGCTGATCGCGGCGATGCTGCGGCCGGCGCCGTTCGCGTAGTCCGCTTTCAGCGTTAATTTGCCGCGATTCTGGAAGCGTTCGCCCATCATGTGGCCGTTGGCGGTGAAGATCAGCTGGCTACGTTTGTCCATCGTCGCGTAGATGCGGCGGGCTTGCAGGGCATCCAGCAGGCTGGCTGGCGTGAGCGGTGTGCTGCGGGGCAGCAGAACGGCCGTTCGGTTTGAGTACGCCGCGCCCCAGTTGGCGCAGTGATTGTCCTGGTTGCTGCTGAAGGCGAGGTGGTAGCCGGCCTCCAGCAGCGCGTTGCAGCCGGCTTCGAAATTGCTGCGGCGTGGCTCGTTTTCGTCGGTGCTGGTGGAATAGGCGCTGCTGTTCATCACTTCGCACAGCAGCATGCTGGCGTCGCCGTCGGCGCTCCAGGCCAGCGGCTGGCCGTTGATGGCGAACTGGTCGCGCTGCGGATGGTTGAATTGGCCGAACCAGTGATGTTGGCGCAGATGCTGGTACAGCGTCTGGTAGTCGCTCTTGGGCGTTTCCTCGTCGGCCAGCAGTTCGCCCTGGGCGTTGCGCTCCCAGCCGAGCAGGGCGTCGGCGTTGAGGATGTTGATGTGACCGCCTTGGCTGATCACGCCCCATTCCTGGCCGTACAGCGCGAGGAATGGAGGGTGGTCGGTGCGCCATTGCGCGGCCTGGCGCAAACCGTCCTGGAACAGGGCGCGGACCGCACTGGCGTCGGCGGCGCGGTTGGTACCGTCGGAGCCGTCGAACATGTGGTTGTGCTCGGAGGTCATCAGGAAGTCGAGGCCGTGTTGCTGGGCGTAAGCGTAGGCGTCGGACGGGCCGAAGGCGCCGTGCTGCGGCTCCTGCGCGCCGGTGCACTGGTCGAGCACGCCGCCGCCGTCGCTGTGGTTGGTCTGACTGTGCAGGTTGCCGAGGTAGATGTCGTACAACGCTGTCGCTGCCGTTGCAGGCGGGACTGCCGCCGCGAACGAGGCGATCGCACGCCGATTCGTTGTCGCTGCGCCGACCGCAACCGGCCAGCTTTGCTCAATCTCGCCGCCGCCGTCCAGGCTCGCCCAAAGCTTCATCCTGTAGACGCCTTTCGGCACGTCCTCACGCCAGTGCACTGTCACCTCCACCGGCTCACCAGCGACCGTGCGCATGCCTTGCCAGCTGCGCACCGCCGTTTCATCATGCCGGGGCAGCAGGGCCAACCGCCAGCGCAGTGAGTTCGCTGCGGGCGCCACCGTGAAGCGCAGCGTAATCACCCGCTCGCCCCACGTATCTGCATGAAATGGAACTTGTAACACAGCATCAAACTCATGCCGTTCCTCATCCGCATGAAGCGAACTCATTATCGTCGCTAGCACGATGCATGTCATGAATTTCCGCAGCATAATTGCCTCCATGAGACAGCCTCATCTCTTAGAGCGCGCCTTAGTGCATATGGTTCCGTTTAAAATCTATAGATTCTCACCAATTCTTTCTCTGGTCCCAATTCAGCATTGATAGTATGCTGCTGTGATGCAAATAATTTTCTACCAGATGCATGCTTAAATCGGCCAACAACAGCAAAGCAGTGCGCAGCTCGCGTCTCATGTTCTGGGGCGTGGGGCTCGTCTTGGCCGCCGCCATGGGAACCATCCTGTATGGCGCCGCGACCCGCACAGTTGACGATGACGCAGCGCAGAATTTCGAGCATCTCGCGCGCAGCACCCAGTACAGCATCTCCGCCCGCATCAAATCCTATGCCGACCTGACGCGCGGCCTGGCTGCGCTGTTCCAGACCTCGGACAACATCAGCCGTACCCAGTTCCGCCAGTACGTCACCAGCCTCGATATCCCGCGCAATTTCCCCGCCATCGAAGTGCTGACCTGGGCGCCACAGGTGGTCGACGCGCAGCGCGAGCAATTCGTCGCCAGCGTGCGCGCCGACGGTTATCCGGATTTCGATATCAGCCCACCCGGACGCCGCCCGAACTACGAGGTGTTGAACTACTTCGAACCGGCCTTCCTGCCGCAGCGCTTTGGCCTCGACATCGGTGCCATCCCGATCATCGCCAAGGCGCTGGCGGCAGCCCGCGACAGCGGCGACATCGCCGCGACCCGCTATCCCATCCCGCTCAATACACCGAAGCCGCAATTCGTCCAGGGCGTGCGGCTGCCGGTGTATCGCCGCGACCTGCCGCTGGCGACGGTCGACCAGCGCCGCGCCGCTTATCTGGGATCGGTCGGCGCGGGCTTCAGCATTGCCCGTCTGGTGCAGGGCGCCATCGATGAAATGACGGTGCGCCAGGTGCATCTGACCTTGTACGCCGATGGCAGTCCTAACGTCGAACATCGCCGGCTGGTCATCGAGCAGGGCGACCGCCTGCTGTATAGCGACACCGGCGCCACCATGCCCATGCCACTGCCGCCCGGCCTGCGCGAGGAATACCTGGAAACCGTGCTGCCGATCGATTTCAATGGCAGCTTGTGGAAGGCGCAGTTCCGGGTCCGAAAGGACGCACTGCTGACCGGCTTTGACCTTTACTTCCCATGGACCGCCGCGCTGACCGGCTTTGCCGGCATGATGCTGTTGTATAGTTATTTGTTCGTGCTGTATGCGTCGCGGCGGCGCGCCATTAAGCAGGGCGTATTGCTGGATACGGTGCTGAACCATGTCGACGCCCACGTCTACATGAAGGACCAGAGCCGCCGTTATATCTACGTCAATGCGCGCATGGCCGAGTGCATGGGCATGGAGGTGCGCGACATCGTCGGCAAGCTGGATCGGGAGCTGAAGCCGGCTGCCGACGCGGATGCCGAATGGGCACTGGAACGGCCGGTGTTCGCGGATGGCGTCAAGCGTTCGGGTGAGGTGCAGTTTGTCGGCCGTGACGGCGTGGTGCAGCATCTGTGGACGGTCAAGGTGCCGGTGGAGCTGGGGCGCTCGTATTCGGCGGTGATCGGCTTGTCGACCGACGTCACGGCGCTGCACCAGTTGAAGGAAGAAGCGGATATCGCCAACCAGGCCAAGAGCGACTTCCTGTCCAATATGAGCCACGAGATTCGCACGCCGATGAACTCCATCATCGGCATGGCGCACCTGGCGCTGAAGTCGGTCACGCATCCCAAGCAACGCGATTATCTGCAGAAGATTTACCACTCTGGCCAGCACCTGCTGGGCATCATCAACGACATCCTCGACTTCTCCAAGATCGAAGCCGGCAAAATGGATCTGGAGGTGCTGGACTTTACGCTGGATGCCCTGCTGGCCAATATCTCCAGCCAGCTGGGCGAAAGCGCGCAGTCGCGCGGGCTGGAGCTGGTGTATGAAATCTGGCCTGGCCTGTCGCACCAGCTTCGCGGCGATCCGCTGCGGCTGGAGCAGGTGCTGCTGAATTTCACCAGCAACGCCATCAAGTTCTCCGAAAACGGCAAGGTGATCGTGCGCGCGCGGCCGGTGGAGGAGCGTGACAATCACATCATGGTGCGCTTCGAGGTGGTGGATCATGGCATCGGCATGTCGCCGGAGCAGGTGGAGCAGCTGTTCCAGTCATTCCACCAGGGCGATACTTCCACCACGCGGCGCTACGGCGGCACCGGACTGGGTCTGGTGATCAGCAAACAACTGGCGGAGCTGATGGGCGGCGGCGTTGGCGTCGACAGCACGCCGGGCGAGGGCAGCACCTTCTGGTTCACGGCGCGGCTGGCCAAGGGCGTGCGCTTCCTGGCCCCGAGCGACGAATCGGTGCAGCCGGATGTGCTAGACAATATACGCGGCGCCTCGATCCTGCTGGTGGAGGACAATATCTTTAGCCAGCAAGTGGGGCAGGAACTGCTGGAGGATGCCGGCGCCACGGTCTGCGTCGCCAACAACGGCAAGGAGGCGATCGACCTGCTGCTAAAGGAACGCTTCGATTGCGTGCTGATGGACGTGCAGATGCCGGTGATGGATGGCTATGAAGCCACGCGCCTGATCCGCGCGCATCCCAAGCTGGCCGCCACGCTGATTATCGCGATGACGGCCAACGCCGGCCGCGACGACCAGCAGCGCTGCCTGGATGCCGGCATGGACGAATTTGTGACCAAGCCGATCGCGCCCAAGCTGCTGTTCAACATGCTGTCCAAGTGGATGAGTCAACGTGCCAGGCTGGCCGCCAGTGCGATGCGCAAACCGGCGCCACCGCCGCCGTCGTACTTCTCGATGCCGGAGGGTTCGCCGGTACTGGCGCCACCGCTGTTCGTGCCGCGCCAGATGGCGCCTGCGTCGGCATCGCCGCCGCCCGCCGCGGCGCCGGCCCCGGAAGCCGAGCCGCTGGCCGAACTGTTTGACATGGACGCGCTGGCCCAGACCTTTGGCGGCAAACCGGACATGATGCGCAAGTACGCGCTGCTGTTCCTGACCTCGGCCCGCGACGGCCTGCAGGAGATGGACGATGCGCTGGCGATGGAAGACCTGGCGCATCTGGCGGAGCTGGGACATCGCATCAAATCGTCGGCGCGCGCGGTGGGCGCCATGCAGTTCGGGAACCTGTGCTATGCGCTGGAACAGCTGCGCCACGACAGCGACATGGACAAGGCCCGGCGCCTGGTGCAGGAGCTGTACGCCATGCTGACTGTGCTCGATCAGCATATCGAGCAGGAGCTGCTGGCATACGATCCGGGATAGAGCGATAATAGCGGGTCAACCCCACTAAAGAGCCCTATGCACCCTGGCATCACCCCCGGCCTGCTGATTTTGCACGGCAATCAGATGGAACAGTTGCGCGCCGCCGTCTTCCAATGGCTGCGTAACCACCCGCTCGGGGCGCTGGAGTCGGAAATCTTCCTGGTGCAGTCCAACGGCGTGGCCGAATGGCTGAAGATCGCGCTGGCCGAGGAAATCGGCATCTGCGCCGCCTCGCGCGTGGCACTGCCGGCGCGCTTCCTGTGGGACGCGTATCGTGGCATGCTGGGACGCGACCGCGTGCCGCCCATCTCCGCCTTCGACAAAGGTCCATTGACGTGGCGCTTGATGCGTCTCCTGCCTACGCTGCTGGCCGATCCTGTATTCGCGCCGCTGCGCCACTTCCTGTCCGATGGCGAGGCCGAACGCCGGCTGCAACTGGCCGAACGGCTGGCCGACTTGTTCGACCAATACCAGGTGTATCGGGCTGACTGGCTGGATGACTGGGCCGCGGGCCGCGACCAGCTGCGCAGCGCGCGCGGCGACGTCACGCCGCTGCCGGAAGACCAGCGCTGGCAAGGCCAGTTGTGGCGCGCCGTGATCGCCGACGTCGAACCACATGAGCGCGACCTTGGCCGCGCCACGGTCCACACCGAATTCGTGCGCGCCAGCGCCGCTGGCGAAGAACCGCTGGGCCGACTGCCGCGCCGCGTGGTCATCTTCGGCGTCTCGGCGCTGCCGTTCCAGACCTTGCAGGCGCTGGCCTCCATCGCCCGCTACACGCAGGTGCTGCTGGCTGTGCCCAACCCGTGCCAGTACTACTGGGGTGACATCATCGAAGGCCGCGACCTGCTGCGCAGCGCACATCGCCGCCAGCAACTGCGCAACGGCCAGGACCTGGGCCAGATTCCGCTGGAAGAACTGCATGCGCACAGCCATCCGCTGCTGGCCAGCTGGGGGCGTCAAGGCCGCGACTTCGTGCGCATGCTGGACGAATTCGACGAAGCCGCGCAAGCCAATGCCGCTGAAAATGACGACGTGGCCCCAATGCGGGTCGACCTGTTCAACGAAGGTGACGGCGATACCTTGCTGACGCAGGTGCAGGCCGCCGTGCGCGAACTGCTGCCGCTGTCCGAGCATCCCCACGTGCCGCCGGCGGACGATGACCGCTCGATTGAATTCCATGTCACCCACAGCGTGCAGCGGGAAGTGGAAGTGCTGCACGACCAGCTGTTGCAGATGTTCGCCGACGCGGAACACAGCGGCCGGCCGCTGCGCCCACGCGACGTGGTGGTCATGGTGCCGGACATCGACACCTTCTCGGCCGCCATCCACGCCGTCTTCGCCCAGCACCGCCGCAGCGATGCGCGCTACATCCCGTTCGAGATCGGCGACGTGAACGACCGCAGCGTCAATCCGCTGCTGGTGGCGCTGGAATGGCTGCTGCGATTGCCGCAACAGCGCTGCCGCCAGAGCGAAGTGCGCGACCTGCTGGACGTGCCGGCGCTGGCCGGGCGTTTCGGCCTGCACGACGACGACCTGCCGACGTTGGGCCGCTGGATCGAAGGTTCCGGCGTGCGCTGGGGCCTGGATCAGCAGCACCGCAATGGTTTGGGACTCGGCCCGGCCGGCGAGCAGAATGCCTGGATCTTCGGCGTGCGCCGCATGCTGCTGGGTTACGCCAGCGGCGCCGGTGACAGCTTCGCCGGTATCGAACCATACGGCGAAATCGGCGGCCTGGATGCCGCACTGGCCGGATCGCTGGCGCAACTGGTGGAAGCGCTGCTGCACTGGCGCGCCGTGCTGGCCGAGTCGCGTTCGCCGGTCGAGTGGGGTGTGCAGGCGCGCGCGCTGCTGGCCACCTTCTTCAACGCCAGGGAAGAAACCGATCGCCTGACGCTGGCGCAGCTGGACGACGCCCTGAAAAAATGGCTGGACACCTGCGAAGGCGCGTCCTACGACGAAGCCGTGCCGCTGGCCGTGCTGCGCGAAGCCTGGCTGGGATTGATGGACGAGCCAACGCTGAACCACCAATTCGTCTCCGGCGGCGTGACCTTCTGTACGCTGATGCCGATGCGCGCGGTGCCGTTCCGCGTGGTGTGCCTGCTCGGCATGAACGACGGCGACTTCCCGCGCCGCGCGCCCAAGGCCGACTTCGACCTGCTGGCGCAGCCGGGCATGGCGCGTCCCGGCGACCGCTCGCGCCGCGACGATGACCGCTACCTGATGCTGGAAGCGGTGCTGGCCGCGCGCGACAAACTGTATATCAGCTGGGTCGGACGCAATGTGCGCGACAACAGCGAACAGCCGCCGTCAGTGCTGGTGTCGCAGCTGCGCGATTACCTGGTCAACGGCTGGGATATGAGCAAGGACGACATGCACGCGCGGACCACGGAGCACGCCTTGCAGCCGTTCAGCCGCCGCTACTTTGAAGCCGGCGGCCTGCTGACCTACGCGCGCGAGTGGCGCGAGGCGCACGGTGAGGAAATCGCGGAAGACGAGGCGGCCGAACTGCCTCCGTTCGATATCGACGACAAATTCCGCCTCAAACTGGGCAGCCTGCACAACTTCCTGCGACAGCCGGTGCGCTTCTTCTTCCGTCAGCGGCTGGGCGTGATGTTCGGCGAAACGGCGTTAGTGGGCGAAGATGAAGAACCGTTCTCGCTCAACGCGCTGGAACGCTACCTGCTCGAAGACACGCTGCTCGACGACGCCGAAACGCCGGAAGAAATCGACCAGGTTTACGACAAGCTGACGCAGCGCGCCGAAAGGCTGGCGCGCGAAGGCGTGCTGCCGATTGGCCTGATCGGCCAGCAGTATCAGCATCAACTGGTGCAGGCGCTGGTGCCGGTGCGCTGCGCGTGGCTGACGCTGCGCCAGCATTACGAACTCGCCGCGCCGAAGGTGGCGTTGAATCTGGCGCTGGCCGGCGTGCCGCTGGACGACTGGATCGACCAGCTGCGCAGCAACGGCAGCGAAACTGTGTGGCTGGCGCAGATGTCGTCGCGCGTGGCCGACAAGCAGGGCAAGCCGCGCGGCGACAAGCTGATTGCGATGTGGCTGCGCCAGCTGGCGATATCGGCGGCCGGCATGCAGGTCACCGGTCACCTGGTGGCGCGCGACGCCATCGTCACCATGCAGCCATTGGACCCGCAGCAGGCGCTGGACGCCTTGCGGGAACTGGTCTGCCTGTGGCGCGACGGCATGAACCGTCCGCTGCCCACCGCCTGCAAGACGGCGCTGGCACTGGTGCAGGATGGCGATCCGCGCGCGGTCTACGACGGTGGTTTCGACATCGGCGGCGAGAACGAGGACTTGTGCCTCAAGCGCATGTGGCCCGACTTTACGGCGCTGAGCGCGCAGCCGGATTTCGACGACGTCTCGCGCGCGCTGTATGGCCCGCTGGCCGACTGGATGGAACAATGCATCACCATAGAAAAGATTGAAGGCGAGGACGCAGCATGAGTAACATCGCCAACCAACTCGCGCCGCTGACTTTCCCGCTGCACGGCTCGCGCCTGATCGAGGCCAGCGCCGGCACCGGCAAGACCTGGACCATCGCCGCGCTGTACGTGCGGCTGGTGCTGGGCCACGGCGGCGAGAATGCTTTCCCGCGTCCGCTGCTGCCGGCCGATATCCTGGTGATGACCTTCACCCGCGCTGCCACGCGCGAGCTGTCCAACCGCGTGCGCGAACGGCTGGTTGAAGCGGCGGCGTATTTCCGCGAACCGGCGCCACGTCAAAAGCCAGACGACTACCTGGAACAGATTCTCGAATCCTATCCCGACCACGGCGCGCAGCAGCAGGCCGCGCACCGCCTGCAACTGGCGGCGGAAACCATGGACGAAGCGGCCATCTTCACCATCGATGCCTGGTGCCAGCGCATGCTGCGCGAACACGCGTTCGACAGCGGCAGCCTGTTTGACGAAGAACTGGTCAGCGACGAGCAAGCGCTGTTCGAGGACGCGGCGCACGATTACTGGCGCCAGCAGGTCTATCCGCTCAACGAAGTCTCGCTGGAAGCGCTGCTGTCCTGCTGGGGCGACGTTGGCGCGTTGAAGAAATCGATCCGTGAACTGGTCAAGCGCGCCGACATCATCGGCGACGCGGCGGGCCGTGGCGAATCGCTGGGTGTGTTGATCGCCACCGTGCAGCGCGCGCAGCAGGCGCAACTCGCGCAACTGAAGGCCGGCTGGTACGAACGCGCCAACCGCATGGAACAGTGGATCGCATCGCACCGCGCGGCCGATCCCAAATGCTTCAATGGCAACAAGATGCGGCCCGACTCGCTGGTCAGCTGGTTCAACGGTCTGCGCGAGTGGGCGCAGAATCCGGCCAGCGTCAAACCGGATATTTCGGACACCGCCTGGAACCGCCTCACGCCGGAAGGCCTGGAGGACGCTTTCGCCAAGAACTTCAGCACCGCCATCCCGGACGATTTCGACGCCACGCAGCCGCTGAAAATCGCGCTGGCCGAGATCGAGGCGCTGTCGCACGCGCTGTACCGCCACGCGGCGGCGGCGGTGGCCGACCGCATGGCCGAGCTGAAAAAACGTAGCCGCCAGTTCGGCTTTGCCGACATGCTGGACCGTCTGAACGCCGCGCTGCAAGGCGAAAATGGCGCCGCACTGCGCAAGCGCATCACCGACCAGTACCCGGTGGCGATGGTGGATGAATTCCAGGATACGGCGCCGAACCAGTACCAGATCTTCAACGAGCTGTATCGCGTGGCCGACAACGATCCGCAAACAGGCCTGTTCCTGATCGGCGATCCGAAACAGTCGATTTACGGCTTCCGTGGCGCCGACATCCACAGCTACCTGTCGGCGCGGCTGGCCACCACTGGGCGGCACTACCAGCTGATGACCAACTTCCGCTCGACCAAGCCAGTGGTGGATGCGGTCAACCACCTGTTCCTGCATGCCGAAGGCCGCGCAAAAGAAGAGGGCTTCGCGCGCGGCGCGTTCCGCTTCCGCGACCCGGTCACGCGCGAAAATCCGCTGCCGTTCGATGCGGTCGGCGCCAAGGGCCGCAAGGAGCGCCTGGTGGATGCCGACGGCGATGTGCCCGCGCTGGTGATCGCATGCAGCGCCACGCAGGATCTGAAGGCAGAACGTTACCGTGAGTTCTTCTCCAACCACTGCGCGGAAGATATCGTCGCCAAGCTGAATGACGTGCGCGCGGAATTCGTCGATGGCGACGATGGCCCGCAACGGCTCAAGCCCGCCGATATCGCGGTGCTGGTGCGCGACCGCAAGGAGGCCGGCGCTATCCGGCGCGCCTTGCAGCGGCGTGGTGTGCCAAGCGTCTACCTATCGGACAAGGATTCGGTGACTGACAGCGAAGAGGCGGCCGACGTGTTGCGCTGGCTGTCGGCGGTCGCCAATCCGCTGGATGGTGCGCTGGCGCGCGCCGCTTTCGCCACCCGCACCGCCGGCCTGCCGCTGGCCGAACTGGCGCGCCTGTCGTCGGACGAACTGGCGTGGGAAGAACGCGTCGAACAACTGAAGGCGCTGCATATCATCTGGCAGCGGCAAGGCGTGCTGGCCATGCTGCGCCGCTTCATCCACGAACTGCAACTGCCGGCGGCCTTGCTGCAGCAGGTGGGCGGCGAGCGGCGCCTGACCAATCTGCTGCATCTGGCCGAGTTGCTGCAATCGGCCAGCCGCCAGCTGGATGGCGAGCAGGCGCTGATCCGCTGGCTGGCGGAGCAGATCGAAGGCGGCGAGGGCGCCGGCGACGAGCGCGTGCTGCGTCTAGAGAGCGACGCGGAACTGGTCAAGGTGGTCACGGTGCACAAGTCGAAAGGCCTGGAGTATCCGCTGGTGTACCTGCCGTTCGCCGTCACCGCGCGCAAGGTCGAGCGCCGCAATCGGAGTTTCTTTGAATTCAGCGACGATGACGGTATCCGTCGCATCGACATGGCGCTGACCGAGACCGCGCTGGAACTGGTGGAGCGCGCGCGTTTGCAAGAAGACCTGCGCCTGATGTACGTGGCGCTGACGCGCGCGCGCCACTTCCTGTGGCTGGGCGTGACCGCGCTGTCGGCGCGCAAGGCCGGCGACAACACGCTGCACGACTCCGCGCTGGGCTACCTGCTGACGGGCGGCGCGCCGCTGCCGTCGGACCTGATGATGGAGCGCTGGGAGCATGCCTGCAAGGGCTGCAACGACATCAGCATCGCCACGCTGGCGATGGATGACAAACAGCTCACGCGCCTGACCCGCGTCGAGCATCGCCAGCCCTTGCTGGAGCCGCAGCATTACGGCGGCCATTTCGAGCGCGATTGGTCGGTCGGCAGTTTCAGTTCGCTGGCGCGGCGCACCGGCCCAACCGGCACAATCAGCGCAGACGGCCCAGTGCCGCGCGACGCCTTGCAGGAAAAGCTGCTGGAAGACGGCGACCAGCCGGCCATGGCGCAGTCCACTCGCGTGGAAGACACGCCATGGCATCGCTTCCCGCGCGGCTCCGTGCCGGGTAACTTCCTGCACGAGCAACTGGAGTGGATGGGGCAGGAGGGCTTTGCCGTTGTCGAACAGGAGACGTTTGAGTCGCGCCTGACACGCCGCGTGGAGCGCGCCGGCTGGGGTAATCGGCTGGAAGACACGCTGGCCTGGCTGCGCGAAATCGCCGTCACGCCGCTGCCGTATCTGGATGTGCAGCTGAGCGCCATCGTCGCGCCGCTGCCGGAGATGGAGTTCTGGTTCCCGAGCGAGCGCCTGGCCACCGGTGCGCTGGACCGGCTGTGCGCCACGCATTTGCTGGGCGGCGCAGTGCGACCCGCATTGCCGGAGCGCGAGCTGCACGGCATGCTGAAAGGCTTCTGTGACCTGGTATTCGAGCATGAAGGCCGTTACTGGATCCTCGATTACAAATCGAATGCGCTGGGCGGCAACGACGCCAGCTACCACGAGCCGGCACTGATCAACGCCATGGCCGATCACCGTTACGACATTCAGGGCGCGATCTACATGCTGGCGCTGCACCGGCTGCTGCAAAGCCGCCTGGGCGACGCTTACGATCCGGCCGAGCAGCTGGGCGGCGCGATCTTTATGTTCTTGCGCGGCATAGGCAACCCGCAGACGCGTGGTTGCTACTGGATCGCGCCGGATGCCGAATTGTTGGACGGACTGGATAATCTGCTGGGTGCAAGTCATGAATGATGAATTTTTCGCGCAGGTCGACGCGCTGACCGAAGCCGGCCAGCTGCGTCGCCTGAGTGGCGCGTTTGCGCGCTTTATCGCCTCGGTCGGCGACAGTTCGCCGCAGCTGATGGCGGCTTGCGTACTGCTGTCCGAGCTGGAAGGCCGTGGCCACAGCTGTTTGATGCTGGATGAGCTGAACGACGATCCGGCCGCGCTGCTGGGCTGGAGCGACGACGAGTGGAGCGCGCTGCAAGGCGCAGCCGGCGTCTGGCCGGCCGACACCGACGCCTGGTGCGACCTGCTGGCGCGCTGCACGCAGGTGTGGCCGGTGGGCGGCGACCAATGGAATCAACCCTTGGTGCTGGACGGCGAGCGCCTGTACCTGCGCCGTTATTGGCTGGACGAGCGGCACGTGGCCGAATCGGTGCGCAGCCGCGCGCTGGGCGGCGTGCTGGCGGCCGACGACGACGCGCGCACCGATGACATCCGCCGCTGGCTGGATAACCTGTTCCCGCACGCGCCGCGCGGAGGTGTGGACTGGCAGAAGATCGCCTGCGCGGTGGCCATGCGTGGCAAGTTGGGCATCATTACCGGCGGGCCGGGCACCGGCAAGACTTACACGGTGGCGCGGTTGCTGGCGTTGTTGTTTGCGACAGCCGGCGAGCGTCAGGCCGGCTTGCGCGTGGCGTTGGCGGCGCCGACCGGCAAGGCGGCGGCGCGATTGAAGCAATCGATCGATACGGCGCTGGATGAACTGGCGGTCAAGGTCGGCGACGAGTTGCCGCTGCGCGAACTGGCGGCCCGCATGGGAGCCGCGCGCACGCTGCACAGCCTGCTCGGGGCGCGGCCGGATACGCGGGCTTTCCAGCATCATGCCGGCAATCAGCTGGAAGTGGATGTGCTGATTGTGGATGAGGCGTCCATGATTCACCTGGAAATGATGTCGGCTTTGCTGGCGGCGTTGCCGGAGACAGCTACCTTGATTCTGCTGGGCGACAAGGATCAGCTGGCGTCGGTGGAGGCGGGGGCGGTGCTGGGCGACTTGTGCCACAACGCCGAGGCCGGCGAGTATCTGCCGGAAACCCTGTCGTATGTGCATGCCGCGACCGGACAGCAGGTGCCGGCCCGCTTCGAAGGTCATGGCGGGCCGATTGCGCAGCAGACCGTGATGTTGCGCGAGAGCCGTCGTTTCGGCGGGCCGATCGGCGCGCTGGCGCTGGCGGTGAATGCCGGCGACGCAGCGGTGGCTGTCAATGTGCTGCGGCAGAGCGAGGACGGCAAGGTGAAGTGGACCGATTCAGCGCAGTCGGCGGATCTGCTTCAGCTGGCGTTGGATGGCTATCGGCCGTATTTGCAGCTCATTAAAAACGCACCAGCCGGCGCGGAGGGCTGGGAGATCTCGGTCCTGAAGAGCTTTGAGCGCTTCCGGATTTTGTGCGCGGTGCGCGAGGGCGAGTGGGGTGTATCCGGTTTGAACGATAGCATCGAGCAACGATTACAGTCAGCTAGCTTGCTCAAGCGGACTGGCGAATGGTACGTCGGCCGGCCGGTGATGGTGACGCGCAATGATTATGCGACGGGTGTTTTCAACGGCGATATTGGTTTGACGTTGCCCGATCCGGCACGACCGGGAGCATTGCGGGTGTACTTCTCGGAAGGCGAAACGGTACGCAGTGTGCTGGCCACCAGGCTAAGAAATGTGGAGACGGCGTTTGCGATGACGGTGCACAAATCGCAGGGATCGGAGTTCGCGCACACGGCGATGGTACTGCCGAAGGACGGCGGCGGCATGCTGGCGCGGGAGCTGATTTACACCGGCATCACGCGGGCGCGTGACTACTTTACGTTACTGACTCCGAACGGTCAGGTGCTGCTGGATGCGATTGCTCAGCGCACCCAAAGGGCGAGCGGCTTGCGCTTGCAGCTGGCGGGTTAAGTCAAGGCTTGGCGCGTTGGCGCCAGATTTTAGCGTTACCCCGTGTGCGTTTGCCTCTACGCCAGCCTAACCGCTTAGGGGTCTGACCCCGTACGGGGTCAGACCCAGCATGGCCTTGCGGGTCAAACGGCAATTACATCGCGCGGCGGTTGCGCTTGCTGCGTTTGACTGCTTTCTTCTTGGTCGTGACCGACGCTTTCATGACTTTTGGTCGCGGCTCATCCGGTCCGGCGATCAGGCGGCGAATCTTGATCGCATCCATATTGCGCACCGAGTTGGCGCCGGCGTTCAGCAGCACCAGGGTGTTGTTCTTGCCACCCGATTTGAAGCGCATGATCAGGCAACGGCCTGCTTCTTCGGTGTAGCCGGTCTTCGACAGACCTACATCCCAACCCTTGGCGCCGACCAGGCGGTTGGTGTTGTGATACTCCACCTTGCGGCCCTTGATGTTGATGATGTCCTTGGTATCGGTGGTAATCCGGCGAATGTCCGGATAGGCCGACGCCGCCGTCGCAATCTTCACCAGATCGCTTGCGGTCGACATATTGTGCGGCGACAAACCAGTCGGCTCTTCGATCACGGTCTGGCTCAAACCCAGCGCCTTGATCTTGGCGCGCACCGCCATGCGGAAGGCCGGCAGGCCGCCCGGATAGGTGCGACCCAGCGATGCGGCGGCGCGGTTGTCTGATGACATCAGCGCCAATTGCAGTACATCCGAGCGCGACAGCTCGGCGCCGACCGGCACCCGCGAGGCGCTATGCTTGAGCATATCGACGTCGGCGCGGTCGATTTCAATCTTCTCGTCCATGTTGGGTTTGGAATCCAGCACCACCATGGCGGTCATCAGCTTGGTCAGCGACGCGATCGGCACCTGGGTGTCGGCGTTCTTTTCCAGCAGGACTTTACCGGTGCCGTCTTCAACGACCAGCACCGACTGCGAGCCGAGCGGTACGGCGGCAAAGCTTGCCGCAGTAAACGAACTCAGCAATACAGCAACAATTTTCTTGAGCATATAAGTATTCGGGAATAGGGAGTCTATCGGACACGTCTGGGCGACGCGGCGCGCGTAAAAGGTATGGCTATACGGCAATATTCTCTAGGGATAGACAATATCATTAAAGTGGCTTCTCGTCTATTGTGTCTAAGTCCCGGATTCTTATATTTTTTTTAGGCTTTAAGACAGTTAAGCCAGCTTTAAGCAAAAAAGCCCTGAGACGGGAGCGCTCAGGGCTTTTTTCCGATTTCCGGCCACGGCGGCGGCCGGGACGGGGTGTTGCTAATTGCCGATCTTGGCGATGGAAACCTCGGTGGATTTCACCAGGGCGATGACTTCGCTGCCGACCTTCAGGTCCAGGTCGTGGATCGAGCGCGAAGTGATCACCGAGGTGACGATGCCGTGCTGGGTTTCCACATCGACTTCCGAAACGACGGGGCCAAAGATGATTTCCTTGATCTTGCCCCGGAATTGATTGCGTACATTAATTTCAGAAATGGCCATCGCGCTTCCTTTGTCTGGTTGATTTACTACGCTTCCAGATTACGGGGCGGACGGCCATTTGCAAACGAATCTATCCGAATAATCTTATTTGCTGATTATTTGTTATAGATTTTGTCGAACTCGCCGCCGTCGTCAAAGTGCTTCTTCTGGGCTGCTTTCCAGCCGCCGAAGACGTCGTCGATGGTGAACAGCGTGACCTGGCGGAAGTTGGCGTTGTACTTCTTGAAGGCTTTCTCCGAGCGCGGACGCAGCGAGTGCCTGGCGATGATTTCCTGGCCTTCTTCGCTGTACAGGAAGTTGATGTAGCCGGTGGCCTGCTTACGCAGGTTGCGCTTGTCGACCACGCGATCGACCACCGCCACCGGCGATTCAGCCAGTATGGAGATCGACGGATAGACCACATCGAACTTGTCGCCGAATTCTTCGCGCACCAGGTTCACTTCGTTTTCAAAGGTGACCAGCACGTCGCCGATTTCACGCTGGGTGAAGGTGGTGGTGGCGCCACGGCCGCCGGCGTCCAGTACCGGCACGTTGTGGAAGATCTTGCCGACCAGGTCGCGCGCCTGCGCTTCAGTGCCGCCTTTCTTGATCACGGCGCCCCAGGCCGCCAGATAGGTGTAGCGGCCGTTGCCCGAGGTCTTAGGATGCGGAATGATCACCTTCACGCCCGGCTTGGCCAGGTCGGCCCAGTCCTTGATCTGCTTCGGATTGCCCTTGCGTACCAGGTACACCATGGTGGAATAGAACGGCGAGGCGTTATTCGGGAATTTCTTGGCCCAGTCAGGCGCCACGGCGCCGCGCTCGACCAGGATATCGATATCGTTGGCCTGGTTCATGGTGACGACCGAGGCTTCCAGTCCGTCCGCGACCGAGCGCGCCTGCTTGGACGAGCCGCCGTGCGACTGGTTGACGCTGACGGTTTCGCCGGTGGTTTTCTTCCAGTCGGCGCTGAAGGCCGGGTTGATCTCTTTAAACAGCTCGCGGGTGACGTCGTAAGCGGCGTTCAGTATCACAGTATCAGCGGCTTGAGCTTGAGGCAGGCCAAACAAGGTGGCGGAAGCGGCCAGGAATGAGCTTAGAACGAAGCGGCGCGTGGTTTTTTTAGTAGTCATAATGAGCTTTCGTAATATAGAACGTCCATGGTGTAAAATTTCGCCGCGAAAAGATACGAATTTTTCGTTATATGCTTATCATGCGGCTATAAAACGCATATGGATTTTTGAAATCATTCGTGGGCAAAGGCCGGTTCACCCTCTAGTCTGGCAGTGTCCGACGGCCTTACTCAGCTTGGTGTATAGTCGTTACCAGCACTAAAAGTAATGTTTTGTGAGCGTACATGATTCTTGAAATTCGTATTGCTGCTTCGTCAGATGCGGAGGCAGCGTGCAATGTATTGCGCCGTTCTATCAGGGAATGCTGCGAACTGGATCATAAAAACGATCCCGCCATCCTTGATGCCTGGCTAGGCAATAAAACTCCGCAGATGGTGGCGAACTGGTTCAGTTCGCCCACGAATTTTTCGCTGGTGGCTGTCAGCGAAGGCGCCGTCGTCGGCGTCGCCTTGCTGACCGGGGCCGGCAAGCTGGCCTTGTGTTATCTGCTGCCGGAGGCGCGTGGCCAGGGCGCCGGCAAGGCGCTGCTCAAGCGCATGGAAGAGCAGGCCTGCGACTGGGGCGTCAAAGCCCTCCAGCTGCACAGCACGGCGACCGGCCAGCAGTTCTTCGCCCAGCGCGGCTATACTGACGCCGGCAAGGTGCGTTCGCCGTATGGCGTTGAAACCATCTTCTTCTGGAAACAGCTGGATGAGGAAGCGACCTGCCCGAACGCCCCCAAGCGCAAGCGCTTCTGCAACTGCAATACGGCTTAGTAACGCTGCTTAATAAACAAGCCTGATAAGCAAGCCTGATAAGCAAGCCTAATAAGCGACTTCCAGCTTCCATTCCTCGTGCCGCTCCGGTACGGCTCCCACTTCGACGCCACCGGCGAACAGTTTCAGCTCGCCGGTGGCGAAACGCGTCCAGTGTTCGTTGGAGGTCAGCGGCTGGGTGGCGATCACGGCGATGCGGTCGTCCAGGTGGTTGTGGCGGCTGAAGTCGATGCTGAGGTCGCAATCGATCAGGTGCGCCACCGAGAACGGGTATTCGCGCATCACCACGTGCAGGTCGGTGCTGCAATGGGCAAACACCAGGTCGCCATTCGACAGGATGAAGTTGAACGTGCCGTAGTCGGCGATCTCACCGGCCAGCGTTTCCAGCGCCGCGTATAGCTGGTGCCGTTCCGGCTGGCTGTCGAAGCGCAGCGCCAGGCCGGACAGCAGGTGGCAGAAGGCGCGTTCGCTGTCGGTGTCGCCCCACGGCGCGTACAGGCTGGGATTCGGATCGAACAGCTTCAGGTCGCCGTTGTGGGCGAACGACCAGGTCTGGCCCCACAGCTCGCGCGTGAACGGGTGGCTGTTTTCCAGCGACACGCGGCCCTGCGTGGCCTTGCGGATATGCGCCACCACGCTGCGCGCCTTGATCGGGCTGCGCTTGAACTGCGCCGCCAGCGGCGAGTGGATCGACGGCAGGTAATCGGTGTACAGGCGGCAGCCGGTCGGCGTATGCAGGGCGATGCCCCAGCCGTCCTTGTGTTCGCCGGTACGGCCGCCGCGCTCGGAAAAGCCGGCAAAGGAGAAATCTACCGCAGCCGGTTTATGGCTGCTCATCGCGAGGAGTTGGCACATGGTGTACGACCTGGTTAAACGATGACCTCACGATAGCGGTCGCACTGCCGGGGCGGAACGAATGTTTTGGCATATCCATAGGCGAAAGCATTCGTTCTGCTTTCCTGTACGCGGGCATACGCTGTCGACATTCTCAGTACCCGTAGAGGAGTTCCATGTCATTCCCCATCCTGCAAAAGTATCTGGCGCGTCTATCCGACGCCACCGGCGCTGCTTCCAGCATCTGGCTCGATCACGAGGGCAAGGCGCAAGGGCGGTTTTTCAATTGCACCATGAGCAGCGCGTTCCAGCCGATCCGCCAGCTGTACGGCGGCACGGCGCAGGCCTACGAAGGCCTGGCGCGCAGCGTGTCGGCGCAGGACCAGGGGTTATCGCTGTGGAAGCTGCTCGACCATGCCGCCAGCGACGACGAGTCGATCGAACTCGACCGGCTGTGCCGCATGCTGCATGCGATTAATTTCTTCCGCCAGGCGGGCGAGTCGTCGGCCGACCTGTACCTGAACGTGCATGACCGCCTGCTGAGCGCGGTCAGCAGTAATCACGGCCATGCCTTCCGCCGCATCCTCGATGCGCTGGAATTGCCGCTGGGCCGGGTGGTGCTGCAATTGCCGGCGGCCACGCCGCAGCAGGGCTGGCTGTTGAATTATGTCTCGGACAACTATCGCCGCAACGGTTTCCGTTTTGCGGTCAATGTGAACAGTGCGCGCGATGGACTGGGTGTGCTGGATCGCCTGCGGCCGGACGTGTTCAAGCTCGATGCGCGCGAGTTACAGGATCAGAAGGGATTGCTGGAGCTATTGCAGCGCAGTGCTGCGTCCAATGTGGCGGTGGTGTTCAAGCGGGTAGAGACTGAGCAGCACCTGACGGCGTTGCGCGAACTTGGCGCGGCCGCAGGTGTGTCATTGCTGGTGCAGGGTTACTTGCTGGATGAACCGCGCTCGGTGTTACTTGGGGAACCGGCGCGGCGCGCAGCATGAACATTGATTAGTTCAGTACCCATTTGTATTGCACTTGAGCCCAGACTGGCTCGGCGCCGTTGCTGGCTGGCTTGAATTTGCAAGCGGTGCTGGCGCGCAGCGATGCTTTGTCCAGGGCGACGTGGCCGCTCGACGAGATCACTTTGCTGTCTTTGACATTGCCGTTAGCATCCACCAGTACGGCCAGTTTGACGTTGCCTTGCAGTTCGTCGTCTTGCCACGAGTTGCGGTAGGCTGGTGCGTCGCATTCTGCATCGGCCAGGCGTGGTGCGGTGGTGGCGGCGCTAGCTTGGTTCGACAGGGTCGACAGGGCGATCAGGGACAGGGCGGCGATAGAACGGATAATCATGGTAGGCTCCAGTAGTGAGTTCAACGGGAAAACTTAATTCGATGAATGAACTATACTGCGTCGCACCATATATGAATACTTTATTGTTGGAATGCCTGCCATTAGTCAGTCGTATAACTCTACGGTAAATTCTGTTTCCGATACACAATATTCGTATCACTCACGCAGCCGTATCATTTCTTAAGCGTAAGTTAGGAGCATTTGTGTTTCCCTCTGCATAGGCTATAGTAACAACATTGCTTTTCACGGATAGACTATGGCATCGCGCAGAGCTTTCATACAGCAGGGGTTAGGGCTGACCGCTGCGAGTTTTTTGTCTGTGCCCTTGATCGGCTGTGCCACCAGCACGCCGGTGCGGCATAGCAGCACGACGGCTTCCAGCAAGCCAGTCGTCAAACCGGCTTCTCCAGTTCAGGCGCAGGCGCAAAGCATGCCGCGCGCCGCCGACCAGCTGGCCCCGTCCGGCACCGGCATGAACGGCATGGAGCCGCCACCCGATATTTTCGACGCCCAGGCGCTCGACCTGGAATTCTGGCTGCGTCCGCGCACCATTGAAGTGGTGCGTCCGGCCAGCAAGGAGCGCGCCAAGCTGCTGTACTGGAAAGACGGCGAGATCATCGAATCGGCTTACCAGGACTTGTGCCATTTGCTGCGCGACGTCAACGGCGGCAACGAGACCCGCACCATCGATCCCAAATTGTTCGAAACGCTGTGGGGCACGCAAGCCTTCGTGCAGCGTTACGGCATCGACGCGCCGCTGGAAATCCTGTCCGGCTACCGCACGCCAGCCTCCAACCAAAAGCTGCGCGAAGCCGGCGTGCCGGCCGCGCGTCAGTCGTTGCACATGGTTGGCCGCGCCGCCGACATCCGCATCGCCGCGCTCAATTCCGAGGTGCTGGGCGGGCTGGTGAAGAGCTTCCGCCAGGGCGGCGTCGGCTTCTATTACCGCGCCGGTCCGCGCGGCGGCTGGATCCACGCCGACACCGGCCTTCAGCGCACTTGGAAGGGTTGAGCGCGATCGGCTACACTGGCGTCTTGGCAACGCAACAGGATGAGCATGCAAGACAACAATGAGCCGCCGCGCTTCCGCCCGGTGACGTGGAGCGGGCTGGAAACGCCCGCCGACGTGGAACTGTGGATCGAAGAGCATAACCAGGCTTTGCAGCAGCATATCGGCAAGAACGAGACCGGCTACGGCGTGTGCTTCACGCTGGCCGAGGGCGGTGAAATCTATCTGCAGACCACGCAGGATGGCCACCTGGTGCTGGACGTGACCGACGAAGCGTCCTGGGTGGCGCCGCTGATCATGGCGGCCGCGCGCGTTTCTGAAGCGCCGGCCGGTTCGCTGTGGGTGCTGCCGGACGATAAGCTGGTGCAGTTGATGATAGGCTTGAGCGGCTTGATCGCCAGTTCTATCCTGGTCGTAGGCCATAACTTTGGCCTGCGTCGTCGCATGGGCGCCTGGTAGGCGTCCGCCCTGAAAGGAATTCCATGTTCACACGTAGATTGCTCCTGGCGCTGACGGCGCTCAGCCTGGCATTGCCAGCCTCGGCCTCGGCGGCCGACCTGCTGGCCACCGTCAAGGCGCGCGGCACGCTGAAGGTCGCCACCGAAGGCACCTATCCGCCGTTTAACTACCGCGAGAAGAATGGCGAACTGGCCGGCTACGATGTCGATGTCGCCCGCTTGGTCGCCAGTAAGCTGGGCTTGAAAGTGGAATTCGTCACCAGCGAGTGGGCCAGCATCCTGGCCGGGCTGGCGGCCGGCAAGTATGACGTGATCGTCGCCCAGGTCGGCATCAATCCCAAGCGCGAGCAGGCTTTCGACTTTTCCGCACCGTACATCTACTCGATGCCGCAGCTGATCGTCCGCAACAACGAGACGGCCGGCTACAAGTCGCTGGCCGACCTCAAGGGTAAGAAGCTCGGCGTGGGGCAGGGCAGCGTCTACGAGCAGCAGGCCAAGGCCGCGACCGGCATCGAGGTACGCAGCTATGCGGCGGCGCCGGACACGATGGCGGACCTGGCGGCCGGCCGCATCGACGCCGCGCTCAACGATAGCTTGATGTCGGCGTATTTATTGAAGATTTCCAAACTGCCGATCAAGGCCGGCGCGCAAGTCGGCGCGGTCGAGCGCATGGGCATTCCGTTCAAGAAGGGCAATCCCGAATTCAAGCAGGCGCTGAACAAGGTGCTGGCGGACGCGGCGGCAGACGGCAGCCTCAAGGCCATCTCGCTGAAGTGGTTCGGCGTCGACGTCAGCAAGGCGCCTTAAGCGATGGAGTTGCTGGACCTGCTGCGCGAAGCCGCGCCGGTGATGCTGCGTGGCGCCGGCTATACGGTGCTGTTCGCGCTGGCGGCGATGGTGGGCGGGCTGCTGATCGGTTTCCCGGTGGCGGTGCTGCGCATGCTGCCGTATCGCCTGCTGGCGTGGCCGGCCGGCGTGTATGTCAGCCTGATGCGCGGCACGCCGCTGCTGGTGCAGATGTTCGTCATCTACTACGGCCTGCCCAGCGTCGGCATTGAATTTACGCCGGTCACGGCCGGCATCCTGGCGCTGAGTTTGAACTCGGGCGCTTTCCTGTCCGAGAGCCTGCGCGGCGCGATCGGCGCGATCAGTCCGGGCCAGTGGGCGGCCAGCTACAGCCTCGGCCTGGGCTACTGGCGCACGCTGTATTATGTGGTGCTGCCGCAGGCGTTGCGGGTAGCGGTGCCGGCCATGAGCAATACCCTGATCAGCCTGATCAAGGATACTTCGCTGGTGTCGGTCATCACGCTGACCGAGCTGATGCTGTCGACCAAGGAAGTGATCGCCACCACCTTCCAGCCGCTGCCGCTCTACCTGACCGCGGCAGCTATCTATTGGCTACTCAGCCTGCTGTTCGAGGCGCTGCAACGGCGCGCGGAACAACGCTTGAACCGCGCGCACCGCAGCAGATAAGCGGTACGCTCGACATCCCCGTTGCGAGATGTTAGTCTTAAAACATCAACCAAGGGGGTGTATGGATAAGACTATGCACGCTGAGATTGCAGGCTTGTCGGTATTGCCGGGGCAGGCTGCGATTGAGCCTTATGCTATCAACGCAAACGCCGATGAAGGCGCCGCCGGTGCCGCCGAGCCATCGTGGTTCAACGACATCTACCTGCTGGCGCCGGTCGGCTATTTCGTGTTGTCGTTCGATACCACCATCTTGCAGATGAATGTGGTCGGCGCCGATCAGCTCGGCATACCGCGCACCAATCCCGAACGCGCCACGCTGCGCCAGTTCGTGGCGCCGCGCTTCCACGACGACTTCGACCGCTTCCTGCGGCGCGCCGTCAACAGCGCCCAGCCCGAACAATGCAATCTGCAGATGTTGCGCGGCCGCGACCGCCAGGGTTTCCCGGTGTCGCTGCGTGCCAGCGCCGACAGCAGCGGCCAGGCCGTGCGGGTGGTGCTGGAGCCGGCTGAAGGCAAGCTGCCGGCGCTGGAGCACAGCGAGGAGCGCTTTCGCCGCATCGTCCACAATGCCGAGGAAGGCATCTGGGAAATCGACGCCGCCGCCCGCACCAGCTTCGTCAATCCCAAGATGGCGCAGATGCTCGGCTACAGCATCGAGGAGATGCTGGAACAGCCGCTGGTGGCCTTTATGGACGAGGAGGGCCGCACCATCCTCGAACGCAATATCGCGCGCCGCCAGCAGGGCCAGGCCGCGCGCCACGAGTTCAAATTCATCCGCAAGGACGGCGCCGAACTGTGGGCCACGCTGGCCACCAATCCGATCTTCGACGGCGAGGGCGGCTACCGTGGCGCGCTGGCGCTGGTCAGCGACATCACCGACAGCCGCGCCTCCGCCGAGCTGATCTGGCAGCAAGCCAACTTCGACACGCTGACCGCGCTGCCCAACCGCCACATGTTCCAGGATCGCCTCAGCCAGGAGCTAAAGAAGGCGCGCCGCGAAGGTTTGCTGCTGGGCCTGCTGTTCGTCGACCTGGACGGTTTCAAGGCCGTCAACGACACGCTCGGCCATGCGCAGGGCGACGCCCTGCTGGTGGAGGCGGCGCGCCGCATCGGCCGCTGCGTGCGCAATTCGGACACGGTGGCGCGGCTGGGCGGCGACGAGTTCATCGTCATCCTGCCGGGGCTGGAGCAGGTCGACGGCATCGACCGGATTGTGCAGAGCATGCTGACATTGCTGAACCGGCCGTTTGCACTGGACGGCGCGCAGCCGTCGATCTCGGCCAGCGTCGGCATCGCGCTGTACCCGGCCGATGCCGGCGGGGCCGATGAGTTGCTGCGCGCCGCAGACCAGGCCATGTACGCCGCCAAGCAGAGCGGCCGCAACCGCTACAGCTATTACACGCAGGACCTGCAACTGGCGGCGCAAGCGCGCCAGCAGGCCACGCTGGACTTGCGCACGGCGCTGGCGCAGCAGCAGTTCGAGCTGCATTACCAGCCCATCGTCAACCTGCGCAGCGGCAAGATCGAGCGCGCCGAAGCGCTGCTGCGCTGGCGCCATCCGCAGCGCGGACTGCTGGCGCCGGCCGAATTCCTGCCGTTCGCGGAAGCCGGCGGCATGATGCTGGAGATCGGCGACTGGGTGTTCCGCCAGGCCGCGCAGCAGGCGCGCCAGTGGCAGGATGAGCTGGGCAAGGGTTTCCAGGTCAGCGTCAATCAGTCGTCGGCGCAGTTGCGTGGCGATACCGCGCTGTATGTCGACTGGCTGCGCCACGCTGCGGAGCTGGGCCTGCCGCCGCGCAGCATCGTGCTGGAGATTACCGAAGGCGTGCTGATGGACGCCAGCCGCGCCGCCGAACGCCTGCGCGACCTGCGCGAGATGGGCTTGCAGGTGGCGCTGGATAATTTCGGCACCGGCTATTCCTCGCTGTCGCACCTCAAGCATTTCGGCATCGACCTGCTCAAGCTGGACCGCAGCTTCATCCAGCACCTGGCCAACGACAGCGGCGACCTGGCGATGTGCGAGGCGCTGATCGTGATGGCGCACAAGCTGGGGCTGCGGGTGGTGGCGGAGGGCGTGGAGACGGCGGCGCAAAGCGGCTTGCTGGCCATGGCCGGCTGCGATTATGCCCAGGGGTATGCGTTTGCCGGCGCGTTGCCGGCGGCGGAACTGGCCGCACTGGCCAAGCGCGGCCTGCAGTTACTGCACTAGCGGTTCAAGAACGCAGGCGCAGCAGCGACATCACGCGCTCGCGGCTGATGCCGGCCAGCGCCGAGGTGATCGACAGCAGCGACTGGTAGCCGGGCTGCTTGGTGGTGGAGACGAAATTCTGCGCCACCTGGTCCATGCCGCCCTTGGTGGCGGTCGGATCGGCGGTCTGCGCGCGGGCCGCGACTTGGGCCAGCGCCTGGCGCACCGAGGCGATCGACTGCTCGACCTTGGACAGCGATTGCACCACCTGGGCCAGCGTGGTGCGGATCGATTCGAGGTCGGTGGTTTGCCAGGTGTCCGGATCGACTTGCGGCGCTTCCGCATCGGCCTTGACGCGGGTCAGCTGGCCGCCGGGGAAGCGGATGCCGCCGCCCTGCAGGGAAATCGTGTCGCGCACGTTGGCCCACTGCGATTCTGCGGTGGAGAAGGTCAGCTGGCCGTCGTCGCTGATCTCGGCGCGCACGCCGGCCGGCGCCAGCGCGTCATTGAAACGCTGGGCAATCTGGTCGTCGCTCAGGCCCGGCTCGAGCACCACCGAACGCACATTCTGGCCGCCGCCGATGGAGACGGCCAGCACCTCACGGGCGCCGCCGCGCAGGTTGCTCAGGTTCAGGCCGCGCACGGTGAAGTTGGTGTTGCTGCCTTTGGTGCTGAAATTCAGCTGGCTGTCGAGCGTGCCGCCCGAGGCGCTGGTGCGGCTGCGCCAGCTGTTGCTGAACTGGCGCACGCGCGCTTCCAGCGCGCCGTCGGAACGCTGGCGGGTCGCCAGCCGGGTGCTGAGCTCGGACTTCAGGCTGCGCAGCTGGGCCGCGCTCTGTTCCAGGAAGTCGAGCGCCTGCTGGGCGCCGGAGATATCGCCTTGCAGCGGCTGGTCCCAATTGCTCAGGCCGCGCCGCAGCGGCGCCGCCGCATTATTCGCCGGTGTGACCGGCGTGGCGGTGGCGGCGTTTTCGCCGTTCAGGCCGAGCGCGGTGCCGTCCACCGCGCTGGCATTGCTGCCGGCATTGGCGCCGGGAACAATCACCGGGGGCGTGGAGGCGGACGAAATCTGCATACGTGGCGGCGCTTAGAAATTACAGAATGTTGAACAGCGACAGCCCGCTGATCTTGGCGTAGGCCTTGTACGATGCTTGCAGCGCCGTGTTGTAGCCGTTCAGCTCGACGGTGGCCTGGCCGTAGTCCAGCGAATTCAATTCGAAAATCGCGTTCTGGTTCGACAGGCTGACGTTGGCGTGATTGCCGTTCAGCGTGTCCATGATGTTTTGCGCGCCGCCGAACGTGGCGATCTTGCCGGCCACCAGTTCCAGCGTCGCGCTGGAGCTGTCCATGCTGCCGGTGATGGCGGCCTGTACTGCTGGGTCGGACGGATTGACGTTCGGTTGCGACAGGGCGTCGATGGTGGTGTCGAGCTTGTTGAGCAGCGATTCCAGGCCGGAGACGTCAACGTTGACGGCCTGGGTGATGCCGTTGCCGATCACCGACTTCTGCTGATTGGTGTTGCCGCTGAACGTGTAGCGCGCACCGACCGCCGCGCCGGCGTCGTAGGTGATGGCCGGGGTGTTGGTGGCGGTGCCGGAGAACACATAATTGCCCTCCTGGTCTTTTTCGTTGGCGCTGTACAGCAGGCTGTCGCGTATCGCGCTCAGCGTGGTCACCATGGACTTCAGGTCGTCGCCGGTGTTGCTGCCGTCGGCCGCCAGCACCAGCTGGTCGTGGGCCTGAGTGATGTCGTTGACCATGCTTTGCAGATAGGTCTCGTTGGACGACAGGCGGATCTTGATGGCGCCGATATTGTCCTGGTACTGGCCCAGGATGGCTTCCTCGCGCGCCAGGCGCGACAGGCGCACGGCGGTGACCGGGTCGTCGGACGGCACCTGGATCTTGTTGCCGCTGGACATTTGGGCGCTCAGCGAGGACAACTGGCCCTGGTTGTATTGCAGGCTGCGCGTCATGGTGGCCTGGAATTGACTGGTGGCGATACGCATGAAGCTCTCCTTAACCGAACATTTGCAACGTTGCATCAAACAAGGTGTTGGCCACGGCAATCACCTTCATATTGGCTTGGTACATATTCTGGAATTCCACCAGATTGATGCCTTCCTCGTCGCTGTTGACGGCACTGGTGGATTTCCAGTCGTCCTCAGCCTGCGAGCGGACAGTGGTGGCGGTCGCCAGCAGCGACTGGTTTTGCTGGCTCTGGATGCCCAGCTTGCCGACCAGCTGGGTGTCGGCGTCGCTCAGCACCACGGGGGTGTTGCCGAGTGAGGTCAGTGTCACGCTCTGGCCCTTGACCGCAATCAGGTTCTGCAGGTTGCTGCTGTCGCCCGGCGTGCCGTCGCCCGAAAAGGCCAGATCGCCGCTAGTAAAACCGGCGCTCACTTGCATGATGCCGGTGGAGGCGGGAACTTCGAACATCGGTCCGCCGGCGGCGCCGGCGGAGGTGTAGCCGCCGGCCAGCGCGTCGTTGATCTTCTGCGCGACCTGGTCAGCCAGTTCCTTGACCGAGGTTTGCAGCGGGATCAGCGTGTTTTTCTTGAAGTCGCCCAAGCCGCCCAGTTGGCCGCCGACCTGGGAATCGTCCAGGTTGAACTTGACGCCGGCGTAAGTCAGCTGCAGCACCGGGGAGCCGCTCTCGGTACTATAGGCTACGTTGGCGGCGGCATCACTCATCACCAGCGGCTCGCCGTTCTTCAGCGAGACGTTGACGCTGCCATTCGGGTTGTAGACCACATCCACCCCGACTTGCGAGGAGACGCTGTCGATCAGCTGTTCGCGCTTGTCCATCAGCGCCGAGGTGTTGGTGCCAGTGCCGCCGACGGAGACGATCTGCTTGTTCAGCAAGGCAATGCCGGCCAGCGACTCGTTCAGCGACGGCAAGATCGCCTGCTGCTGCTGGTTGACCGACACCACCTGGTTGGCAGCCACGTTGTAGATCGAGTTGAACTGCTGGGCCATGGAGCTGGCGGTGGTGACCACCTGCTGGCGCAGCGGGCTGGAGGTAGGATCGACACCGGCGGCATTGAGCGCCTTGAAGAAGTTGTCGACGCCATAGCTGATGCTGGACTGGTCGTCGCTCATAACCTTTTCCAGCGCCGACAGGTAAGGCTGGGTCTGTGCGTGGGCGCCCAGATCCGAATTCGCGCGCCACATCTGTTGCAGCTGGTAGGTATTGCTGAAACGCAGCAGGGAACCAATTTGCACGCCATTGCCGGCCGACAGCGTGCCAGGATCGGACGCGGTCGCCTTCAGCAGCACACCCTGCCGGGTGTAGCCAGGGGTCTGCACGTTGGCCAGATTCTGGCTGACGGTGTTCAGTGCAGCCTGGGCGGCCAGGGCGCCCGACAGTGCGTTATAAGTAATGGTCATGGTGCGGGTCTTTTCCTGGTGAAGTCCGAGGAACCCGTGGCGCGCTGCACAGCGCCGGCGCCCACAGGTCCGATAGTAATAAGGGGCGACCGTTTATTGCTGCTGATTAAGCGATTTCGCCAAATTTTGCGATTCGGAAACTTTCGCAGGGGAATTATTGAGCGCGACTGTAGTGGGGGCGGCAGCGGGGGCGGCCGGCAGCAGCTGGCGCAGGATGGCGTCGGCGACGCCGAAGGCGCGCTTGCCGGCCAGCTGGTCGGCCACCAGGTTGTCGGCCATGTCCAGCATGTCCTGGTTGATGCGGTCCTTGCCCGGGCTGTCGTCGGCGGCCAGCGCGCGGGTGCCGTCGCGCATCTGGTGCAGCATGTGGCCGATAAAGAAACTTTCAAACTTGACCGCAGCCTCGGTGGCCTTGGCGCGGTAGGCCGGATCGACGGTGTCGCCCGGCGCGGCCGCCTGCGGCGCCACGGCGGTGCTGCTCAGCTGGCCGGCGACGCCGTTGGCCAGGTTGCGGTCGAGCGGAGTGTCAAAGTTCATGCGGAATCCTTAAATGACGACCAGTTCGCCTTCGATGGCGCCGGCCTGATCGAGCGCCTGCAGGATCGCCATGATGTCGTCGGGGGTGGCGCCGAGGCTGTTGACCACGTCGATAATCGATTGCAGCTTGGCGCCGGCCGGCCATTTGAACATCTGCGCCGGGCCCTGGTCGGCCGTGACCTGCGACTGCGGCGACGCTACCGTGCTGCCGCCGGCCAGCGCGTTCGGCTGGCTGACCTTGGTCGATTCGGAAATTACCACCTTCAGCGAACCGTGGGTGACGGCGGCGGCGCGCACGCGCAGGCCTTCGGCGATCACCACGGTGCCGGTGCGGGAATTGAACACCACTTTCGGCGCATCCTCGCCGACTTCCACATTCATCGATTCCAGCTTGGCCATGAAGGCCACGCGCTGGGTCGGATTGGCCGGCGCCACCACGTCGACGCTGGTGGCGTCGCTGGCGGTGGCGATGTCGCCGAAGCGCTTGTTGATCGAGTTGACGATGTTGATCGCGGTTTCAAAGTGCGGATGGCGCAGCGACAGGCGCACCGACGGCTTGGTGTTGAAGTCGCTCGGGATTTCCCGTTCGATGTTGGCGCCGCTGGGAATGCGGCCGGAAGTCGGCGTGTTGACGGTGATCGACGAACCCGACTTGCCCTGGGCGCTGAAACCGCCCACCACCACATTGCCTTGCGCCAGCGCATAGGTTTCGCCGTCGGCCGCGCGCAGCGGGGTCAGCAGCAGGGCGCCGCCGCGCAGGCTCTTGGCGTCGCCCATCGAGGACACCACGACGTCGATCGACTGGCCCTTGCGGTAGCCGGGCGGGAACACCGCCGACACCATCACGGTGGCGACGTTTTTCGATTTGGCGTCAGTGCCGTCCGGCACCTTGACGCCGAACTGCTTGAGCATATTGATCACGGACTGGCTGGAGAACTTGACCTGGGTCGAGTCGCCGCTGCCGTTCAGGCCGACCACCAGGCCGTAGCCGACCAGCGGATTGTCGCGCACGCCTTCGATGGCGACCAGGTTGCGCAGCGCCTGCGCGGCTTGCACCGGCAGGGTAGCGCCCAGCGTCATGCTGAGAGCCAGGGACAAGGCGATAAACTTGCGGAAATTCATGGAGTCACCCGTCTTTCAGTAAAACTCAGAACGGCATCAATGGGCCGTTGAAGAAGCGCGTCAGCCAACCCGGCTGCTGGGTTTCGGCCAGCGTGCCTTGCGCCGAGTAGGCGATGCGGGCGTTGGCGATGCGTTGCGACGACACCTGGTTGTCGGCGTCGATATCGGCCGCGCGCAGGTAGCCGCGCAGGCGCACATATTCTTCGCCGTTGTTCAGGGTCAGGGTTTTTTCGCCGGAGATGCGCAGCAGGCCGTTCGGCAGCACTTCCTGCACGATCACGGTGATGGCGCCGGTCAGGGCGTTCTGCTGGGTGCTGGTGGCGTCGCCGGCAAAGGTGTTGGAGGCGCCCAGGCCGATCGCGGCCTTGCCGAAGGTCTTGCCCAGCAAATTAGGGGCGTTGATGTTGTCGGCCGACTGCTTGGAATAGCTGGTGCCGGCCTTCTTGCTGGCCTGCGTGGTTTCCAGCAGGTTGACGGTGACCACGTCGCCGACGCGGAAAGCGCGGCTGTCCGAGGTCAGCGACAGGCCGACATCGGTGCTGAACACGCCGCCCGAGACGCCGCGCGGACCGCTGTTGCGGGCCGCCGGTGGCGGTTCGTCGGACGGACCGGGCCGCACCGCCGGCGGCTGCAACTGGGCGCAGCCGGCCAGGGCCAGTGTCGCCAGCAGCAGCGTGGAGCGCAGTGCGGTGTGCATCAGCGTGCCGCCGCCGACAGGTACTGCAGCATATTGTCGGCCGCCGACAGCACCTTGGTGTTCATCTCGTAGGTGCGCTGGGCTGCAATCATGTCGACCATTTCTTCGACCACCTGGACGTTGGAGCCTTCCAGCGTGCCTTGCTTGATCTTGCCCCACTGGGCGGTGCCCGGCTGGCCATCGGTCGGCGTGCCCGACGACGGCGTTTCAGCAAACAGGTTCTCGCCCAGGGCCAGCAGGCCGGTCGGGTTGATGAACGAGGTCAGCGTCAGCTGGCCCAGCACCTGCGGCGTGACGTTGTCGGCGATCTTGGCCGACACGGTGCCATCTTCGCCGATGCTCAGCGCGGTGGCGTTGGCCGGCACGGTGATTTGCGGAATCAGCGGCAGGCCGCTGGCGTTGACCAGGATGCCGTTGGCGTCGACCTGCAACTGGCCGGCGCGGGTGTAGGCGGTCTCGCCGTCCGGCTGGCGCACCGACAGGAAGCCGTTGCCCATCACCGAGATATCGAGGTCGCGGCTGGTGGTTTGCAGGATGCCCTGGGTGAACACCTTCTGGGTGCCGACCAGGTGCACGCCGTTACCCAGCTGCACGCCGGACGGCGCCAGCGTGTTGTTGTTGGCGCGCTGCGCGCCCGGCTGCGCTTCGACCGAATAGAACAGGTCTTCGAACACCGCGCGGTCACGCTTGAAGCCGATCGTGTTGGCGTTGGCCAGGTTATTGGCGATGGTTTGCAGCTTCATGTCCTGCGCTTGCACGCCGGTTTTGCTGATCCACATTGCTGGATTCATGGTTACTCCCTGGAGGTGTGGGGTTAGCTGCCGCTAATCAGGCGGTTGCCGGCTTGGGTCATCGAGTCGGTCGACGTAAACAACTTCATCTGGATTTCAAACGAGCGGTTCAGGCTCATGGTGGCGACCATTTCCTCCACCGCCGATACATTGCTGCCTTCGAGGTGGCCGGGCCGCACCAGGACCGCCGGGTCGGTGGCCAGCGGGGCGCCATCGCGCGCCACCAGCAGGCCGGCTTCGTTCTTGGTCAGTTCCGAACCTTCGGCATTGACCAGACGCAGCTTGTCGATGGTTTGCATGATGGTGGTGCCGGGCGCCTGGATCGAAATGGTACCGTCGTTGCCGATGTCGATGCGGCTGTACTGGGGCAGCGTGATCGGACCGCCTTCACCCAGCACCACGTTGCCGTTAATGCGCAGCGTGCCGTTTTCATCGAGCACCATGTTGCCGGCGCGGGTATAGGCTTCGCCGCCGTCGGCGGTCTGCACCGTCAGAAAGCCGGTGCCGGCCACCGCCACGTCGAGGTCGCGGCCGGTGCTCCTCATGGTGCCCGGCTTGGTCGACACACTGTTGGCCTGCAACTGCGCCATGTGGCGGTCGTCGTAGCCGTAGCCGTTGACGGTTTGCGCGGTGGTCAGCTCCATGTTGGCGCGGAAACCACCGGTGTCGACGTTGGCCAGGTTGTTGGCGTGTACCTGTTGCCCGCGCAGGGCCCGTTCGGCCCCGCTCATGGCGGTGTAAATCAGCGCATCCATCGATTAGTCCTTAGATCGCCTGCATCAGCGATTGCAGCATGGTGCTCTCGGTCTGGATCACTTTGGAGTTGGCCTGGTAGTTACGCTGCGAGGTCATCAGGCCGACCAGTTCCGAGGTGATGTCGACGTTCGACTGTTCCAGCGTGGCGACGTTCAGGGTGCCGTTGACGCCGACACCGGCGACGTCGGTATTGGCGACGCCGGAGGCGGTCGAGGCTTCCCAGCTGGTGTCGCTGACCTGGGTCAGGCCCTGTTCATTGGCGAAGGTGGCCAGCACCACGCGGCCGACGGTCTGGCTCTGGCCGTTGGTGTACTTGGCAATCACCGAACCGTCGGTGCCCAGCGAGACGCCGGAGAAGGCGCCGGCGCTGTAGCCGTCCACCGGGGCGTTGGAGGCGGTCGAGGTTTCGCCGGCGAAGTAGGTGGTGCCGGTGTAGTCGATGTCGATGGTGGCGTTCATGTTGGCGCCGCTGGTGAACTTCGGCCACAGGGTCGGGTCGGTGCCCGGCACATCGCTCATGTCCAGCGTGGACACGGTCTTGCCGGTGGCGGCGTCGGCCGGGGTCAGCTGGCCGGTGGTGGTGTCGAACGCCAGCGCGGTGGTGGCGGCGATGCCGTTGCCGTCCACTGCATAGTTGACGGTGACGGCGCCGGTGCCGGTCAGGCTGAAGTACTGGGTCAGCACGTGCTTGGTGCCGAGACTGTCGTACAGGTCGGTCGACTTGCTGGTGTTGTAGGTGGACGGGTCAGGCGGCGTGGTCGGGGTCACGGTGCTTGGGTCGACGCCGGTCTTGATGGTCCAGTCGGCCGACAGGTTGCCGACATAGGTGGCCTTGGTGGTGATCTGGGCCGGGATCGATTTGTTCGGGATGGCCAGGTCGCCTTCGGCGCCCAGTTCGGTGCTTGGCGGCGTGATCGCCATGCCTTGCACGCGGCGGCCGGACGAATCCACCAGGTAGCCGTCCAGCGAGGTGTCGAAGATGCCGACGCGGGTGTACTGCATGCTGTTGTTGGCGGTGCGGGTGACAAAGAAGCCGCGGCCGCTGATCGACGCGTCCAGGTTGTTGCCGGTGTTCAGGATGCCGCCCGACAGGCCGATGCTCTGCGTGGTCGAACCGACCTGCACGCCGTTCAGCTGGCTACCTGCCACCAGCGTGGCGAAGTTGGCGCGGTTCGACTTGTAGCCGTAGGTGCCGGCATTGGCGATGTTGTGGCTGGTAACGTCCAGCGATTCGTTGATGGCCTGGATGCCGGACAGTGCGATATCGAAACTCATGGTGGACCTTCCTGAAGAATGGGCAGATTAAATGGTGGTGGCGGCTTTGCCGTTGAAGGCGGACAGCGTGTCGGAACCGGTATCGCCGACGTTCGAGACGTTCAGCTGCACGCTGCCGTTGGACAGCAGGCGCACATTGTTCAGGCGGCCCTGGATATTGATGGCCGGAGTTTCCTTGCTGCTGGTTTCCAGCGCGACCGAATAGCTGCCGGCCGGCAGGCCGAGGTTGGTCGGATTGATGCTGAAGTCGACGATGCCCGGCGCTTGCGTGCCCAGCGCCACTTCGTGCCGCACGCCGTCGGCGCCGGTCAGCACCAGCGTGGTGTTGCTGCTGGCCGAAGTCAGCGTGGCCTGGCCGGTGACCTTGGTGCTGCCGTCCAGCTTGACTGAACCGGTGGTGATCATGACATCGGAACCGACCTGGCCGCCCAGCGCCATGACTTGCAGGCTCGACAGCGCGCTGGCGCTGGCGGAGGTGATGCTGGCCATGTTCTGCAGCGATTCGGTCTGCGACAGCTGGGTCAGCTGCTGGACGAACTGCGCCGGATCGGTCGGCGACAGCGGGTCCTGATTCTGGATCTGCGCCACCAGCAGCTTGGTGAACATATCCGACGTTTCACTGGCGGTATTACCGGTGATGCTGGTACCCGTAGTGGTGCCGGTGCTGCTGTTGTTATTGAGGAGACTGACGGTCATGACTTAGCCTTCACCGAGTTTAAGGAGGGATTGCTGCATCGTGCGGATGCGGCCGAGAACTTCAACATTGGTTTCAAAGGCGCGCGAGGCCGACATCATGTCGGTCATCTCGGCCACCTGGTTGACGTTGGGGTAGAACACCATGCCGTCGCCGTTGGCCATCGGGTTGCCCGGTTCGTAGACTTGGCGCAGCGGCTCGGACGATTGCACCACGTCCAGCACCTGGACTTTGCCGCCGGCGCTGGCCATGCCGTCCTGGCTGTCGCCCATGACGGTGCCAAACACCGGCTTGCGGGCGCGGTAGGTGTCGGCTTCGGTGCCAGCCACGGAATCGGCATTGGCCAGGTTACTGGCGATGGTATTGAGGCGCACAGTCTGGGCCGCCATGGCCGAACCGGCAATCTCGGAAATATTCTTGAACGACATCTGCTACTCCTGTGACGGCCGGGCTTATTGACCGCTGATGGCCTTGGCCAGACCCTTGAACCGCATATTCGCGAAGGTCAGGCTGGTCTGGAAATCGGTGGCGTTCTGCGAGAAGGCGGCTTGTTCGACGCCGATCTCGACGGTGTTGCCGTCGCGCGTAGGGTGGAACGGCACGCGGTACAGGTTGGCGCTGTCGCCGCCGTCGCCGATGTCGCCATTGCCTTCGGCCTGGACATTGGCCAGGGTGGCGCCGAAGTCCATGTCGCGGGCCTGGAAGCCCGGCGTATTCTCATTGGCGATATTGGCCGCCAGGATGCGGGTGCGGTCGGCGCGCAAGGCCAGTGCATCGGCGTGGACGCCAGCCGCATCTTTGAAGTTAATGCCCATCTTCTTCCCCTGTGGTGACGTTGCAGTAAAACGCATCGGCATGAGTATCAAGCGCTACTTGCCATGTAGAATGGCGGCCTGGCCCCCAGAGGGCGACCGCTTCCGGCATCATAGTAGAGGTATTGCTCATGTTCAACAAACCTATTGTAACTGTTTCGGCCCATTTATTGCTGGTTTGCATTTCATTTTCTTTGCCGACGGTCGCCTTCTCTGCGGTGCCTGCCGAACAGGTGCCGACACTGGTGGAAAAAGCCGCGCACGACCATGTCGCGCGCTGGACCGCAGCAAGCGGTTTGGTCGAACCGCAATTCAGCGTCACGGTGGTGCCCGGCGCGCGGCCGCTGGCGGCCTGTTCGCAAGGCGTCACGGTGCAGGGCGCCGATACCCGGCAGCCGGCGCGCATGCGTTTCATCGCCGTCTGCGGCGGCGCCGGCGGCTGGCGGTACGAGTTCATCGTGCGCGCGCAGATCAGCGCGCGCATTGCTGTCATGGCAAATGACTTGGCGATTGGTAAAGTTCTGGCAGACGAAGATGTGTTGCTGGAGCGCCACGAAATTGGGGCCCTGACCGACGCCATCAGCGATCCGCAAGAGGTGGTCGGCATGAGCGGCAAGCGGGCCCTGCGCGCTGGCGAAGTGGTGCGCAAGACGCTGCTGATGGCGCCGACGGTGGTCAAGCGCGGCGACCCGGTGCGGATCGTCGCGCGCCGCGAGGAAATCGAGGTCAGCATGGCGGGCGAGGCGATGGACGCCGGCGCGCGCGGCGACACGGTGCGGGTGCGCAATGCCAATGGCACGGTGATCCGCGCCCGGGTAACCGGCGCCGCCACGGTGGAACCCATGTCGATGCCGGTCACGGCTAGTTCTCCGTCGGAGTAGGACTGAGTTTGCCGCCGCGCTGCAATTGCGTGGCGACCTTGCTCAGTTTGTCTGCATAGTTGGGATCGGTGGCATAGCCGGCCTTGGCCAGTCCGCTGGCAAAGGCGCGCGCATCGCTGCCGGTGTTGAGGGCGGCCGCGTAGCGCGGATTGCTGGTCAGCAGATCGGCGTAGTCGCGGAAGGCGCTACGGGTGTCCGGATAGCTGCGGAAGCGCTCGGTCTTCTTCAGCAGTGCGCCATGTTCGAATTCGGTGGTGCTGGCGACGGCGACCTCGCCCTGCCAGCTGCCGCCGGCCTTGACGCCGAACAGGTTGTTGGCGTTGGCGGCGCCGTTCTTCAGCGGCTGCTTGCCCCAGCCCGATTCCAGCGCCGCGTGGGCGGCCACCAGTTCCGGCGCCACGCCCAGCTTGTCGGCGGTTTCCTTGGCCCATGGCTGGATGGCGGCCAGGAATTGCTGCTGGCTGTCGCTGTCGACGCCGTTCTCTTCATCGATGGCGCCGCTGGCGCGGTTGCGCAGCGCCATGGCTTGCAGGCTCATGGCCTGGGACGGCGCGACGTCGCTGGGAAAGCCGCCGTCGCCCTTGGCGATGTAGGTGGCGACGTCCGTCTGGACCTGCTGAAAGGCGCTGCTGAAGCTGCCGGCAGACGCCAAACCGCCAGTGGCCGCGGTCGGGCGGCTGGCGCTCATATTGGATACGGTGGCGGCAGTGGGGGCGGTGGCTTGCATCCCCGTGGTTATCCCACTAGGCTGGCGCATAAATCTGCTCCTCGCCATGCAGCACGCGCTGCATGATGGTGTATTGCTCGGCCAGCAAATCGCCGTTGCGTTTGCTGAGGCGCTTGCACTCGAGCACCGCAGTTTCCAGCGATGCCCAGTCAGCTTCCATTTTCTCCCGTGCCGCATTTTTCAGCAAGGCAAAAGCCTGAGCCATATTGCCAGTTTCACCAACTAAACGTTGTACCAGCGCCACGCGATCGCTGCGGCGTTGCTGCATGGCGTCAACTAGCGTGCCGATAGCTTCGGCGACGGCCTGCAGTTCGCTGGCCTTGTGGCGCAGCGCGGCGCGGAATTGATCGTGCAACAGTTCCTGCAGTTGCGCATAGGCTTGCAGGTCGTCGGCGATGCCGGCCAGCAGGGCGCGCATGGCGTCCTGGCGGCTCATTGCGCTGACGGTCACTGTTCGCTCCCGTGGAAGCGCTGGATCAGCCCGGCCAGCTTGGCCGGGTCGAACGGCAGTTCGCCCTTGGCCAGCGCATCGCGCAGCATGTCGATTTTTTCCTGGTCCATTTCCGGCATGGCGCGCATCGCCTGCAGTGCCGGCTGCATGACCGACGATTGCAACGGTGCGGCGGGCGGGGCGGGCGCCAGTGCCTCGGCGGCGTCGGCCGGGGCGCTGTCGGCGACGCGCTGGACGGCCAGGCCGTCCGGAGTCGATGTAGAGATTCTCATGCGGGTGCCTCTTGTTGGCTTGGTTTCCATACGTCTGTCTTATTTGTTGCGTCGCGGATCACGCAACGGACTGTCGCCCTGGCCGGTGAGCTGGTTGCGCAGCTTCTGCAACACGGTAGCGTCCGGCACTGCGGTGTCGACATCGTGGATCAGGGCGCTGCTGTTTTCCGGCATGCCGAACATCGCGGCAATGGTCTTGGCCTGGGCGGTGGTCAGGATCAGCAATTCGATGCGGCGGTTGACGCCGGCGTCGACACGCTTGGTGTCGAGCGGCGCGCGGTCGGCCATGCCGACCACCTGCAGCACCGATTCCGGATTCATCGAGCCGGCCAACAGCTGGGCGCGGGCCGACATGGCGCGGTTGGCCGACAAGGTCCAGTTGGAGAAGGCGGCATAGCTGGTGTCGGCGTATTGCAGCGAATCGGTGTGGCCGACGATCAGCATCTGGTTTTCCATCTGCTTGAACAGCGGGCCCATCTTGCGCAGCAGCGCGCGGAACTTGTCGGTCGGCACCGCGCTGCCGCGCACGAACATGCCCTGGCGGTCGGTGTCGTGCATCATCACGCGCAGGCCGTAGGGCGTGATCACGGCTTCCAGGTTCGAGGTCAGGCCGTAGTCGGCGCTCATCTTGGTCAGCGCCTTGGACAGCGCGGCCAGGTCGTCCGGGCTGTCATAGCGCACCTTGGACGACGGCTCGGCCGGGGTGTCGGTCTGCTCGGCCTGGGCTTTCTTGGTGCCTTCGGTTTCGGTGCTGCCGAAGTGCGGCATCGGGAAGCGGTCGATCAGGCTGCCGCGCGGGCCGCCCACCTGCTCGGGCATCACGCCCTTGCCCTGGTCGGTCTTGGCCCCGTCGGCTTCGGTCAGGATCTGCTGCAGCGACTCGGTATTGCGCGCCGCCATCAGCCACAGCACCAGGAACAAGCACATCAGCGCGAGACAAAAGTCGGCGAACGCTACTTTCCAGGCGCCGCCGTGGTCGTCGTGCTTGTGCTTGCCGCCACCACGCTTGATGATGGTCTGGTCATGCGCTTTATCATGCGGCTTTAGCACCACGTCCTCCGCGACCAGAGTTGTCGGACGAACCGCTGTCGCGGCCTTCCAGATCGTTGATCCAGCGTTCCAGCTGGGCGAAGCTTGGCTTGATGTTCAGCTGCACCAGGCGGCGGCCGGCGTCGATCGCCAGCAGCGGCGGTTTGCCGGCCACGTGGGTGACCAGCACCACCTTGACGGTTTCCTTGTTGGCCGCTTCCGAGTTGACCAGCTGTTTCAGCATATTGCACAGTGGATCGATCAGGCCGTAGCACAGGAAAATACCGATGAAGGTACCGACCATGGCGGCGCCGACGTGCTCGGCGATCTCGCCCGAGGTCGCGCCTTCGCTCACCGTGTTCATGGTGATCACGATGCCCAGCACCGCCGCCAGAATGCCGAAGCCCGGCATCGCCTCGCCGATCTTGTTGAGCGACTTGGCCGGCTGTTCCTGCTCGGTGTGGATGGCTTCCAGTTCCTGGTCCAGCACGCCTTCTAGTTCGTGCGCATTGATTTTGCCCATGGCCATCAGACGGAAGTTGTCGACGATGAAGGCCAGCAGTTTCGGTTCTTCCAGGATGCGCGGATAGCGCTGGAACAGCGGGCTGTCCTTCGGCGCTTCGACGTGGGCGTCCAGCGCTTTCAGGCCGCCGGCGGCCAGTTGCAGCAGCTCGTACATCAGCAGCAGCAACTGGCGCTGGAATTCCGAGTCATACTTCTTCTTCATGATCTTCTTGATCTGCGTCATCAGCTCCTTCAGCACGTGGGTCGGGTTACCGATCACTAGCGCGCCAATGCCCGAGCCGGCAATCACGATCAGCTCGATCGGTTGCCAGATCTGATGGAATGCTCCGCCCATCATGAAGAAGCCGCCGAAGACGCTGCCTAAAACGATGATAATGCCGACTATTTGCTGCATGATGATTCGCCTTTCCGCGTCATTTTTCTAATCCCTGCTGCGCCGCGCCCGATGGGTATCAGGCGCTTTGCAGAACTGCTTTCATTTTGTTCAGCGCCGCCTTGTTCAGCTGACAGACGCGGGCGTCGGTCAGGTCCAGCACGGCGGCGATTTCCTTGTAGCTCAATTCGAACTCGTAATACATTTGCACCACCCGCTGCTCGCGCTCGTCGAGGCCGCGCAGCGCCTGCTCCAGGCTGCGTCGTACCACCAGCTGGTCTTCCGGGCTGGGCGCGCTGTCGTTGCTCAGGCTTTCGTGCAGGATGTCGTCGAAGCTGGCGATCAGTTCGGCGTTTTCATCCAGCAGGTAAGCCTGGTAGGCGTCCGCCGTCAGGTTCAGTCCGCTCATGATTTCCTGCTCGCTGGGTTCATGGCCCAGCTTGCGGGTGAGGGCGCGCACGGCGTCGCGCAGCTTGTGGCTTTGCTGGCGCACCGCGCGCGGCCGCCAGTCCTGGCGGCGCAGCTCATCGAGGATGGCGCCGCGGATGCGCAGGCTGGCATAGCTGCCGAAGGCGCCGTCCGGCTCGCCGTAGCGGCGCAATGCTTCCAGCAGACCCATCAGGCCGATCTGCTCCATGTCGTCGCGGTCGATGGCGCCGGCGATCTGCGAGTTGAGCTGGCGCACGATGCGCTTGACCAGCGGCGCATACGCCATCAGATGCTTTTGCTCGTCGGCCACGCTGTGCGTCAGCGGCGCGGCGCCGTGCTCGCCATAACTTTCGGCATAAGTATCTGCAAATTCTTCCACGTATCCCATGCCCGCTCCACTGGTGTTCATGCTGCTATGGCTTACTCGACGATGAGTTTGCCAATCATGACTTCGTCAAAGGGCTTCTCGCGGCCTTCTTCCTCGAACTCGTGGTCGAAGGCCTTGTTCAATTCTGCGGCAAACTGGTCGATGGTCATCACGCGCGCGGTTGCCATCGGCAGGTTGGACAGGGTTTTCACGGCAACGCTGCGCAGCATCGGCAGGGTTTCCTTGGCTTCTTTCTCGCGTTTGGCGCTGGTCGAGACCACCAGGTCGGCCGACAGGTAGTGCGTGACGGTTTCCTCCGGCTGGTGCTTGAGCATCACCACCACCTTGTCGACGGTCAGATACTTGGGCGGTTCGCCGGGTTTCTTCTCTTCCTTCTTGGCCGGCTTCTTCTTGGCATCCTTGCCGTCCGCCGCCGCTGCTTCCTCACCGCCTTTAGACATATACCAGACCGCGCCACCGGCCACTGCGCCGCCCACAACCACAGCCAGGACGATAGCGATGATGACTTTCATGTTCTTCATTGTGCAGATTACTCCCCGGTCATGGCAAAGGTGGCGGTGCTGTCATCGTCAGACAGGGCGCGGCCCGGCGTGCGGCCGGACTCATCGCGCTGCTGGCCGTTGCGCCCGCCCTGGCCGCCCTGATCGCTCTGCGACTGCGCGCGCGACGACGACACGGTGACGGCGACATCGGTGAACTGCTTGGTCGACAGGTCCTGGCGCACGCTGTCGCCGATGGTGTTGAGCTGGCGCACCACTTCGCTGTTGCTGGCGCTCAGGTTGACCTGCAGCGCGCCCGCGCTGTGGCGGATCGAGATTTCGATGCTGCCCATGTTCGGCGGTTCCAGGCGGATCACGGCGTGGTCGTTATTGCGTTGCAGCTGCAATTGCAGGCGGTCGCCCAGCGCGTCGCGCAGCGGCTGCTGCCACTGTTCCGGCGAACCGGCCAGGGTCACGGTACTGCTGGCCGGGGTGCTGGCCGGGGCCGCGCCCTGGCTGATGTTCAGACTGTTGACCGAGGTGGTGGCGCCGGTCAGGCTGCGGTTGCCATCGTCGGCGCCGGCCGTGCTGGCGGCGGCGGTGTTGGCGGCCGTGGCGGCATAGCTGAGGTTGCTGTCGGCG
>NZ_WWCT01000069.1 GCF_009857605.1 Duganella levis | reverse complement strand
GCGTTGGGGCCGTTGGCGGCGGCGGTCTGGTTCAGCGGCGCGGTGGCGGTGCCCGGCGGCTGGTTCGACAGCGCGCCCGGAATCCCGCCCGGATTGGCGGCGTTGCCGTTGCCATTGGTTTCGCTGGTCTGCTGGCTGCGGATGGCGGAGGCGGCCGGCGGCGAATTCGGCTTGTAATTCTCGGTGGCTTGCTCGATCTGGGCGAAGTCGACATCGGCCACCGCTTCGGCGCGCACATTGTTCTCGCCGACAATCGGGATGATGATCGATTCCACCTGCTTGATCACCTGGGTTTGCATGTCCTTGACGTATTTCAGCTGCTGCTCGTCGAGCTTGGCGTTGCCGGCGCCGGCTTTTTCCTGGTCGGAAATCAGATTGCCGGCCTGGTCGACCACGGTGACGTTGGCCGGCAACAGTTCCGGCACGCTGGAAGCGACCAGATGGACGATGGCGCCGGTTTGCTGCTTGTCCAGCATGCGGTTCGGGTGCAGCGTGACGATCACCGAGGCGGTCGGCTTTTGCTGGTCGCGCACGAACACGGACGGTTTCGGCAGCGCCAGGTGGACGCGGGCGTTTTCGACCGGCGCCAGCGACATCACCGAACGGGCCAGTTCGCCTTCCAGCGCGCGCTGGTAATTGACCTGTTCCTGGAATTGCGATACGCCCAGCTTCTGGTTTTCCATCAGCTCGAAGCCGACGTTGCCGCCTTTCGGCAAGCCCTGGGCGGCCAGTTTCAGGCGGATGTCGTGCACCTGCTCGGCCGGCACCAGGATGGCGGTGCCGTTGTCCGAAAACTTGTGCTTGACGTTCATCTTGTCCAGCTCGGCCGTGATGGCGCCGCCGTCACGGTCGGTGTAATTGGAGAACAGCACCGCGTACTCGGGTGGTTTGTTCCACAGCCACAGGCCGATCAGGATGGCGACGATCGCCGCGCCGCCGGCGGCGCGCACGAAGATCTTGCCCATCGGCGTCTGGATGAAAGGCAGTTTTTCGGCGCCGTCGTCTGGCGCGCCTGCTGTGGCGTTATCGATTTCTTCCGCTACGGCCATGATGGTTAGGTCCCGAATACGAGGGTTCTTGAAGGAATAGCGCCATTATTGCTTGTACTGAGGAAATTCAAATCCTTGAACAACGCGACCTTTACGGTCCTGCTCGATGCTGGCGGGTGGACTTTCCCTTGGTATTCTGTCAGCACTGATAGAGCCTTGCCCTATTGTAACAAGAGGAGTAGCAATGAGAACAGGTGGAATCGACAGCAGCCAGATCCAGTCGATGATCGCGCAGCTGAAAGCCCACGCCACACGGCCGAGCCTGACGCCGCCGGTGATCCAGACGGAACCGGCTGCCACGCCCAAGGCGGACTTTGGCGACGCGTTGAAAAAGTCGCTGGACGCAGTCAACGCCAGCCAGATGGATGCGGATGGCATGAGCAAGAAATTTGCGATGGGGGACGACACGGTCAGCCTGTCGGACGTGATGATTGCGCAACAAAAAGCCAGCATCAACTTCCAGGCGACGCTGCAGGTGCGCAACAAGCTGGTGTCGGCCTATCACGACATCATGAATATGCAGGTGTAAAACCCGGGGTCAGTTCTGACCCCGAATTTAGCTGAGGCCGGCGATGCGGGCGTTGCGTTCGCGTTCCAGCTTGGTGATGTAGCGCTGCACCGCCGCCAGCGCGCCGCGCGAGATGTTGCGGAATTCGCAGCCCAGCCGGCGGTTGCTCTTGTTGTTGAGCAGCGTCAGGTCCAGCGAGTTGCGTACCTGTAGCGCGGTCGCGACCGCGCCCACTTCCGGTAAATCGATGCGGCAATCCAGATAGTCTTTGCCGACCGCATTTCCCAGGATCATTTTGTTGTCGAGGATGGAGATGCCGCCGCAGCTGATGTCGGCCAGCGGGAAGCTGGTCGGCCCGCCCAGCTCGGCCGGCAGCGCGATCAGCACCCGCACCGGGTTGCTGACCGGCGTGGCGATGCGGTAGAACTCGCGCCGCTGCAAGCGGATCAGCGTGGCGGGAATGGCAATCTTGAAGGCGGGATTGCCTTCGTAGATGGTGGCTTCGACATTTTCGGCCGCGAACAGGATGCGCACCTTGTCCAGCGTGGTCTCAAACGACAGCTGGCGCGACGCCAGCACCCGCCGGTTCTGATCCTGGTCGATCGAACAGTCGAGGTAGACCGCCTGCGCCGCTTCGTCGACATCCAGGATGGAAGTGACGCAGACGTCGGCCTCGCCCTTGATGAGCATGCGGATTAACTGATTTTTCTCGCCGATGCCGCGCAGCAGGGCAATGATCTCGCGCCGTGACTCGACTTCAAAATCATGCCAGTTTTCCAATTCCGCATCCTGAAAGTGTGGGTACATCTGTTACCAGTCGAGTCAAATTTCGGTCAAAGGGATGCTGGTGTCCGGTGCGGGCGGCAGGGGCGAGCCAGACTTTTGCGCTGCTTCAATATGATATAGCCACGCTAATAGTTCCGCAATCGTCCGATACAACATGGGCGGAATCTGTTGATCAAGATCAATATCCATGAGCAGCGAGACAAGCTCTTTCGATTCGTGGATGGCGACCCCGGCTTCCTGAGCGACGTGGATGATCTGCTCGGCGATCAGGCCGCGGCCCTTGGCCACCACTTTCGGGGCCGGCTGGCCGGTGTCGTAGGCCAGCGCCACTGCCTGTTGCAGCGGCTTGCGGGCGGTTTCATCCGGCATCGCCGTCCTCCTGGCTGATGGTCAGCGACGATAACTGGGCGCCGGCCGCAGCCATGGCGCTTTCCAGCTGGCCGGCCCAAGCGCGCAGCGTGGTGGCGCTGCCGTCGCTGTCGGTTTGCACCTGGATATGGACCTGGTCGCCGATCAGCGTCACCGCCGCCGACACCGCACCCAGCAGCGGCAGGCGGAAACGCACGCCGCTGCGCCAGATCGGTTGGGCCTGTTCGTCGGCCTCGCCGCCGCGACCGCCTTCGCGCTGGTCACGCTGCACTTCCCATTGCATTTGCTGGCCGGGCCAGGCCTGGCCGTTCCACAGCACGCGGTTCTGCTCCTGCGTGTGCAACTGCTGGTTGACCATCTGCGCCGCGCTCAGGTCGGGACCATTGGTGGCGGCGCGCGCGGTTTCGGCGCCTTGCTGCATCAGGCGCTGCATTTGCGGCTCGCGCATCAGGTCGGCCAGCGGGCGGTCGCCCTTGACCCATTCGGCCACATGCGATTCGTAGAACAGGCCGCTTTTGGAGATGCTGTCCTGCAGCTTGTGCGCCAGGTCGGCGGTGTCCGGCGCGGCGTTGCCGAACAGGGCGGTCTTGCCGATCAGGGCCAGCTGTCCCGCCTGGCCGGCCTGGGCCGTGCTGAGCAGGGTGGTCAGCGCGCGGGCGGCGCTGCTCAGCGTCGGCTGCGGCGTGCTCGCGTTCAGGTCGGGCAGTTCGCTGGACGGCGTCAGCGGTGCTTTGCCCAGCAGCGTGGCGGCCAGGCTTTGCGGTTTGACGCCGTCGGCCGGGGC
>NZ_WWCT01000068.1 GCF_009857605.1 Duganella levis | reverse complement strand
CGCACGAAGTCCGGGCCGGCGGCGCAGCCGGTGGCCAGAACTGCGATCAGCAGGCGCACCGCCACCGCCAGCACCGTCGCGGCCGGGGCGCTGGCGAATGACGCGGCCAGCGCGGCGCTATGCGTGGCTATGTGGGTGCTCAGGTTTTTCATCATGGTTGCTCTCCTTCTGGCGCGGGCGCAGGCATAGAAGCGGTGCGGCGCGCTACGCGCTCTTCGATCAGGTAATACAGCGCTGGCAGCAGCACCAGCGTTAGCACGGTTGCGGTGACCAGGCCGCCGACCACCACGGTGGCCAGCGGGCGCTGGACGTCGCTGCCCAGGCCGTGCGCCAGCGCAGCCGGCACCAGGCCCAGCGCGGCGACGGTGGCGGTGGTCAGCACCGGTCGCACCCGTTCGCGGGCGCCGGTGATGACGGCATTGCGCAAGTCATCCGGCATCAGGTCGCGCCAGCGGTTCAGGTTGGCCAGCATGACCACCGCGTTCAGCACCGACACGCCAAACAGCGCGATGAAACCTACTGCTGACGAAACGTTCAACGTCATGCCACGCATCTGCAAGGCCACCAGCCCGCCCAGCAGCGACAGCGGCACCGCAAGCAGAATCAACCCCGGTTGGCGCAAATTGCCGAATTCCGAGAACAGCATCACAAACATCAGCGCCAGCACGGCTGGTACGATCACCGCCAGACGCGCCTGTGCGCGCTGCTGGTTCTCGAACTGCCCGCCCCAGGTGATCTGGTAGCGCGCGTGGTCGTACGGGATCTCCTTCTGGATGCGGCTTTGCGCCTCAGCCAGGAACGACGATAAATCCCGTCCGCGCAAGTTGGTGCGCACGGTCAGGTGGCGCCGGTTCATCTCGCGCGTGATGGTGGTTTCGCCTTCGGCCAGATGGATATGCGCCACCTGCGCCAGCGCCACATGGGCGCCGTTGGCGGCGTTCAGCACCAGGTCGCCGATGGCTTGCGGATCGTTGCGGGTCGGGCCGCTGAAGCGGGCGGCGACGTCGTAGCTGCGGTCATCCACATACACTTGCGCCACCGGGCTGCCGCCGATGCCGGTCTGGATCAGCGCCATGACGTCGGCCACGTTGATGCCGAGGCGGGCGGCAGCGGCGCGGTCGACGTCGATGCGCACCTGCGGCAGCGGCGGTTCCTGGTCGATGATGACGTCGGCCGCGCCGGGCACGCTGCGCAGCAGGTGCTCGACCGCGCTGGCCAGCTTACGGGTGGCGTGGAAATCGTCGCCATACACTTTGACCACCAGATCGCTGTGGGCGCCGGCCAGTTTGTCCAGCACGCCGTCGATCATCGGCTGCGAGAAGCCGACGTCGGTGCGCGGCAGTTGCTTGTAGCGCGCCGACAGCTTGTCGATCAGGTCTTGCTTGCTCATGCCGGACGGCCACTTGTCGTACGGTTGCAGCGTCACCGCGCATTCGATGTGCGATGGCGTGAACGGGTCGGTCCCTTCGTCGTTGCGGCCCAGCTGCGTGACCACGTGCGCCACTTGCGGTTCCAGCAAGGTGGCGGCGCGCAGCGCGTCGGCCATCTGCGTCGCCTTGGTCAGTGAGATGCCGGGCGGCAGCGTGACTTGCAGCCAGATCGAACCTTCGTCCAGCGACGGCAGGAAGTCGCGGCCAATGGCGCCGCCCACCACGATCACCGCCGCCAGCGTTGCGCCGGCCACCGCCAGCACCAGTTTCGACTTGCCGACCAGCCGGTGCAGCAACGCTTCGTAGCGCGGCATCAGCCAGCCCAGCACCGGATTGTGGAAGATCTTGCGCGGCTTGCGGAAGGCCCAGAAAGCCAGTCCGGGAATCAGCATGATGGTCATCAGCAGCGCGCCGAGCAGCGCGAAGCCGACCGCAAACGCCATCGGCGAGAACAGCTTGTACTCAATGCGCTGGAAGACGAACAGCGGCAGGTAGGCGACCATGATCACCAGCATGCCGAAGCAGGTCGGCTTCATCACTTGCAGCGTGGCTTTCATGGCGTCTTTGGCCGACAGCAGGCCATCCGGCTGCCGTTCGCGCTGGAGCAGGATGGCTTCCAGCACGAAGATGGCGCCATCGACGATGATGCCGAAGTCGATCGCACCGAGTGACAGCAGATTGGCCGGAATCTTAAAGTGGTGCATCAGGATGAATGCCACCATCAGCGACACCGGAATCGCCGACGCCGCAATCAGCGCCGCGCGCGGGCTGCCGAGGAACAGCACCATCACCAGCGTGACCAATACCACGCCTTCGATCAGCGTCTTGCCGACCGTGTGCACGGTGGCGTCGACCAGCGTGCTGCGGTCCATGTAGGGCACGACTTTGACGTCTTTCGGCAGCAGGTGGTCGTTCAGGTCTTGCACCGCTTCGTGCACGCCGGCGATGACGCGCGACGGATTTTCATTCTTCAGCAGCAGCACGATGCCGGAGACGGTATCGGAGATTTTGTCCTTGCCCAGCACACCGTGGCGTTCCTGGTTGCCGAGCGTGACGTTGCCGAGGTCTTTGACCAGCACCGGCACGCCGTTCTTCTGCGTCACCACCACGTTGCCCAGATCATCCAGGCTGTGGATCAGGCCGACGCCGCGCACCACCAGCCCCTGCTGGCCGCGCGTGAGGATGCTGCCGCCTGCGTTGGCGTTGTTGGCGGCAATCGCCTGCGTAATCTGCGCCAGCGACAGGTTGTACTTGGACAGCTTGGCGGGATCGAACTCCAGCAGGAATTGCGTGGTCAGGCCGCCGAAATTGCCGACATCGACCACGCCGGTAGCCTGCTTCAGGCGCGGAATGACTACCCAGCGTTGCAGCTCGGACAGCGCGCGCAGGTCATGGCTTTTCGATTCCAGCGTGTAGCGGTAGATTTCGCCGATGGGCGAGGTGAGGGCGTCGAGCGACGGCTGCGCGCCATACGGCAGCGTGACACCGGCAATGCGCTCCTGCAGCCGCTGGCGCGACCAGTAGTCTTCGGCACCATCCTCGAACACCACGGTGATCAGCGACAGGCCGAAGGTGGACTTGGACCGCATCACGTGCATGCCAGGCGTGCCCATGATTTCGCGTTCCAGCGGAATGGTGATTTGCTGTTCGACTTCTTCGGCGGCCAGGCCATTGACTTGCGTGACCACTTGCGAGGTGACGTCGGCGATATCGGGGTAGGCTTCCAGCGGCAGCTGCGTCCAGCAGTAGCCGCCGTACAGCGCTACCAGCAGGAAAATCAACGTGACGATGCCGCGCCGGTTGAAGCACAGGTTAACCAGACGTTCAATCATTGAGCAGCACTCCATCCTTGGTGACGATACGCTCGCCGGATTTGAGGCCGGCCAGCACTTCGACTTGTTCGCCGATCTGCGTGCCGAGTTTCAGCTCGCGCGCTTCGAACTGCCAGGGCTTGACTTCGACGAAGGCGCGGCTGGCGAAGCCGCTCTGGATCACAGCCGTCATCGGCACCAGCAGGCCGTTGTGCGGACGCGCCAGCAGCGTGGCTTCGGCGAACATGCCGGGTTTCAGGTGGCCGTCGCGGTTGTCGAACGGCAGGCGGACTTTGATGGTGCGGGTGTCGGCGTCCAGCATCTCGCCGATGTAGCGCACCTGGCCGGCCACCGGCTGCGGCCAGGCGTCCAGCTTGATGCTGGCTTGCTGGCCGACGTACAGCTGCGGCAGGTCTTTTTCCTGCGCGTTGGCGCTGATGAAGACTTTGGACAGGTCGGCTACGGTCATCAGCGGCGCGGTGGCGTCGTTCCAGAAGGCGCCGGCGGCAGCCGACAGCTCGACCACGCGGCCGGCAATCGGCGAGTGGACGACGATGCGGCCGCCAGCACCAGCGTGCGCACCCAGCTGGGCCAGGCGCGCGGCGGCGCGGGCGG
>NZ_WWCT01000067.1 GCF_009857605.1 Duganella levis | reverse complement strand
GGCCCCCGGCACGCCGCCGGGCGCGCTGCCGGCCACCGGCGCCGCCGGCTCGCCATCGCACAAGGAGTCGACTACCAATTATGAAGTCGACAAGACTGTGCGCTACGAGCAACGCGGCATGGGCGGCCTGCGCCGCCTGACCGTGGCGGTGGTGGTCAATTTCAAGCGCATCGTCGATAAGGACGGCAAAGTCACGGTAAAAGCCTATACTCCTGAAGAGATGGCCAAGATCAATGATCTGGTCAAGCAGGCCATGGGCTATAACCAGGACCGCGGCGACGCCGTCAGCGTCGCCAACTCGCCGTTCGACGGCGTCGACAAGCCGTTCGAGCGCCCGCCTGACTGGTGGCGCGATCCGGCCAACTTGCCGATGGCCAAGGATCTGGCGAAGTTCCTGATTACCGCCCTGATCCTGCTGTACATCGTGATGCGCATCGTGCGTCCGATGATGCGCCCGGTATTCAAGAAAATCGACGAGATCAACGCGCCGGAGCCGGAACCGGAAGTGCCGGAAGAAGAAATCGAGGATGGTCCGGACGAGGCCCTCATCGCCGAAGAAGCACTGCGCAAAATGGAAGAGAGCACCGCCCGCGGCTACCGCGAAAACCTGGCCATGGCCAAGAAACTGGCGGTGGAAGACCCACGCATTGTGGCCAACGTGATTAAGGAATGGATAGGCGCCAATGACTGAGAATACCGGACTGCAAAAAGCCGCCATCCTGATGTTGGCGATGGGCGAAACCGAGGCCGCCGAGGTAATGAAATTCCTCGGCCCGCGCGAAGTGCTGAAACTCGGCGCCGCCATGGCCACCATGAAAAACGTGCCGCACGAGGAAGTGGTCGGTACGCTCGACAATTTCCGCGACATGGTCGCGGCCGCCTCTACCGTGGGCCTGGATTCGGACGAGTACATCCGCCAGGTGCTGACCAAGGCGCTGGGCGACGACAAGGCCTCGGTGCTGCTGTCGCGGATTCTGGGCGGCAAGGACGCGTCCGGTATCGAGTCGCTGAAGTGGATGGATTCGCAATCCGTCGCCGAGCTGATCCGCAACGAGCACCCGCAGATCATCGCCACCATCCTGGTCCACCTGGAGCGCGACCAGGCCTGCGAGATTCTCGGCAACTTCACCGACCGCCTGCGCAACGACGTGGTGCTGCGTATCGCCACCCTGGACGGCGTGCAGCCGGCCGCGCTGCGCGAGCTGAACGACGTGCTGACCAAGCTGCTGTCGGGTAACGAGAACATCAAGAAATCGACGCTGGGCGGGGTGCGTGCGGCAGCCGAGATTCTTAACTTTATGTCCGGCGAGCAGGAAAGCTCGGTCATGGACAACATCAAGAACTACGACAACGATATGGCGCAGAAGATCATGGACGAGATGTTCGTGTTCGACAATCTGATCGATATCGACGACCGCGGCATCCAGCTGCTGCTGCGCGAAGTGCAGTCCGAGATGCTGATCGTGGCGCTCAAGGGCGCCTCGCAGGAGCTGCGCGACAAGATCTTCAAGAACATGTCCGCCCGGGCATCGGAAATGATGCGCGAAGACCTCGAATCCAAAGGTCCGGTGCGCCTGTCGGAAGTCGAAACCCAGCAAAAACAAATTCTGCAAATCGTGCGCCGACTGGCCGACGAAGGCCAGATCGTGCTCGGTGGCAAAGGTGAGGATTCCTTCGTTTAATGAGTATGCACAGCAAAGACGCGCAGCCGGCCTTCAAACGCTGGGAAATGACCTCGTTTGGCGACGAGCGCCCCAGCACGGTGGCGCTGCGCGAAGCGGAACAGCGCGAGATCGACGCCGAGAACGCCCGGCTGGAAGCCGAACAGCGCGTGCACGAAGCCTTGCAGGCGCAGCAGGAACAAATGGAAATGGGGCCGCCGCTGCCGCCGCCCATCGAATACCCGACCGTCGAGGAACTGGAAGGCATCCGCGAGGACGCCCGCAAGGATGGCTACCAGGAAGGCCATGAGGCTGGCCACGCCGACGCCATGGACCTGGCCAAGGAAGCGCTCAAAAGTGAACTGGAGCAAGTGCGCGTCATCGCCGACAATTTCACCACCGCGCTGCAGGACGCCGACCAGCTGATCGCCAACGACGTGCTGGAGCTGGCGCTGCAACTGGCCAAGGGCATGCTGAAGAACGCCTTGCAGGTCAAGCCGGAACTGATCCTGCCGATCGTGCGCGACGCCATCGAATACCTGCCGGTGCTGCAACAACCTGCCCTGCTGGTGCTGCATCCGGACGACGCCGCCACCGTGCGCGCCGGCATCGGCGAGGAGCTGGACAAGGGCGGCTGGCGCGTGGTCGAAGACCCGTCGGTCGGCCGTGGCGGCTGCAAAGTCGATACCGCCAGCAACACCATCGACGCCACCGCCGCCGCGCGCTGGCAACGCCTGAGCCACGCGCTCGGCAAGGAAGTGGACTGGCTGGACTGACGCCATGGACACCATCGACCGCAGCCCCGCCGGCAACACCGCCCCTGCCGCCAGCCCGCACGCCGGACGCTGGAAATCCTATCTCAGCGATTGCGCCTCCCTGACCAGCATGGTCGAGCCGATGCAGATCTCCGGCCGCGTCACGCGCGTAGCCGGGCTGGTGATGGAAGCGGTCGGCCTGCGCCTGGCGGTGGGCGCCGCCTGCACCATCCCGCTGCCCAACGGCGGCAAGATCGAAGCCGAAGTGGTCGGCTTTGAGGGCGACAAACTATTCCTGATGCCGCAGTCGGACGTCGAAGGCGTGGTGCCCGGCACCCGCGTCTTCCCGGTCGAGCCGGCCATTCCGAAACCGGGCAGCGTGGCCCATCCGCGCCGCCGCCCGAGCGACCGCGCGCGCCACCTGCCGGTCGGCGTCGAACTGCTGGGCCGGGTGGTGGATGCCGCCGGCCGCCCGCTCGACGGCAAAGGCCCGATCAACGCCGTCGACAGCGCCCCGATCAATACCCGCCCGGCCAATCCGCTGGGCCGCGCCCCGATTGTCGAGACGCTGGACGTGGGCGTGCGCTGCATCAACGCCATGCTGACCGTGGGACGTGGCCAGCGCATGGGCCTGTTCGCCGGCTCGGGCGTCGGTAAATCCGTGCTGCTGGGCATGATGGCACGTTACACCGAGGCCGACATCATCGTGGTCGGCCTGATCGGCGAACGGGGACGCGAGGTCAAGGAATTCATCGAGCAAATCCTCGGCGAGGATGGGCTGGCGCGCTCGGTCGTCGTGGCGGCCCCGGCCGATACGCCGCCGCTGATGCGCCTGCAAGGCGCGGCCTACTCCACCGCGATTGCCGAACACTTCCGCGACAAGGGCCAGAACGTGCTGCTGATTATGGATTCGCTGACCCGCTACGCCATGGCGCAACGGGAAATCGCGCTGGCCATCGGCGAACCGCCGGCCACCAAGGGCTATCCGCCGTCGGTATTCGCCAAGCTGCCGGTGCTGGTCGAACGCGCCGGCAATGGCGAACTGGGCGGCGGCTCGATCACCGCCTTCTACACCGTGCTGACCGAGGGCGACGACCAGCAGGACCCGATTGCCGACTCGGCAAGGGCGATTCTGGACGGCCACATCGTGCTGAACCGCCGCCTGGCCGAAGCCGGCCACTACCCGGCCATCGACATCGAACAGTCGATCAGCCGCGCCATGCATTCGATCACCTCGCATGAGCACCAGACCAAGGCGCGCCAGTTGAAACAACTGTTCTCGCGCTTCGAGCGCAGCCGCGACCTGATCAGCGTGGGCGCCTACGCCGCCGGCACCGACCCGGTGCTGGATCAGGCTATCCAATTGCATGATCGGATAGAAAATTTCTTACAGCAACAAATCACGGAACAGGTCACCATGGGCGAGAGTTTGGGGCAATTGACCTCTCTATTCGACTGATTGATCTGGCTGGACGTTCCTTATAATTCTCACCATGGCCTCCAAAGCGCAACTTGAAACCCTGATGGACCTGGCGCGGCGTGAAACAGATGACGCCGCCAAACGGCTCGGTGCCGCCCTCAAAGCCGTGGACGAGGCCAAGCAAAAGCACGAGATGCTGATCGGTTTCCGTGAGGAATATGTCAAGCGTTTCGAGGCAGCCCAGGCGGCCGGTATCACGCCCATGGCCTACCGCAACTTCGTGGCGTTCATCGACAAGCTGGAAGTGGCGATCAAGGGTCAGCTGGAAATGATACGGCACGCCCAGTTGCGCAGCGAGCAAGAAAAAGCAGCGTGGCAAGGCAGCGAGCGCAAGCGCATGTCGTATTCCACCCTGAACGACCGGGCCGATGCAGCGGCGCTCAAGCTGGAAAACAAGCGCGACCAGAAAGCCATGGACGAACACGCGGCACGCGGGGCGTACTACAAACGATGACACGAGAGAGCGCGTAACATGCAAAGCAATAACCTCCAGATTCCCAGCCTGAATGCCAATGCAGTGGCCGCGCCCAAAGTCAACCTGAACCTGAGTGCGGGCGGCGACAACAGCGCCTTCAAGCAGGCCCTGTCGCGCGAGATCGACCAGCGCCAGGCCACCAGCACCAGCACCAGCAACCAGCCGGCCAGGAACGCCGACCGGCCGAACGCGTCGCGCGCCTCCGCGCCGAAGCAGCAGGCCGCACAGGCCAAGCAGCCGCAACCGGACCAGACCGAAGCGCCAGCCAATACCGAAACCGCTACCGCATCCGCCCCGGCGCCAGTGCCGGCCAAGACCGCCTCCAGCGATAGCAACAGCAGCGACGACCAGGCCAACAGCGATGCCCAGGCAGCGCAGGCGGCTGATCCGGTGGCCGACATGCTGGCCCTGGTGGCCGCCTTCAACCAGCCAGCCGCGCCAGTTGCCGCACCGGCCGCCACTGCGGCTGCGGATGCTGCAGCCGCCGCGATAGGCGCCAATACCGGCAATGCCACCGGCGGCGCCGCGCTGGCGGCAGATGCTGCCGCTGCGCAGGC
>NZ_WWCT01000066.1 GCF_009857605.1 Duganella levis | reverse complement strand
GGCCAATCCGACGGTCCCGGCGCGCGCGGCGCGGACGGCAACTATACGCAAGGCCCCGGCCAGCCACCAGGCGCTGGCCGTCCCGGTGCGCCAAGCGGCACGGCTGCCAAACCAGCGGCGCCCCCGCCACCGCCGGTGCTGGTGATGAGCGGTGTGCTGCGCCGAAGCGACAACCGCACCACCGTCTGGCTCAACGACCAGCCACAGTATGGCGCACAGAAAAGCACCTCTCAGCGGTCCGGCGCGACCACGCCGAACGTCACGGTCACACTGCCATCGGGGAAAAGAGTCACCCTCAAGGCCGGCCAGCGCTACGACCTGAATGAAGGCCGCATCAAGGATATCAATGAACCATAGGATGACGCACCGCCAGTCCGGCTTCACGCTGGTGGAAATCGCCATCGTGCTGCTGATCGTCGGCCTGATGATCGGCGGCATGCTGGCGCCGCTGTCGTCGCAGATGGAGCAGCGCCGCGTCACCGACACCAAACGCGCGATGGAAGAAGCGCGCGAGGCGCTATATGGCTTCGCGCTGCGCAATGGCTACCTGCCCTGCCCCGCCATCTCGTCCACCAACGGACTGGAAGACCGCACCGGCAATGCGTGCAACAAGCGCTATGGTTTCCTGCCATGGGCCACGCTCGGCGTCAGCCGGCTCGATGGGTGGGACCGGCTGATGGGCTATTCCGTCACACCGGCGTTTGGTGACTCATACAACCTGTTCACGCTGCGCACACCGCGCGACATTACCATCGGCACCCGCAGCGCCAATGGCCAGTTGGTGCGGGCCTCCGCCATTAGCGATATTCCCGCCGTTATTGTCTCCTTTGGCCACAACGGCTATGGCGCCACCAGCGACCAGGATACCGTCATCATCGACGCCGGTGCCGGCAATGTCGACGAGAAGAACAACCTGCAAGCCACCGGCACCACGCTGATCATGCGCGACGCCACCGAAGACGCGCACACACCCGGCGGCGCCTTTGACGACATGGTGCTGTGGATCTCGCCGAACATCCTGTACAACCGCATGGTGGCGGCGCAGCGTTTGCCATGATGCAGCCAGCACTCACCATCGCCCACTACACGTTGCTGGAAGCTTTGCGCAACCGGCTGCTGTGGCTTGTGCTGATGATGATGGCCGGCGCCGTTGCGGTCAGCGGCTTCCTGAATGAACTGGCGCTGACCGAGAGCCGTCAATTGCAGGCCGCTTTGCTGGGTGCCGTGCTGCGCTTCGCAGCGGTGTTTTTGGTGGCGACCTTTGTGATCACCAGCATGGCGCGTGAGGCCAATGACAAGGGACTGGAATTACTGATGGCGTTGCCGATGCCGCGTGCGGTTTACCTGTTCGGCAAGCTGGCAGGATTTGGCGCGCTGGCGATGCTGCCTGCATTGCTGTTTGGCGCGCTGGGCCTGTTCTTTGCGCCGCCCGCGCAGGCCGCGCTGTGGGCGTTCTCGCTGTTGTGCGAATGCTGGATTGTGGCGGCGTTCGGCGTGTTGTGCATGCTGACGCTGAATCAGGTGCTGCCGGCGCTGGCGGCGTCGTTTGCGTTTTATCTGCTGGCGCGCGTGATCGGCGCGTTGCAATTGCTGGGCCACGGCGCCAGCACCGTGCAAAGCGGCGGCCAGCAAGTTCTCAACGCCGGCATTGACGGCCTGGCGCTGCTGCTGCCGCATCTGGACCAGTTCACGCGCAGCGACTGGCTGGTGTACCACCGCGGCAGCGGCGCCGACCTCACGACCATCGCCGCGCAAACAGCCATCTACGTCGCCCTGATGGCCGCCGCCGCGCTGTTCGACCTGCATCGCAAAGCCATCTGAGGCCGCACATGCCGCCCGCCCAACCATCCCGCCAGTCAGCGCCGCGCGCCGTGCTGCTGGCCGTGCTGTTTGCGCTGATGCTGCAAATCCTCTGGCAAGCCAGCCGTCCGCCCGCCCGCGCGCGCGCGCAAGACCTGCCGCCGGCGCCGTCGCTAGTCACGCTGCAACTGGCCGCGCTGGGCGACCCGATAGCACTATCCAAAGCCACCATGCTGTACGTTCAAGGCTTTGACGAACAAGCTGGCATCAGCATCGCCTGGCGCAACCTCGATTACACCAAAGTCGCGCTCTGGCTGCAGCGCGTGCTGGACCTCGACCCGCGCAGCCAATATCCGCTGCTGGCCGCGAGCGAAGTCTACGGCTCCGTCAGCGACCCGGCGCGCTCGCGCCTGATGCTGGACTTCGTCTACGCCCGCTTCACCGAAGACCCCAACCGCCGCTGGCCATGGCTGGCCCACGCCGCGCTGGTCGCCAAGCACCGCCTGCACGACCTGCCACTGGCGCGCCGCTACGCCGCCGCCATCCGCATGCAAGCCACCGGCCCCAACGTCCCCGCCTGGGCCAGGGAACTGGAAATCTTCATCGCCGAAGACATGAACGAGCTGGACGCCGCGCGCGCGCTGATCGGCGGCCTGCTACAAAGCGGCCAGATCACCGATCCCAACGAGCTCAAATTCCTGGCCGCGCGCCTCGACCAACTCAACCAAAAACACTAGCGCTTGCTATACTACGAGCCATCATCAGAAAGGATTTCCCATGCGCCCACAATTCGCACGCCAACGCGGCTTTACCCTGGTGGAAATCGCCATCGTACTGGTCATCATCGGCCTGCTGCTGGGCGGCGTGCTCAAAGGCCAGGGGCTGATCGACAGCGCCCGCGTCAAGAACATCATCCAGCAATCGACCTCGCTGACTGCCGCTGTCAACGCCTATCAGGATAAATTCCGCGCCCTGCCCGGCGACGACGTCCAAGGCACCGTGCACGCGCCTGGCGCCACCGGCAACGGCAATGGCGACGGCCAGATCACCGAATACCTGCTGGCGCCGCAACACCTGGCGCTGGCCGGCTTCATCACCGGTTCCTACAACGGCACCAGCGACTTCATGACCAGCGCCCAGGGCGGCGCCGTCTACATCTACAACGACGTGGTGGCCGGCCGCGGCGGCAACGGCATCCGCCTCGACAACCTGCCCGACTCGTTCGCCGAACAACTCGATAGCAAGCTGGATGACGGCAAATACAACACCGGCTCCGTGCGCGCCACCGGCGCCTACACCAACAACGGCAGCGTCATCCAACGCACCGCCGTGTTCTTCTGAGATTAAAAGCACAATCGTACTTTTTTAATCTAAAATGGCTGTCACCAATAAAAAGCAGGAGACAGCATGTTTGAAGAATTCATCGGCACCAAACCGGTCTCGGCGCGCCACCAGTTCGACACCGCCGCCCTCAACGCCTGGCTGCGCCAGCACGTCGAAGGCTATCCGGATGGCGAGCTGAGCGCCGAACAATTCAAGGGCGGCCAGTCCAATCCCACGTTCAAGCTGAGCGTCGGCGGACAGAACTACGTTCTGCGCACCAAGCCGGGGCCGGCCGACAAGCTGCTGCCCTCCGCCCACGCCATCGAACGCGAATACCGCGTCATGGACGCGCTGCAACAGCACGGCTTCCCGGCGCCGAAACAATACGCGCTGTGCACCGACGAAGCCATCATCGGCCGCGCCTTCTACGTGATGGAATGCGTGGAAGGCCGCGTGCTGTGGGACCAGTCGCTGCCCGGCATGGCGCCCGCCGAACGGGCCGCCATCTACGACGAACTGAACCGCGTCATCGCCCAGCTGCACACAATCGACTACGCCGCCATCGGCCTGGCCGACTACGGCAAACCCGGCAACTACTTCGCGCGCCAGATCGAACGCTGGACCAAGCAATACCTGGCCTCGCAAACGGAAACCATCGAAGCCATGGACCAGCTGATCGCCTGGCTGCCAGCCCACATCCCGCCGGGCGACGACACGTCCATCGTGCACGGCGACTTCCGCCTCGATAACATGCTGTTCCACCCGACCGAGCCGCGCATCCTGGCCGTGCTGGACTGGGAACTGTCGACGCTGGGCCATCCGTTCGCCGACTTCTCCTACCACTGCATGAGCTGGCATATTCCGCCCGGCCAGTTCCGCGGCATCGCCGGGCTGGACCTGCAAGCGCTGGGCATTCCGACCCAGCAGGAATACATCGCCCGCTACGCCGAGCGCACCGGCAAGACCATCCAGCTGAGCGACTTCAACTTCTACCTCGCGTTTAATATGTTCCGCCTGGCCAGCATCATGCAAGGCATCATGAAGCGCTACGTCGACGGCACCGCCGCCAGCGCCCAGGCACTGGAGTCGGGCAAGATGGCGCGGCCGATGGCGGAGCTGGGCTGGTCCTACGCCTGCGGCAAGCCGATCTAGTCGTCCGGGTCGAGGATGATGTGGCGGCCAAGCGCCGTCCACGACAAAAGCCCTTTCTGAAACCGTTGTCCTCGGCTACTATCGTGCTGCCAGCACAAGACTGAGGCCAACCGCGTGCCAGAAACACAACGCAAACCATTACCATCCATCCGCTCGCAGATCGCGCTGCTGGTCCTGGCTTGCGCGCTGCCCACCGTGGTCGGCTTTGGCGCGCTGGTCGGCCAGTTCTACAGCCGCGAGCGCGACACCCTCAAGGAAGACACCCAGCAAGCCGCGCGCGCCGTCGCCGCCGCCATCGACCGCGACCTGGTGCAGAGCGAAGGCGCGGCCACCGCACTGGCCTCCTCGCCCAGCCTGCGCACCAACGACCTGGACGCGCTGCGCTTGCAGGCCGGCGCGCTGCTCAGTCCACAGTTTCCCTCGTCACAATTCATCTTGAGCGACAGCACCGGCAAGGCCGTGCTGAACGTCGGCGCCGCGCTGCCGGACACGCTCAACCCGGTCGGCAACCACCACCGGCTGGCGCCGCTGTTCGGTCACGGCCGGCCGCAGATGTCGGTGGTGGTGGTGGAAGGCAGCGCGCTGCTGGCGCTCGACGTGCCGGTATTCATCGACAGCCACGTCGCCTACGCCATGACCGCGCTGCTGAAGCCGGACCGGCTGGCGCGCATCCTCAAGGACGAACACATCAGCGCCGACCAGGCCATGACCCTGTACGACGCCGACGGCAACGTAGTGGCCCAGGCCGGCGGCCCGCGCCTGCTGCTGGGCCATGCGGCGGCGCCAGCGCTGCGCGAACAACTGCACAAGGCGGCCGAAAACCTGCTCGACACCGAAGACGCCCAGGGCACGCCGGTGTATCTGGGCCTGAGCCGGGCGCCGGTGAGCGGCGCGGTGGTCGGCATCGCCACGCCGCAAGCCAAGGCCTACGAGGAACTGCTGCGCGCCGTGGCGCTGATCGCCGCCACCATGATCGCCGTGCTGGCGGCCGGCTTTTCGCTGGCGTGGGCGGTCGGCGGCC
>NZ_WWCT01000065.1 GCF_009857605.1 Duganella levis | reverse complement strand
GGCGCGCCGCCGTTGCGGGTGCGCATCGGCATCGAAAGCGGCCCGGCCATGGCCGGCGACTTCGGCACCGCCCTGCGCAGCATCTACACGGCGGTGGGCGACAGCGTCAACACCGCCTCGCGCCTGGAGCAGGCCGCCCGCGAGTACCCGTGCGACATCATCATCGGCGAGGGCACGGTCGGCTATGCCAGCCGGCATCGCTTCCGGCACCTGGGCGAGCGTGTGCTGCGCGGCAAGGAAAACCCAATCCAGGTGTACACGCTGGAGGAACTGTCATGCGCTGCCTGACGCTGGCCCGCCTGGCGCTGGCCGCGCTGCTGTGCTGGCAGGCGGTGCCGCTGGCCGCGCAGACGCTGGCCGCGGACGACGCGCCCGCCTATGCGCCGGTACAGAACGAGGAGCTGTATCGCCAGGCGCTGCGCGCGCTGGACGGCGGCCAGCCGGAACTTGCCAATACGCTGCTGCTGCGCTTCCTGGAAAATGAGCCGCAGCATGCCGGCGCCTGGCTGGACCTGGCGTTCAGCCAGTGCATGCTGGGCCACGCCGACGAGGCGGAACGGCTGTTCCGCGAAATCGAAACCCGCTTCAATCCGCCGCCCGGCATTCAGGAGCTGATCCTGAAGCAACGCAACAGCGGCTGCAACAACAAGCCCAGCTGGCGGAAGCTGTGGGCAGTGTCGCTCGGACGCGGTTACGACAACAATGTCAACCAGGGCGCCAGCAGCAATCTGTTCAGCACCGGCACCGGCAGCGACACCACGCAGTGGGAATTGTCGCCGGATTTCCTGCCCAAGGCCGACCGCCAGACCACGGCCAGCGTCGACTATATGCAACAGATGGATGAAAGCGGCTCGCTGCTGCTGGCGCAACTGCGCCTGCGCGAGAACGATCATGTGCACGAACAGGACACCGCCTCGCTGCTGCTCGGCTACGAACGGCCGTGGGAATGGGGCGACTGGCGCGGCTACGGCACCGCCGCGCTGAGCCTGTTGCAACTGCAGCACCAGCTCTACCAGCGACAGGAACAGTTGCAGCTGCGCGCCACGCCGCCGCTGGCGCGCAGGCTGCCGGCCTCGATGCAATGGTCGTTGCTGGCCAGCCTGAGCCATGTGAGCTATCCGACCCGCGTCCATTTCGACTCGAATATCCTGGAACTGGGCAGCAGTGTTTACTGGCAGGGCGCGCAGCAGGTGTCCGCCTCACTGAGCGCGATGACCGATCGCGGCCAGGCCGACCGGCTGGGCGGCGACCGCAACGGCTGGTATGGCACCGTGCAAATGAGCCAGCAATTGCGCGCCAATCTGCGCGGCGACCTGGCCTACAGCCGCCAGGTTTGGCGCAACACCGCCATCTATGCCCCGGACCAGATCGAAATCGTGCGCCACCAGGACACCCAGCAGTTGCGCGCCGCCCTGCAACTGACGGTGGCGCCGCACCACATCTTGCAGCTGGAATGGCGCGCCATAAGAAATCGGGAAAATATCTCGCTATTTCAATATAATAGCCGTTCGATCCAGCTCAGCTGGCGCTGGGATAATTTCTAGGCAAGCCAGGCAAGTTTATCCCGCGCCACACCGTTTGAAGATGCACCGACCGCCACCATCCCGCCGGAACCAGGTATGAGCACGCCGCCTGACCAGCCCGCCCCCCTGCCCGCCGACGCCGCGCCGCCGCCGGCTGAGCACGCACAAACGTCGCTGGCGGACGTGGCGGTGGAACCCGGCGTCAATCTGCAAATTCACCTGCGCAAGATTCCCCTGCTGGCCGAACTGAGCAACGAAGAAATGGCGCGTGTCAAGGCCGACCTGCGCATCCGCCACTACGCCAAGCGCGAGGTGGTGTTGCAAAAAGGTGCGGCCGGCGACAGCCTGCTGTTCCTGCTGCAGGGGCAGCTGCAGGTGATCGACATCACCGAAGATGGCCGCGCCATCGGTCTGCGGATGCTGGCGCCGGGCGACTTTTTCGGCGAAATTGCCGTGATTAACGGCAGCATGCGCTCGGCCTCGGTGGTCGCGCTGACGCCGGTACTGGTCGCGCTCCTGCCGCGCAACACCGCCCTGCACCTGTTCTCGCACTCGCCGTCGGTGGCCAACCAGATGCTGCGCTTCCTGGCCGACAAGTTGCAGCGCGACTCGGAATTCCGCGCGCTGCTCAGCATCCACAACACGGCCAAGCGCATTTACACCTTCCTCGACCTCCTCAAGGAAAAGAAGGACGACGGTGACGTGGTGGAAAACCTGCCGACCCACCAGGATATCGCCAACATGATCAACACCAGCCGCGAGACCGTGACCCGTACCCTGCTGGCGCTGACCCAGCAGGGTATTGTCAAGAAGGGCCAGCACCGGCTCATCATCATCAAGCCGGAGGAGCTGCAAAAACTGGTGCAGGGCTGAGCGACAAGTCAAACTTGGTTACAAATTGTATTTATTTCAACCCTGCCCCCTATGCTATAATCGCCGGCTTGTTTAACTCTGCGGCCCCTGCCCCGCCGCCTACGCCGCACCATGAATTTCCCACCGTTCGTCCCTGCCGTGCGTGTGCACGGCGCTGGAGCCTGAGCATGGCGGCCGCTCTGCTGCAAGGCATCTGGCGCTACCGCGGCTTCATTCTCGGCAGCGTCCAGCGCGAATTCCAGTCCAAGTATCGCAACTCCCTGTTCGGCGCCGCCTGGACCGTGCTCAATCCCCTGGCCATGATCGTGGTCTACACGGTGATTTTCTCGCAGGTGATGGGCTCGCGCCTGGCTGGCGCCGCCGCCACCCAGACCTATGCCTACAGCATCTACCTGTGCGCCGGCACCCTGACCTGGGCGCTGTTTGCCGAGATCACCGGGCGCAGCCAGTCGGTGTTCCTCGAGAACGCCAACCTCATCAAGAAACTGCAGTTCCCGCGCATCTGCCTGCCGATCATCGTGGTGCTCAACGCCGGCGTCAATTTCATCATCATCTTCGGTCTGTTCACGGTCTTCCTGCTGGCCACCGGCAATTTTCCCGGCTGGACCTTTGTCGGCCTGCTGCCGCTGCTGCTGATCGAAATCCTGTTCGCCATCGGCCTGGGCATGATACTGGGGGTGCTGAACGTATTCTTCCGCGATGTCGGCCAGTTCTTCACCATCCTGCTGCAATTCTGGTTTTGGTTCACGCCCATCGTCTACCCGCTGACCACGCTGCCCGAGGCGGTGCGCGGCTGGCTGGTGTTCAATCCGATGGCGGCGCTGATGCACGCTTACCAGACCATCCTGCTGCACGGCCAGTGGCCGGAGTGGGCCAGCCTGTGGCCGATTACCCTGCTGGGCCTGGCCTGCTGCGCGCTGGGCCTGCGCCTGTTCCGCAAACGCGCGGGTGAAATGGTGGATGAACTGTAATGGGCGCGATTCTCGTCAAACAACTGGGCAAGGCCTACAAGCAGTATGGCAACCGCTGGAGCCGGCTGGGTGAATGGCTGCTGCCGTTCCGCGGCCCGCGCCACCAGCTCAAATGGGTCATCAACGACATCAGCTTCCAGCTGGCGCCCGGCGAGGCGGTGGGCATCATCGGCGTCAACGGCGCCGGCAAGAGCACCCTGCTCAAGCTGATCACCGGCACCACCCAGCCGACCACCGGCAGCGTCACCATCACCGGCCGCGTGGCCGCGCTGCTGGAGCTGGGCATGGGCTTCCACCCCGATTTCACCGGCCGCCAGAACGCCTATATGGCCGGCCAGCTGATCGGCCTGACGGTCGATGAAATCAGCGCCATGATGCCGCAGATCGAAGCGTTTGCCGACATCGGCGAGTACATCGACCAGCCGGTGCGCGTGTACTCCTCCGGCATGCAAATGCGCCTGGCGTTCAGCGTGGCCACTGTCAAGCGGCCCGACGTGCTGATCGTCGACGAAGCGCTGTCGGTGGGCGACGCCTATTTCCAGCACAAGAGCTTCGACCGCATCCGCGAATTCCGCCAGCAGGGCACCACCCTGCTGATCGTCAGCCACGACCGCGGCGCCATCCAGTCGATCTGCGACCGCGCCATCCTGCTGGACGGCGGCCGCCTGGCACACCAGGGCGCGCCGGAAGACGTGATGGACTACTACAACGCCATCATCGCCGAGCGCGAGGGCAGCACCATCGAGCAAAGCGTGACCGAGAGCGGACGGGTGCAGACCACCTCCGGCAGCCGCGAGGCGACCGTGACCGAGATCGCCCTGATTGACGACAGCGGCGCGCCGGTGGAAGTGGTCAACGTCGGCGCCGCAGTGCAGCTGCGGGTGCGGGTGCAGGTCAACGCCGACCTGCCGCGGCTGGTGCTCGGCTATATGATCAAGGACCGCCTGGGCCAGCCGATCTACGGCACCAACACCCATCACATGGAACAGGCGCTGGAGCAGGTCAAGGCAGGCGAGCAGATCGAGTTCCGCTTCCGCTTCCCGCTCAACCTGGGACCAGGCAGCTATTCGGTGACCACCGCGCTGACCAGCAATGAAACCCATTTGGCCAACAATTACGAGTGGCGCGACCTGGCGCTGCTGTTTATCGTGATGAATATGAACCGCAAAGAATTCGTCGGCAGCAGCTGGCTGGAACCGCAGGTCGAGATCAGCCGATGAGCGCCGCCACCTTTTACCGCGCCTTCGAGGACCGCTATCGCGGCGACCGCGACGTGATCAAGCAGCGCCTGCGTGCTTACACGCCGTTCCTGGATGGCTTGAACGCACTGTCGGCCGGCCGCGCGCCGCGCGCGCTGGACCTCGGCTGCGGCCGCGGCGAATGGCTGGAACTGCTGGGCGAACAGGGCTTTCAGGCGCGCGGCGTGGATCTCGATGCGGGCATGCTGGCCGCCTGCGAAGAGCGCGGCCTGCAGGTCGAACTGACCGACGCGGTGGCGGCCTTGCGCGCCTGTGCCGCCGACAGCCTGGCGCTGGTGTCGGCTTTTCACCTGGTCGAGCACGTGCCGTTCGAGGTGCTGCAAGCACTGATCGGCGAAGCGCTGCGCGTGCTACAACCGGGCGGTCTGCTGATCATGGAGACGCCGAATCCGGAAAACCTCAGCGTCGGCGCCACCAGCTTCTACCTCGATCCTTCGCATGAAAAGCCGCTGCCGCCGATGCTGCTCGGTTTCCTGGCAGACTACGCCGGCTACGCGCGCCAGCGCACCGTGCGCCTGCAGGAACCAGCCGCGCTGCACCAGCCGGAACACCAGACCACGCTGATCGACGTACTGGAAAACGTCAGCCCCGACTATGCCATCGTCGCCCAAAAGGCCGCGCCGGCAGCCGTGCTGGCAGCCTTCGAGGCCGCCTGGGCAGGCGATTACGGCTATGCGCTGGGTGATCTGGCGCAGCGCTACGAAGCCACCGGCGCCGCCCGCCTGGCCGAGTTGCACCAAGGCCTGGCGCACCAGGCCGACGAAGTGGTGGCGCTCAACCAGCGCCACGCAGCGACGGCGGCCGAGCTGTCGGCGCAGGCCGGCGCACACGCCCAGCTGGC
>NZ_WWCT01000064.1 GCF_009857605.1 Duganella levis | reverse complement strand
GCCGGCCGCCAGCGCCCGTTCCCGATACGGATCGGGCGTGGCGCGGTCCCACGCCAGCACCCGCTGCACCACCGCGCGCGCGCGCGCCGGATCGGCCTCGACCAGCGGCATGATCAGCGGCGCCTGCACCTGCTCGGTCAGCGACATCAGCTCCGGCCGCCAGTCGCGCTCGAACTGCAACTGGCGCGCCATGCGCAAGCGCATCGCCAGATACAAAAACGCCGCCTCATCCGCATTGCCGGCGTAGCGCTGATCGATGGCGGCCGAGATCAGCAGCGACGGCTCCAGCAGCGTCTGCGGCGAACGCAGGATGCCGTCGGCCGCGCGCTGCACGATCTGCGCATCGCACGACGCCAGCTGCGCCTGCACCACGGCGGGAATGGTCGGACTACCGGCCTGGACGGCGCCGGCGAGAGCAAGCAGGAAGAGGGCGGACAAGGTCGTTTTCATGCACCGTAGCGTACCAGCGATTGCCGCCGGCCTGATTCCAATTGAAACCTGCCAGGCGCTGTGGTTTAATCGAACGATTCCTGCTCAACGTGACCACCATGACCGACGCCAGTCTCCAGCCCGCTTCAGCCCCTCCACCTGCCTGCCGCGTCGAGCGCTCCTCGGTCCACGGCAACGGCGTGTTCGCCACCCGCGACATCCTCCCCGGCGAACGCGTGATCGAATACGCCGGCCGCGAAATCAGCTGGGACGAAGCGCAGGCGCGCGCCGCCGCGCAAGGCGGGCCGCACAACCACACCTTCTTCTTCAGCCTGGCCAACGGCAACGTCATCGACGGCGGCGACGCCGGCAATGACGCCCGCTTCATCAACCACTCCTGCGAGCCGAACTGCGAAGCCATCGAGGAAGAAGACGGCACCATCTTCATCTACGCGCTGCACGCCATCCTGCAGGACGAGGAACTCAGCTATTCGTACCCGCTGATTTACGAAGGCCGCCACACGCCGGCCATCAAGCGCGCCTTTGCCTGCCGCTGCGGCGCCGAGCAGTGCAGCGGCACCATGCTGGCGCCCAAGCCGCGCCAGCGCAAGCCGGCCGCGCCGCGCGTCAAGCCGGCTGAGCCAGCAATGAGCGCAGATCGCGTCCCTGGCTTAGCAGCACCTCAAAATCCGCCACCGGCAATGCCGGGCTGAAGTAATAACCCTGGATCTCGTCGCAGCCGTGGCGGCGCAGGTAGTCGAGCTGGGTGGCGGTCTCCACGCCCTCGGCGATCACGCGCAATTTGAGGTTGTGGGCCAGCGCGATGATCGACACCACAATCGCCGCCTCGTCGCCCTCGTGGATATCGCTGATGAAGGAGCGGTCGATCTTCAGCACATCGATGGGGAAATGGCGCAGATAGGAAAAACTCGAATAGCCGGTGCCGAAATCGTCGATCGACAGCGCCACCCCCAGCAGCTTGAGCTTGTGCAGCAAGCCCACCGCCTGCGTCACATCGTGCATGAACAGGCCCTCGGTCAGCTCGATGTCGAGGCAGGCCGGCGGCAGCCCCGTCTCGCGCAGCACCTCGGCGATCGACGCCACCAGCTGCGGTTCGCTGAACTGACGCGGCGACAGATTGACGGCGATCCGCAGCGGCCCATGGCCCGCATCCAGCCACAGCTTGGCCTGGGCGCAGGCGGTGCGCATCACCCACGCGCCGATCTGCACAATCAAGCCGGTCTCCTCGGCCAGGCCGATAAAGCGGTGCGGCGCCACCATGCCCAGCTCCGGATGCTGCCATCGCAAGAGCGCCTCCATGCCGACCACCCGGCCGCTCTGCAAATCCACCTGCGGCTGATAGTGCAGCACGAACTCCTGCCGCTCCAGCGCGCTGCGCAGCGCACTCTCGATGCGCAAGCGTTCGCGCGCCTCCTCGTTCATGGTCGGCTCGTAGAACTGGGTATTGTTGCGGCCCAGCTTCTTGGCGCGGTACATGGCGATGTCGGCATGCTCGATCAGGCGCTGGGCCGAGGTGCCGTCGGCGCCGTACACCGCCACGCCGATCGAACAGGTGACGAAGAACTCCTTGCCCTCCAACATCACCGGCTGCGTCACCGCGCGCATGATGCGCTGCGCCACATCGACCGACAGCGCCTGCTCCGGATACTCGGTCAAAATCGCCACGAACTCGTCGCCCGACAGCCGCGCCACCGTGTCGCTGGTGCGCACGCTGTCCTGCAAGCGCACGGCGACCGTCTTCAGTAATTGATCGCCGGCCTTGTGCCCCATGCTGTCGTTGACGAACTTGAAGCGGTCGAGATCGATCAGCATGACCCACAACGGCTTGCCGCTGCGGTTGGCGAAGGCCACCGCCTGGTGCAGCCGGTCCTGCAACAGCACCCGGTTGGGCAGGCCGGTCAGCACATCGTGGTGGGCGATGTGCTGGATGCGCTGCTCCGCCTGCTTGCGTTCGGTGATCTCGGTGCCGGTGCCCCGGTAGCCGCGGAACTGGCCCATGCGGTCGAACACTGGCTCGCCGCTGGTATTGAACCAGTGGGTCTGGCCGTCCAGCCCGACCAGCGAATATTCCAGGTTGGCGAACGGCAGATGCGCCGCCAGCAAGGCCTTGTGCTCGCGCCCCTGGCGGTGGTCCCACAGCGCCGGATGGGCGTCCCAGCGGGTCTTGCCGAGGAACAGCTGCGGGTCCTGCTTGCCCTTGTCGAAGAAACCGCCGGTGATATTGGTGAAGCGGAACTGCTCGTCCTGTTCCCAGTACCAGTCCGACGACAGCGCCAGCAGGCGGCGGAAACGGTGCTCGCTCTCCTGCAAGGCCTCCTCGGTGCGCTTGCGGGCGGCGACGTCGTCGGCCAGCTGCTCGTTGCTCAGCTTGAGCGCGTGGGTGCGCTCGTCCACCAGCCGCTGTACCCGGCTGGAACGCCGCGCCAGCGAATTGACGAAGGCCGCCGTCAGCAGCGAGAACAGCAGGCCGCCGACCAGCGTCGACAGCGAACCGATGTGGTGCGGCAGGAACGGCCTTGGCAGCGGCGTCACCTGCACATGCCACGACTTGCCGGCGGCGCTGAAGGTGCGCACATACGGCTCGCGGTAATCGAAGGCCAGCCAGCGCTGCAGCGAACGCGGCGCCGGCGCCTCGTCGCTGGCCTGGCCGCGCGCGTAGACCAGGTTGGCGGGGCGGATATCGTCGCCGATATACACTTGCAGCATCAATTCGCTGTCATCCAGCAGATCGGCCGCCAGCAGGATCTTCTGCACCAAGTCGGCCGAGCGGATGACGGCGCTGGTGTTGCCGACCCAGGCCGCGCGCCGCTGCGCCACCGTGCCCAGCTCGGCGCCGGTGCGGTAGACCGGCATCATCATCACAAAGCCTTGCTGCTGGGCGCGTTCCTGGGCCAGCCGCAGCAGCGGCGTGGTGCGCGCCTGGCCGCTGTCGACCGCCTCGCCGATGGCGCGCGCCATCACCGGCAGCGACGCCACGTCGAGGCCGAAGGCGGCCTCGTTGCCCTCCAGCGGCTCCAGGTAATCGACGATGACGTGCTGCGCGCGCGGCGCCAGCGGCTGATTGTTGGCGTCATGCAGCTGGTAGCCGGGAAAGCGCGCCTGCATCGCGGCCTGGTAGCGGCGCGCCCCGGCATCGTCCAGCACGCGGTGGAAATTGAAAGCTTGCACGAACGGATAACGTTCCAGCAGCGGCCGCGTAAAACTGGCGAACTGCTCGCGGTCGACCACGCCGACCGACTTGAACAGACCGTTGAGAATGGTGACCAGCTCCAGCGTATCGTCCATGCCACGGCGGATCGCCGCCGCCCGCATGTGGCCGCGCTGCTGGTAGCTGAGTTCCATCTTGCTGTATTCGAGCGCGCTGACGGCCACGAACAGCAGCCCGGTCACGGCGCAGCCGGTCAACAGAGTCAGGATGGCCGCCAGCGAGATCCGGGCGGACTTGCGGGAAGACGACGGCATGGCGCGCTTTCCTGATGACAGCATGGCTCGGCGCGGGCAGGGATGGGGACCGCAGGATTGCTAGCTAGTGTGTCACAAAAAATGCCGTGCGGACAGACTGGTGTGTTAAATAACCACGCCGCCGGCGCGTCCTGTCCAGCGCAATCGCAACACCACCCAGTGCGCCAGCAGCCAGTTCAGCAGCGGCAGCCGCAGCCCGCCGTGACGCGCCACGCGGCGCTGCATGGCCAGCGCCGGCGACGGCTCGCCGCCCTTGACGCCGAACACGATGCGGTTGTTGCCGGCGATACCGGTGAAGCCGCAGATGCGGCCCTGGAACGCCCGCCGCAGCCGCTTCAGCATGGCCGGATAGTGCGGATCGTAGCTGAACATATTCGCCACCAGCACGCCGCCCGGCCGCAGCGCGCGCTGGCAGTCGGCGTAAAAGCTGGCGCTGCCGAGCGCCGGCGGCAGGCCGTCGGCGTCGAACCCGTCGACCAGCAGCACATCGGCGCTGCGCGCCAGCGCCGGCATGTACTCGACCGCATCAGCCTGCACCACGCGAAAGCGGGCGTCGTCGCGCGGGATGGCGAACTGGTCGCGCAGCGCGATCACGGCCGGATCGAGCTCCAGTACCGTGATGCGCGACTGCGGCAGATAGCGGTAGCAGAACTTGGCCAGCGAGCCGCCGCCCAGCCCGACCATGACGATGTGCTGCGGCTGCGGCTGGAACAGCACAAAGCACATCATGGCGCGGTTATAGCTGAGCACCAGCTGGTCCGGGCGCGACAGGCGCATCTCGCTTTGCACCATGCCGGGCGTGAATTCCAGCCGGCGCGTGTTGCCAACGGTAAGCACTTGCGGCGATGGGCGGCGGGCGGGCGGGGTCAAGTTGTTTGGGGATGTGGATTTACGTGGGGAATCATAGTAGCATGGCGTTAGCACGGGCCAGCCCCTCGGCGGCCGACTTGGAGAGAGATACGATGTTTTTAGACCACCCTACGCTTACCGCCACCAACAGCTTCACCGAGCCGGACCGCCTGGAGCGCCTGTGCCGCGTCTACGGCTACGTGGCGGCGCTGGCCGACCTGGCCGGCAAGCAGACCTTTATTGAAAAAGTCAGCCAGCTGCACGACCACAAAGGCACGCTGATCGTGTTCTGGCACGACAGCCCGACCGAAGACGAAAAAGCCTTCTTCACCCAGGCCTGGTCCAGCAAAATGGGCGACGGCAGCACCAACGTCGAACACGAGGTCTGAGGCCCTGGACTGAGCGGCTGCGGTCATGGATATAAAAACCCTGGTATTGGCGCTGGCACTGGGCAATCTGAGCCTGTGCGCAGCGCTGTTCTTTTTTGAGGCCGGCGCGCGCCGCAGCGGCCAGACCGCGCGCATCCACGCCACCTGGATGTGGGCCAAGCAATGCCAGGCGATGGCCTGGTTCCTGTTGTATTTCCGCGGCGAGCTGCCCGATTTCCTGACCATTCCGGTGGCCAACGCCATTTTATTTGCCGGCTTCGCGCTGGACGCCTCGGCGCTGTGGGAGCAGGCCGGCCGCCGCGTGTGGCGCAACTACCTGGTGCCGGCGCTGGGCGCCGCCGTCGGCGTCTACGTCGCGGCCTGGCTGTTGCAGCT
>NZ_WWCT01000063.1 GCF_009857605.1 Duganella levis | reverse complement strand
GCCGAAGCGCACGCCCACGGCCAGCCGGCCCCCGAACTCGCCGTTGATGGCGCGGACAACGCGGCTGGCATCGACGCCAACCACGCGGTCGCTGGCAATGCCGACAATGGCGGTGACGGCAGTGACAATGGCAGCGGCAGCGATGGCGGCCAAGGCGGTGGCGGTGGCGGTGGCGGTGGCGGTGGCGGTAGCGACGGCAACGGTGGCAGCAATGGCGGTGGCGACGACGGCGGCATGTTCGGCGGCGCCGGCGGCGGCGATGGCGAGAGCGGCGACGCCCTGACCCTGTCGACCTTCGCCGAGCGCGCCTACCTCGACTACGCGATCTCGGTGGTCAAGGGCCGCGCGCTGCCGGACGTGTGCGACGGCCAGAAACCGGTACAGCGCCGCATCCTTTACGCGATGAACGAAATGGGCCTGAACAGCAGCGCCAAGCCGCGCAAATCGGCCACCGTGGTCGGCGACGTGCTGGGTAAATTGCACCCGCACGGCGACCAGTCGGTGTACGACGCCATGGTGCGCATGGCGCAGGACTTCTCGCTGCGCTACCCGCTGATCGACGGCCAGGGCAACTTCGGCTCGCGCGACGGCGACGGCGCGGCGGCGATGCGCTACACCGAGGCGCGCCTGACGCCGATCGCCAAAGTGCTGCTGGACGAAATCAACCAGGGCACGGTCGACTTCCAGGCCAACTACGACGGCTCGACCGAAGAACCGTGCCTGCTGCCGGCGCGGCTGCCGATGGTGCTGCTGAACGGCGCCTCCGGCATCGCGGTCGGCCTGGCCACCGAAATCCCGTCGCACAACCTGGGCGAGGTGGCCACCGCCGCCGTCGCCATGATCCGCAACCCGAAAATCACACATAGCGAGCTGATGGCGCTGGTGCCGGGCCCGGACTTCCCCGGCGGCGGCCAGATCATCACGCCGCCGCAACAGATCGCCGACATGTACGCCACCGGCCGCGGCTCGATGAAAGTTCGCGCGCGCTGGAAGATCGAAGAACTGGCGCGCGGCCAGTGGCAGGCGGTGGTGACCGAGCTGCCGCCGGGCACCTCGTCGCAAAAAGTGCTGGAAGAAATCGAAGAACTGACCAACCCGAAGATCAAGCTGGGCAAGAAAGCGCTATCGCCGGAACAGCTGGCGCTGAAATCGCTGATTTTGAATTCGCTGGATACCATCCGCGACGAATCGGGCCGCGCGGCACCGGTGCGCCTGGTGTTCGAACCGAAATCGAAAAACCAGGACCAGACCGAATTCATGCTGATGATGCTGGCGCACACCTCGCTCGAATCGTCGGCCTCGATCAACCTGGTGATGATCGGCGGCGACGGCCGGCCACGCCAAAAAGGCCTGGGCGAAATCCTCAGCGAATGGATCACGTTCCGCTTCGCCACCGTGACCCGCCGCACGCAGTACAAGCTGGGTAAGGTCGACGCGCGCATCCATATCCTGGAAGGCCGCCAGACCATCCTGCTGAATATCGATGAAGTGATCCACATCATCCGCAACTCGGACGAACCGAAAGCGGCGCTGATGGCGCGTTTCAACCTGAGCGACATCCAGGCCGAAGACATCCTGGAAATCCGCCTGCGCCAGCTGGCGCGGCTGGAAGCGATCAAGATCGAACAGGAACTGGCCGAGCTGCGCAAGGACCGCCAGCAACTGCAAGACCTGCTGGACAACCCTTCGTCGATGAAGCGCGCCATCATCAAGGAAATCGACAACGACGCCAAGACCTTCGGCGACACCCGCCGCACGCTGATCGAAGAAGCCCAGAAAGCCGTGGTCGAGCAGAAGGTGGTGGACGAGCCGGTGACCGTCATCATCTCCGAGAAGGGCTGGATCCGCGCCCGCAGCGGCATCGGCCACGACGCCGCGCAATTCACCTTCAAGGCCGGCGACGCGCTGTACGGCGCGTTCGAATGCCGCACGGTGGACCACCTGCTGGCGTTCGGCAGCAACGGCAAAGTGTACTCGGTGCCGGTAGCGGCCTTGCCGAACGCGCGCGGCGACGGCGTGCCGGTCACCACCCTGATCGACCTGGCATCCGGCTCGCGCCTGCTGCACTACTTCGCCGGCGCCGGCGCTACCCGCCTGCTGCTGGCCAGCAGCGCCGGCTTCGGCTTCGAAAGCAAGGCGGCCGACCTGGTCAGCCGCAACAAGAGCGGCAAATCGTTCATCACGCTGGACGACGGCGACGTCCCGCTGCCGCCGACCGTGATTCCGGACACGGCCAGCGCCGTGGCGACCCTGTCGTCGGGCGCGCGGGTGCTGGTATTCGGCATGGATGAAATGAAGGTGCTGACCAACGGCGGCCGCGGCGTGATTTTGATGGAGCTGGGCGACAAGGAAACCCTGCTGGCGGCCAAGCCGATCAGCCAGAAAGGCGTGACCGTACACGGCATCGGCCGTGGCGGCAAGGCGCAGGAAGAACGGCTGTCGGCGTCGGCGCTGGCGGTGCACTTCGGCAAGCGCGCGCGCAAAGGCAAGGAACTGGCGACCAAGATCAAGCCAAGCGGCCTGGTCCCGATCGTCTAAAATCCGGGGTCAGGTCCGGCAAATGGACACGGGCGCTACCGTAGTTTTCGCTACGCTAGCGCCCGTGTCTAAATGCCGGACCTGACCCCGGATTGCCGGGGTAAAGCTTCGTGCTTAGTGCTTGGCGGCGGCTTCTTTGACGTCAGCGTCGGCCTTGGCTTTGGTGGCGGCGGTTTTGTTGGCGGCCAGGGCTTTGTCTTCGGTAGCATCAACCGAAGCTTTGATCGCTTTGGCGTCGGCTTTCACCGATTTTTTCTCAGCTTTTTCTTCGGCTTTGGCTACGGCTTTGTCACCCTTGGCGGCAGCCTTGGCTTTGTCTTCAGGATCAGCCTTGGCAACTTTTTCGTTGGCCTTGGCTTGTTCCACGCCTACTTTGGCTTGCTGCTCTTCATGCACCTTGTCGGCTTTGGCGATGGCCTTGTTGGCTTTGTGGTCAGCCTTGGCATCGACCTTGGCTTCCTTCTGCTGCGCCTTGGCGACATCTTTATTGGCATCGGCTTGCGCTTTAGCAACGTCCGAAGTTTGGGCAAAAGCGGCGGTAGCGAACAGGCCGGCGATCAAGGTAGCGATAATTTTGTTCATGATGTGATCCCTTTCGGTGTTGTTTGAGTAAGTGAGATACAGCTTAAGCCTCGCCCGCTCCACACACTGTACGCTAGCGTACTAAACCGTCGGTTTATTTTTCCGGCCGGGAATACAAATCGATGATGGTGCTGATCGCGTCGGCGCACACCGAGCAGAAAGTATCACTGCGGTCAAACATGATGCACTGCATTTCAGGCCGGTAGTAACCGGTGGCCTCGTAGTTGGCGCCCTCGAACGCGCCGACCGTGTGGCGGTGCGGATCGCGCGAGAACAGTTCATTGCTCTGCTGCAGATCGCGGCGGAACAGCGCGCTCATCTCCGACTCCGGCCGGTTGGCGGCGCGCAGCTCCGCGCGTTCCTTCTGGTAGGCGCGCGAGGCGGTCTCGTAAGCCTGTTTCGGCCACGGCGTCGGCAACGGCGTCCCCTCTTTGACGAACTTCTTCCATTTCAGATTGGCTGGATCGTGCAGCGCGGTGGCGTTGGGTTCCCACGGTTCGCGGCGCTCACCGCCGCCGGTGGCGTAGGCGACCGGCGAGGTGTAGTACTCGTCGGCCAGACCGGCAAAGTGGTGGCCGAATTCATGCACGAACAGGTAGTTGGCCCAGTCGTTGTCGGCCGCCGCCGTGCTGAACTGGCCGAAGATGCCGCCGCCGCCGTAGGTCTCATTGTTGACCAGGATTTCGATGAATTCATACGGCGCGTACTGCGCCAGTTCGCGCAGTGCGCGGTTGTCGGTGGTCAGCACGTAGCGCTCGCTGCCGAAGATGTCGTAGCGCGCGCCCAGCCTGGAGGCGTGATGGACGCCGGTCGATGGCCGCGAGACGCCGGATTCCTCGGTCGGCAGCGCGATGGCCCAGACGTTGAAGTCCTTGGCGCGCTCCTTGAACGGCGAGACCTGGAACAGGTGGTCGGCCAGACGGCGGGCGGCCGCTTCGAACTTTTTCATCTCGGCCTGGGTGTAGCCGTCGCCGACGATCAGCAGGTCGACCTTGTCTTCCGACGGGCCGTTGACGCGGATGCCGATCGGCTTGACCGGCGCCGGCGGCTGCTTGCGGATCACGTCCTGCGCGTCGGGGTTGACGTCGGCGGTCCAGACCACCGAGAACAGGTTGCGCTCGTCGCGCTTGAGGATGCGCACGCGCACCGGCTGCTCGGGACGCGGAAAGCGCACCGACTCCTCGAAGCCACGGTTGATGCGGGCCGCTTCCTCGGTGCTGCGCCATTCGGCGAACACGGTACTGAAACCGCGCGAGTACAGCAGCCTGCCGGTCTTGGCGTCCACCACTTCCACCATGTTGTTGCCGCGGTTGGTGGTGTCGATGGTCTGGCGCAGGTTGCCGGGCCACGGCAGCGGTTCGACCACCACCCGCTCCAGCGCGTAGTGCTCGTCGAGCGCGTTGCCGCTGTGGAGGTAATCGACGCGCATGGTGGCCGGCTGCGCGGCCAGCGCCGAGGCCGAGGCGCACAGCGCCAGCAGGGAGAGGAGATTGCGGATCATGGAGGTCCTGACGGTCAGTTGGAAACGTGAGCGTCATTGTAAACCGGCGTCGGCGCTGCGGCGAGTCCGGCGGCGGGCGGCGGGCGGCGGGCGGCGGCTATTGTGTGCGCAGCGACTGGCCGATGTCGAGCGGGCGGATGTCGAGGCGCATGTTGAGGATCGAGTAGCTGTGCGGCGCCGCCGAGGCGTAGCCGACGCTGTCGCGCGTCTTGCTCAGCGTGAACTGGAAGCCCAGCTCCGGCAGCGTCGAGCCGGCGCCGCTGGTGGCGATGCCGATCGCCTCGCTGCGGCGGTTGTTCATCAGGTTTTCCATCAGCTCGACCAGTGCGTTGCGGCCCAGGATGTCGGGCGAAAACACGGGATCAGCCAGCAAGTCCTTGTGCGGCACGATGCGCCCGCCCGCCTTGGCCGCCGACGGCGTGAACGCGTGCGTATTCAGGTCGTACAGGTCGCCGCGATCCAGGTAGCTGATCACCACATTTGAGACGTTGAAGCCGGCGCGGGCCGGATCGGTGCTGGCGCGCGACAGGTCGACCAGCAGCGCGCCCTTGCTGCCGACGATCTCCACGCGCCGCTGCGCATCGACCACCATGGCGGTGTTTTCATCGATGCCGAGGCCGAACTTGTAGCCCTTCTTCAGCATGGCCGGGATCATGCGGGCGAAACGGCCGCGCACCAGGAAGTGCTGGTCGACGAACACGTCGTCGCCGATGAAGCCGAGGCCGGGGGCGATTTCCTGGCCGTCGGTGACGCCGCCGCGCAGGGTGGCGAACACGGTCTTGGGCGCGTAAAACATGGTGCTGCTCATCACCGCCGCGCCAGCGCTGTTGCCGGCCACCACGCCGCCCTTGCGGTAGACCTCCCACACCGCCTCCAGCACGGCACTGCGGCTGCCGTCGGCGCGCACCAGCGCCTGGGTGATACGGGCCTGGTCGCCGCCGGAGAAGAACACGCCGCCGGCGCCGCGCACCGCGTCGGCCAGCAATGGGTCGTCGGCCGCCTTGCGGAAATCGCTGTCGGCCAGCTTGACCGCCAGCGGGATCTGGAAGGCGTCGGCGCCGTAGCGGTTGAGGGAGTCGACGATGGCGGCCGCCACCGGCGCCG
>NZ_WWCT01000062.1 GCF_009857605.1 Duganella levis | reverse complement strand
GGCAGCAGCACGGCATGGCCGTTCAGCGCGGCTTGCAGGTCGGCGGCGCGCCGCTGCTGGCCGGGCAGGTATTCAATGATGGTGGTGCGCTGGTAGTGGCCACGCTGGTTGACCACCTGGCGGGCGGCAATGCCCTGGTGCGCCAGCAGCGCGCGCACCCGTTCGCCCATGCCGCGCACGCCGTTGCCGTTGACGATTTGCAGCGGCGCGCCAGCGCTTGGCGCAGGGCCGGCAACAGCCGGGCTGACGGCGGCAGGCTGGCGGTACTGCAGCCGGTATTCATTCGGTCCCAGCCGGACGATTTCCATGCGCGATTGGACCACCGGCAGCGTGGTGGCCGCCGCCGCTGACGCTTCGGGTTGCTGTTGCGGCGCTGCCGCCAGCGACACTGGCGCAGTTCGGGCGGGCAGGGCGCGCGCATCCTCGATGCGCAGCAACGGGGTGACGACCAGTGCTTGACGGGGCGCGACCGTACTGCACGCTTGTAGCAAGCCGCTCACCAACAGCACTGGCATACGCCACTGATGACAATTCATATGCTTATCCCCCGGTCGGCACGATCAGATTGCGGTAAAGATTCAATACCGACGGCCCCAGCAGCACGACAAACAAACTGGGGAAAATGAAGAAGATCAACGGGAATAGCAGCTTGAGCGATACCTTGGCCGCCTGCTCCTCGGCGCGTTGGCGGCGCTTGACGCGCAGCTGGTCCGACTGCACCCGCAGCGAATCGGCGATGCTGGTGCCGAAGCGGTCGGCCTGGATCAGCAGCGTCACCAGGGCGTCGACATCTTCCACGCCGGTGCGCAGCGCCAGGTTGCGCAGCGCTTTGTCCTTGGCGCTGCCGGCGCGCAATTCCAGTGTGACCAGTTGCAGCTCCTCGGCCAGCACCAGGCTTTTCAGACCGATTTCGTTAGCCACCCGCGCCAGCGCCGCGTCCATCGCCAGGCCGGCTTCGACGCATACCGTCATCAGGTCCAGCGCATCGGGGAAGCTTTCAAAGATGTCGCGCTGGCGCTGCTTGACCACGTGGTTGAGAACCAGGTTGGGCAGGTAATAGCCGAGTGCGGCGGCGGCGATCATCCATAACACCTTGTTCTCCCCCTCGCTCACCGGACGGCTGCTGATGTACAGGAACACCAGCAGCGGCAGCACCAGCGCCAGTACCGTCTTACCGGCATAGAACATGCCGGGCGCGGAAGTATTGCGCCAGCCCGCATTGATGAAGCGCATGCGCACCGGCGAACTTTCCCAGCCCTCGGTCGGCACCGACAGTCTGGCCAGCGGGGCGGCCAGGTTGACCACGGTTTCCACCCACGCCATGCTGTTGCGCGTGACCTTGCTGCGTTCCTCCAGCGCTTCCAGCCGGTCCTTGAGGGGATTGGCGGTCAGCAGCCGGATCGCCAGCAGCACACCGCCGAACACCACGATGAACAGCACGGCCAGGAAGACGATTTGTATGGTTGACATGGGCGCTCCTTATACCCGTACCTGGACGATGTTGCGGATCGCGAAAAAGCCGACCACCATCAAGCCGCCCGATACGTACAGCATCATGCGGCCCATGGGATCGGTGAACAGCGGCATCAGCGACTCCGGGGAGAAGATCGCGATGGCGCCGCCCACCAGGAACGGCAGGGAGCCCAGTACCCAGGCCGACATGCGGCCTTCGGCGCTCATGACCTTGACTTGGCCGAGCAGCTTGAGGCGGTCGCGGATGATGGCGCTGATGGAGCTCAGCAGGTCGGTCAGGTTGCCGCCGGTCTCCCGCTGAATCAGCACCGCAATCACGAAGTAGCGCAAGTCGGTACTGGGCACGCGGGCGGCGAGATTCATCAGCGCATCCGGCATGGAAACGCCGAAGTTGACTTCATCGAACACGCTGCGGAACTCGCCACCGAGCGGGTCCGCCAATTCGTCACCGACCATTTTCAACGCGGTCGGGAAGGCGTGGCCGGCGCGCATGGCGCGGCTCATCATATCCAGCGCATCCGGCAGCATGGCCTCGATCTTGGTCATGCGCTTGCGCTTGGCGCGGTCGGCTTCCAGCAGCGGCAGACCGGCAAAGCCCAGCGCCAGCGCCATCTGCCCCAGCAGCGGCAGCTGGGTGCCGGTCAGCACCACCACCCCGACCAGCCAGCAGCCCAGCATTATCGCCAGCAACTGCGCCGCATTCATGCTGCGGCCGGTCTGCAACAGCAGCCGGTCCAGCCACATGATGCCGGGCAGGCGCAGCAGCATTTTTTGCAGGCCGGGGTCGCGGCTCAGCATGCGTTCCTTGGTGATCGACACCGCCAGCTCGCTGCCGCTGTCGCCGATGGCGTTGCGCAGGCGGCGCGCGACCCGCTCGGCTTCCGGGCCACGGGTATTGTTCCAGCCGCTGTAGACGCCCCACACCAGCAGCAGCACGGCGCCGAAGATGAGCAGGCCAAACAAGAGTAGACGGATATCCATGGCGGCCTAACGGGTGACCGGGTCGAACACGGTGGCCGACACCGTCACGCCGAAGTTGCGCAGGCGCTCGATGAAGCGCGGCCGCACGCCGCTGGCGGTGTGATGGCCCAGCACGGTGCCGTCGTCGCCCAGGCCGGTCTGCTTGAAGGCGAAGATTTCCTGCATGGTGATGATCTCGCCCTCCATGCCGGTGACTTCCTGGATCGACATCACCTTGCGCTTGCCGTCGGTCTGGCGCGACACCTGCACCACCACCCCCACCGCCGAACTGATCTGCTGGCGCATGGCCTTGGTCGGCAGGTTGGCGGCCGCCATGCTGATCATGTTCTCCAGCCGGGTCAGGGCGTCGCGCGGGGTGTTGGCGTGGATGGTCGCCATCGAGCCTTCGTGGCCGGTGTTCATCGCGCCCAGCATGTCGAGCGCCTCGGCGCCGCGCACCTCGCCCAGGATGATGCGGTCGGGCCGCATCCGCAGCGCATTGCGCACCAGCGCCCGCTGCGACACTTCGCCCTTGCCCTCGATATTGGCCGGGCGGGTTTCCAGCCGCACCACGTGCGGCTGCTGCAGTTGCAGCTCGGCCGCGTCTTCCACCGTGACGATGCGCTCGGTGCGGCCGATGAAGCCGGAAATCACGTTTAGCATGGTGGTCTTGCCGGACCCGGTACCGCCGGAAATCAGGATGTTGACCTTGGCCTTGCCCAGCCCTTGCAGCACCTCCGCCATGTCGGCCGTCATGCTGCCGTAGGCCACCAGGTCGGCCAGCCGCAGCGGGTCGGCCGAAAAGCGCCGGATCGACATGATCGGGCCGTCGATCGCCAGCGGCGGGATGATGGCGTTGACGCGCGAGCCGTCCGGCAGGCGGGCATCGACCATCGGACTCGACTCGTCGATGCGGCGGCCCACGCGCGAGACGATCTTGTCGATGATCTTCATCAGGTGGGCGTCGTCGCTGAAGGTGACGTCGGTCAGCTCCAGCTTGCCGCGCCGCTCGACATAGATCTGGCGGTAGGTATTGACCAGGATGTCCGACACGGTCGGGTCTTCCAGCAATGGCTCCAGCGGGCCGAAGCCCAGCATTTCGTTCTGGATGTCGCGCGTCAGCGTCTTGCGCTCGGCGTCGTTGATGACCACCGCGTCTTCTTCCAGCAGTTTCTCGACCAGGTTGCGCAGTTCGACGCGAATCTGGTCCTGGGTCAGCCGCTGCATGCTTTCCAGGTCGACCCGGTCGAGCAGCGCGGCGTGCAGGCGTTGTTTGAGTTTCTGGTAGGCGCGGTTGTCGATGCCGGTCACGCGCTGGCCGGAGCCGCGCGCTTCGCCGCTTTCCAGCCGTTCCCGCAATGAAATCGGAGTGCTCATGGTTCAGTCCTTATTTACGCGGCAGTAGCTTGGACAGCCAGTTGCTGCCTTGCGCCTCGGGCACTGTTTCGCCGGTCAGGGTGCGCGCCAGCCCCGCCAACGCCAGGCTCAGCTGGCTGTTCGGATACAGTTGCAGCACCGGCACGCCCTGGTTGACCGAGGCGGCGGCCGCGTCGTAATGGTTGGGAATGGTGATGTTGACGTCGGCGTCAAACGCACCCTCCAGGTCCTTCAAGCGGATCTCGCCGCCTTTGTCGTGGCGGTTGACCACCAGGTGAATTTTTTCCTTGCCATATTCCAGCGAACGGAACACGTTGAGCAGGCGCTTGCCGTCGCGGATATACGGCAGCGTGGTCTGCAGGATCGGGTAGATATGGTCGGCATGGTCGAGCGCGCGGATGCTGACCGCGTCCAGGCTGCGGCCGACGTCGAGCAAAATGAAATCGTACTGGCGCCGCGCCAGCTTGAGGATGGCGTCGATGTGGTCCGGCTTGACGTCATTGGCGTGGGCCGGATCGGACGGCGCCGCCAGCACGCCGTAGTTGGGCGTCACGCTCAGCATGCTGGAAGCCAGGAATGACGGGTCGAGGCGATGGATCTGCTGCGCCACATCGCTCAGTGTCGCCAGTGGCTTGTGGTCGGAGACAAACAACGAGGCGTCGCCGAACTGCAGGTTCATGTCGATCAGCGCCACCTTCTGCTTGCCGCTGGCGGCCAGCGCATAGCCCAGATTGGTGGCGAGGAAGGTGGCGCCGCTGCCGCCCTTGCACGAGATAAACGCCAGCACCTTGCCGCTGACCTGGCCGCGCCGCTCCAGTTTTTCGCCGATGCGTTCGATGGCCGGGTACAGCGTGGTGCTGGTGGCCGGCGACGGCAGCACTTCGCGCACGCCGGCGCGCATGGCCTGCATCAGGAATTCCGGATCGCGCTCGGTGCACAGCGCCACGCAGGCGATGCGCGGATACTGGGCCGAGAAGCGTTCCAGGTTGTCGAGGTCGCCATCCTCGCGCGACGGGCGATCGAGGATCAGCACATCCGGCAGTTGCTCGTCGGTCAGGGTGGCGGCACGCGCCACACCGCCCACCAGGTGATCGATTTCATCGGACGGCGAGCGGGCGCGCAACATGCGCATCACTTCGGCCAGGTGCCGTTCATCGCGGGAGATGACTGCTATCTTCAATTTGGTCCCTGCTGACTCGTGAGTGGTCGAGACGGCGGCTATTTGCCGACGCCGATGGTAAACGCGTTTTGCTGCTGTTCCGGGCTGGCGTATGAGCGCTGGTAATTGTCATAGGCGCTCTTGGCCGCTTGCGCATCGAGTCCGTTGACCGGGCTGCGGTTGTCGCGCGCCTGCGGATTGAGCGTTTGCTGCGCCAGCGCCAGCTTGACGCTGCTGCCGAACTGCTGATCGACGCGTGGCGACAGCGCGCAGCCGCCCACGCAGGCGGCCGCCAGCACCAGCAGGACCAGACGGGGAAATAAAGTCATATGCATGGGCGTTCCTATTGGGCGGGCGTGGCGGACGGCGTGGCGGGCGCGGCGCTGCCTTCCATCTTGCCGCGCAAGAAGAAGTCGCTGCGGCTCGGTGGCGTGTAGTCGTCCGTCGGCAGTTTGTGGTCGGGCGGCAGCGGCCGCGCCAGATGCGGCGTGACGATGAACACCAGTTCGGTGCGGTCGCTCTGGAAGTCGCTGCTGCGGAACAGGGCGCCCAGCACCGGGATCTCGCCAAGGCCGGGGAAGGCCTTGATATTGGTGGTCACGTTATTCTTGATCAAGCCGCCGATGGCGAAGCTCTGGCCGTCGTACAGCTGCACCGTGGTGCTGGCGCGGCGCGTGGTGAACGAGGGCAGCACGGCGGTCGCGGTGGTGCCGCTGGCGGTGATGCCGATGCCTTCGCGATTGAGTTCGGACACCTCGGGCGCCACGCGCAGGTTGATGCGGCCGTTTTCCAGCACGGTCGGCGTGAACTTGACGGCCACACCGAATTCTTTTTCTTCCAGCGTGGTGCGCGGCACGCCGCTGGTGGTGTCCTGCGAGACCGGGATGAAGATTTTGCCGCCGGCCAGGAAGCTGGCCTCCTGGCCGCTGATCGCCATCACCGTCGGCTCGGCCAGGATCTTGACCAGGCCGTCGTTCTTTTGCGCGTCAAGCGTGGCGAACTTGCCGTTCTTGGTGTTGAACGCGTCCAGCTTGTTGGGATTGCCGCTTAGCAGATTCGACAGCAGGGTATAGGTCCAGCTGCCGCTGGAACCGACCAGGCCGACGCTGGCGCCCAGCTGGTCGACCAGGGTCTTGGAAATTTCGGCGATACGCACCTCCAGCATCACCTGTTGCGGCGCCGCCACCGACAGCATGTTGATCACGCGTCCGGCAGCCTGGCCCTGGCCCTGTGCCGCCAGCGGATCGACGCCCGCCGCCGGCGCGGCGCCGGCAGCC
>NZ_WWCT01000061.1 GCF_009857605.1 Duganella levis | reverse complement strand
GACCATAGTAAGTCGGTCCCACCCCTTCCCATCCCGAACAGGACCGTGAAACGACTCTACGCCGATGATAGTGCTGCAACCAGTGTGAAAGTAGGTTATCGTCAAGCTAGTTATTAGAAGAAGCCCCGTCCGGTAATCCGGTCGGGGCTTTTTCGCGTTTATACTCTTTGCATGAATGAACACACTGCAAGAGACGTCGTGCTGGTCCGCGCCATCGAGACCACCGATCAAAACAAGGAAATCCTCAGCGACGATGATCGCCTATATGCCAGCCGCAGCGCGCGCGAACTGGCGCAGTGGCGGGCGGCGGACCGCAAGTCCGAGGCCACCGGCGATGATTTCCTCCAACAACGCGCCGAACAAATCCTCAAGCGCCTGGCCGAACGCCATCCGTCATTCGCCGGCTTCCTGCAACAGCGGGCGCCGTTGCGTGCGCTGGCGTGGGCCCTGCCGGTCATCGGCCTGCTGCTCGGCGCCGGTCTCGACCGCATCACCGATCCGCATCGCGTCGATTTGTTGTCGGCGCCGCTGCTGTTGATCATTGCGTGGAATCTGCTGGTCTACCTGGGCTTGCTGATCTGGCTGTTTATTTCCTCGAAATCACGCGTGCCCCGTCGTCTGAAGCCACCGCGCAAACTGCCAGCAGCGTTGTCTACCGCCGTGATGAATTTTGCCAGCGAGTGGTCGCAGCTGAGTGCGAAGCTAACGTCCGCTCGCCTGAGTCGTACCATTCATCTGAGCGCGGCCATGTTTGCCACTGGCGCGCTGCTTTCGCTGTATGCGCGCGGCCTGCTGTCGCAATATGCCGCCGGCTGGGAAAGCACTTTCCTTGATGCGGCGCAGGTCCACAATCTGCTGACCATCCTTTTTTCACCGGCCGTCTCGCTATTCCACCTGCAAGGCTTTACGCTGGCGGAGATTGAAGCGCTGCGTTTCCCCAATACCACTGCGGCAGGCGGCGGCGCGCGCTGGGTCCATTTGTACGCCGCCACCATCGTGCTGCTGGTTGTGTTGCCACGCTTGCTGCTGGCGGCGTTTGCGCAATGGCGCGCGGCACGGCTGGCACGTCACTTCCCGCTCGATCTGGAACAGCCTTACTTCCGCAAGCTGAATGATGCGATGGGCATGGCGCAAGGCGGTACGCTGCGAGTGCTGCCCTACAGCTTTACCGTCGACGAGCAACGCCACCGCAGCTTGCAGAAAATCGCCAGCGAAATGTTCGGCGAGCAGGGACGCCTGATGCTGCGGCCATCGACCGCCTACGGCGAAGCGCCGCAAGTGAGCGACGATACCGAGGCCGCCGCGACGGCAGCGTTGTTCAATCTGAGCGCAACACCGGAGCAGGAAAACCACGGCGCCTTTCTCGATGCGCTGACCAAGGCGGTACCGCGCGGCGTCACTGTGCTGCTGGACGAATCCGCTTATCTGGAGCGCATGGGACCGGAGCGCCTGGCCGAGCGCATCGCCTTGTGGCAGGAATTCTGCCGCTTCCATCGCGCGGCTGCCACGGTAGTTAATCTGCAGGCGCCGGCATGAGCAGCACCATTCAACTGGCACTGATCTCGCACACCAATAACGGCAAGACCACTTTGGCGCGCACGCTGATGGGCGTCGATGTCGGCGAAGTGCGCGACGCCGCCCACGTCACCATACACTCCGAGCCGCATACATTGCTGACCACGCCGCAAGGCGATGTGTTGCAACTGTGGGATACGCCCGGCTTCGGCGATTCAGTCCGTTTGCAAAAGCGTCTGGCGCAAGCCGGCAATCCGATCGGCTGGTTCCTGCGCGAAGTACTGGACCGTTATCGTGACCAACCATTCTGGCTGAGCCAGCAAGCGCTGCGCGCTGCGCGCGATTCCGCCGACATCGTGCTGTATCTGGTGAACTCGTCCGAAGATCCGCAGGACGCCGGCTACGTGCCGGCCGAGATGAAGATTCTTGATTGGCTGGGCAAGCCGGTGGTCGTGCTGCTGAACCAGACCGGCCGCCCACGTCCGCTGACGGAAGAGCAGCTGGAGCAAGCGCGCTGGCGCGATCATCTGCGTCAATATCCTGCCGTGCGCGACGTGCTGCCGCTCGATGCCTTCGCCCGCAGCTGGGTGCATGAGCGAGTGTTTTATGATGCGCTGGCCAGGTTACTGCCGTCCGAATTGCAGCCTGCCTACGCGCGCCTGTTCGGTGTATGGGAAGCGCGCAATGCCGACCGTTACGAGCAATCGATGCAGCTGCTGGCCACGCAATTGCTGGCCGCCGCGCACGATAGCGAAGCCATGCCGGAAGAGGGCGCGAGCATGCTCAAGTCCGCGTTGAAGGTGGTCGGCATCGGGCGCAACGCCGAGCAGCAGCGTCAGGATCAGGCCATGAGCCAGCTGGTCGCGCGCCTGAACCAGCGCACCGCCGAGATGACGCGCGAACTGCTGATACTGCATCAGCTGGACCCGGCCGGCGCGGCGGAAATCAGTGCCCAGGTGCGCGAACATTTCGCCGTGCGCGCGCCGATCGACAAGGCGCAAGCCGGCCTGCTGGGCGCGATGATTTCCGGCGCGGCCACCGGCTTGTCGGCAGATCTATTGGCCGGTGGTCTCACGCTGGGCGGTGGCGCCTTGCTCGGCGGCCTGGCCGGCGCGCTGACGTTTGCCGGCGCCGCCTGGGGCTTCAACTCCACCACCGACCGTCATCAGGCGACGATGCAATTTACCGACGCCTTCATGCAGACGCTGGTGGTGGCCGGCATCCTGCGCTATCTGGCGGTGGCGCATTTCGGCAGAGGCCGCGGCAGCTTTGTCGATGGCGAAGCGCCAGCCTTCTGGCAAAGCGCGGTGGAGCAGGTGGTGACGCAGCATCAGGCCGAGCTGACCGCCGTGTGGAAGCAGGCCCGCCATGCGCCGGCAGTATTGCAACCGTTGATGAAACAGATGGTATCGGCGACGCTGGCGCAGCTCTATCCCGGCCTGGCGCCGCGCGTCTAGATCAAGCGCGCCGCTTCTACCGGTTGCACATTGAGCAGGCGCCGCACGGCATGCGCTTCCTCGCTCGGACTGCGGCCAAAGTAGCGCTTGAATTCGCGGCTGAATTGCGATGGACTTTCATAGCCGACCTGGGCCGACGCCGCCTGCGCCGTCATGTCGTTGCGCGCCATCAGCAGCCGCGCCTGTAGCAGGCGCGCCGATTTCAGATACTGGATCGGCGAACAATGCGTGACCGACTTGAAATGAACGTGAAAGGCCGGCACGCTCATGCTGGCTTCCGCCGCCAGCATGCCGACGTCGATGTCGGCCGCATAGTCGGCGTGGATGCGGCGCAAGGCCTTGGCGATGCGGCCGAACTGCCCCTGGCTGGTGAGCGCCGCGCGCATTGCCGCGCCTTGCTCGCCCATCAGTGCACGGTAGCAGATTTCACGCACGATACCCGGCCCCAGCACGCGCGCTTCCAGCGGCGAGTTCAGCGCTTCGAGCAGGCGCAGCACGGTGTCGCGCAGGCGCTCATCCATACGCGTGACCATCATCCCTTTCGGCATGGCCGGCACTTCGGTATCGCTCTGGTCGATGGCAAACATCAGGTCGGCCAGCGTGGTGCGGTCGACGCGGATCGAGATGCCGAGAAACGGCTGCTCCGGCGACGCCTCGGTGGTGGCGGTGAACGGCATCGGCACCGCCACCACCAGGTAGTGGTCGGCGTCGAACTGCATCGTCTCGTTGCCGAAGTAGGTGCGCTTGCGGCCCTGTATCGCGATGGCGATGCACGGCTCGTACATCACCGGCGACTTGGTGGTGCTTTGCGTGGAGCGGGTCAGGCGCACGTCATCCACCAGGGTTTCGGTATAGCCATCGGTGCGCGCCATCTGGGTGTGCAGGGCGATCATGCGTTCCACGCTTAACTCCTCTTGTATGCGGTCTGGAATAGGAATGATCCATGATTCCTGCCCCCGCCGCTACCGTTGATGGTGCGATCTATAGGATTAGGCAAGAACTGCATAGCCATGTGCATTTGCAGCATCGCCGTTCCTCCGTAAGATGCAGCCTGTGTTAATGGCCTGGGGAGGATGCATCATGACGGAAACTCATCGCAAAGTTATTTTGATCGCCGGCGCCAGCCGGGGATGCGGTCCGGCCACCGCTCGTCAGCTGGCAGGCGAGGGGCATCACGTGGTGCTGGGCGCGCGCCGCTCCAGCAAGCTGCACGCGCTGGTGGCGGAAATCCGCAAGGCCGGCGGTTCGGCCGAATGGTTCGCGCTGGACGTCAATCAGCCGGAGGAAATGCGCGAATTCCTGGCGTTTGCGCACGACGTGCACAAGCGCGTGGACGTGGTAATCAACAACGTTTGAACAAGATCTGAATCATGCTGTCTGCCGTGGCCTGCAGTTGTTGCGGGCCATGGTAGATACGCTCCATCACAACATTGCCGCGCGTGAAAGTCACCAGCAGGCGCGCCGCGTCTTGCGGCGATAAGGTCAGGCGCTCACGGGCGTCCGGTTGCGACAGCCGCGCTTCCAATACTTCTCCCAATCCTTCCAGCATGCCGCGCAGGGCGTTGCGCACCGGCTCGTCCATGGCGGTCTCGTCGGTGGCGATCTTGGTCGTCAGGCAGCCCCGCGTGCGCGACGACGGCGTGTCGTCCAGTTGCGGCACCGGCTCGGACATCGAATTGATCACATACGCAAAGTAGGCGCGCAGCGCTGACTCCGGATCGGCCAGCTGCATGCGCTCGCGCACCATGTCCAGATAGTGACGCTGGTAGCGCGCGAACGCCAGCAGGAAGATGCTCTGCTTGTCGCCATAGGCGTGGTAGAGGGAACCGCGCTGCACACCGGTGGCTTTCGCCAAGTCCGGCATGGAGGTCGCGCCATAGCCCTGGCGCCAGAACACGTGCATTGCCCGTTCCAGCGCTTCGTCTTCGTTAAATTGTTTTATGCCTGCCATGGGGCCATTATCAATATGTTTGACAGTGGTGTCAAGTTTGACTATGCTGTCAAACATGATTGCAGCTTTGAAGGATTGTTCATGGATACCGTAGAAGACCGGGGCGCCACCGCGCGCGCCATTTTTGCTGGCCTGTGCGCCAGCCTGGTGGGCATCGGCCTGGCGCGCTTCGCCTACACGCCGCTGATTCCGCCGATGATCGAGGCCCACTGGTTTGCCGCCAAGGATGTGATTTATCTTGGCGCCGCCAATCTGGTCGGCTATCTGATCGGCGCCTTGATGGGGAGGCCGCTGGCGCGCCGCTATGGTGCGCGTCGTACCCTGCGCGCCATGATGCTGCTGGCGTCGGCCGCGTTTTTCGCTTGCGCGTTTCCGCTGTCGGTGACGTGGTTCTTCGGCTGGCGGCTGATGTCGGGCATTTCCGGCGGCATCATCATGGTGCTGGCCGCAATGACGGTGCTGCCGCATGTGCCTGCGCATCGCAAGGGGATGGCCAGCGGCGCCATCTTCCTCGGTATCGGCCTGGGCATTGCGGCGTCCGGCACGTTGGTGCCGCTGCTGCTGGATCTGGGTATGCGGGCGACGTGGCTGGGGCTGGGCGTGTTGTCGTTGCTGTTGAGTGTCGCCAGTTGGGCATGCTGGCCGCATGCAGCGCATACGCATGTGCCGGTCGGCGAGCCAAGTGCTGCGGCGCAGGCGGCAGTGCGCTTCGATCTGAATCTGCTGTATCTGCAATATGCGTTGATGGCGGTAGGGCTGGTGCCGATGATGGTGTTCCTGGTGGACTACGTGGCGCGCGGTCTCGGCTGGGGTACGCACACTGCGGCGCTGTTCTGGATTGTGTATGGCGTCGGCGCGATTGCCGGGCCGATGGTGTATGGCGCGCTGTCCGATCGCATTGGGCCGGCGCCGACCAGTCACCTGACGATCTGGCTGCAACTGGGCGCGATTGCGCTGATGATGTTTTCGACCAATCACATGGTGCTGCTGGCGGCCACGCTGGTGATCGGCTCCTTCCCGCCGGGGATCGTGCCGATTACGCTGAGCCGGGTGCAGCGCATCCTGGAGGGTGATGCACATGCGCAGAACGTAGTGTGGAGCAAGGCCACCACGGTGTTTGCCTTGTTCCAGGCGCTGGCTGGCTATACCTATTCCTATGTGTTTGCGCACAGCGGCGGTAACCACCGCCTGCTGATGGGCATCGGCGCCGGGGCGCTGGTGATCGCACTGCTGGCGGATGGCGTGAAAAAAGCCCTTGCCAAACCCAGGGCTGCCTTGTTATGATTCTGTCCCTCACGAAACAACACATGCAAATGCAGCGTTGAGTGAGGAAAAAAGAAGGTTGACGAAATGCTGAAAATGCTTCATACTCTTCCTTCTTCGCTGATGAACAAAACGCTTCTTCAGCTGCAACACAGAATGATCTTTAAAAATTTACAGTCGATAAGTGTGGGCATTTGGTGCTGCAACAAAAAGCATTAAATGCTCAACAAAGAAATATTCAGTAGAAATACTGTCAGTATTTTTGAGAAGAGCGA
>NZ_WWCT01000060.1 GCF_009857605.1 Duganella levis | reverse complement strand
GCGCGGCCGCGGCAGCCACCACCACAGCTGCTGCGGCGACGGCTGCTGCTGCCTCTGCCGGCGCAGCATCCGGCAAAAAAACCACCAACGATGCCGCCAGCGCAAAAACGCCCGCCGGCACGCGCGCGCGCGCGCGCACTGCCGCCACGGCCGAGCCAAGCAGCCTGGACCCTGAACGCCTGCGCCTGATCGGCCTGATCGCCGTGCTGGTGCTGCTGGTTGGCGGCTTCGGCATTTATTACTGGATCGCCCTGACCGGTCCCGGCGCAGGCGCCGGCCTGCCGCCAGTGCCGATGCCGCCGCAAGGCGCCACCGGCACTGGCGGCGTCGGCCAGATCATCGTCGCCAATCCCGGCGCAGGCAGCACTGGCGCCGGCCCGGACGCGGCCAATGCCGGCAACCCAGCCGACGCCGACGATCCCCTGCTTGGCCCCACCACCGCCAGCCGCAGCAGCCAGCAAGACCTGGAGCGCCGCCTGGAACGCACCGAACAGGAACTGGCCGCCGCCCAGCAAGCCATCCAGGCCGCAGCCGCGCCGCGTGCTGAGCAGATGCCGGTACTGGCCGCGCCGAAAAACGACGATATCCGCGTCACCCGCATCGTGCAGCCAGCCCCGGTCGCGCCGGCGCTGGACCGCGCCTACCAGGCCTTCAACAGCGGCGACACCGCCGGCGCCCAGCAGCAATATGACGCCGCCCTCGCCCAGGACGCCAACAACCGCGACGCCCTGCTCGGCGCCGCCCACGTCGCCGCGCGCCAGAACCAGAAAGACCAAGCCGCCGGCTACTACCTGCGCCTGCTGGAACTGTCGCCCAACGACGCCGACGCCACCGCCGGCCTGATCGGCCTGCGCCAGGGCGACATCAGCCAGAGCGAAGCGCGCCTGAAAGCCATCCTGGCCAACACCCCGGATGCCGGCCCGATCCTGTTCGCCCTCGGCAATTTGTACGCGCAACAAGGCCGCTGGCCGGACGCCCAGCAAGCCTACTTCCGCGCCGTCGGCGCCGCGCCGGACAACCCGGACTACGCCTACAACCTGGCCATTGGCCTGGACCGCCTGAACCAGGGCAAACTGGCGCTCGGCTACTACCAGCGCGCGCTGGCATTGGCGCAGGACAAGGCCGTCGGCTTCGACCGCAACGCGCTGCGCAAGCGCATGCATGAACTGAGTACCGCCCCCCACTGACACATGGCAGAACAACCCAAAATCCCCCTCGGCAAACTGCTGATACAAAAAGGCATCATCAGCGAAGACCAGCTGCGCATCGCGCTGATCGAGCAGAGAAGCAGCAACGAGCCGCTGGGAAAACTGCTGATCACACTGGGCTTCGTCACCGAAGCCACGGTGCGCGAGGCGCTGTCGGAAAACCTCAACACCCAGAGCGCGGATCTCAACAGCCTGGTGGTGGACGCCATCGCCCTCAAGCTGATCCCCAAGGAAGTGGCCAAGCGCTATCGCGTGTTCCCGATCGTCTACGAGCGCGCCACCGATAACCTGATCCTGGCCATGTCCGACACCAGCAACATCGTCGCGCTGGACCAGATCAGCGCCATGCTGGTCAAGGGCATCACCATTACGCCGCTGCTGGTCAACGAGTCCGACATCTCGCGCGCCATCGACCAGTATTACGGCTTCGAGCTGTCGATCGACGGCATCCTGCACGAAATCGAAACCGGCGAAGTCAATTACGCCAGCATCGGCAGCACCTCGGACGAATACAGCCAGCCGATGGTGCGCCTGATCGACGCCATCCTGGCCGACGCCGTGCAAAACAGCGCCTCCGACCTGCACTTCGAGCCGGAGCAATCGTTTCTGCGCATCCGCTACCGTATCGACGGCATCCTGCGCCAGATCCGCAGCCTGCACAAATCCTACTGGCCGGCGATGGCGGTGCGGCTGAAGGTCATGTCCAACATGAACATCGCCGAAACCCGCGCGCCGCAGGACGGCCGTATCTCGATCAAATTCTCCGGCCGCCAGATCGACTTCCGCGCCTCGGCGCAGCCGACCACGCACGGCGAAAACTTCGTGCTGCGCGTGCTGGATCGCCAGAAAGGCATTGTGCCGCTGGATGGCCTGGGCCTCGGCGAGAACGAACTCAATCTGCTCAAGCTGATGATCGCCCGCCCCGACGGCGTGATCCTGGTGACCGGGCCGACCGGCTCCGGCAAGACCACCACGCTGTATTCGATCCTCAACCACATCAACACCGAAAGCGTCAACATCATGACGCTGGAAGACCCGGTCGAATACCCGATGAACATGATCCGGCAAACCTCGGTCAACGAATCGTCCAAGATGGGCTTCGCCGAAGGCATCCGCTCGATGATGCGGCAAGATCCGGACGTGATCCTGGTCGGCGAGATCCGCGACAAGGAGACCGCCGAAATGGCCTTCTCCGCCGCCATGACCGGCCACCAGGTGTATTCGACGCTGCACACCAACTCCGCCATCGGCGCCATTCCGCGCCTGCTGGACATTGGCGTGCTGGCCGATATCATGGCCGGCAGCATCATCGGCATCATCGCCCAGCGGCTGGTGCGCAAGCTGTGCACCGCCTGCCGCGAAGCGCACGTGGCGGACGATGTCGAACGCCGCCTGCTCGCCATTCCCGAAGAAGCCGCGCCGCAAACGCTGTACCACGCGGTCGGCTGCGACAAGTGCGCGCACCAGGGCTACAAAGGCCGCATCGCCATCATCGAATTGCTGAAAATGACGCCGGCGCTGGATGAACTGGTGGCGCGCCGCGTCTCCACCCGCGAACTGAAAAACGCAGCGGCCGCCGGCGGCTTCCACAGCCTGATCGACGATGGCCTGCGCCGCGTGCGCGAAGGCGTGACCACACTGGAAGAAGTCGGCCGCGTGGTGGACCTCACCGAAAGGCTGGGCTGATGCCGCAATATCTCTACCGCGCGATGGATGCCACCGGCCATATCCAGCCGGGCAATATGGACGCCGCCAACGAGCCGGATCTGGAGTTGCGCCTGACCCGTATGGGACTGGACCTGATCGACTGCCGCGTCTCGCGCGCGAAGGTCATCGCCATCAAGCGCGTGATCACCCGCAAGGATCTGATCAACTTCGCCTTCCACATGGAGCAGATGACCGGCGCCGGCGTGCCGATCCTGGAAGGCTTGAACGATCTGCGCGAGAGTATCGACCATCCGCGCTTCCGCGAGATGATCACCGGGCTGATTGAAAATATCGAAGGCGGCAAGCAGCTCTCGGCCGCGCTGGCCGCGTATCCGGAAGTATTCGACCTGACCTTTACCAGCCTGATTACCGCCGGCGAACAAAGCGGCAAGCTGGCGGAGGTGTTCAGGAATCTGTCGGAAACGCTGAAGTGGCAGGACGAACTGGCGTCGCAGACCAAGAAGATCATCATGTACCCGGCCGCCGTCGGCCTGTTCGTCACCGGCGTGATGTTCTTCCTGATGATCTACCTGGTGCCGCAGCTGACGTCCTTCGTCAAAAACATGGGCAACACGCTGCCGTTGCATACCAAGGCGCTGATCTTCGTCTCGAATATCTTCATCAATTATTGGTACATCATGATCGCCATCCCGGTGATCGGCTTCTTCGGCGGCCGCGCATGGCTGGCGCGCAGCGAACAGGCGCGCTATGCTGCCGATGGCTTCAAGCTGCGCATCTGGATGGTCGGCCCGGTGCTGCACAAGATTATCCTGGCGCGCTTCGCCACCTTCTTCGCCATGATGTACGCGTCCGGCATCACCATCCTCGAATGCATCCGGCTGTCGGAAGGCATCGTCGGCAACCGCGTGGTGGCGGCCGGACTGCGGCGCGCGGCGCAGCAGATCTCCGAGGGCCAGGGCATTACGCAGGCGTTCCAGAACACCGGCATCTTCCCGCCGCTGGTGATCCGCATGCTGAAAGTGGGCGAATCGACCGGCGCGCTGGATGGCGCGCTGCATAACGTCAGCTACTTCTACAACCGCGAAGTCAAGGAGATGATCGAGAAGGTGCAGTCGATGATCGAACCGGCGATTACCGTGGTGCTGGGCGTGATGGTGGGCTGGATCATGCTGTCGGTGATGGGACCGATCTACGACACGATCAGCAAGATCAGGACCTGAGGCCATCGTGTTCACCAAACATTTATTCTATCTGACCAGCGAACAGCTGTGCGCCTATGAATGGCACAACGGCCGGCTGTCGGGCGGCGTCTGTTTCGTCAACAACCGTGGCGGCATCGATGACTTCATGGACTACATCGACAGCCACCACCGCTTCTCGCCCGCCTACATCCTGGCCGACCTGATTGAAGAAGACTTCCAGCGCGTGACGCTGCCGCACGTCAGCGGCGCCGGCGCCCGCAAGCTGCTGCAACGGCGCTTGATGCAGCAGTACCGCGAAACGCCGTTCCGCCATCACGAGGTGCAGGGCCGCGAAGCCGCCGGCCGCCGCGACGACGTCGTGCTGTTGTCGGCGCTGACCAATCCGTCGTCGGTGCAGCCGTGGGTGGAAGCGCTGGAACAACTGCAAATGCCACTGGCCGGCCTGTATTCGACCACGCTGATGAGCGAAGAACTGGTGCGCAAGCTGCGTCTCAACGATGAGCACCTGCTGCTGGTGACGCAGCAATCGGCCGGCTGGCGGCAGAGCTACTTCCAGAATGGCATGCTGAAGTTCTCGCGCCTGACGCCGGCCATCGACCGTGACGGCAATCCGGTCAACATCGGCGTGGAAACCGCCAAGACCCAGCAGTTCCTGAGCAGCCAGCGCCTGATGGCGCGCGGCCAGGTATTGGCTGCGGTTGTGGTGACGCCGGCCGCCGATACCGAAGCGCTGAACGAACAATGCGAGGACGGCGCGGAAACCGAATTCCGCCTGCTGTCGCTGGAATCCGTGGCAGCCAGCGTGGGCCTCAAGACAGCACGCGGTGTCGACGATCTGGCCGACTGCCTGTCCGGCCACATGGCCGAACCTGCGCTGCTGGCATTGCTGGCGCACAGTGCGCCGGCCAGCCACTACACGCTAGGCCTGTGGCAGCGCTACTTCAAGCTATGGCGCGCGCGCGTCTACCTGTACGCGGTGAGCGCCACACTGGCCATCTGCGGCTCAGCGTGGACCGGCGCCAACCTGTGGCAGGAACACGAAGCCAATAGCGACAGCAAGCAGCTGGCCGCAGAGACGTCGAGCTTCAACCAGCGCTATCGCGCCACCATGGCGGAGATTCCACCGCGCGTGACCACCACCGCCAACATGCGGGCGGCGGTCAATGTGGAACGCATGCTAGCCACGCAATCGGGCACGCCGCTGGGCATGGCCACGGTGGTCAGCGAAGCGCTGGAGGCGGTGCCGCAAATCCGCCTGCTGCAAATGGACTGGAAAGTGAACGCACCGAGCGCCAACGCGCCGGCGCCGGGACAGGACGCCACCCAGGCTACGCCGATTTCCTCGCTGGTGGCGGGCATTCCGCAACGCGCGCCGCAGATACTGGTGCTGGAGGCGGAAATCACGAGCGACCAGGATGACTATCGCAATGCGGTGGAAAGCATGACGCAGTTTGCCAAAGCGCTGGCGCGCCATCCACGCCTGACGGTGGAAGTGGAAAAGCCGCCGGTGGATACGCGGTCGTCGGTCAAGCTGTCCGGCAAAGCCGGCACGCAGGCGGCTGCGCCGGGCCGTGCGCGATTCACCCTCAACCTGGTGTGGAAGCCATGAGCACGAATCCTGTTCCCGGCAAAAAGAAAACTGCGGCAGCCATTACGCTGCCGTACTGGATCACGGAATTCGTGTTGATCCGCACGGCGGTCCTGACGCTGCTGGCGGCGGTGACCATTTCGCTGACCGGCGTGATGCTGAGCCAAGTGAAAAAACACGAAGCCAATGACACGCTGGAGACCAACCAGCGCGCGCGCGACGCTGCGTCATCACTGTACGCGCAGGTGGACAGCGAGAAGCGCGACATCCGCAACTACCAGCAACGCTTTATCGCACTGCGCCAGCGTGGACTGGTGGGCGACGAGCGCCGGCTGGAATGGCTGGACGCGATCCGCCAGACGCAGGAACAACTCAAGCTGGCGCCGCTAAGTTACGAGATCGAACCGCAACAGATCGTGCAACTGGACTCGCCGCTGGACCTGGGTGACTTTGAGCTGCGCGGCAGCCGCATGCGCCTGCACATGGAGTTGTTGCATGAGCTGGACCTGTTCAACTTCTTCCAGACGTTGCGCCAGCATAGCTACTTTGCGGTGCAGGATTGCTCGATCAAGCGCCTCGGCGTGGTGGCCGGCACGCCCGGCGCACCGACGCTGGGCGCCGACTGCACACTGAACTGGATCACGCTGAACAGCGCACCCAAGACGCCGGCGATGGCCGCGCTGCCAGCAGCGAAAGGCAAATCATGATGCGCCACGCCACCCGCTCCACCATGCCGACGCCGCTGCCAATCCCGATGCCGGTGCGGGCCGCATTGCTGGTTTCACTGCTGGCCGCCCTGCTGCTGGCACCCGCGTCCGCGCAGGCGGAAGTCACGCTGGGCCGGCTGTTTTCGACGCCGGCCGAGCGCGCGACCATGGAAACCACCCGTGGCGCCAGCGCTGCCCTCGCGCCAAATTCGCAAGGCCAGCAGCCGGCGCCCGGCACGCCCGGAGGCCCCGCCGATCCCGGCC